>NZ_JBLZNC010000006.1:0-300423 GCF_048553715.1 Sagittula sp. SSi028 | reverse complement strand
GGTCGATATGCGAGGGTTGATCCATCGATCGGACCAGCGCCGCCCACATATCTCTTCAGATACTCGCGATGTCAAATAACGTGAAAACAAAACCAAACAGTTGCGCCCTAAACTTACGGCGCGCCCGCCCAACCTTGCCTCGATTTTCCGTCCCGCCGTCCGAACCACCACGGCCCGTCCAGCGCCCCGCCAGCACCTCAGCGCCGCCGGTGAAGGGGCTTTTACGGATACCCCAATCGAGTCGCAAGCGCTTTTTTGAAGTTTTCTGCGCAAGACGGTGTTTTTTCTTTACGCCGCCCGCCAAAGATATCTCAAGCTACTGAAAATTAATTCGAAATTCTACAAAATCTAATCGTGAGCAGCCAAACACGCCCTGCTTTCGGCGCGGATTTTGATGTGCCAGATCGCCGGCAGCCCAGATATCGTGGCGCGCACAGGAAAGGCCACAATATCGTCCTGTGGCAGCGGACCGAAGTCCTCCGCCACCATAATACAAACCGTTCACGGGGTTAGCTTTTGGATCTGGCCCTCATCTATCGCGGCGTAGAGGCTCCCCTCAGGGCCAAGCCCCAGCGACCGGAAACGACCGGCCTCCATTTCCTTGAGCAGGGTAGGTTTCTAGTTCGGTCATAGACACGAAAACTTCACACACACGACGGCTCATCCCGTGCATGTGGTTCGGACAGTAGCCACAGACGTCATCGGGGAAGTCGTCTCTCCCTACCCCGTTCGGACGCGGATCCCATCCCGCGGCGGTGCTGGCATCGCCCCCGGTCTCGCCCATGCCCAGCTGAGCGGTAACGCGGCCGTCCGGGACTGGCACCAACAGCCCTTTGCATTTCTCGGTGCAGAACATCGGTCCGCCATCACGCAACGCTATATCCCGACGGTGCCCCCCCCATCGAACACCAGTCATACTGCAAACTGGACGTGTTGTTAGCCATGGCGGGCATGACAAGATGGTCTGACACCCTCAGCGCAGGCCGCTTGATCCACTTTTGCAGTAAACAGCGGGATCGCTCCGCGTGAATTTCGCACCGATCCCCGTCAAACCCCGTGGCCAAGCGGCTTTTTGAAAAGCCTGACCTTGTATCCCCAGAGCGGCTTGGGCAAACCTCTGTCAGGGTTTTGCAGGACATAGACCAATGAATTTCGATCTTTCCGGACAACCGCAAATCGTCCAGACCACGGTTGGCTATGCCATTCAGGGCTGGGACATTGCCAAGGGCTGGCTGTTGTCGCCCGCCGCATGGTCGCAATTCGGTCTTCTGGTGCTGGCCTTTGTGGCCGCCCTGCTTCTGACGCGCAAACTGCGGCCCGTGCTGGAACGCGTGTTGACCCCCGAGCCGGACCGTCGCTCGATCCTTGCGACCCTGCGCCGCTTTGTTCTAATCTTTGTGCCGCTGATGCTGCCGCTTCTCGCCTTTGCGTTTACTGCGGCCGGCGAGGGATTTACCCGCGCGCTGTTCGGCTCTGGCGCCGTGATCGCCTTTGGCAAACGGGTGTTTTTGCTGCTGGCCGCGCGCATTCTGGTGTCCGAGATCATCACCGACGGTTTCCTGAAAACGCTGGGGCGCTTTATCCTGCTGCCGGTCATGGCGCTGTATACGCTGGGGCTGCTGGATCTGGCGACGGCGCAGCTTAACCAGATGACCATCGCGCTGGGAAATATCGAATTCACCGTGATGGCGATTATCCGTGGCGTGATCGCAGGCTCGATCCTGTTCTGGTTGGGCCGTTGGTCCAACGACCAGACCGGCAGCTACATTCATAAACAAGAGGACATGCGCCCCGCCACCCGCCAGCTTGCCGTCAAAGCGGCAGAGCTGGGCATCTATGGCATCGCCTTCCTGCTGCTGATGAACATTGTGGGCATCCCGCTCACCTCTCTCGCGGTTCTGGGCGGTGCCATCGGTGTGGGTCTTGGCTTCGGTCTGCAAAAGATCGCGTCGAACTATATCTCGGGCATCATCCTGCTGCTCGAAGGGCAGGCCACGGTGGGCGATTATGTGGAGCTCGACAACGGCATGGCAGGCACCATCGTCCAGACCACGGCCCGCGCCATGATCCTCGAAAGCTTTGATGGCCGCTGGATCGTTGTCCCGAACGAGGATTTCATCACCACCCGCGTGATCAACTATTCCGACCAGGGCAGCTCGAACCGCTACGAGGTCCCCTTTTCGGTGTCCTACAACACGGACATCAATCTGGTGCCCGATATTATCGAAAAGGCCGTGGCCCAGCACCCCGGCGTGCTGGACGACCCCTTTCCGCCGGATTGTGAATTGCGCGGCTTTGGCGACTCCGGCGTCGATTTCGCCGTCGAATTCTGGGTCAACGGCATCGACGACGGGCAGCACAAATACTCGTCCGATGTGGGCTTTCTGATCTGGAATGCCCTGCGCGACAACAACATCGAAATCCCCTACCCGCACCGCGTTGTGGAATTGCGAAAGGCCCCGGAGTGAGCGCAGTCATCATCGGCGGCGGCCCCGCTGGTCTGATGGCGGCAGAGGCGCTTTTGTCCCAAGGCATCCCGACCCTGTTGGCCGAGGCCAAACCCTCCCTTGCGCGCAAACTCCTGATGGCGGGAAAATCCGGCCTGAACCTGACAAAGATCGAGAACCACGACGCGTTCTGCGCCCAGTTTGGCGCGGCGCACGATCATCTGCGCCCCATGCTGGACCAGTTTGGCCCAGAACAGGTCCGCGCCTGGGCCGAGGGTCTGGGCCAGCCCTGTTTCACCGGCTCCACCGGACGGCTGTTCCCGGAAGCGATGAAAGGCTCTCCTTTGTTGCGTGCATGGCTGGCGCGGCTCGACGCGATGGGGCTGGAGCGTCGGCTGCGCTGGCGCTGGACCGGCTGGTCTGACGCGGGGCTGCGCTTTGAAACACCTGAGGGGCCGCAACACTTGACGCCACAGGCGACTGTTCTGGCCATGGGCGGCGCAAGCTGGGCACGGTTGGGGTCAGACGGGCTGTGGGCGCAAACCCTGCGGGCGGAGGGGATCGCGCTTTCGCCGTTCCAGCCGTCGAATGTTGGCCTTCTGGTCGACTGGTCGCCGCATATGCGCCCCCATTTCGGGGCACCGCTGAAAAACGTGACCTTCCACGCAGGCGGCCTGCGCAATCGGGGCGAGGCGATCATTTCCGCCCGTGGTCTTGAGGGCGGCGGGCTGTATCCGGTCATCCCCGCCGTACGTGAAGATGCCGCACTGACAGTCGATCTGCTGCCCGATCTGGACGAGGACAAGCTGTGCCAGCGCCTGTCAAAACCGCGCAGCAAGCAGAGCCTGTCCAACCACCTGCGCAAGCTGGTCAAACTGTCCCCCGCCACGCAGGCCTTGTTGATGGAAATGGCCCGACCGCTGCCAACAGAGCCGCGCGCCTTGGCCCGCACGCTCAAGGCTATGCCGCTGCGCCATAATGGCCCTCGCCCGATGGACGAGGCGATTTCCACCGCCGGGGGTGTCCCGTTTGATGCGCTGGATGCGGGGCTGATGCTGCGGTCAAAGCCGGGGGTCTTTTGCGCGGGCGAGATGCTGGACTGGGACGCGCCGACGGGGGGCTATCTGTTGACTGCCAGCATGGCCACAGGCCTTTGGGCGGGGCAGCACGCCGCCAACCACATCCGCAAGCAGGCTTAGCGCCAGCGGTAGGTGATCTGATCGCTAGCGCCCGCCACACCCTTGGCCGTGATGGCAGCAGCGTCGACACCACGCGCGCCCAAGGCTAAGCGCAAGGCATCCGCGCGACGCCGCGCCACTTGTCCGTTCAGCTCGGGGATGGTCGCGCTTGCGGCCTCCACCTCGATCTCCAGTGACAGACCAGCAAAGCGCGTGCAGCCGCGCACCACCGCCGCCAGGGCGGCGAGCGGCCAATGCGCATCAACGCCCAGCGTGAACCGCCCCGCCGCGAATGGAATGTCAGCCGTGTCCGCAATCGCTGTGGCGCAGCCCTCGGCATTCAATGCGATAGACTGCTCTGGCAGCCAATGGCCAGCCGTGAAAATCTGTGGCTGGTCCAGCACGCCATGCATCCGACGCGTCCCCGCCGCTGGCGGCGCAGCCGCGCGCAGATCAACGGAGCGCGGGACCACGCGCATCGCTGTGCGCAACGTGTCTACCGGCAGTCCCGGCACCACCTCTGCAACAATCTGGTGCCCCTCGGCCGTGGCCTCGACCGTCAGCCGGTCGAGATAGATTAGCCAAGGCTGAAGGCCGGTCAAATCGCGCAGCACAGCCTGCCCGCGCCCGGACGGGGCAATGTGCGGCTCCCCCCGAAGCGCGTCAATGCCCAAGGCCTCGGCCAGCGCGTCTGTCGTCAGATCCGCAGGCAATTTACCCGACACCGAACCCCCTGCCCCCGCATCATAGACCAGCCGAAAAGCGGCAGGACGGCCATCGTCTTGCAAGTCCGCGTCCAAGCGACCCGCCTCGCCCAGCGCCCGCCGGGCCAGCGCCCGCGCGCCCGGGTCCGCTGCCGTTCCCGTGATCTCCAGTCCGTCGCCGGACAATAGCAACCTGCCCTGATCGAGCCGCAGCAGCGCCGCCACCCCTGCGGCCAGGGGCGCGTCCCAATCCGCAAGATCCGGGTAAGGGCTGCGGGCGAAGTCCTCCGTCACCTGTTCCGTGATGTCAGGCAGGGCAAAGTCGCGTGGCACCCGTCCCGTCGCATGCAATTCAGCACCGTCCCACGCCAGCGCAAGCGACAGCGGCGCACCGTCATCTTCGGGCACCAGTGCCAGATGACGCGCGAAACCGACCGGCAAGACCATCTCGCGCGCGGCGCGAATGACCTCGGGCGCGACAGGGCCGCCGGTCAATGTGACCGCATCCGGGGCCACCGTCAGGCTACCCTCGTCGATCTGTGCGAACACCGGCAAAGCCGCGTCCAACGCTTGCAAAAACCCCGGTTGATCCAAGGGCAAGGGCGCATAATCCAGACGCATCAACTGTGCCGCCCCAAGGGAGGCAAGCGCTTTGGCATCAAAATCAGGCGGAACCTTCCCGCGAACCTCCAACCCCAGCAGCGGATCACGCGTCACCAGCATGCCATAAGGCCGCCCATCATCCAGCGCGGTGACCTCAACCGTCGCAGAAAACCCTTCGGGCAAGCTGTCCATTGCGGCCCTGATGGCCTGCAATTCCTCGGGAAGATGCACCTGCCCCTGCAGCGTCACCGTCTGATCGCGCAGCTCGGCCGTGCCATCCAGCATGTCGGGCAGGATCTCTGCCACCATTAGGGCCACGGTATCGAACCCGTCGGGCGCACCGGAGGCAACGGCCAGATCCGGCGCCATCAACGCCTGTGCCAGTGCTGCATCGGGGCTATGCCCTTCGGACAGCACGCCTGCATCGGAACGTGTCAGCGTCAACACAAAGGGAGAGATTTCGGGCAGCAGGGTCAGCGCATCCTCGACCCCCTCGACACCCTCCAGCGCAGCGAGGGTCGACAGAATATCGCGCCGCGCCTCTTCGGTCTCGACCCGGCCCGTCGCCGTCAGCACACGGCCTGTTGCCACCACATCAATCGGGTGGCGGGTTTGGCTCAGGGCTGCGCGCGCCTCCGCACGCAACCCGGATTCCAGCAGGGCGTTTTCATTGGGCACCTTGAACAGACCCAGCGACACCACCGCCAGAATGATCGCAAGGATGGCGAAGAGATCGCGCATCCCTCAGCCCTCAGATCGCGGCCTTGCGGCTTTCATCGAGATAGATTTCACGCAACCGCGCCGCGCGTGGCCCCGGAGTGCCGCCGCCAAGGCTGACACCGTCGATCTCGACCACCGGCATCACAAAGGTCGAGGCAGAGGTGATAAATGCCTCGTCGGCCTGCTGCGCTTCTTCGATGGTGAAATTGCGTTCCTCGACCTCCATCTGCGCCTCGCGGGCAAAGCGCAAAACGGCCGCGCGGGTGATCCCGTGCAGAATGTCGTTGGACAGGGCGCGGGTGACGATCTTGTTGCCCTTGATGAAATAGGCGTTGTTCGAGGTACCTTCGGTGACAAAGCCATCCTCGACCATCCACGCGTCATCGGCACCGGCCTTCTTGGCCATCATCTTGCCCATCGACGGATACAAAAGCTGGACTGTCTTGATGTCACGGCGGCCCCAACGGACGTCTTCGATGGAAATGACCTTGATGCCCTTTTTGGCGGCAGGGCTGTCCGCCAGACCCGGCTTGCTTTGGGTGAACAAAACCAGCGTCGGCTTGACCGTTTCGGGATCGGGGAAGACGAAATCGCGGTCATCCGGCGCGCCACGGGTCACCTGCAGATAGACCATGCCCTCGTCGATCTCGTTGATCTTGACCAGCTCGCGGTGGATCTCCAGCAGCTCGTCCATGGTGCAGGGGGCGGGCATGTCCAGCTCGTCCAAGGATCGCTGCAAACGCTTGGCATGGCCTGCGAAATCAATCAGTTTTCCGCCCAGAACACTGGTCACCTCATAGACGCCATCGCCCATCAAAAAGGCGCGGTCAAAGATCGAAACCTTGGCTTCGGTTTCGGGCAGGTAGTCTCCGTTGACGTAAACGGTGCGGGTCATGGGCGGATCTTTCTATCAGCGTGTTTCAGCAGGTTTGCCGTGATCTAGCGGGGGCCGTGCGCGTATTTCAAGCGCAAAGCTCATGTCGCGGGGTCATCCCCACAACGCAGGCTGCGCAGGGTGCACCCCGGCGGCGTCAAAGGTCAGCGGTGTGGCGCGGTCTTCGGCCAACAAAAGCGGCCCGTCCAGATCGGTGACCTCTGCCCCTTGGGCCAACAGCACCGCCGGTGCCATCGCCAAGGACGATCCCACCATGCAACCGACCATAACCTGATACCCTTCGGCGCGCGCCTGCGCCCGAAGCGCAAGCGCCTCTGTCAGCCCGCCGGTCTTGTCGAGCTTGATGTTGACCATGTCATACTTGCCCTTGAGCTTGGGCAGCGAGGATCTGTCATGACAGGATTCGTCGGCACACAGCGGCACAGGCCGCTCCATTCCGCGCAATGCCTCGTCATCACCTGCGGGCAAAGGCTGTTCCACCATCGCCACCCCGAGGCGCAGCAAATGCGGACACAGATCCGCATAGACCTGCGCCGACCACCCTTCGTTTGCGTCAACGATGATCCGCGCATCGGGGGCACCGGCGCGCACCGCCTCCAGCCGGGGCATGTCATCGGGGGTGCCCAGTTTGATCTTCAGCATCGGGCGGTGCGCATTCTCCTGCGCCGCAATGCGCATGTTCTCCGGCGTGTCGAGCGACAAGGTATAAGCCGTGATCTCCGGCTTTGGCGCATCCAGTCCGGCAAGCTCCCACGCCGGTTTGCCAGCGGCTTTCGCTTCCAGATCCCACAGGGCGCAGTCCACCGCGTTGCGCGCCGCGCCGGCTGGCAAGGCCGCCTGCAACTGTGCCCGCGAAATCGACGACGGAAGCCCAAGGATCTGCTCGGTCACACTATCAAGCGTCTCATCATAGCGCGCATAAGGCACACATTCGCCCTGTCCGGTGACGCCGTCGCGCGTGACAGTCACGGTCAGCACCTTGGCCTCCGTCCGCGTGCCGCGCGAAATCGTAAACGCCTGCGCCAAACGGAAAACGTCCCGTGTCACTTCGATCATTGCCCTGCTCCCTGTGTCTGGGGTGTTCTAACGCCCTGAAAGGCAAGGCGCCACTGTCGGGGGCGGCCAGCTGATGCCGCCGCCCCCGCTCCGGTCAATACGCGGCCAAAGCGTCGGCCAGACGGTCCGCACCATGTCGGAAGGGGTCGACACAGGGCAGGCCCAACTTGGCTTCGACATCGGCGCAGTAGGTCTTGGCCTCCTGCTCACCCATGTGCTGCGTATTGATCGAAACACCGACGACACGGCAATTCGGGTTGGCCACCTTGGCCAGCGCCAACCCCATGTCGCGCACATCCTCGAGGCTGGGCAAGGCATACCCCGGCAGACCACGCATATGGCTGCGCGTGGGCTCATGGCACAGGATCAGCGCATCGGGTTGCCCACCATGCACAAGGGCCAGCGTCACACCGGAATAAGACACGTGGAACAGGCTGCCCTGACCTTCGATAATGTCCCAATGGTCCTCATCGTTGTCAGGCGTCAGCCATTCAACAGAGCCCGCCATAAAGTCAGCGATCACAGCATCCAGCGGCACACCGTCACCGGTGATCAGAATGCCGGTCTGGCCGGTCGCCCGAAAGGTGCTTTTCATGCCCTTGTCGCGCATCGCCTTATCCAGCGCGAGCGCGGTGTACATCTTGCCCACGGAACAATCCGTACCGATGGCCAGCACGCGCTTGCCCTTGCGCTTCACACCATCGGCGATCGGATAGTCGACCACGGGCACCCGCACATCATGCAGCGTCCGGCCACAGGCCTCGGCCACAGCCACCAGATCAGGCTCGTCGCGCAATAGGTTGTGCAGGCCCGACGCCAGATCAAAGCCCTCTTCCAGCGCCTGAACCAGCACCTTTTTCCAGGCTTGGGAAATCACCCCACCCCGGTTGGCGACGCCGATCACCAGCGTCTTGGCCCCGGCGGCCTTGGCCTCTTCCAGCGTCATATCGGCGATTTTCATATCCGCCTTGCAGCCGTCCATACGGAATTGGCCGACGCAATTGTCGGGACGCCAGTCGCGGATGCCTTGCGCCACCTTGGCGGCCAAGGGGTCCGGCGCATCACCGAGGAACAACAGGTACGGGGTCTGGATCATGGGGGCCTCCGATATGGGTCAGCGTGTCTGTCTCTTTCCTCTGACTGTGGGTCATTTCCCTGCGAAGAAAATACGAAAGACCGCAACGCAACCACGCAATGCGCAAGATTCATCGACAAAAGGCGCACTTGGCCGAAGAATCCCGCGCAACGGCCTGCGACCATGCTGCAGTCGCGCGCTGCGCATTTTGCTTGCGCAGCAATGGGTAATTAAATATCAATCATCGCAATACAATCGCAACTTCATTACCCGACGGAGCGCGCAGCCATGTCTTTCCGCCTACAGCCCCCCTCACCCGCCGTTCCCAACCGGTGCCAACTGTTCGGGCCCGCCTCCCGCACTGCGCTGTTTGAGAAAATGGCCAGCTCCGCCGCCGACGTCATCAACATCGATCTCGAGGATTCTGTCGCCCCCTCGGACAAAGACAGCGCCCGCAGCAATGCCATTCAGGCGATCAACGACATCGACTGGGGCAACAAATGCCTGTCCGTGCGCATCAACGGTCTCGACACGACATGGTGGTACCGCGACGTGGTGGACATTCTGGAACAGGCCGGTGACCGCATCGACCGGATCATGATTCCCAAAGTGGGCTGCGCTGCCGACATCTATGCCGTCGACGCCCTTGTGACCGCCATCGAACGCGCCAAAGCCCGCACAAAGCCGATCCGCTTCGAGGTGATCATCGAATCCGCCGCCGGAATCGCCCACGTCGAGGAAATCGCCGCCGCCTCCCCCCGGATGGAGGCTATGAGCCTCGGCGCCGCCGATTTCGCCGCCTCCATGGGCATGGCCACCACCGGCATCGGTGGCACGCAGGAAAACTACTACATGCTGCGCGACGGCCAGAAGCACTGGTCCGATCCGTGGCATTGGGCCCAGACGGCCATCGTCGCCGCCTGCCGCACCCACGGCGTGCTGCCGGTGGACGGCCCCTTTGGCGACTTCTCCGACGATGACGGCTACCGTGCTCAGGCCTTGCGCTCTGCCACGCTGGGCATGGTCGGCAAATGGGCGATCCACCCCAAACAGATCGCTCTGGCAAACGAGGTCTTCACCCCCACGGACGAGGCCATCGCAGACGCACGCGCCATTCTCGAGGCAATGGAAGCCGCCAAGGCCCGCGGCGAAGGCGCCACCACCTACAAAGGCAAGCTGATCGACATCGCCTCGATGAAACAGGCCGAGGTCATCGTGAAACAGTCCGATCTGATCGCCGGAACCTGACCTTCGCAGAACGCGCGCCCTGATACGGCGCGCGTTTTCGCTTTTCCTTGGACAAATACCTCGGGGAGTCGCAGCTTGCTGCGACGGGGCAGCGCCCCTACCGCCGCTCGTCTTTGGGCGACCCCATCACCACATAGGTGGTCAACCTGTCCACCTGCGGCAAAGCCCCCAGGATCTCAGTGTGGAAATGCTTGTACGCCGCAAGATCCGCCACCTCCACCCGCAGCAGATATTCCACAGCGCCGGTGATGTTGTGACATTCCACCACCTGCGGCGCGGCGGTCATGGCCTGCTCAAACGCCTTCTGCGAATTCCGCGTATGCTGGTTCAATCCGACGGACAGATAGGCCACAAAACCCGCGCCGAGCTTTTCCGCCGACACGGTGGCGCGATAGCCGGTGATCACCCCGGCGGTCTCCAACGCCTGCACCCGACGCAAACACGCCGAGGGCGACAGCCCCACCTCTTGCGCCAGCGCCAGATTGGACAGCCGCCCGTCGCGCTTGAGCGCGCGCAATATCTTGCGGTCTATGCTGTCCAGATCCGTCATTGATTGCAATACTCACACGCTTACGCCGCCAAACGCAACAATTCACAGCCCTTGACGCACCAGTATCACCACATGACACTTGATCTTTTCACCGCTCTGCTGGGGTTCGCTGCCGCGACCCTGTTCACCCCCGGCCCCAACAATCTGATGTTGGTGGCCTCCGGCGCGAATTTCGGCCTGCGTCGCAGCCTGCCCCATCTGTCCGGTGTCGCCCTAGGCTTCCCCCTGATGACGGTGCCCGTGGGACTGGGTATTATGCGCGTCTTCGAGGCATGGCCCCCGCTCTACACCGCACTCAAAGCCGCCGCGCTGATCTACATGCTCTATCTCGCGTGGAAGATTGCCACGGCCGGGCAGATCAAACAGGCCGACGCCCACGCCCGCCCCCTGACCTTTTTGCAGGCGGCCGCGTTCCAATGGGTCAACCCCAAGGCATGGTCCATGGCGCTTGGGGCGATCACGCTTTATGCGCCGTCACGCGATCTCGGCGGGATCTTGTTTATCGCGGCAACCTTTCTGACAATCGGCCTGGTGTCCGCCGCCACATGGACGACCTTTGGCACCGGCATACGGCGCTGGCTGGCTGACCCGCACCGGTTGATGTGGTTCAACCGCACGATGGCCGCACTGCTGGTGGCGGCGATGCTGCCGGTGCTGGTTGGCCTGTGACCCGCGCATCGGCCAGCGCTTGCCGTTACGCCAAGCTGGATTGTTGCAACTGCCGCGCGCGCAGGCCATATAGCACCGCAACGAGCAAAGACCCTGCGGAGAACAAGCCATGACCCATTACCTCGATTTCGAAAAGCCTCTGGCAGAGATCGAAGGCAAGGCAGAAGAGCTGCGTGCCATGGCGCGGGGCAATGCCGAAATGGATATCGAAGCCGAGGCCAAGGCACTGGACCGCAAGGCCGATGCCCTGCTGACGGATCTCTATGGCAAGCTTAGCCCGTGGCGCAAAACGCAGGTGGCCCGCCATCCTGAACGCCCCCATTGCCGCGACTACATCGACGCGCTGTTCACCGAATACATGCCGCTGGCGGGCGACCGGAACTTTGCCGATGACGATGCCGTCATGGGCGGCACCGCGCGCTTCAACGACCAGCCGGTTGTTGTCATCGGTCACGAAAAGGGCAGCGACACCCAATCGCGGATCACCCATAACTTTGGCATGGCCCGCCCCGAAGGCTACCGCAAGGCCGTGCGCCTGATGGACATGGCCGACCGTTTCGGCCTGCCGGTGGTGACGCTGATCGACACCCCCGGTGCCTACCCCGGCAAGGGTGCCGAGGAACGCGGCCAGTCCGAAGCCATTGCCCGCTCCACCGAGAAATGCCTGCAGATCGGCGTGCCTTTGGTGTCCGTGGTGATTGGCGAGGGCGGTTCTGGCGGGGCGGTGGCTTTTGCCACGGCGAACCGTGTCGCGATGCTGGAACATTCGGTCTACTCGGTGATCTCGCCCGAGGGCTGCGCCTCGATCCTGTGGAAAGACGGGGGTCGCATGCGCGAAGCCGCCGAAGCGCTGCGTCTGACCGCGCAGGACCTGCACACATTGGGTGTCTGCGACCGCATCATCACCGAACCCCGTGGCGGGGCGCACCGCGACCGCAACCACACCATGGACAGCGTAGGCAAAGCCATCACCGTCATGCTGTCAGAGCTTGACGGCACCTCTCGCAAGGATCTGATTGCCAAGCGGCGGAAGAAATACATCGACATGGGCTCTCGCGGCCTCGCAGCGTAACCGCTGCAAGGTCACAGTTGCATTTACCTTTTACAAAGAAGGCGTAACCTCCGCTCAAGTAATGCAATGGGAGGTTGCGCATGACATCTTACACAAAAATCCTGACCGGAGTGATCGCCGGATCGGTCTTGGGAACCGCCGCACTGGCAGAGAACCCGATTGACGTGATCCGCCCCGACGCGCCAGAGCTGGCAGCCTATGGCGATATGCCGGTGGGCGTCCGGTCAATGACCTTCACCGATCAGGGCCGCGCGGATGTGCTGAACTCCCGCGACGGGCTGGTCACCTATGACCGCCCGCTGCCTGTCGAGATCTGGTATCCCGCAGCCGCTGACACCACGCCCGGCACCACCTATGAAACCGTGCTGCGGGACGGGGAAACCGCTGTCACCCTCACAGGGCGTGCCGCCCGCGACGCCGCCCCCGCCGAGGGCCGATTTCCCATGATCCTGATCTCGCACGGCTATCCGGGCAACCGTTTCCTGATGAGCCATCTGGGCGAAAATCTGGCCTCCAAGGGCTATGTCACCGTTTCGGTCGACCACACCGACAGCACATATTCGGATCAGGCGGCCTTTGGGTCGACGCTGGTGAATCGCCCGCTGGATCAACGCTTTGTCATCGACAGCATGGCCGCACTGGATGACGAGATCGGCGCCATCACCGATACCGACAACACCGGCGTGATCGGCTACTCGATGGGCGGATACGGCGCGCTGATCTTTGCCGGTGGCGGTCTGTCCGAGGCGGCCACCACCCGCACGGAGCCAGAGGCCTTTGTCCCCCCCGCCGATTTGTTGGCGCAGCACGCAAGCGGGTCCGACAGCCTCGCGCAGCTTGTCGATCCGCGCGTCAAGGCGGTGATCGCCATTGGCCCGTGGGGTCGCAACCGTGATTTCTGGGACGCCGACGGCCTTGCCGCAATCGAAAAGCCGCTGATGATCATGGCAGGTGGCGTCGACGATGTGTCCAGCTACGCGCATATGCGCGACATCTTTGCAGAGACCACGGGCACGGACCGCCACCTGCTGACGTTTGAGGCGGCCAACCACAATGCCGCCGCCCCCATGCCCGCCCCCGCCAACAGCTTCGCCGTGTCGGACAAGCTGGGCTGGGCCCCGTTTGAACATTACGCCGATGCGGTCTGGGACACGACGCGGATGAACAACGTCGCCCAGCATTTCGCCACGGCCTTTATGGACCTGCACGTCAAAGGCGACGCGGACAAAGCGCGCTATCTCGACCTGATCGAACGCGCCGCCGATGGGGTCTGGTCCATGGAGGACGACACCCCCACCGCAGATCACAGCTACTGGACCGGCTTTGGAAACCGCACCGCGCAGGGGCTGCGCTGGGAAAGCCGCGCTGCGGGAGAGTAAATTTCTGGTCGTCGACATCACATACGTGTGAAGTCGACGGTCCTCACGCGCTCTTGTTGATCTTTTGTCGATTTTCTTTCGTACCCTGAACAGAGTCGCGCATGAACGCGCGGCCACACAGGGAGACTGCTATGAACGATCAGACACCGCCCCGTCGTATGACGGCCGCTGATTTCGACCAAGATCTATTGGAGCTTTATGACTTTTACGCGCACGGCAAGATCACCAAGCGTGAATTTCTGGACGGTGCCGCACGCTTTGCCGTCGGTGGCCTGACCGCTGCGGCGCTGCTGAACATGCTGTCGCCCAACTATGCGCTGGCCGAACAGGTCAGCTTTAACGACCCCGACATCATCGCAGAATATGTCACCTACCCCTCGCCCAACGGCCATGGCGAGGTGCGCGGCTACATGGTCCGCCCCGCCAATGTCGAAGGGCCGGTGCCGTCGGTCGTGGTGATTCACGAAAACCGTGGTCTGAACCCCTACATCGAGGATGTCGCCCGCCGTGTGGCCAAAGCCGGGTTTATCGCGCTGGCCCCTGATGGTCTCAGCTCGGTCGGCGGCTACCCCGGCAACGACGCCGAAGGCCGCGAGCTGCAGCAGACCGTGGATGGCGAAAAGCTGATGAACGACTTCTTTGCCGCCTACGAATGGCTGGCTGCCCACGACGACACAACGGACAAGGTCGGCTGCGTCGGCTTCTGCTACGGTGGCGGCGTGTGTAACGCGCTTGCGGTGGCCTATCCCGAACTGGGCGCCTCTGTGCCCTTCTACGGTCGCCAGGCCGCAGCCGAGGACGTGCCGCGCATTCAGGCGCCGTTGCTGCTGCAATACGGTGAGCTGGATGAACGCATCAATGCAGGCTGGCCAGAGTATGAGGCCGCGCTGAAGGCCAACAACAAGACCTACACGGCGCATATTTATCCCAACGCCAACCATGGCTTCCACAATGATTCGACCCCCCGCTATGACGAGGAAATGGCCGAATTGGCGTGGTCGCGCACCATCGCCTTTTTCGAAGAGCATCTGAAATAATCAGATCTGAAACATCGGCTGACGCGCCTGTGACCGCGCGTCAGTCATTGTCAGGTGACAGGTCAATCGCTTCGCGGCACACATAGCGGTATGGATATATTACTCGCATATGGCGCTGGCCTTCTGACCCTCATCAATCCCTGCGTTGTGCCGGTTCTGCCCATTGTCATCGCAAGCGCGCTTCAGGCGCATCGCTTGGGGCCGGTGGCCATGGCGGCGGGGCTGTCGCTGTCTTTTGTGACGCTCGGCGTCGGAATCACCGCCTTCGGCCATCTGATCGGTCTGGACATCGACATGGTCGCCAAAGCGGGCGCGGTGCTGATGGTGCTGTTCGGCTTGGCGCTGCTGACACCGCGCGCCGGTGCCATGCTGGCCGGGGCCACGGCGGGGCTGTCTGCCCGCGCCGATATGCAGATGGACCAGATCGACCGCAACGGGCTGGGCGGGCAATTCGCCGGAGGGCTGCTGCTGGGCGCGGTTTGGAGCCCCTGCATCGGTCCCACCCTTGGCGGTGCCATTGCGCTGGCCTCTCAGGGCGAAAGCCTCGGGCTGGTCACGCTGATCATGCTGGGTTTTGCCGCTGGTGTCTCGACCCTGATCCTCGGTCTGGCCTATGGGACGCGCGGTGCGGTCGGCAGATACAACGCCCAACTGCGTGCCCTTGCGGTGCGGGGGCGACCGGTGCTGGGCGCCGCTTTCATCCTTGTCGGTCTGGGGCTGTTCTTCAACATCCACCATATCATCGAAGCCTGGGCCATTCGCACGCTCCCCGCATGGCTGATCGACCTCTCCGTTTCTCTGTAACCGCTCCTTGTGAAGGAACCTCTTTATGAACCGTAGACGTTTTCTGACAACCGCCGCCGCCTGCGCCATCGCCCCGTTTTCCGCACAGGCCGCGGTCAATTACACACCCGGACTGGTCAAAGACCGCCTTGCCAAGGGCGAGGTTGTGTTTCTCGATTTTGCGGCGGATTGGTGCAGCACATGCGCCGCGCAGGAACGTGTCATCAACGATCTGCGCGCCGGAAACCCGGCCTACGACCAAAAGATCACCTTTGTGCGGGTGGATTGGGACGCCTATCGCAAAAGCGCCCTGACCACGGAGCTGAAAGTGCCGCGCCGCTCGACCCTGATCGTGCTACAAGGTGACAAGGAACTGGGCCGCATCGTTGCGGGCACGCGTTCTGCCGATATCAAGAAACTGATGGACAGCGCATTGGCCGCCGCCAGCGCCAGCTGACGCTAGCCCCGGTCTGCAATCATCCGCAACCCCTGCGTTACATCCGAGCGCACCGCCAAACGCAGGCCGGGTTCATCCCCGGCCTTCAACGCGGCAATGATCAAACGGTGATATTGCGGCGCTTCGGTCCGTCGAAGCCGCCCGTACAGCGCCCGCATGGTGGGCCCAAGCTGCAGCCAGACGGTTTCACACATGGCCAGAATCGCCGGTGCCTGCGCCCGAAGATACAGGGTGCGGTGAAACTCCAGATTGGTGCGGATGTAGCCCACCGCATCGCGGTTCGACACCACATCGGAAATGTTGGAATTGATCGCCTGCAGCCGTTCGATCAGCGCCATATGCGCCCTTGGCAACGCGCGAGAGGCCAGCTCGACCTCCAGAAGCGACCGCAGGGCTGCAAGCTCCTCGATCCGTTCGTTCGACAGCTCGGGCGTGGCCACACGCCCCGATGCCGACATAGACAGCGCGCCTTCGGCCACCAGACGGTTCACCGCCTCGCGTGCGGGCGTCATCGAGCACTCATAATCCTTGCCAATACCGCGCAGGGTCAGCGCATGACCGGGCGGGATTTGACCATGCATGATACGGGTGCGCAGACCGCGATAGACGCGATCATGGGCAGAGGCGCCGGGATCTGGTTTGGGAAATGCTTGCATGCCGCCTTGTGATCACAAACGTCGCCGGCGTCAATATGTGAACGTCAAACTCCGGCCGTTTGCCTCGCCCCATGCGGGACGTGGTGTAGGTCGGGGGTGTCCCCCGACCTTTTGTGATCACGCGCCATAGGGCACCCAGACCGTTTTGACTTCGGTCGCAGCCTCCAGGAACACGCGACCCTCGGCATCGTCGCCCATCCAGTCGATGGCACCGGAGGGCACCCATGTCCGCTTCAACACATTGGCCGCGCCCGCCTCGATCGTCTCGGCAAGCTCGGTGGAGGAGAAGCTCCAGACCGCGTCGATGCCCATATGCGTGGCCAAGGTCGCGCCCAGCTCGCTGTGCGATCCGGTCAGGATGTTGACCACACCCGCAGGCACGTCCGATGTTTCCAGCACTTGCATGAACTCCAACGCCGCAAGCGGGAACGGCTCTGACGCCACCAGAACGGCGCGGTTGCCCATGGCGATAATCGGGGCCATGGCGGACACAAAGCCAAGCAGCGGCGCATCATCGGAACAGAGCGCCCCGATGACACCGCAGGGTTCGTGCAACGCCATCGCCACAGCGCGGGCGGGCACCGGTTTGACCGCGCCTTCGAACTTGTCAGCCCAGGCGGCGTAGCTGAACAGGCGATCCACGGCCGCCTCGACCTCGGCCTTGCCTGTATCGCCACCGGTCTGGCGGTCAATCAGCGCGGCAAATTCACCAGCGCGCGCCGACAGGTTCTCGGCAATGTAATACAACACCTGCGCGCGGTTGTGCGCTGTGGCAGCGGCCCAGCCGCCGGCACCGCGCGCCGCCTCGACCGCGTTGCGCAGGTCTTTGCGGTTGGCGATCGGCGCCTGAGCGATCAACGTCCCGTCAGCGGCATAAACCGCTTTGGCATAGCCACCATCGGGACGCACCTGTTTGCCGCCGATGTACATCTTGGCCGTGCGATCCACCGCCAGCGGCTCGACCGAAGCACCGGTGAAACCGCTGACCTTTTCGCGCGGGCCCAGCGTCGCCACGGGGCGCGTGTAGGCGCGCGCACCTTCCCAGCCGCCTTCGCGACCAAAGCCACTTTCGCGGACGCCGCCAAAGCCTGCAGCCGCGTCGAACATATTGGTGCCATTGACCCAGACAACGCCTGCCGCCAGCTTCGGCGCGATATCCAGCGCGGTGTTCAGGTTTTCCGACCAGACAGAGGCCGCAAGCCCATAGCGGGTGTCATTGGCCAATTGCACCGCCTCGGACGGGGTGCGGAAGGTTGTCGACACCAGCACGGGGCCAAAGATTTCTTCCTGCATCAGCGGATCCGCCGACGACAGGCCCGAGATCAGAGTCGGCGGGTAGAAACAGCCATCCGGTGCGGTGCAGGCGCGATAGACCTCGCCCCCGCTGCCATCCACAAGCTGCGCAATCCGCGCCTTTTGCGCCGGGTCCACAATGGCCCCCACGTCGATGCATTTGTCCAAAGGATCACCCACGCGCAGATTGGCCATCCGCGCCTTCAGGCGGGCGTGGAACACATCCGCAATGCCCTCTTGAACCAACAGACGGCTGCCAGCGCAGCAGACCTGCCCGCCGTTGAACCAGATCGCATCCACGACGCCTTCGACCGCGCTGTCGATATCGGCGTCCTCGAAGACGATGAACGGGGATTTCCCGCCCAGTTCCAGCGACAGGGCGATATCCCGGCCTGCGGTTGCTTCGCGGATCTTGCGGCCCACCTCGGTGGAGCCGGTAAAGGCGACCTTGTCCACGTCAGAGCGCACCACCATCTCGCCCACCGCTCCATCGCCTGTCACGATGTTGACCACGCCATCGGGGAGCCCCGCCTGCTGGCACAGATCAGCAAAACACAGCGCCGTCAGCGACGTCCATTCCGCAGGCTTCAGAACCACGGTGTTGCCCATCGCCAAAGCCGGCGCGACCTTCCACGCCAGCATCAGCAGCGGGAAATTCCAAGGGATGACCTGACCGCAGACGCCCAGCGCGCGGCGGTCGGGCAATTCGCTGCCCACCAACTGGGCCAGACCCGCGTGGTAGTAGAAATGCCGCTGCGCCAAGGGCACGTCGATGTCGCGCGCCTCACGGATCGGCTTGCCGTTGTCGAGCGTTTCAAGAACCGCAAACAGGCGGGCATGTTTTTGCAGCAGGCGCGCAATCGCATACAGGTGCCGCGCGCGCCCCTTGCCGCCCAAGCTTTCCCAAGCGGGCTGCGCGGCACGGGCCGCAGCCACAGCCGCATCCACATCCTCTTGCGAGGCTTGGGTCAGCGTAGCCAGCACCTCGCCCGTGGCGGGGTTCTTCGTCTCGAACCCGTCGCCCGCATCCGTGAAGCTGCCGTTGATAAAATGGCCAAACCGCGCACCGCGGTCGACGATCCATGCCAGCGCATCGCCAGCGGCCTCGGGGGCGGGTCCGTAGTCCATGCTTTCGAAAATCTCTTTCACGCTCATATCGAGCCTCCCTCGATCATCCGTGTCACAGCGACCCGTGTCACCGCTTCACCGGCGCTTTGCGTTGTCCGCAACCCAAAGCGCCATATCCATCCTTGGCCCGCCCGCGCGGACCCACATTCATCACGCGCCGCCGACAATCAGCCAAACCACATAGGCCAGCCAGACAAAGGCCAATGCCCAGACGCCGCGCACGATCCAGCGCACCCGCCGGTGCAACGCAGCATAGGTGGCAAGCTCCGGCGTCAGCGCTGTGCCCGTGGGCGGCGCATAATCCGGTGCCTCGCCCAGCTCGCGCTGCTCGGCAGTGGACAGGTTGCGCACCGCACGGCGTATCCGCGACCGCTGCCAACCGCTGGCCAGCGTGATCGCGAAAACGAACACCATGGCCAGCGACCATTCCGGGCTCATCCCAATCATGACGCAGAGCCCCGTTGATCGCAGCCCACTGCCATGCCGTCAGGCCAACGCATGACGCCAGCCAACGGAATAGGCGCCGGTCACGTGGTGCTCCAACTGCCGCTCGATATCACCGAGCAGCGAGGATGCGCCAAAGCGGAACAGATCGGGGCGCAACCAGCGGTCGCCCAGCTCTTCCTTGACCAGCGACAGATACACCAGTGCGTCTTTTGCCTTGGAAATACCGCCTGCGGGTTTGTAACCCACGCGCACACCGGTGCGCTCGTAATATTCGCGGATCGCCCGCATCATGACCAGCGACACCGGCAGCGTGGCATTGACGCTTTCCTTGCCGGTCGAGGTCTTGATGAAATCCGCGCCCGCCATCATGCAAACCAGCGACGCGCGGGCCACGTTTTGCAATGTGCCCAGCTCTCCGGTGGCCAGAATGGCTTTGACGTGGGCTTCCCCACAGGCCGCGCGAAAGGCCGCCATCTCGTCATAGAGCCCCTGCCAATCGCCGGTCAGCACCTTGCGGCGCGAGATCACAATGTCGATCTCCTCGGCCCCGTCCTTGACGCTTTCCTCGATCTCGGCCACCCGCAGATGCATGGGCGACAGACCCGCCGGAAAGCCCGTGGACACCGCCGCCACAGGAATGCCCGTGCCATCCAGCGCCTTGACCGCAGGGGCAATCATGTCGTGATAGACGCAGACCGCGCCCGTGGTCAGACCCGGCAGGCCGATGGCCTCTAGCAGGTCGGCGCGCACGGGGGCCTTGGCCTTGGCACACAGGCGTTCAACGCGGCCCACCGTGTCATCCCCGGCCAAAGTCGTCAGATCAATGCAGGTGATCGCCCGCGCAAGCCACGCCGCCTGATAGTCCTTTTTCAGGGACCGCCGTCCGGGCAGTGTCGCCGCACGGCGTTCAATGGCCGACCGGTTGGCCCGCGCCGCGCGCACCCAGTCCATATCCAAAGGCATGCCCGGATTGCGCGGCTCATGAACCTGAGGCAGCAGCCCCCCCTCGGTCACGCTGCCCGAAGCGGTGTCAGTTTGATTGGTCACAGTGGTCTCCTGCATGTCAGAGCCTCCAGAAACGTCGCGCAAAAGCGGCCTGCACGGTGTCACGCCCGCCCCATGGACGCAAGCGGGCCGTCAGGTCACTTAGCGAACCCGGTCAGACAACCAGCGCATCAGCCGGTTCTTTTGCGGGCGCAACAGTTCGAGGTGAAAGATACGCGCCTTTGGCAAATCCGAATAGATCAGTTCTGAGGCCTCGAAGACGCGCTTGTTGAATTGCGGCGGGAAGACATAAAACTGGATGTCGCTTTCCCACAGAAGTTCACGGAAGGTCACCTGATCCACCTTGAACCCTGCCTCGACAAAGGCACGGCTCCAGCTGCGGAAAAAATCGAACACCCGGTCAGAGCGTCGATACAACAACACGCCACAGTTGATCTCGGGGAAGGCATCGGGCACCTGCGTGCGCCACGTCTTGTTGTGACGGGGCCTGTGCCACAGGGCCACATGGGCGCCGCAGATCTCGAACTTTTGCAGCAGATCGAACAGGCTGCCCAGATCGTCGCGCACGATGGTATCGTTGTCGAGGTAGAGCGTTTCCTCGAACGGCGTATCAGGCAGCAGATCCACCTTGGGCCGCGCCAAACCGTCAGGAATGGCAAAGCCATGGTCGAACCCGCTGGTGTCGTCATCCGCATTGCACCAGATCGCGGTGCCCAGGTCTGGATTGGACGCCTTGACGCTGGCCGCCGACCGGCGGGCCACGTCCACATGAGCCTTGCCCCATGCAATATACAGAACACCGCGCTTTGCCGTCATGACCAACCCTTTTTCGTGTTATTCAGCCCATAGCGCCTGCGTTTTGTGCTGTAAACAGATGCGGCCGCGCGTTAGTTGCGAATAATTCTCAAAAACGTTGACAAGTTGCGAATGGCTCGCATATTCATTTCTCAAAGGAGATCACTCATGCGCCTGAACCGCCGACAGTTGATGACGACCCTGACAGCCTTTGCCGCCCTGCCGGCAGCGACGCAGGCTGCGGATGCGCCGCTGTCCGTGACAGCCACCACCGGGATGATCGCCGACACCGCACGCAATGTGGCTGGTGATCTGGCGCAGGTGCAGGCGCTGATGGGTCCCGGTGTCGATCCGCACAGCTACCGGCAAACCCGGACCGATATTGTCACGCTCAGCCGCTCTGATCTGATTTTGCGCAACGGCCATTACCTTGAGGCACAGCTTGTCGAACTGTTCGACAAACTGTCGTCCCAGCGCCCGATCACCGCCGTGGCCGAGGCCGTGCCGACCGATGATGTGATTTACAACACCATCTACGAAGGACGCCCCGACCCCCATATCTGGATGGTCCCCGCCCTGTGGACCCACGCGATCACCGCCACCCGCGATGCAATTATCGATCTGCGCCCGGAGGCCGCCGACCAACTGCGCGCCAATGCGGAGGCCTACATCGCCGAGGCGCAGGCTGCTGAAAGCTATGCGCGCGAAACTCTGGCAACGGTGCCCGAGCAGTCCCGCGTTCTGGTGACCGCGCATGACGCATTCGCCTATTTCGGCCGCGCCTACGGGTTCGATGTGCTGGGCATTCAGGGCATTTCCACGGAATCCGAGGCCGGTCTGGCCCGCATCCGTGAACTGGTCGACACGCTGGTCAATCGCGAGATCAGTGCGGTCTTTGTCGAAAGCTCCGTGTCCGATCGCAATGTGCGCGCCCTGATCGAAGGGGCCGCCGCCCGTGGCCACCGCGTCCAGATCGGGGGCGAGCTTTACTCGGATGCCATGGGGCAGCCGGGCACCTACGAAGGCACATGGCTGGGCATGGTGGATCATAACGCCACCACGATCACCCGCGCTCTGGGCGGCGAGGCCCCTGCCTCGGGGCGGTTGGGCAAACTGTCGGCGGGCTTGTAATATATGACGCATCGCCCCGCGCCCCTCATGGTGCGCAACCTGACTGTGGCCTATAACGCGGCGCCCGTGCTGCGCTCTGCCGGACTGGAGGTGCCAGACGGCAGCATGATGGCCATCATCGGTCCGAACGGCGCGGGCAAAAGCACCCTTTTGAAGGCGGCGCTCGGCCTGATCCGCCCACTCTCCGGCGAGGTCCTGGCATGGGGCACCCCGCTGCCCCGCCAACGTGACCGCATTGCCTATGTCCCGCAGCGTGCCTCGGTGGATTGGGATTTCCCCACCACGGTCTTTGATGCGACCGCAATGGGGCTGTACCGTGACCTCGGCCTTTTGCGGCGGATGCGGGCGCGACACCGAGAGGCCGTGATGTCCTGCCTGGAGCGTGTCGGCATGCAGGATCTGGCCGACCGGCAAATCGGCCAGCTGTCCGGCGGGCAGCAACAGCGGGTCTTTCTGGCCCGTGCCCTCGCGCAAAGGGCCGACCTTTATCTGCTCGACGAACCCTTTGCCGGGGTTGATGCCGCAACAGAAGCAGCGATCATCGGCGTCCTGCACGGCTTGCGCGACGCGGGCAAAACCATTCTCTGCGTCCATCACGACCTGTCCACAGTCGAGGCGTATTATTCTCACATCTGCCTGTTGAACCGGCAGACCGTGGCACAGGGTCCGACCGCCACCACCTTCACCAAGGCACATCTGGCTGAAACCTACGACGGGCGCCTGCCCGCAATGGCATAGCCCCATGCTGATCGACGCGCTGACCCTGCAATTGGGGTACAATGCAACGCTTGTGGCGCTGGGGGCCGCCATGCTTGGCCTTGCTGCCGGAACAGTGGGGACCTTTCTTTATCTGCGCAAGCGGGCTTTGGTTGCGGATGCGATCAGCCACGCCACCCTACCCGGTGTGGCGCTTGCCTTTATTGTCATGGTGGCCCTTGGCGGCACTGGCCGCAATCTGATTGGCCTGATGACAGGCAGCGCGCTGTCTGCGGCGGCCGGGGTCTGGGTCGTCACCTGGCTGACCCGGAACACCCGCCTGCCACAGGATGCGGCGATTGGCGCCGTTTTATCGGTGTTCTTCGGGGCGGGCATCACGTTGCTGACCGTGATCCAGACCATGGACAGCGGCCAACAGGCCGGCCTTGAAAGCATCCTTCTCGGGGCCACCGCAGGTATGCTGCGCAGCGATGCGCAGGTCATCGCCACGGGGGCCGCCCTGACCCTGCTTGCCGCAATTACGCTGCGCCGTCCGCTTTGGCTGATCTCTTTCGACGAAGGTTATGCCGCCCAGCGCGGCCTCAACGTAGCCCGCTACGATCTCGCCCTTTTGGCGCTGGTCTTGGCGATCACCGTGACAGGGCTGAAAATCACCGGGCTGATCCTGATTGTCGCCATGTTGATCATGCCGCCCGCTGCCGCCCGCTTCTGGACCGACCGCGCCGACCGCATGACCGCCGTCGCCGCCGCTTTCGGCGGGCTGTCCGGCTACACGGGGGCAGCACTCTCGGCCGCAGCCCCCGATCTGCCAACAGGCCCTATTATCGTGCTTTGCGCCTTTGCGCTCTTTCTGCTCAGCATGACTTTCGGCCCCGCCCGCGGCGCCATCGCCACCGCCATCCGCCGCCGCTCAAGGTCAACCCCGTGACGGAATTCATTGCCCTGTCCCTCCCGCCGATGCTGATCGGCTGCTTTGCGGCGATGGCCTGCGCACTGCCGGGAAACTTTCTCCTGCTGCGCCGGCAAAGCCTGATCGGAGACGCGATCTCCCACACGGTCCTGCCCGGCATTGTGGTGGCCTTTCTGATCACCGGCACGCTCGGGGCCATCCCCATGATGATCGGCGCTGCCGGAGCCGCCCTTTGCGCCGTGCTCCTGATCGAAGCCATCCGCCGCATTGGCCGGATCGAACCCGGCGCCGCGATGGGCGTGGTCTTCACCACCATGTTTGCCTGTGGTGTCTTGCTGCTGGAACAAACCAACACCGCCTCGGTCCATCTCGATGTGGAACACGCGCTTTACGGCAACCTCGAAAGCCTGATCTGGCTGGATGGGCTGACGCCAGGGGCATGGCACGACCCCGACGCGCTGGCCACGCTTCCGCCGGAACTGCCACGTATGATCGCAACCTTTGCAACGCTCGCTCTCCTGCTGGCACTGGTCTGGCGCCCGCTCACCATCGCGACCTTCGACGAACCTTTCGCCCACAGCGTAGGCCTGCCTGTCGCAACCATTTCCTTGGGACTGGTGATCTGCGCGGCGCTTGCAGCTGTCGCAGCCTTCGATGCCATCGGCTCGATCATCGTGATCGCCATGTTCATCTGCCCCCCCGCAACAGCCCGCCTCATGACCAATTCCCTGTTTGCGCAGGTTTTATGGTCCCAAGCCTGCGCTGCCCTCTCCGCCATCCTCGGATACCTCCTGGCTGGCTACGGCCCCTTGTTGTTCGGCGGAACCTCGGCCGTATCTGCCGCAGGCATGATTGCAACGGTCGCAGGTCTCCTGCTGTCCCTCGCCGCAACCACCGCGCCCCACCGAAAGCACTGACCCGCTGGCTTTTTCTTGGTCCAAATACCTTTCGACGCTCGCCCCATTGCACCACGGGGCGGGGCAAAACCGCCCACCCCAAAATCGGACTCCCGCAAGAACAAAACATGAACTAAACTATGATTCATGTTCGCCGAGCTCAGCATCACGTCCAACTTCACCTTCCTGACCGGGGCCGCGCACCCCGAAGAATACATGGAGCGCGCCGCCTTTCTGGGGCTCGACGCCATTGCCATCGCTGACGAGAACTCGGTCGCAGGGATCGTACGCGCCCACAGCCACGCCAAGGACATTGCCTACCAGATCCGGCAACGTGACGAACGCGAGGCCCGCGACGGCCCCATAGGTCCCCCCTGCCCCGCACATATCCCACGCCCCGCCTCGGTTCCCATCCGCTGCGTCCCCCGTCTGATCCCCGCAGCCCGTCTGGTGCTGCACGATGGCATCAGCTTCACCGCATTGGCCACCTCGCGCGCAGGCTGGGCCCTGCTGTGCAGACTGATTTCTCTGGGCCGCAGACGTGTTGAAAAGGGCCAATGCCATCTGACCCTCGCCGATCTGCCGGAGACGCTGACAGGCATTACGGCCATCCTGCACCCTCCGCCCCAAACGCGCCCCTCTGCGCGCGGCGCGGACGACTGGTTGCACCTTGCGCGACAGGTGACGCGCCGCACCGACAGCTATCTTGCCCTCAGCCCGCGATATGACGGGCAGGATGACAGCCGTTTTGACACCCTTGCCGCGCTGGCACAGCGGTTGGGCGTGCCCACTGTGGCCAGCGCCGCCCCGATGATGCATCACGGGCGCAGACGGCGGCTGGCGGACGTACTGACCGCCATTCGCCATGGCTGCCGGGTCGAAGATCTTGGCGCACAGGCCATGGCCAATGCAGAACAGCGCCTGCGATCCGAGGCCGAAATGCGCCGCCTTCTGGGCCCCCATGCCGAGGCCGTGACCCGCGCCGCAGAGCTTGCCCGCCGCTGCAGCTTTGACATTGCAAGCCTGCGCTACGAATACCCCTCCGAGGTCACCGACAACGAAACCGCGACCCAGCGGCTGGCGCGGCTCGCACATGAAGGGCTGGCCTGGCGCTACCCCCAAGGCGCACCGGAGCGCGCCCGCCAACAGCTCGATCATGAACTCGCGCTAATCGCCAAGCTGAAATACGAACCCTACTTTCTGACAGTCCGTGACATCGTGGCCTTTGCCCGCGAACGCGGCATCCTGTGTCAGGGGCGTGGATCCGCGGCCAACTCCATCACCTGTTACTGTCTTGGCGTGACATCGGTCTCCCCCGAAGTGGGCACCATGGTCTTTGAGCGTTTCGTATCCGAAGCCCGCGATGAACCCCCTGACATCGACGTAGATTTCGAACATGAGCGGCGCGAAGAGGTCATCCAGCACATCTATGACCGCTATGGCCGCCACCGTGCCGGGCTCTGCGCCACAGTGATCCACTACCGCGGCAAACGCGCCATCCGCGAGGTCGGCCGCGCCATGGGCCTGTCCGAAGACACGCTGGGCGCGCTGTCCTCGCAGCTATGGGGGTTCTTTTCCACCAACGGCATGGAGTCCCACCGGCTGCGCGAAATCGGGCTGGACCCCACGGACCGCCGCCTGATGCTGACCATGGATCTGATCCACGAGATCATCGGCTTCCCCCGCCATCTGTCGCAGCACGTGGGCGGCTTTATCGTCACCGAAGGCCGGCTGGACGAACTTGTCCCGATCGAGAATGCCGCCATGGACGGGCGCACGGTGATCTGTTGGGACAAGGACGATATCGACGCTTTGGGCATTCTCAAGATCGATGTGCTCAGCCTTGGCATGCTGACCTGTATCCGCAAGGCATTCGATCTGCTGAAACTGCATCACGGGCAGGCCCATACTCTGGCCACCCTGCCCCCCGAGGATCCGAAAACCTATGACATGCTGTGTCGCGCCGACAGTCTGGGGGTCTTTCAGGTGGAAAGCCGGGCGCAGATGAACTTTCTGCCCCGAATGAAGCCACGGTGTTTTTATGATCTGGTGATCGAGGTGGCCATCATCCGCCCCGGCCCCATTCAGGGGGATATGGTCCACCCCTACATTCGCCGCCGCAATGGCGAGGAAGCGGTCAGCTTTCCCTCAGATGCGCTGGGGCGGGTGCTGGGCAAGACCTTGGGCGTGCCGCTGTTTCAGGAACAGGCCATGCAGATCGCCATCACCGGCGCGAATTTCACCCCGACCGAGGCCGACCGTCTGCGCCGGTCTTTGGCCACTTTCAAGAAACACGGCAACGTGTCGGAATTCCGCAACCGGTTTTTGAAAGGCATGATGGCCAACGGCTATGACATGGACTTTGCCGAACGCTGTTTCAGCCAGATCGAGGGGTTCGGATCCTATGGGTTTCCCGAAAGCCACGCTGCCAGTTTTGCGCTGCTGGTCTATGCCTCTGCCTGGCTGAAATGCCATCACCCCGGCATTTTTGCCTGTGCGCTGTTGAACGCGCAGCCGATGGGGTTTTACGCGCCCGCGCAGATCGTGCGGGATGCCCGCGCCCATGGGGTCGATGTCCGCCCTGTCGATATCAACGCCAGCTACTGGGACAATGTGATGGAGCCCGATGAGCAAGGCGGGCTGGCGCTGCGGCTGGGGTTCCGCCAGATCAAGGGGCTGGCCGAAGAGGACGCACAATGGATCGCAGGCGCACGCGGCAACGGCTATCAATCCGTGCGTGATGTCTGGCGGCGGGCGGGTCTGCCGCCTGCCACATTGGCCCGTCTGGCAGAGGCGGACGCTTTTCGCCCCATCGGGCTGAACCGGCGCGAAGCCTTGTGGCAGGCCAAAGCGCTGGTCAAAGGGCCAGAGCTGCCGCTGTTCTCAGGCGATCTGGATGGCGAGGCGATTTTTGAGCCTGCCCATCATTTGCCGCGCATGACATTGGGCGAAGAAGTCGTCGAGGATTACGTGGCGCTGCGCCTGTCCTTGCGCGCCCATCCGGTGGCCTTGCTGCGTCCCATCCTGACACCTGCCCCCGGAGAGAGCCAAGGTGCGGGGGCGCTGCCCCCCGGCTTCGCCTTCCCCCCGAGGTATTTGGACAAGGAAAAACACCAAGAGGGGCTGCGTGGCCCTGTGGCGGGCGGGCGTCACCCGCGCGACATGGCCGCGCCGATCACCCGTGTCTGGGAGAGCAGGAAGGGCGGCTGCGCGCGCAATTGAGGCCCCGCCCGATGGCAAAAGGGCGCGGCTTTCGCCACGCCCTTTGATCGTTTTGTGCTTTTGGGAGTTAGACGCCTGCTTCGACCATCGCGCGGGCGAGCACGGGGATGCTGTCCTTGTTCAGGCCAGCCATGTTGATGCGGGAGTCGCCCACCATGTAGACCCCGTGGCTTTCGCGCATGGCTTCGACCTGTTCGGGGGTTGCGCCAAGGCGCGAGAACATGCCCCGGTGTTCCGCGATAAAGGCGAAGCGGTCGGAGTTGGTCAGACGGGCCAGTTCCGCAGACAATTGCTGGCGCAGGGACAACACGCCCTCGCGCACTTCGCGCAGTTCCTCTTCCCAATCGGCGCGCAGGGCCGGGTCTTGCAGGACCATCGTCACCAGACGGGCCCCATGGTCGGGCGGGAAAGAGAAGTTCTGGCGGTTCAGGTGGTTGAGCATGCCCTGATTGGTCTCGCGGCGCACCTTGTCCTGCGCCACAGCCATCAGCAGCCCTGTGCGTTCACGGTACACACCGAAGTTTTTCGAGCAGGAGGCCGCAATCAGGACCTCTGGCATCTGGCTGACCACCATGCGCAGACCTGCGGCGTCTTCGGCCAGACCATCACCGAAGCCCTGATAGGCGATGTCGATCATCGGGGTGGCGCCGGATTTCAGCAGCTGGTCAATGACTTGCTGCCATTGTTCCAGCGTCAGGTTCGCGCCCGTCGGGTTGTGGCAGCAGCCGTGCAGAAGAACCACATCACCCACACGCGCGTCGGAGATGTCTTCCATCATACCGGCGAAATCAACGCTGCGGCTGTCGGAATCAAAATACCGGTAGGGCTGGATGTGCAGATCCATGTGTTTGAGCATGGACAGATGGTTCGGCCATGTGGGGTCGGAGACGAACACCCGCGCCTCGCGGTTGGCCATACGGATCATGTCAAAGCCCTGACGCACCGCGCCGGTGCCGCCGGGGGTGGCCGCCGCAGCAATGCAATCGCGCGGGCAGGCGTCGCCAATCAGCAGATCAATCATGGCATCCGCAAAGCCGATGTCACCGGCAAGGCCCGTGTAGCTTTTGGTTTCCTCGACCTCCCAAAGCTGCTTTTCCGCAGCTTTGATGGCGCGCATGATCGGGGTCTTGCCCTCGGCGGTTTTGTAGACGCCAACACCGAGATCGATCTTCGCCTCGCGCGGGTCTTCGCGATAAGCCTGCATCAAGGCGAGGATCTTGTCCTTGGGTTGTTCATTGAGAAGTTCGAACATCAGTTTTCTCCCGTGGCGACGGGGAGCGTGGGGAAGGCCCCCCATTCCGCCCATGATCCGTCGTAAAGCGCGTGATCGTTTTTGCCCATGACCTCGAGCGCGAGGTTGATGATGGCGGCTGTCACGCCCGAGCCGCAGCTGGTGATCACCGGCTTGGTCAGATCCACCCCGGCGGCATCGAATTCCGCGCGCAGCGCATCGGGCGATTTCAGGCAGCCGGTGTCATCCATCAGGCGTCCAAAATACATGCTCTTTGCGCCCGGAATATGGCCGGAGCGCAGCCCCTTGCGCGGTTCGGGATCAGCCCCGGAAAATCGCGACATCGGGCGGGCATCAAGAATTTCGTGGTCTTTCAGCTTGGACGCGGCAGAGACCTGCGTGACATCACGGACCAGATGGGCCTGACGCCGGACGGTCATGTGACGGTCGCGGATCACCGGCGGCATGTCTTCGGTCGCGTGGCCGTCGGCGCGCCATTTCGGCAGGCCACCGTCCAGCACGGCAATGTCTTCCTTGCCCATCAGCTTGAACAGCCACCACACGCGGGCCGCCGAAAAGATGCCCATGCCGTCGTAGACCACCACTTGATGGCCATCGCCCACGCCCATCGCCCGCAGGCGGGACATGAATTTCTCCGGCTCGGGCGCCATATGCGGCAGCTCTGACCGGGCATCGCTGATATCGTCGATGTCAAAGAAGCGCGCACCGGGAATATGGGCTGCGTCATATTCCGCGCGGGCATCGCGACCCATCGCGGGCAGATACCAGCTGGCATCCAGAATCCGCAGATCGGGATCGTTCAGATGTTTCGCAAGCCAGTCCGTCGAAACGAGGACCTTTGGGTTGTCACCGGCCATGTCGCACCTCCCTGTCGGGAGAGAGGCTTAGGCCCGTGCCGCCCTATATGCAAGCGGATGCGGCGGGAAACCCGTGCCACATCCGCCCCAAATCGGCTTAGGCCGTCAAAACGTTGCGCAACAGGCCGACAATGCCCAGAACCGCGCCGCCGCCCACGCCGCCACCGGCGACTTGCCCCAGAATCGCGCCGATGTCCAAACCCTCGACCGCACCTGCGGCCCCGGCCAGATCCGGCGCACCCAGCATGCCCAGAAGCGTGCCGCCAATGCCGCCGCCCAAGATCCCGGCAACCGAGTTGATGATGGTGCCCTGATCGATGCTTTTGACCAGACCGCCAGCGGCATTCCCGCCTACGGCACCCGCGATCAGACTGATGATAAGTTCCATGATCTCTCCTGTCGTCGTCACACCCCAGCGGTGTCACAGGCAGGATAGATGAGCGATCAACCACAAGGCACGGGAACCGCAGGCGGCTATTCCCCGCGCGCCGATCAGCCGTTTTTCAGCAAACGCTGCTTTTGACGGCCCCAGTCGCGCTTGGCTTCGGTTTCGCGCTTGTCGTGGTTCTTCTTACCCTTGGCGATGCCGATCTTGAGCTTGGCGATCCCCTTGTGGTTGAAATACAAAACCAGCGGCACGATGGTCATGCCCTTGCGCTGGGTTTCATTCCACAGGCGGGACAGCTCTTTTTTCGACACCAGCAGTTTGCGACGGCGGCGTTCCTCGTGGCCGAACATGGCGCGATCATAGGGCGCGATGTAGGAGTTCACCAACCACAGTTCGCCCTCTTCGACCGCTGCATAGCTTTCGGCGATGTTCGACGTGTTCTCCCGCAGGGATTTCACCTCGGACCCCGACAGGATGATGCCACATTCGAGATCGTCCTCGATGGCATAATCGAATCGCGCGCGCCGGTTTTCGGCGATGACTTTGTAATTCGGGTCGGATTTGGGTTTCTTGGCCATGGCAGGACTAGATAGGGGCGCAAGCGCGGCATGTCCATATGCGCAGCACATGACAGCAAGGGAATCTTGACCGCCCACACCCGAAGGGGGCCACTGGCCCCCTTCACGCGAAGGATCATCCGGGACAGGGACGCCCCTCGTCGCCGCACAGGGCCGGTGCCGAGCAGTCCGGCCTGTGCAGTGTCAGGTCACCGCCGTGCGAGCGCATAGCCCCGCGCGCTCAGGCAGTTGTACTGAAACCCGTTGCGACGGTCGCCATTGGCGCGGAACACAGTGCGGCAGGCATTGGGCAGGCGATTAACCGCCTTGTAATTGCGGTTCAGACAGCCCTGCCCCATCACCAGCCCCTGCCTGCGGGTGTCGCGCAAGCACTGGCGCGGCAAAGCAGGTTTCGCATGCCCGCGCGGCGGAGCAGCCTTTTTGTGCGCAGGCGCGTGGGCGTGCTTTTTCACCTCCTTCTTCTTCGCCTCCTTCTTCGAGGACTTGGATTTTTCCTTTTGGTTCAGCTCGTGCAGCAACCAGATCGTCGCTGCCGTCCCGAGGAAAATCTTGGCCCCGTCATAATTTTCCGCACGCGCGGGTGCGGCGGCGGTCACAGCAGCGACCAACGCGCCGATGCTGAGAATCGAGGTGATGAATTTCATATGTTTCAGTGCCATTGGGCGGTCCTTTCTGCGGGTCATGCAGTCAGCCCCCTTTGGTGGGTGCCGTTCGTGCAAGCAGGCTGGCCCACAGTGTTCGGCCATCACAATATCGGCGCCCTGTTATCCGATATCGCCACGCGCAGCCCCCGTTGGATATTGAATTTCACCGCCCCCCGGCGCAGGGTCATGCTTATGAAACAGATGTTAGCCCTTGCACTGGTGATGATCGCGCTGGCCCTGCCCTCTCAGGCGGCGGCAGACTGTTTTGTCACCTACAAAGCCAAAAAGCAGCCACCACTGGAGCTGCATTTCGGCGTCATATCCATGTCCGGCAGCTGCCCCGACAGAGGCACCGCCGCATCGGAAACCGCTGCGCGGATCGCATCGGGCGGCTGGACCCTGCTGAATGTCGTAGCCCTGTCCAGCACCCCCCCTTCCAGCGCGGAGAGAGCCAATGCCGGCAGCTTCTATCTCCGTTACTGACAGCTTGCGGTCAGGCAGCCGTTTGGTGGCCTACGGGATCGGGGGGATCGTGATGATCCTTGCGGTGACGGCGGCGCTTTTGATGCTGACCCTCCCCGATGGGCAGGCCTTCAACGATCAGGTGGCCAACCTGTTTGCGCAGAACGATTCCCTGCAAAGTCAGGGCGAAGTGCAACTGTTGATGATCCTCGCACAGTCCGGCACCGCCTTTTCCGAGGTGCTGGGCAGCTACCGCATGATCATTCTGATCCTGCTGATCTTTGCCACAGCCCTGCTGATCGCGGCGCTGGTGTTTCTGGTCACGCTGGTCACCCTGAACCGTCGCATGGCACAGATCGAACGGTCCGGCATCGAGGTGAGCAGCCTGATCATCTCGCGCGAGGAACGCATGGTCTACCTGAACACGATGGGGTTCAAACTGACCGACGCCATGATCGAGACGCTTTCGGTTCTCGCAGAAGCGCGACTGGACGACGAGATGCTGACCGGCGCCGAAATCGAAGGGATGATTTCAGGCCGCGACGCATCGGATTGCGAAGAGGCCGCAGGCGCCACACGGATCAAGCGTCTGCGCGACGGTCTGGGCAACCAGATGGTGTCGGAATTGCTGGTCAAGAACATCAGCCGACGCGGCTATGTTCTCGCCATCGATAAAAACGTGATCGAGGTTCTGTAAGCGGCGGCGCGGGTTACTGCCCGCCCCGCCCCTGCAGTGCAAAGGCCTTTTGGAACGCCAATTCCAAAGCCGCCTGCGAAAACGGTTTTTGCACGATGATCGCCCCGGCGGGATACGCCTCTATCAGCTCGTCCGATGCGCCATAGCCAGTGGCCAAGACATAGGGCACACCCTCTGCTGCAAGACGTTCTGCCACGGGCAAGGATTGCTCATCCCCGAGGTTCACGTCAAGCAGGGCAAAATCGACGGTGTTGCCATCCAGATAGGACATGGCGTCCGCAACGGATGCGAGGATCTTGACGTCCGACGCGCCCAGATCGTCCAGAATATCTGCTGCGTCCATGGCGATGATCAGCGCATCTTCCAGCACCAGACCACGGCCTGCCACCTGCACAACATGCGAATCGGCAGCCACTGCGGCATCGCCATCCTCCGGCTGAGAGTCGTCGGTTACAGAGGCAATGCAGCGTGGCGGCAGCCGGAACCGTGCTTCGACCCCCGTGACCTTGTACGAGATCTCTGAATCGCCGCGCAGTTCATGCGGGATCGAATTTTCGATGATCGTCGTCCCGAACCCGCGCCGCGTCGGCGGGGCCACGGGCGGGCCGCCGCGTTCCTTCCAGAGCAGGGTCAGACCGCCGCTACCATCGACCTGCATCGTCAGCTGCAAATGGCCGCTTTGATCGCAAAGCGCGCCATATTTGATCGAGTTGGTCATCATCTCGTGGATAACGAGCGCCATGGTCGTATAGGCCTTGGGCGTTATCATCGCGTCCGGGCCATCAATCTGCAGCCTGTCGGCCTTATGATCGGCAAAGGCCTCAAGCTCGCAGCGGATCAGCTCCTTGAGAGACGCGGGTTCCCACTGTTCGGCCGTAAGCTGGTCATGCGCCCGCGCCAAGGCCTGAATCCGTCCATCCAGATTGCTGGCCAGCTGCTCTGTCGTGGTCGCAGCCGACGACGAACGCGCCAGCAGACCGCGCATCAGGTTCAGGATGTTGCGCACGCGGTGGTTCAATTCAGAGATCAGCAATTGCTGCTGTTCCTGCGCCCGTTTGCGTTCCAGATTGGCCGCATCGGTCACTTTCAGGAACACCTCGAGCAGCACAGTGCGCAGCAGTTCCGCCGCATGGCGTTCGGCCACGCCCCAAGGGGCGGACCGGCCATAGACCTTCTGCGTCCAGACCTCAAAGCTTTTGCGCGGGGTCAGACGGGTGCCGTTCGGGCCCACGGTCACGGGCTTTTCAGGGTTGCCCGCCCAATCGATCACATCGACCACCGGACGACGGATCAACAACAGATAATCGCGCGGACGTTTGGAGATCGGGATGGCCAATATCCCCGCGTGACGGTCCGCGTAATCCGCAGCTTCCGGCAACACGGCTGCCAGATGATCGGTCGCAAACACGCCGACGCCCGCGCCACGGTCGAGCATCTGACAGATCGCACGGGTCTGATCCTCCGTCGGGGCGCGCCCTGCGCTGCGGAAGGTCTCGTTCTCGTAAAGCACCAGCCCGTCGTGCGGGATCACGCGACGAATGTCTTCGGATACGGACAGAATGCTTTTGTCCAACGTCTCGCCATTGGCCATCTGCCCCATCAACTGGGTCTGCAGGCGGCGCGTGGCGAGCTCCACCTCTTTGCGGCTGCGCTCTTCGTGGCTGCCCAGCTCGTAGCTGAACATATGGGCGAACATCTCGACCGCGGTGCGGCGTTCGTAATCGATGTAGCGCGGGCTGTTGTTGTGGCAGGCAAACAGGCCCCACAGACGCCCCTCGCGCATGATCGATACGGACATCGATGCCTCGACCCCCATGTTGCGCAGATATTCGATATGGATCGGAGACACCGCGCGGGTGACGGCCAGCGACAGATCAATCGGCGCGCCGGTCAAATCGGTGCCCGGCGTGATCTCGACCCCGGGGTCGTTCACATCGGCAATCAACCGCAGCAAAGACCGCGCATAGAGCGCACGCGCCTGTACCGGAATGTCAGACGCAGGGAACATCATCCCGTTGTAGCGCTCCTCGCCATCCGCGCGATATTCGGCGATGACCTTGCCCGAATGGTCCGGCTGGAACTGGTAGACCATCACACTGTCAAAGCCGGATATCTCGTGCAGGCTGCGCGCGGCATCCCGTGCCAGACGGCGCAGGTCCCCGTCTTTCGCCAAACCCGCGATATGCGGATAGACCTCGGCCACAACGTCGTTGCCGCGAGTCGCGCGCTTGGGTTCGAATTCGATGATCAGCAGGGCGTCGGACTGGTGGATGCAGACATCATAGGTCACATCGGAGGCGCGCAGGGTGACGCCGAACATACGTGTGGTGGCATCGGCAGAATCAACCAGACGCAGGCCATTGCGAATGCGGTCGAACCCGTCGGAATAAATCAGCTCGCTCAGCGGTCGGCCAAGTGCGTCGGCTACATTGATGCCTAGAATCTCTGGCAGGTTGGCAGAGGCATGTTGCACCAACCAATCCGACGACACCGCGACCAGGGCCCCGTAGGACTGGATACGGCCAAGCCGGTGGATCGGCTCGCGGTCACAGTTGGTCAGATCGACAGCGGTCGACGCATGCGGCGGCGGAAAGGATGTGGTCACGCCGGCTCCCCTTCGGTCTTGGGGGCGGATTGCGCCCGGTCTTGCAGGGCAGCCGCCTGTTCAAACAGGGAAAAGCCGTGTTTCACGTCTTCGATGATGCGCGCGGCTTCGCTGCTGTCGACGGGGATGTCATCCAGCGTGCGGCAATGCCTTTGCCACAGCGCACCGGTGGAAGGCGCGAGGAAATAGGTGGGCATGTCTTCGCGGGCCATGTCGCGCGCCAATGCACGGCGCAGCACCTCTGTGCCCAAACGCGACCCAAGAACAAGATAATCGATGGCCAGATTATGCAGCGGGCGTTCTGACTGAACCTGAACCGCGCGCACCCCGGCGGTGGTCAGATCAAAATCGAGACGTTCGATCAGATCCTCCAACGCGACCTGAGACGCCCCGCGCTGTTGGTCCAGACGTGCCAGATCCAGCGCGGCAAGGCCCGCGCGCTGTGTCGACAAAAACCAGTACATCTCGGATGCGGGATTCGCATGGAACCGCGCGAACTGATGTTCGGCACCGTCATGCGCTTCGCGCGTGGCAAAGCGCAAAGCGTGACGGAAGCCGGCCGTTTCCCGGCGCGCGATTTCTTTGTTGTTCATTAAATGTCCAATATCCCTGCGTGGCACGCACTTGTTTTGAAGGCTAACTCACCGCTATTCAGTTTGGTTCCGCAAAAATTAACGAAAAGTTAATTATTCTTGAACCGAGCAAGCCATCCCCGCTGTCCGACCACGGTACCACACCAAGTGAACATGAAAAGACCCCGAACCGGATTCGGGGTCTTTCACGCAGGTTGTGGCCATCAGCCTTCAGTTGGGTGTACAGCGCAGGACCATCTTGCTGCCGTGCCAAAAGGATTTGACCTGTTTGTAGCGCAGCCCCGTATAAGGGTCGCGGCACTTCAGCTTTTTGTAGTGACCGGTCGCATAGGGTTCGTAGGCGGTGAAACAGATGCTGTGGGTCGTTAGGCCTTTGCGAAAGTTCTCCTTACATCCCGTGGTAACCAAATCCATCGGACCGGCCAAAGCCGCCCCTGCGGTCAAAGCGAAACCGGCGACGAGCGCGGATAGAGAAAGTTTTTTCATTAAAATATCTCCTGAAACATAGGCGCTGAAAATGCAGCCGTTGCAGGATAACACTGTTCGGGGTCGCTCAGACGGCTGGGGCGTCGATTAACGAAATTTTCATGTCCCTTGGGAAAGCCGAAGGATCACAAGATCTGGTATCCAACGCGAAAATCGCTGCGCTACAGGTAAGATGTGGACAAGGGCTAGGGCACCTGCCTGTGCCGCGATACGCCAGGTGACGGAGATTTTTCCACAGAAGGTTCCCGCAACAGGACGGAACTCCCGCCCTTAAAACACCGCGCGGCGCACCAAGTTCAGTCCGGCGACCAACAGCACAATCAGCGTGGCCCGTCTGAACGCCACCTGATCGATCCGATCCTGAATACGCGTGCCCAATACCATGCCCAGCACCGCAGGCGGCAGCAGCGCAAGGCTGAACCAAACCGTTTTGGCATTCAGCACACCCGATCCCGTATGCGCGAGGGTCAGCGCCGCCGCGCCCAATCCGTAGATCACCCCCTGCACCCGCATTTGTTCGCGCTTTTCCGTGCCAAGCGCCGTCAAATACGCCACCGTCGGCGGGCCCCAAACCCCCGACATGCCGCCAATAAACCCGGCAAAGGCGCCCACGCCGACCTCTGCCCGGCGCCGCTGTTCGGGGCGGATATGCAGCTGCCATCCGGCCAGTTGCGCCGTGGCGAACAAGACCACCGGCCCGCCGATCATCAACAACAGCACCTCGGCGCTGACCACTGCCACAAGCTGCGCAGAGATCAGCAACATTACAAACCCCGTCAGCAAAAACACCCTGAACTGCCGCACAGAGGCCCAAGCCGCCGCACCACCTTGCCGCAACGCCTGCATCCCGTTGGTCACAAGCGCTGGCAGAATCAGCCCCGCCAGCGCCAGATCAGGGGGCAGAAATGACGACAGAGCAGAGATCAGGATCATCGGCATGGCAAAGCCCACCATGCCCTTGACCACCCCCGCACCGACAGCGAGCCCCAGACTGACCAGCACCAAAGGCAGGCCGATTTCCGCAAATATCTCTAACATATGACTGCTGTAGCACGGGTCCGTGCGCTGCACCCGCAGAAAGTGCGCGCGCAAGAAATGGTCCACATGACGCAGTTAAACGCATTTATGTTGCGCTGCACCTGCAAAGACGCTACCACCATCGCAACCCTTTGGAGGAGAGTTTCATGCCCCATGACGGACAAGACATGAGCCGCGACACCGCCATTCTGAGCGAGCTTTTGACCACCACGGCCGCCGCGCTTCCGCCAGTGGAGGCTGTGTTTGAGACCGCCCGTGCGCGGGTGCGCGACATGGTAACGGTCGACGGGCGCGTCTCGGCCTCTGCGATCGAGGAAAACCAGACCGCCGCCCACGGGCTTGCGTGGCTTGCAACATATGTCGAAAGCCTGCGCCAGATGCAGGGCTGGGCCACGCGCATGGCCGAGGAGGGCACCTTTGGCGAGGTGGAACAGCTGCTGCACCAGATCGCCTTTGGCGAATATCTGGCGCAGATCATGGGTGGCATCCAGATGAACCAGGGCGAGGTGATCCGCCTTGCCGATCTGGGCCTGACCGCCGCCGATGTGCAGCCGCTGGCGGCAGAGCCTTTGGTGCGCCTGTCCTTGCAAGCAAACTCGCAAGCCGCGCGCAGCCGTCTCGTCACGCTGATGGAGGAACGCGCCGCCGAGATCACCGTCGGCCGCAGCGGGCTGGACGAAGAGCTGGAGATGATTCGCGAGCAATTCCGCCGCTACGCCGTGGAAAAGGTCGAACCCCACGCCCATGGCTGGCATCTCAACGATGATCTGATTCCGATGGACGTCATCGAAGAGCTGGCCGAAATGGGCGTGTTCGGCCTGACCATCCCCGAGGAACACGGCGGGCTGGGCCTGTCCAAAGCATCCATGTGCGTCGTCTCCGAAGAGCTGTCACGCGGCTATATCGGCGTCGGCTCGCTGGGGACCCGTTCGGAAATTGCGGCCGAGCTGATCATCGCCGGCGGCACCGATGTGCAAAAGGCCAAATGGCTGCCCAAGCTCGCCTCCGGCGAGGTGCTGCCCACGGCGGTCTTTACCGAACCCAACACTGGGTCCGATCTGGGCAGCCTGCGCACCCGCGCCGTCAAGGATGAGAACGGCGACTACCGCATCACCGGCAACAAAACATGGATCACCCATGCGGCGCGCACGCATATCATGACCCTGCTGGCCCGCACCGATCCTGACACCACCGACTACCGCGGCCTGTCCATGTTCATCGCCGAGAAAACGCCCGGCACGGACGAGAACCCCTTCCCGACCGAAGGCATGACCGGCGGCGAGATCGAGGTGCTCGGCTATCGCGGGATGAAGGAATATGAACTGGGGTTCGATAACTTCAAAGTCGCGGGGGAAAACCTGCTTGGTTCTGAAGAGGGCAAAGGTTTCAAACAGTTGATGGAGACGTTTGAATCCGCCCGCATCCAGACCGCCGCCCGCGCGATTGGTGTGGCACAGGCCGCGCTCGACGTGGGCATGCGCTATGCGCAGGATCGCAAACAGTTCGGCAAATCGCTGATCGCCTTCCCGCGCGTCTCCGGCAAGTTGGCCATGATGGCGGTCGAGATCATGATTGCCCGTCAGCTGACATACTTCTCGGCCCGCGAAAAGGACGAAGGCCGCCGCTGCGATCTGGAGGCCGGAATGGCCAAGCTGCTGGGTGCGCGGGTGGCCTGGGCTGCTGCTGATAATGCGTTGCAGATCCACGGCGGCAACGGCTTTGCGCTGGAATACACCGTTTCGCGGATTCTGTGCGATGCCCGCATCCTGAATATCTTTGAAGGGGCGGCAGAAATTCAGGCCCAAGTCATCGCCCGCCGCTTGCTGGCCTGACCCACCGAGACGGAGACATGCAAAAGGCCCCGCCAATCGCTGACGGGGCCTTTTTGTTTTAACGCGCCCGATCTCAGGCGGTTTTCAGCATCATCCGCGCCTCGCGGAAGGACAACAGCCGCTGATTGGCCTCGTCCCACAGGTGCAGGCGCACACTGGCAAAGCTTTCGCGGATGGTCAGGCGCTGTGCCTCTGCCAGCTCACGATGCTGGCGCAGCACCTCTGGCAGGCGGTAGAACGGAATGCGGGAATACAGGTGGTGCACATGGTGAATGCCGATGTTCCCCGACAACCAGCGCAGCGGCTGCGGCAGCACGTAATGAGACGACCCTTCCAGTGCGGCGTGATGCAACTGCCAGTCTTCGTCCTTGGACCAATGGGTTTCTTCGAACTGGTGCTGGACGTAGAACAGCCACACCCCGATCGTCGCCGCCGTGATCGCCGTCGGCAGGTAGATCCACAGCACAGGCGCCCAGCCGCCAAACCACAAAATGGCGCCGATGATAACAGCCATGCCGATGTTGGTGCCCATCGAAGAAATCCAATAGCGCCAGCCGGACCGCATCAGCCAGACCGGCAAACGATGCTGCAGCAGGAACATGTAGCTCGGCCCGATGCCAAACAGCACGATGGGATGGCGATAGACGCGATACATCAGCCGCCCCCACCAGCCACGGGATTGATATTCCGCAACTGTCAGAGTGGTGACATCGCCGATGCCGCGCAGATCAAGGTTGCCATGATGGGAATGGTGGATCGCATGGGTACGCTTCCACACGTCATAGGGCGTCAGGGTCAGCACCCCCAAAGCGCGCCCCAGCCAGTCCTGCGCGGTCCGGTTGCTGAGAAACGCACCATGGCCGCAATCGTGCTGGATGATGAACAGGCGCACCAGAAAGGCCCCGTTCACAACGGCCAGCAACAGCGACAGCCAAGGGCTGACTGACAGCAGCGCCCAAGCCACAGCCCAGATCGCAAAGAACGGGGCAAGCGTGACAGCCAGCTCGAACCAGCTGCGCCATGTGTTGGGTTCACGGTATTGCGCGAGCACCTTGAGCCATTCGTGCGCGGTACGGGGGGTCTGATCCGTCATAAGAGCCTGTCTTGTGAATGCGGTCACGCCGCCTTTTGTCATTGGCCATGCCAGAAAACGTCTAACAAAACGCTTCGATCAGGCTGCCGACTTCTAGTCCGACCTGCGCTTTCACGCAACGCGTTTCGCGTGGGTCCTATCCGATTGCGCGGGCGACCTGCCACGAAAAAGGGGCGGGAAAACCCGCCCCGTTGACCTGTAACGCTTGTGACGTCAACCGCGCAGCGTGCCGCCGGTGGCTTTGGTCACTTTGTCGACGATCTTGCTGGCCACGGCCTCGATGTCTTTTTCCTTCAGCGTTTTGTCTGTGGGCTGCAACCGCACCGTCAGGGCGAGCGATTTCTTCCCCTCGCCCAGCGAACCACCGATGAATTCGTCAAAGACGCGCACATCGGTGATCAGCGCCTTATCCGCGCCCGCCGCTGCATTCACGGCCGTGAGCGCCTCGACATCTGCGTCGACGACAAAGGCGAAGTCGCGTTCCACCGGTTGCAGATCGTTGAGCACAAGCGCCGGACGGGTTGCGCCCTTTTTCTTGGGCAGCGGAATCTCGGCGGGGTAGATGACAAAGGCCACCGCAGGCCCCTTGATGTCCATCTCCGCCAGCACTTTGGGGTGCAGCTCGCCGAAGGTGCCCAGCACCTTTTTCGGGCCCAGACAGAAGCGACCGTGACGCCCCGGGTGCCACCAACCCTCGCCCCCGCGCATAATCTGCATCTTGGCAGGTGCGCCAATGGCGGCCAGCACGGCCTCGGCATCGGCTTTGGCGTCGAACACATCCACGGCGCGCGACGCACCATGCACGTCCTTGGGGCCGGTCCGCCCCACCAGCAGGCCGGTGATCATCAGCGACTGCTGTTCCGGTTCGCCGCCCTGAAAGGCATGGCCGACCTCGAACAAGGCCAGATCCGCATAGCCACGCGCCTGATTGCGGGCAGCCGCCCGCAGCAGACCCGGCAGCAATTGCGGCCGCATGTGGGACATATCCGCGCTGATCGGATTGGCCAGCATGGTGGCGTCATCCCCACCACCAAACAGGGTCGCCGCCTGCTGGTCGATAAAGGTGTAGGTGACACATTCGTTGTACCCGAGGCTCGCAGCCGTGCGACGCGCCTGTTGTTCCCGCTTTTGCAGCGGTGACAGGATCGGCTTGGGCACGCCCGGAAGCTTGGGCAGGGGTTTGCCCTGCAGCTTTGTCAGCGAGGCCACGCGGGCGACCTCTTCGACAAGGTCTGCCTCGCCCATGACGTCGGGACGCCAAGAGGGGACATGCGCCATGTTGCCTTCCATACGGAAGCCGAGACGGGTCAGCGTCTGGCGCTGCTCGCTTTCGGGGATCTCCATGCCCACAAGGCTGATGACCCGCGCTGGGTCCAGCTTATAGGCGCGGGCGGTGTCCGGCACGCGCCCGGCGGTGACCACGTTCGACGGGGTGCCGCCGCACAGATCAAGGATCATCTGCGTCGCATCATCCAGCGCCTGCATGTTGTAGGCCGGATCAATGCCGCGTTCGTTGCGATAGCGGGCATCCGAGTTGATCTTGAGCGCGCGGCCGGTGTGGGCGATCTGGATACGATCCCAGACGGCCGCTTCGAGGAAGACATTTGTCGTCTCTTCGGTGGCGCCGGTGGACAGCCCGCCCATGATGCCGCCGATGGATTCCACACCGCTGTCGTCGGAGATCACAACCTGACCGCCGGAGAAGCTGTATTCCTTGTCATCCAACGCCGTGAGCGTTGCACCGGCCTCGGCGCGGTGGATGCGCAGATTGCCCGCGACCTTGTCCGCGTCGAAGACATGCAAGGGACGGTTGCGGTCAAAGGTGAAGAAGTTCGTGATATCCACCAACGCCGAAATCGGGCGCAGACCGATGGCGCGCAGACGATCCTGCAGCCACTGCGGCGAGGGGCCGTTCTTGACGTCTTTGATCAGGCGACCGGCAAAGATTTCGCAGCCGTCGGTCTGCGCATCCTCATCAATGGTGACCGAGATCGGGCAGGGGAACTGCCCTTCGATGGCGGATTTGGCGAGCGGCTTGAGCGTGCCCAGACCACGGGCCGCCAGATCACGCGCGATGCCGTGCACCCCCAAAGCGTCCTGACGGTTCGGCGTGATGGCGATTTCGATCATGGGGTCGACCTTGGCCGGATCGTTTTCCGCCAACCAGTCGGTGAAGCGCTGGCCCACGTCGCCAGACGGCAGTTCGATGATGCCGTTGTGTTCGTCGCTGAGTTCCAGCTCGCGCTCAGAGGCCATCATGCCGTGGCTTTCGACCCCACGGATGTTGCCCACCGACAGGGTCACGTCGATGCCCGGCACATAATCGCCCGGCTTGGCGAGCACCACGGTGATGCCCTCACGTGCGTTGGGCGCGCCGCAGACGATCTGTTTCTCGCCCTCGTTGGTCATGACCTTGCAGACCCGCAGACGGTCGGCGTCGGGATGCTGTTCGGCATGGACGACCTTGGCCAGAGTGAAGGTCTTGAGCTTGTCGGCGGGGTTGACCACCTCCTCGACCTCGAGGCCGAGATCGGTCAGTGCCTCGGCGATCTCGTCGACGGAGGCCGTGGTATCAAGGTGGTCTTTCAGCCAGGAAAGCGTGAATTTCATGAGCTCAGGCCCCGATCAAAATAGGTGTTGCGCAGTGCTTAGCGGATGCGCGGGAAGGTGGAAAGGGTGAGGGGGCGCTGCCCCCTCGGCCTTGCGGCCTCACCCCCGAGGTATTTCGCCAAGGAAAAGCAAATTGGTTCAGCGGCTCAGGCCGCCGTGCAGCGTCGGCACGTCGAGCGAGGCAAAGCCGTAGTGACGCAGCCAGCGCAGGTCGCTGTCGAAGAACGCGCGCAGGTCGGGGATGCCGTATTTCAGCATCGCGATGCGGTCGATCCCCATGCCGAAAGCGAAGCCTTGCCATTCGTCGGGGTTGACGCCTGCGTTTTGCAGAACCTTCGGGTGGACCATGCCGGAGCCGAGGATTTCCAGCCAGTCGTCGCCCTCGCCGACCTTGAGCACGCCGCCTTCCCATGAACACTGGATGTCGACCTCTGCCGAGGGTTCGGTGAAGGGGAAGTGCGAGGCGCGGAACCGCAGTTCCACGTGGTCGACCTCGAAATAGGCTTTGACGAATTCCTCGAGCACCCATTTCAGGTTCGCCATCGAGATGTCGCGGTCGATGGCAAGGCCTTCGACCTGGTGGAACATCGGCGTGTGGGTCTGGTCATAATCCGCACGGTAGACGCGGCCCGGTGCGATCACCCGGCACGGCGCGCCGTGTTTTTCCATATGACGGATCTGCACCGGCGATGTGTGTGTGCGCAGCACATGCGGCGGGCGGTCGTCACTTTCGGCGCGGTGCATGTAGAAGGTGTCCATCTCGGCCCGTGCCGGATGGTGGCCGGGAATGTTGAGCGCGTCGAAGTTGTACCAATCGTTGTCGATCTGCGGACCTTCGGCCACCGAAAAGCCCATGTCGGCGAAAATCGCGGTGATCTCCTCGGTGACCTGGCTGATCGGGTGGATCGTGCCCTGGCGCATGGGGCGGACGGGCAGTGTCACGTCCAGCCATTCGCCTTTCAGACGCTCCTCAAGCGCGGCATCCGCGAGGCCTGCCTTTTTCGCCGCAAGTGCTGCGTTGATTTCATCCTTCAGCGCGTTCAGCGCGGGGCCCGCGGTCTGGCGTTCCTCGGGCGTCATTTTGCCCAACTCGCGCATTTTCAGGCTGATCTCGCCTTTTTTGCCGACGGCCTGCACGCGCAGGTCCTCGAGCGTGGCCTCGTCCGAGGCCCCGGCAATGAGATCGATGTATTTGTTGCGCAGATCGTCCATGATGCATCCCTTAGGCTGTCGCGGCAGGGTTTAGAGGCGCGGCGGCGGCTTTGCAACAGCGCGCGGCTTGATCCCGGCGCTGACCGCGCCACTTACCAAGGTATGAGGTATGTTTTGATGATTGCGGCCCTGGCCGCCCTCGGGGCCTGCGGGCGCGGTGTGCCAGAGGGCGCACGCGTTGTGGTGGCCGGTGATTCCGTTATGGCGTGGAACCGCATCGACGGGCAATCGGTGGCGGATGTGTTGTCCGCGCGGCTGGGCCAAAGCGTGGGCGATGTGTCCTTGCCGCTGGCGCAGGTGGCGGGCGGGCGCGGCGCCCTGAATATTCCCAACCAGTTGCGCGGCGTGACCGCGGACTGGATTGTGCTGAACGGGGGCGCCAATGATCTGGGCGTGGGCTGTGATTGCACCGATTGCGACGCGGTGGTGGACGGGCTGATCGGGCCTGACGGGCAAACGGGCGCCATACCTGCACTGGTAAAGGCGTTGCGCGCCAAGGGCAGCCGAGTGGTCTGGGCCGATTACTACACCTCGCCGCGCTATGCAGGCACGGCCTGCACCGGCCCCTACCAGACAATGGAAGACCGCCTTTACCGAATGGCCGCGGCCGATGACGGGATCAGCGTTGTGGATATGGAGGACGTCCTTACACCCGACCAGACGGATCTGTTCGATGCGGACCGGCTGCACCCCTCCCCCGCTGGATCCAAGCGCATTGGCAACCTGATCGCCGATCAGATCCCGGCGCTGGCGCAGCCCTGACATAGCAAAAGGCCCGAACACGGGGGTCCGGGCCTTTCGTAAGCTGTAGGGTCTAAAAGAGGCTTAAGCCGCTTCCAGAGCGCCTTTTGCCTGAGCAACGATTGCGTTGAACGCATCGGGCTCGTGCACGGCCAGATCGGCCAGAACCTTACGGTCGACTTCGATGCCAGCCTTGGACAGGCCGTTGATGAAGCGCGAATAGGTCAGCGATTCGTCATAGGCACGGACAGCAGCGTTGATCCGCTGGATCCACAGCGCGCGGAACTGGCGCTTGCGGTTCTTGCGGTCGCGTGTCTTGTACTGGTTGGCTTTATCGACTGCCTGCGCCGCCACCTTGAAGGTGTTCTTGCGACGGCCGTAGTAACCTTTGGCCTGGTCGATGATTTTCTTGTGGCGCGCGTGGGTGACGGTACCGCCTTTGACTCGGGACATATCGTATCTCCTCTAGCTGGCGATTAGCGGTCGTAGGGCATGTAGCCCTTGACGATCTTGGCGTCGGGGGCCGACAGGGTGGTCGTGCCGCGCGCGTCGCGGATGAATTTCTTGTGGCGCTTGATCATGCCGTGGCGTTTGCCAGCCTGACCAGCGAGGACCTTGCCGGTCCCTGTGACCTTGAAGCGCTTTTTGGCGCTCGACTTTGTCTTCATCTTGGGCATTTCGGATCTCCGTTCTTTACGCGACTCGGCATGCCAAAGAAGGCCGGACGCGCGGTTAGAGCGCGCCGTATACGCAGGGGATCGGGTTTTGACAAGGGGATTCGCGGCTTAGTTCCAGATCCGGCCCAGAACGCGGAAGAAAACCTCTGGCATCTGGTCTGCCGTGTAGCCGCCGGTCTCTTGCCACGCCCAGATGCCAAGGCCAAGTCCGCCAATCAAAAGCAGCAGACCAACAAAGGGGAAGCGCTCGTTCGCCCATGCCGCCAGAAGCGACGGCACGGACAGGATAAGAAGAAAGGCCCCGGATATCAGGGCGGTATCAGGATCCATCTTCGAGCTCCGGCAAATGACAACACGCGTTACAGCGGATACAGTCCCCCTGATCCCCGGCGGCAGCAACCCCCAAGACAGCAAAAGACCCCGCGCCACGCCGGACACGGAGTCTTTCATCGCTAAGCGACAGTTAATTATTCTGGGTCGGTGCGGAAGATCAGGCGCTCGTCACAGGGCGCAACCCGCAGAATGTTCGTGGTGCCCGCCTGGTTGAACGGCACACCAGCGGTGACGACGATCTGGTCGTTCTCGGTTGCGAAACCCAGCGCACGCGCCGCGCGGGCAGAGTTCACAACCGCCTGTTTGAACCGCTCCAGCTCGCCTGCGATGACACAGTGCACGCCCCAATGCAGCGCCAGACGGCGCGCGGTGCCGCGCTGCGGTGTCATGGCGATGATCGGCACGCGCGGGCGTTCGCGGGCGGTCAGCGCCGCTGTGGTGCCTGATGCGGTGAAGCAACAGATTGCCTTGATCTCGGTGGTTTCCGCGATCTCGCGCGCAGCGGCCACGATGCCATCGGCGATGGTGTGGCGTGCGGCGGTGCGCGAGGCCTCGATCACATCGCGGTAGGTCGGATCGCTTTCAACCGACACGGCGACGTTGTGCATGGTGGAGACGGCTTCGATCGGGTACTGGCCCGCCGCAGATTCCGCCGACAGCATGACCGCATCCGCGCCCTCGTAGATCGCACCGGATACGTCGGACACCTCGGCGCGGGTGGGCATCGGGCTTTCGATCATGGATTCCAGCATCTGCGTGGCCACAATCACCGGCTTGGCGGCGGCACGGCATTTGCGCACCAGCTGCTTCTGGATCGGCGGCACGGAATGCACCGGCAGCTCCACGCCCAGATCGCCGCGCGCCACCATGATCCCGTCAGAGGCCTTCAGGATGGCGTCGAAGTTTTCGACAGCCGACGGCTTTTCGATCTTGGCCAGAACAGCGGCACGGCCACCGACCAGTTTGCGCGCCTCTTCCATGTCCTCGGGGCGCTGCACAAAAGACAGCGCCAGCCAGTCGATGCCCAGCGCACAGGAGAATTCCAGATCCGCGCGGTCCTTGTCGGACAGGGCCGCCAGCGGCAGAATAACGTCGGGAACGTTCACGCCCTTGCGGTTGGAAATGGTCCCGCCCGCCTCGACGGTGCACTGCGCGTGCTCCTTGCTGCAGTCGGTGACGCGCAGGCGGATCTTGCCGTCGTTGACCAGCAGGGTCGCGCCCGGTTCAAGCGCTGCGAAAATCTCGGGGTGCGGCAGCTGCACGCGGTTCACGTCACCCGGCGTTTCATCCAGATCCAGACGGAAGCCTGCGCCCCACTCCAGTTCCTCGGAGCCGTTGGCGAATTCGCCGACGCGCAGTTTCGGCCCCTGAAGGTCGGCCAGAATGGCGATCGGGCTGTCGAGATCCTTTTCCACCTGACGGATGATCTTGTGACGCTCGGCGATTTCCTCGTGGGTGCCGTGCGACATGTTCAGGCGGAACACATCGGCACCGGTTTCGTGCAATGCACGAATCATTTCGTAAGTTGAGGACGCAGGCCCCAAGGTGGCCACGATCTTTACGTTACGGTCGCGTTTCATCAGTCCCTGCCCTTCTTTCGTACAACGGCTCAGCGGCCCGAAGGCCTGCATATCCTTTTGCGGCCTCCTCCCACGGGTTACCGCTAACACGCGGGCTTATCGCCTATTTGTACAAGGCACGCAACGTAAGCCTGCGTCTGATCCGCCATTTTCATCATGCGGTGTTTGTCCTAGGTGTAGCGCGGCACGGATAACGACACCATGACACCCCCGTCATATAATGATCCGTTAGAATGCGGCTGCCCGTAAAAGCCGCACCAGCACAAAAGGACACCAGATGGACGACCAGACCCGGATCGAGCTTGAAGCCGCAGCCTTTCGCCGCCTGCAACAGCACCTGATGCTGGACCGGACCGATGTGCAGAACATCGACCTGATGAACCTTGCAGGGTTTTGCCGCAACTGCCTGAGCCGCTGGTATCAGGAGGCCGCCAACGCGCGCGGCATCGACATGACCAAAGAAGAAGGCCGCGAGGCGTTCTACGGCATGCCCTACGACACATGGCGGGACCTCAACCAGACAGAGGCCAGCCCAGAGAAGCAGGCCGCCTTTGAAAAAGCGTTCAAAGAGAACGTCACCGATCGCGGGTGATATCAGAACGGGCGGTGTGCTCTAGCGCCGCCCCGCCATATAGGCCAGCCGCACAAAGGCGCGCTCCACAAGGGCCATGGCCGGAGCCTTTTGACCCGCAGAGCGCAGAGTCAGGTCCGTGTCCATCAACAGCGTCATCGCATCTTCCAGCCGCGCCGTGCTCCAGCTTTGGGCCTGACGCAGCACGCGGTCGCGGCGCGGGCCAAAGATCGGCGGACGCATACGACCGATGGCCGCCGCAGGGCCGCCCTGGGCCGAGGACAGCGCATACAGCGTGCGGAAATGGCGCGCGCCCATGATCATCAGGGTCACAGGCGCCACCCCCTGCCCCGTCAAACGCTGCATCAGCGGCGCGATTTCGGCAGTGCGCCCTTCGGCCACGACGTTAAACACATCGTCCATCGCCGCCTCGACTGAGGCAGGCGCATTCAGCTCCACCTCTTCGACGGACAGGGGCGCGGTGTCGTTGAGCTTGTAGAGCGCGACCTTTTCCAACGTCTGGCGGAAATCCCCTGGTGTCAGCTCGCGACCCAGCACTTCGAGCGCGCCCATAGCATCGCGCCCCACCTCCGCGATCCCCGCGCGCTTGAGCTCATCCTCGATCTCGGACCGGGTCATCGCGTTGCTGTAGAGCGCGGCGCACAAAGCACTGCGGTGGGTCTCGAACAGCTTGCGCAAAGAGGATTTTGTCGCCAGCGCAACGGCGGTTGCGATGATCGTGGCATCGCCCTCGCGCCAATCCCCCAAAGCGGTCTTGATCGCCTCTGTGGTGCCATCGGCGGCCTCTTCGACCAGAACAGCGCGCGCTCCGGGAAAGAACCCCTGCGCCTTCACAGCATCCAACAGGGCGGCTTTGTCCTTGCGCAGCTCGGCCCCGTTGAGGCGGGTAAAGCGCATCTCGGCCTCGCCCTCCGGCCCGATCAAGGCGGCCACCACCTGCGCACGCTTCATCGCGACGCGCATCGTGTCCTCGCCGTAGATCAGAACACCGGGCACCTTCGGGTCAGGATTGCGAAAGAACCCTTCGGCATCGCGGGGCGACAGCTTCATGAACCGGACCCGGTCACATCCAGATCAGAGCTATGCAGCAGCAGGTCGTCGACCACCTGATCGGCAAGAATGCTCATCAGCCGTTCGCGGGCATCGCGACTGGCCGCCGTGGTGGCAACCGTCGTGCCGGTCGTGGAATAACCGGTGAAGGCGGTGGTCCGCCCTTCATGCAAAACCCGGCCCGTCGCCGTCTCTCGCAGTGTGTACACTGCCCGCCCGATCAGCCGCGTCCGCGTTGAACTGCCATCCGAGTTAATGCCCACGCTGCTGGAGGTCATCTGCAACTGTGTCGCCAGACCAAACAGCGCATCCGCATCGGCGCGGCCAAGCCGGTCCTCGAAACGCAGGTTGAATTCATACTGGGCGTCACCGCGCGCCTCGGGCAGATCGACATTGCCCAGCAAAACCCCACCAGCACCCTGCGGCCCGTACACCGGCGTAAAGCCACAGGCGGCGAGCGACGCCGCCGCAACAACCAGCAACGCACGGCGGGTCATCCCCGCCGCGCCAGTCTTTGTTTTTGGTTTAGATGACCACATTCACGATCCGCCCCGGCACCACGATCAGCTTTTTCGGCTGGCCCCCGTCGAGGGCCTTCACCACAGCTTCGTGCGCCAGCACCAGCTTTTCAACCTCTTCCTTGGGCATGTCCTTGGGTACGTCCAATTCGCCACGGCGTTTGCCATTCACCTGAATGGGCAGCGTCACGGAATCCTCGACCAGCATCGCATTGTCAGCCACCGGCCACGCCGCGTTGGCGATCAGCCCTTCACCACCCAGCATCTGCCAGATTTCTTCGGACAGGTGCGGGGTCATCGGTGACATCAACTGCGCCAGCGTCCGCGCGGCAAAGCGTTTGGCTTCGGTTCCCGCGCGCGATTTCGACAGCGCGGAGGTAAAGCCATACAGTTTCGCAATCGCCGCGTTGAAGCCAAAGGTTTCGACCCCTGCGGTCACGTCCTGAATGGCCTTGTGCGTTTCCTTCAAAAGCGCTGCGTCTTCTTTGGTCTCCGGCACGTCAGAGGCGGCGATATCCGCTGCAATCCGGTAGACGCGCCCCAGATGCTTGGCCGCAGCCTCGGCGCCGGAGGCGGTCCATTCCACGTCACGCTCTGGCGGGCTGTCGGACAGCACGAACCAGCGCGCGGTGTCGGCGCCATAGGTCGCGATGATCTGCATCGGGTCGACCACGTTGTTCTTGGACTTCGACATTTTGGCGGAGGGGATGATCTCCACCTCGGTGCCATCTGTCAGAAAGCCCTTGCCGTCGCGCAGTTCGACATCCTCGGGGTAGTGGTAGACCGGGCGGCCTTCGGCGTTGCGGGTCTGGTAGATCGCGTGGGTCACCATGCCTTGGGTGAACAAGGCATTAAAAGGCTCGGCGGCCTTTTCCGGCAGGTGGCCGGTCTTGATCATCGCCCGCGCGAAGAAGCGCGAATACAGCAGGTGCAAGATCGCGTGCTCGATGCCGCCGATATACTGGTCGACATTCATCCAATATTCGGCCTCGGCCTTGTCGGTGGGTGTCTCCGCACGCGGTGCGGTGAACCGCGCGAAATACCACGACGAATCGACAAAGGTGTCCATCGTGTCGGTTTCACGCTTGGCAGGCGCACCACAAGACGGGCAAGCACAGTCACGCCACGTGGGGTGCCGGTCCAGCGGGTTGCCCGGAATGTCGAAGGACACATCATCAGGCAGCGCGATGGGCAGGTTTTCCTTTTTCTCGGGCACCACACCACAGGCGTCACAATGCACCACGGGGATCGGACAGCCCCAGTAGCGCTGCCGCGACAGACCCCAATCGCGCAGGCGGTATTTGGTCACCCCCTGCCCCACGCCATTGGCTTCGCAGAAATCGATGGCCGCATCGACAGCGGCATCGCCGGTCTGCGCCTCTTCCCCCGCAAAGCCACGGATGTAGCGCACGGTTTCCTGCTTCACCGGCACATAGGCGGGACCGCCGTCTTCGGGCTGGATGAATGTGCCGTCCTCGCCCATCGCGGGGCCAAAGACCGTGCGCACCGGCAAATCATACTTGCGCGCGAAATCAAGGTCGCGCTGGTCATGTGCGGGACAGCCAAAGATCGCGCCCGTGCCGTAGTCCATCAAGATGAAATTCGCCACATAGACCGGCAATTCCCACGCCGTATCAAAGGGATGGCGCACGCGGATGCCGGTGTCAAAGCCCAGCTTCTCGGCCTTTTCCAATGCCTCTGCGGTGGTGCCGCCCTTGCGCATCTCGGCCACGGCAGCGGCCAGTTCGGGGTTGTCCTTTTCCAGCGCGCGCGTCAGCGGATGATCCGGCGACAGCCCGACAAAGGACGCGCCCATCAGCGTATCGGGACGGGTGGTGTATACGTCGATGCGGTCATGCCCTTCGGGGGCATCCACGGTCGAAAACGCAAACTGCAACCCGCGCGAGCGGCCGATCCAGTTGGCCTGCATGGTCTTCACCTTCGCCGGCCAGTCGTCGAGACCGTCCAGCGCGTCCAGCAGCTCTCCCGACATGTCGGAGATTTTAAAGAACCACTGGGTCAGCTCCTTGCGCTCGACCTCGGCACCAGACCGCCAGCCCTTGCCGTCAATCACCTGCTCGTTGGCAAGAACAGTCATGTCGACAGGGTCCCAGTTCACGACCGCGTTCTTGCGGTAAACCAGTCCCTCGGACAGCATGTCGATGAACAGCGCCTGCTGCTGACCATAGTATTCGGGATCACAGGTGGCGAACATGCGCGACCAGTCCAGACCAAAGCCCAAAGGCTTCATCTGGCCGACCATCGTTTCGATGTTGCCGTAGGTCCAGTCCTTGGGGTGGCCGCCCGATGCCATTGCGGCGTTTTCCGCAGGCATGCCAAAGGCGTCAAAGCCCATCGGATGCAGCACGTTATGGCCGGTCGACAGTTTGTAACGCGCGATCACATCGCCCATGGTGTAGTTGCGCACGTGGCCGATATGGATGCGCCCCGACGGATAGGGGAACATCTCGAGCACGTAATATTTCGGCTTGTCGCCATCCCGGCGGGCCACAAATGTGCCCGCCTCTTCCCAGGCTTGCTGCCATTTCGGTTCGATGCTGGCGGGGTCGTAACGCGACATGCGGGCCTCCGGTCGGTAAACGTGCGGGTGTTGTTGGGCGTGATACGGCCTGCGTGCGCAATCGTCCAGAGGCGCTTGGCCCGCTTAGCCCTGCGACATGCGCCGCAGCTTGCGCAGAACGGATTTCTTGGTTTCGCGCACAAAGCCGTCCGGCAGGCCGGATCGATTGAGCGCAAGGAACACATCGGCGATGCCCTCGGCCTGCGGGCGCGCGTTGGCGCGGGCGTCAGGCAGATGCGGCAAGAGCGCGTCCAACCCCGCCAAACGCAGCAGCGGCGCGGCCGGTTGGTCTGCGCAATCCTCCAAGGCCTGATAATGGACCTGACAGACGGGCAGCGCCGCGCGCACCTCATCCACAATCGCGGTTAAGTCTGCGGCCGTCTGAAAGGTCTCGGCGAATGTTGCGGCATCCAGCGTCATCCGCGTGCTGCGCAGGTTCTGCCACCACAGGCTTGCCAGCCACGGCGCTGCATCACGGGTCGAGAAATAGTAGGCCACCTCGACCTCTGCCCCGAAGGCTGCCACACAGGCGCGGTGCAAACACACCATCAGATCCGCCGTGCGGGCATAGCGGGTCAGGCCGCGCCGCCCCGGCAACAGCCCGCCCAGATCCTCGGCAGAGATCACCAGCAAAGCCCTGCCCGTGCCAAGGTCGAACAACCGCTCTGACGCCAGCGTCTCGAACGCCCCGAGATCACTGTCAGGCTCGACCGATAAAGCGCGCGCCATCTCGCACAGGCGGGGGATGTCCGGCTGCAAAACGATCCCCACATCGGCAGGCAGCATCGGTCGCACGGCAGACAGCGCCGCCTGAACACTGGACGTGCCGGTTTTATGGAAACCGCAGTGAAACAGAACCCGCATCTGTGCCTCGTATATTCTGACGCGCCGAGCGTAGCCTGCTGCGCCTTTGGCGCAACCCCTGTCGGGCTTTGCCGCGCCGCCTCTTGGACATGTGGCTTGTGCATGCCACTACTGCGCAAACAGTACCGAGAACCGTCATGAAAATCCTGCTGATCCACCAGAACTTTCCGGGCCAGTACAAACACCTCGCCCCCGCGCTGGTGAAGCAGGGCCATCAGGTCATCGCGCTGACCTGCAAGGTCAAAGAGCCGCAAGTCTGGCAAGGGGTGCAGATCGTCCCCTACCAGATCCACGGGCAAAGCACCCCCAACATGCACCCGTGGCTGGCGGACTTTGAGACAAAACTGCTGCGCGCCACCTCCTGCTATCGCGGAGCCAAGGGGCTGAAGGCGCAGGGCTTTGAACCCGATGTGATCTGCGCCCACCACGGCTGGGGCGAATCCATGTTTCTCAAGGACATCTGGCCCAATGCCCGACTGGGGCTGTACTGTGAACTCTACCACCTGACGGACTACCCGTTCATCGGCTTTGACCCGGAATTTCCGTCAAAATCCCCCGAAGCGGACATCCTGCGCATCCGCATGAAGAACCTCAACAACCGCCTGCATGAGGAGATTATGGATGCGGGCATATCGCCAACCCGCTTTCAGGCGGACACCTTCCCCGACCATTGGCAGGACCGCATCACCGTGGCCCACGACGGCATCGACACCGATCTGGTGCGCCCTTCTGACAATGCCGCGCTAAGCGTTTCGGATGATCTGACCCTGACGCGAGATGACGAGGTTATCACCTTTATCAATCGCAACCTCGAACCCTATCGCGGCTACCATGTCTTTATGCGCGCCCTGCCGGACATTCTAAAACAGCGGCCCAATGCGCATGTGGTGATTTTGGGCGGGGACGAGACGTCTTATGGTGCCAAACCCCCGAAAGGGCAGACCTGGAAACAGATCTATATCGACGAGGTGCGTGGCCGCATCCCCACCCCGCATTGGAACCGGGTGCATTTTCTGGGCCGCGTGCCCTACGACCGCTTTCTGGCGATGATGCAAATCAGCACGGTGCATGTCTATCTGACATATCCGTTCGTTCTGTCGTGGTCCTTGCTGGAATCCATGTCAGCAGGCTGTGCCATTCTGGCCAGCGACACAGCCCCCGTGCGCGAAGTCATGACCGAGGACGAAAACGGCGTGATGGTGGATTTCTTTGACCGCGATGCTTTGGTCGCCAAACTGGATGCGCTGCTGGACGATGCGCCCCGACGCGCGCGACTGGGACAGACGGCGCGACGCTATGTGCAGGAAAACTATGACCTGTCGCGCATCTGCCTGCCCCAGCATCTGGACTGGGTCGCGCGTCTTGCACAGACGCAACCGCGCCCGGTCCGCGACTAGCGCATAAAAAACCCGGCCATGGGGCCGGGTTTGGGTCGCGCTATGGCCGAGGCCTTACAGCTTGGCGTCACGGGCGCGCAGCTGGCGCGCGCGGGTCAGGATCGCATCCTCGATCGCGCGCACGGTCGATGCAGAGGCCGGACCGCTGCGTGTCATCAGCGCAAGGTTCAAGGACCGCGCATCCAGCGCCGGATCATTCACCAGAATGGTGGCGCGATAGGCCTGACCGCCACCCGGAGGCGTACCAAAGCCCGTGGTAATCACGCCGGTGAAGGGGTCGACTGTTTCCACAGGCAGGAAATTCAGAACCTCCAGCGACGCGGTCCAGATGTATTTGTTCACCGCACCGATCTGCCCCTGATCGCCACGTGGCTTGAACAGATCCGCAAGGGTAGAGCGTGACCGCCCACGGGCCGTACCTTCACGCTCTGCCGTCTCGGCAAGGATTTCGTCCGATGTCGGGGTCTCAACCGGGGCGCGGGTGCCGCGATTGCCGGTCAAACCACAAGAGGCCGTGGCCAGCAGCATCACCGCCATGCCTGTGCCCAGCAAAATACGCGCGGACGCGGGACGCTGTGTCATGTTATCTACTCCCACCGAGAATGCCTGTTGCCATTTCATTAATGCGACAGCCCGTCACCGGCAACCCATCAGTCGTCGGCAGGTTTCTGCCCAATTCTATGTAATAAAACCGGACCGACGCAAACCTTGTGGCAATTGCGCATCACAAATTCGCTTTGGACCGCTGCGGTTTTGGTCCGGCTTGCAAACAAAGGGTCGGGGGGCGCATAGAAACGTCATCACAGCCGGCAACGGCTTGGTACGTGCCTTTGAACACATGAGGGAAACAATGAAAAACATCCTGTTCGCGACCACCGCACTGGTCGGTTTTGCAGGCGCAGCCGCAGCAGAAGTGACTGTCTCCGGCTCCGCAGAAGTTGGTATCGTCGGCGGTGAGCGTTATGCAACTGCTTCCGATGACAGCGGCGTAACCCAGTTCTTCACCGACGTCGAAGTCGTCTTCACCATGACCGGCGAAGCAGACAACGGCCTGACCTTCGGTGCGAAAATCGACCTCGACGAGGGCGACAACACACTGAACGGCCAAGACGATGACGGCGCAACCTGGTTCCTGGCCTACGGCAACGCACGTCTGGACATGGGCGACACCGACGGCGCATTCGACTGGGCCCTGCAGGAAACTGCTCTGGTCGGCGGCACCATCGACGACACCGAAACCGATCACGCCGGCTACAACGGCAACTCCGGCTTCGACGGCACCTTCGACGGTCAAGTTGCTCGCGCAACCTACTCCTTCGCTGACTTCGCAGCTGCGATCTCCGCTGAAATGGACGACGATGGCGACGACGACGCTGTTTACGGCGTTGGTGTGAAGTACACCGCAGACTTCGCTGGCACCGCAGTTGGCCTGGGCCTGGGTTACCAGACCCGTGACGACGAGAACGATGGCGTTGCTCAGTACGACGAGATCCTCGGCGTGTCCGCAGACGCAACTCTGGCCAACGGCCTGAAAGTTGCTGTGAACTACTCCGAAGCATGGGGCGCAGGTCTGGAAGAGCAGACTTACACCGGCATCGGTCTGGGTTACGAAATGAACGCTCTGGGTCTGGCCGCCAACTACGGCGTCTATGACGTGGACGGCGAAGAGACCGACGGTTACGCACTGGTTGCGACCTACGACCTCGGCGGCGGTCTGGCAGTTCAGGCTGGTTACGCTGACGGCGAAGAGCGTGACAACTTCTCGCTGGGTCTGGCAATGTCCTTCTAAGGACACCAGCCATTCGGCTTAGGGAAGAGCGGGCGCTTGCGTCCGCTCTTTTCTTTTGGTTCAAGCACGGGGCATGACACAGTCAGGACCGGCATGACCCCCTCTCAGATCAAGGCGCAGTTCGATCAGGCCCAGTCCATGATCCGCACCGGCCAGCCCGATAAGGCCGCCGCCCTGTTGCGCAGTCTGCTGCTGCCCACCGGCCATGCGCCCGAGGTGAATTTCCAACTCGCCCGCGCGCTCGACCGTCTTGGCGACAGTCCCGCCGCGGCCAAGGCCATTGACGCCGCCCTGACCAAACGCCCCGACAGCCCTGCCCTTATCGATCTGGCCCTCCAGATCTTTGACCTGTTGGGGGACACCGACCGCGTGCTGGCCCTGCATGATGCGCGCATCGCGCTGGCCCCCAAGGACATCAAGCCCCGCGCGGACAAGGCGCTGGCCCTGCAACGCCACGGGCGCTTTGACGAGGCGGAAACGCTGCTGCGCAAACTGCTGAAAAAGCACCCGCAGGAAAGCGAGCTGTATCGCATGCTCTTTGCGGTGACCAAGGCGTTCAAGGGGGAGCCGCTGCTGGCGCAGGCGCGCAAGCTGTGGTCGGACAAGCGTCTGAACGATCATGGCCGTATGAACCTTGGCTTCGCGCTGGCCAAGGCGGCCGAGGACACAGGCGCCAACGATCAGGTGTTCCGCTATCTGGACGCGGCGAATGCAGCACAGGCCCGTCTGGCCCCCGCCGACATGGATGCCCGCGCGGCGGAATGGCAGGCCTATCAGCGCGCCCAGGACGGGGCGGATCTCTCGCCGCCAACGGACACGGCAGAGCTGTCGCCCGTGTTTGTCACCGGAATGCCCCGCTCCGGCACAACGCTGGTGGAGCAGATCATCGCGGCGCATCCGCAGGCCACAGCCGGTGGCGAGATGGGACACGCCTTGCGCGAATCCCGCAGGCTTTTCGGGACGGCCGATCAGATGCCGCATCTTGATGCCATCCTTGCCGACCAACGCACAGCCTTTGCCGACAGCTACGCCCGTTTGGTGCGCCGCGAAACGCAGGCCACACAAGGGGTGGTCACCGATAAATCCATTCGCAGCCAGCTGATCTTTGGCCTGATTGCCGCCTGTCTGCCACAGGCGCGGCTGATCGTGGTGCACCGCGATCCGCGCGACATCGCCCTGTCGATCTACCGCAATGCCTTTCGGCTCGGCACGCACCGCTACGCCAATGACCTTGGCCACATCGCCACGGAGATCAAAGCCTTTCGCGCGCAGGTCGCGTGGTGGCAGGAGCAGATGCCCGGACGCATTCACACCATCCATTACGAGGATCTGGTCAGCGATCCCGACCCTCAGGCGCGCGCGTTGATCGACGCCGCAGGCCTGCTGTGGGATGATCGCTGCCTTGCCTTTCACACGCAAAACACCAGCGTCAAAACGCTTAGTCTGGCGCAGGTGCGCCAACCGATCCACACCGGACGCCGGGCCGCATGGCGCAGATATGCGGATGAACTGGCCCCGTTCATCACCGCTTGGGGAGACACGCCATGGGACTGACAGATATTGAAACGCGCATCGCAAAGGCCTGTTCCGACGCCGGGCGCGACCGTGCCGATGTGCAACTGATCGCTGTCAGCAAGGTGCAGCCCGCCGACCGTGTCGAGGCCGTACTGGCCGAGGGCCACCGCGTCTATGGCGAGAACCGCGTCCAAGAGGCTCAGGACCGCTGGCCCCCGTTCAAAGACCAATTCGACGGGATCGAACTGCATCTGATCGGCCCGCTGCAAAGCAACAAGGCGCGCGCCGCTATGGGGTTCTTTGACGCGATCCATTCGGTTGACCGCCCCAAGCTGGCGCAGGCCATCGCGCGGCTGGCACAGGAAACCGGCGCCTGCCCCGACCTGTTCGTGCAGGTCAACACCGGCGCCGAGGAGCAAAAAGCAGGCGTTCTGCCCGCCGAGACCGATGGTTTTATCGCGGAATGCCGCGCGCTGGATCTGCCCGTGCGCGGGCTGATGTGTATCCCCCCGGTGGACGAAACTCCGTCGCTGCATTTCGCCCTGCTGGCCAAGATCGCCGCGCGCAATGGGCTGTCCGGCCTGTCTATGGGCATGAGCAGCGATTTCGAGCAGGCGATTGCCTTTGGCGCGACACATATCCGCGTGGGCTCTGCCATCTTCGGGGAACGCACGCCGACCTGACGCCCTGCGCGCCGGATTGCGTGCGCGGTGCTGCGACAATAAGCTGATCCCATGGCCTCCATCCCTGTCGAAGTTTTCCATCTATCGCGCGATGCGCAGGGCACGCTGCATGCGCGCATCCAGCAGATGGTGGCGCAGGGCATCCTGTCGGGGCGGTTCGCACGTGGGGAAAAGCTGCCCTCGACCCGTGCCTTGGCGCGCCATCTGGGCGTGAGCCGCATCACCGTCAGCGCCGCCTATACCGAACTGGTCGCCAATGATTACCTGTCGGCGCGGGGGCGGTCGGGGTATTATGTCTCGGACGAGGCGCCGGAACCGCCGCGCTTTGCCCCGCCGCGCCCACAGGCGGGCACCGTCGACTGGCCGCAAAAGCTGACACAGCGCTATGCTGATGGGCCGGCCTTTGACATGGGACGACCTGCGGATTGGGCGCGCTACCCCTACCCCTTTGTCTACGGTCAGGTGGATCCGACATTGTTCGATCACGCCAACTGGCGGCTGTGTGCAATGCAGGCCTTGGGGGCGCGGGATTTCAACGCCCTGACGCAGGATCAATTCGACGCCGACGATCCCGAGTTGGTCGAATTTATCGCCCGCCAGATCCTGCCGCGGCGGGGCATCCACGTCCATCCCGACGAAATCCTGATCACGCTGGGCGCACAGAATGCCCTGTGGCTGGCGACCCAACTGCTGGCGCGCGGCCAAAAGGTGGCGGTCGAAGATCCCGCCTACCCCACAACGCGCCGCCTGCTGCATCAGGTGCATGCGGAGCTTACCCCGATCCCTGTGGACGCGGATGGCCTGCCGCCTGACGCGATCCCGCAAGGCACGCGGGTCATCTACACCACCCCCAGCCATCAATGCCCCACCTCGACAACGCTGCCGATGGCACGCCGCACCGCGCTGCTGGACCGCGCCGCCGACTTGGATGCGCTGGTGATCGAGGATGACTACGAATTCGAGATGGCCTATCTCAAACCCCCGTCGCCCGCGCTCAAAAGTCTCGATGATGCGGGGCGGGTGATCTATGTGGGCAGCTTTTCCAAATCGCTCTTCCCCGGTTTGCGGCTTGGCTATCTGGTGGGGGCCGCCCCCTTTATCCGCGAGGCCCGTGCGCTGCGCGCCTCTGTCCTGCGGCACCCGCCCGGACATACGCAACGCACCGTCGCGCGGTTTCTATCCTTGGGCCATTACGACACGCTGGTCCGCCGGATCGGACGCGCGCTGGCCGACCGCCGCGCCGAGATAGAGCGCGCCGCCAACGAACACGGGCTGACCATCGCAGGCATGGCGCCGCATGGCGGCTCTGCCCTGTGGATGCGCGGGCCAGAGGGCTGCGACATGGCAGAAGTGGCGCAGACCTTGCGCGCCCAAGGCGTGTTGATCGAACCGGGCCAGCCGTTCTTTGCCGGGCCGGACGCGCCGCGCAATCACTACCGTTTGGGATACAGCTCTATTGCCCGCGACCGCATCGCCGAGGGCATTGCCCGCATCGCAGGCGCATTCTGAACAACCGCCCCTGCGCGATGAAAAAGCGCAAGAAAATCGGTTTCCCCTTTGGCGCGAATGCTCTAACTGCGAAGCTATGCGCATCGTCAGAGATTACCAATACACCCAAGCCGAGGACCGTGGCGCCAGCGCGGCCATCGGCAATTTCGACGGGGTCCACCGGGGCCATCAGGGCATCATCGCGCTGGCCCGTAAGGTGCTGCCCGATGCGCCATTGGGCGTGATGACCTTTGAGCCGCACCCGCGCGAATACTTTGCCCCCGATGCCCCATCCTTCCGCCTGATGAGCGCCGAGGCCCGCGCCGCGCGGCTGGAAAAGCTGGGCGTGGATGTGCTGTATCAGCTGAATTTCAACACCGCGATGGCGTCGCTGTCGCCGCGCGAATTTGCAGAACGTGTCATCTGCAAAGGGCTGGGCCTGCGCAATGTGGTGGTGGGGGCCGATTTCTGTTTCGGCAAAGGCCGTGCCGGCACCGTGACAGAACTGACCCGCTATGGCGCCGAGATGGGCTTTACCGTGACTGTGGCCGACCTGATGCAGACAGACGGTCTGGTGGTCTCCTCAACCGCGATCCGCCATGCGCTGACCGAGGGCCGCCCCCGCGATGCCGCGCAGCTTCTGGGCCATTGGCACCGCATCGAAGGCATGGTGATCGGCGGCGAACAACGCGGCCGCGAGTTGGGCTATCCCACCGCGAACATGTCAATCGAGGGGCTGCACCCGCCGAAATTCGGCGTCTATGCGGTGCTGGTGGACGTGCGCGACGGCCCGCATAAGGGCAGCTATCATGGCGCGGCCTCCATCGGTGTGCGCCCGATGTTCAACGGCGAGGTTCCCAATATCGAAACCTTCCTGTTCGACTTTACCGGCGATCTTTACGGCAGCACCCTGTCTGTGGGGCTGGTCGAATATCTCCGCCCGGAGCTGAAATTTGACGGGCTGCAGGCGCTGATTACACAGATGGATGCGGATTGCGCGCAGGCCCGCAGCATTTTGGCCGCGCTGTGACCGACCCCATCGCCCGCCCCGATCTGCCGCCCCGTTTCTGGGAATCCAAACGTCTGACAGAGATGTCCAAAGACGAATGGGAAGCGCTGTGTGACGGCTGTGGCAAATGCTGCATGAACAAGCTCGAGGACGAGGACACCGCCGAGGTCGCCCTGACCCGCATCGCTTGTCGGCTGTTCGACGATGCCACCTGCCGCTGCGCGCAATATCCCATCCGCCACCAGTTCGTGCCGGAATGTATCGTGCTGTCGGCGGACAACCTGCCCCAGCACCTGTACTGGATGCCGGAAACCTGCGCCTACAAGCTGCTGTGGAACAACAAACCGCTGTACCCGTGGCATCCGCTGGTCTCTGGCGATCCCGAAAGCGTTCACCGCGCGGGCGTGTCCATGCAGGGCATGACCGTCCCGGAATTCGACATCGACGATGAAGATTGGGAAGACCACATCATCGACGAGCCGCAGTGAGCCGCCACCCCCATCAATAGGAGCCCGCCCATGTTCTTTGCCTCTGACAACTCCGGAACGGTGCACCCGCAAGTGATGCAAGCCATGGCAGAGGCCAACACCGGCTACCACCACGGCTACGGCAATGATCCGCACACCACCGCCGCGCGTGCGGCCCTGCGGGATCTGTTCGAGGCGCCGGAGGCCGAAGTTTTCCTGATGCCGGGGGGGACCGCCTCCAACGCTTTGGCGCTGGCGACAATCGTCCAGCCCTATCAGGCGGTCTATTGCTCCGGTCTGGCCCACATCCACGTGGATGAATGCGGCGCGCCGGAATTCTACAGCGGCGGGGCCAAACTGGTGCCGGTCTGCAAAGACGACAAGATCACCCCCGCCGCCCTGTCCGATGCGCTGTCCTTTTGGAACACCGGCGACGTGCATCAATTCGATCGCGGCGCGCTGTCGCTGACCAACACGACCGAGCGCGGCAATGTCTATACGCTGGACGAGATCAGGGCGCTGGCCAAACAGGCCCATGACAACGGCCTGCTGGTGCATCTGGACGGCGCGCGGTTCGCCAATGCCTGCGCCCATCTGGGCTGCACCCCCGCGGAGATGACGTGGAAAGCGGGCGTCGACGTGGCGGTCTTCGGCGGCACGAAAAACGGCTGCATGGCGGTGGAAGCGGTGATTTTCTTTGATCCCGCGCGGGCGCAGGGCCTGCCCTTCCGCCGGATGCGGTCAGGGCATCTTTTGTCCAAACACCGCTACCTCGCGGCGCAGATGAACGGCTATCTCAGGGACGGTCTGTGGCTGACGCTGGCGCAATCCGCCAATGACCGCTGTGCGCGGTTGGTCGCGGGGCTGCGCGCCGAAGGCATCGAGATTCTGACGCAGACGCCTGCCAATCTGATCTACTTTCAGGCACCACGCCGCATCCATGATGCGCTGCAGGCCGAAGGGGCGATGTATTACGACATGCGCGCGGCCCACGCCGGTCCCGATGACATGGTGCGCGGGCGACTGGTTTGCGACTGGAACCTGACGGATGCGGACATCGACTGCTTTCTGCAAAAGCTAAAGGCGGCCCTGTAAAGGACCGCCTTCGGCTTGCTACGAGAGAGCGAGAGAGAATCAGTTCAACGCGAAATGCAGCTCGTAGCTGCCATCGTTGAATTTGCCGAACAGGTCGGGAATGTCAGGGTGGTCGACCGGCTCGCCGGAATAATCGGCCACAAGGTTCTGCTCGGACACGTAAGCCACGTAAAAGCTTTGGTCATTTTCTGCGAGCAGATGGTAAAACGGCTGCCCCTTGGCAGGGCGTGCTTCCTCGGGGATGGATTCATACCATTCCTCGGTGTTGGCGAATTCCGGATCCACGTCAAACACCACACCGCGAAACGGATGTTTGCGATGCCGGACAACCTGTCCCAGGTGATATTTTGCACGTGTCTTCAGCATAAGCTCCACCTTTGATCTGGCCCTATAGTATCGAAGCCCAGCCCCCTTTGTCCAACTATTGCCAAAGATTCGCCAGAAACACATTGTCGTGACCCGACAAACAGTTGGATGACGTTAGGGCACCCTATTCCCCACCGCAGCGCCTGCAATTCCCCGCCAGTCCTCGTGAATTGTGATTTCCACTTAGCCAGAGTTGCGTTAAAATGTTCGCAATGAAAAACAAATGACGCGAGAGGCACATGAGCAGACTCTTTCGCGCGCTGGTGATATTACTTTTGGTTGCGTCCTGCGGGGGAGGCGGTGGTTCCGGCACGTCCCCCAACAATCTGGATAATGCCTGTTCGATTCTCCAGCAGCGCCCGACCTATTACCGCGCCTTCAAGGCTGCCGAACGTCGCTGGGGCGTTCCGGTGCACGTCCAGATGGCCACAATTTACCAAGAATCCAAATTCGATTCGGATGCCCGCACCCCGCTGCGCTATTCGCTGGGGGTGATCCCGATTGGTCGCCAAAGCTCGGCCTTCGGGTACAGTCAGGCGCTGGATGGCACCTGGGACGAATACCTGAACGAAAAGGGGCGCCGGGGCGCACGTCGCGACAATATCCACGACGCGACGGACTTCATGGGCTGGTATATGAAGAAATCCAACGAACAGCTCGGTATCCCCATGTGGGACGCACGCAACCACTACCTTGCCTATCACGAGGGACGGACCGGCTATCGCCGTGGCTCCTATAACTCCAAGGCATGGCTGCTGCGCGTCTCCTCCGAGGTTGGGTCCCGCGCGGTGACCTACAGCCAACAACTGCGTACCTGCCGTTACGCACGCTAGGCTGCAAACGAAAAGCCCCCCGATGCAGGCGCGTCGGGGGGCTTTTTTTTCGAGCGGTTGCTTACTGCAGTACGGTGTCGATCAGGAACTGGCTTGTTGGGATCGACGTCTTTTCCAGACCGCCCAGAACCACTGTGGTCTTGGTGCCGTCGCCGTCGGTGATGATCCACTGACGCAGCTCCACCGGATTGCCGGTGAATTTCATCTGGATCGACCCGTATTCCGGCCGTTGGGGGTCCTGCGCGGTCACCGTCGTGGCGGTCCCGTCATAGGAGTGCCCCGTGACCATCCCTGCCGTCGCAAGGTTCACATTGTTGGCCAGAATGATCGACAGCGGCGTCTGGTTCAGCGGGTAGGTCTCAGGGTTCCCGCCCAGCTTGCGGTCAATGATGTAGACAGACCCGGCAGAGACCAGAACCAGACCACGCTCCGGCGGATTGTAGTCGAACTTTGCCTTGCCGGGACGTTTGATCGCGATCTCACCCGTGGAAATCGTCCCATCCGCGTTGATCTGGGTAAAGGGGCTTTTGACCGTTTGCAGCGTGTTAAGATATTTGGAGATCTCGTTCAGCGACAATTGCTGCGCATAAGACGGCACGGCAGCACAGGCAATGGCAGCAGCGGCAATCAGGGTACGGATCATGTCAGTCCTTTTCGTATCGTTACGGCCCCACTGTCCCCGAATCATCGGTGACATGCGATAACCACGGGCGGGTTACGGCCTTTTATCTGATATCGTCCGCTCTCCCCCGTGGATCAAGGTTAAGGCGCAAGGAAAGCTCCCCATCGGCGGAAAGCTGTTGCACGGGCAGGGATTCATGAGACGTATCAATTGGTTGACCGGTAACGGATCGCTACGCAGCGATATTCCGACCAATACAGTCAAGTATTTGTTTTTATTCATTAATTCTTGAAAACCGCGCGCTCAACGGCTATCTAGAGATCAAGACCAGCAAGCCAGCACCCGCCAGCCAGCCAAACGCTCGCCCGCCACGTGCAAGCCAGCCCGTCTTCGTCAAAACCGCGGCAGGGTCTCCTGTCGCGTTTTTTATTGGCCGCAGCCCGCCCATGAAAAAGGGCGGCCGCGCCGCCCTCATCCACATTCGAAACGTTAGGCTCGCGCCGTTACTGCTGTTCCGGCACCAGAATCTCGCGTTTGCCCACATGGTTGGCCGACGACACGACGCCCTCGTCCTCCATCTGTTCGACCAGTCGCGCGGCTTTGTTATAGCCGATGCCCAATTTGCGTTGGATATAGGAGGTCGAGCATTTGCGATCCTTGATCACGATGCCCACCGCCTGATCGTACAGCGCATCCTCGCCGCCGGTGTTGCCGCCGGTGTTCAGACCCAGAACCGCATCGATGTTGTCGGCCTTTTCCTCGTCCGGGCCTTCGACCACACCACCGACGTAGTCCGGCGGGCCGAATGCCTTCAGGTGGTTCACGATTTCCTCGACCTCTTCATCCGAACAGAACGGGCCGTGGCAGCGGGTGATCTTGGCCCCACCGGCCATGAACAGCATATCGCCCATGCCCAGCAACTGCTCTGCCCCCATCTCGCCCAGAATGGTGCGGCTGTCGATTTTCGACGTCACCTGGAAGGAGATCCGCGTCGGGAAGTTCGCCTTGATCGTGCCGGTGATGACGTCGACCGACGGGCGCTGTGTCGCCATGATCAGGTGGATACCCGAGGCACGGGCCATCTGGGCCAGACGCTGGATGCAAGCTTCGATTTCCTTGCCCGCGACCATCATCAGGTCGGCCATCTCGTCCACGATCACGACGATATAGGGCATTTTCTTCGGCTCGATCTGCTCTGTCTCGAAGACGGGTTCGCCCGTTTCATCGTCAAAGCCGGTCTGCACGGTACGCTCGAACATCTCGCCCTTGTCGAGCGCGTCTTTCACGCGGCTGTTGTAGCCGTCGATGTTGCGCACGCCCATCTTGGACATCTTGCGATAGCGGTCTTCCATCTCGCCCACGACCCATTTCAGCGCCACAACCGCCTTTTTCGGGTCGGTCACAACAGGCGACAACAGGTGCGGGATGCCGTCATAGACCGACAGTTCCAGCATTTTGGGGTCGATCATCACCAGACGCAGATCCTCTGGCGTCAGCTTATAGAGCAGCGACAGGATCATGGTATTGATGGCCACGGATTTACCCGAACCGGTGGTCCCCGCGATCAGCAGGTGGGGCATCTTGGCTAGGTTGGCCACGACAGGATCACCGCCGATGTCCTTGCCCAGCGCCAACGGCAGCTTGTGGTTGCCATCGCCAAAATCACGACCCGCAAGGATCTCACGGAAGCAGACCATCTCGCGCTTGTCGTTGGGCAGTTCGATGCCGATCACCGACCGCCCCGGCACGGTGGACACACGCGCCGACAGGGCGGACATCGACCGTGCGATGTCATCGGCCAGACCGATCACGCGGCTGGCCTTCAGGCCCGGTGCGGGTTCCAGTTCGTACATGGTGACCACGGGACCGGGACGCACCGACACGATCTCGCCCTTCACGCCGTAGTCGTCAAGCACCGATTCCAGCATGCGGGCGTTTTCTTCCAACGCCTCGTCGGACAGGTGGTGGCGCTCGATCTGGTCGGGCGACATCAACAGGTTCAGCGGCGGCAATTCGTAGTCAGCCGGTTTGTCCTCGAAGCCGAGCGATGGCTGCGCTTCCAGCTTGGCGCGAGTCGACAGTTGCACGGGCTTGCGCACCGGCTGTTGCACCACTTTCTTGGCTTCGGGCACGGGAGCGGCGGCAGGCGCACGCTGCACCGGCGCGGCAGGCATGGGCGGTGCGGGGGGCACAGCGGGCTCTGGCGTGTAGGCCTGCATGTCTGCCCCGTCATCGTAGGACGCACCGTAGTCGTCAAAGTCCGACAGATCACCGTACTCATCCTGCGATGCCTCGAACGGCGAGGTCGCATCAGAGGCCTGCGTGCCCCCACGGCTGACGCGCGATGCGGTCAGCGGCGGCAATTCCTGCGCCACCTCAGGCTCCGGCGCGTAGGCCTGGGTGTCAAAACCATCGTCAAACGGCGCCTCATAGGCATCCATCGGGGCGGCATACTCGGCGGGCGGCGCGGCAGCGTAAGAAGCGGTCACCGGCGGCTCAGGCGGCAGGCCCGCTACGGCAGCGGTCAAGGGCGGCTCGGCAGGGATCGTATGGGGGCGCGGCGCGGGGTTAAAGATCAGCGGCTTTGGCCCGTGACCCCGACCCCGTGTCAGCGGCTTGCTGGGATCGTCCTTGCGCGCCACCACCGGCGGCACCTGCGGGCTGCGCGATTTCACTGCATGTGCGATCTTGGCGCTGATGCGGTCAGGGGCGGGCGCATCCACATCCTCGGCAAAGCGGGTTTCGACCAATTCGGGTTCCGGCATGGGCGCGGGTTCGGACCGGCGCATCAGCGACGGCATCCGCGCCAGAAAACCGCCCTTTTCCGCCTTGGGTTCGGGCCCGGGCATGTCACCGAAATCGTCATCGTCCAGCAACGGCACATCAAGGCTGTCCTGCATCGCAGGCACCGCACGTTGGACCCGCGACACCGCGGGCGCCGAGGCATAGGCGTCCCGCGATGCGGTGGCTTCGGCCTTTGTGGCGCGACGTTCAGACTGGCGGGACTGCAAATCACGCGCAGCCCCCAAGGCCCCGCTGGCACCTTTGCCGGTCAGACGCACGATCTGGGCGTAGGTCATCACAACGCCCACCAACAGGAACCGGCCAAGGAACCGCAGCTCGGGACGGGTGAAGCCCAGCACAAATACGCCAAGGCCAAGGATCGCCAGACCCAGAACAAGCATCATGAATTTCAGACCAATCGCAGGCGACAACGGCAGGGCAGTCAGGGCCGACCCCATGACCATATCGCCAAACAACCCGCCAAGGCCAAAGTGATGCGACCAGCCTGTCCCCTGCGGCACACCCGAGGCATAGATGGCACAGACAGCAATCCAGATCGGCGCGAAGATCAGACAGGAAAAGGCACGGCCCTGCACCTTGTGCAAGGCAAACCGCAGCCCCCAGACCACCAGTGTGGCCGACAGCGCCCAGGCCCCAAGCCCCACAATCATGAACAACGGCGCGGCGACATAGGCCCCCAGACGGCCCATCCAGTTCTGCACCGGCGCATCTGTGGCCGACAGCCACGACGGATCGTCCGGCGAATAGGAGGCGATCATCGCCCCGACCATCAGGCCCAGAACCACCAGAACCACGCCAACCAGCTCACGCCCGCGTCGCTCCAACACCTCTTGGGTAGAGCTGTCCAGCAGAGGATCGCGCCGCCTGTTCGACTGGTTGACCTGATAAGATGCCATTGTTCCGCCTCGTGTTTTTATTGTTGAGCGTAGAGACTGTCCCGGATCAGGGTCAGCCCAGCTTTTGTTTCTTCGTAGTCCGCCACCATCGCGACACGGACGTAGCCGTGGCCGGGATTGCCCTGCGGCGTATCCTTGGACAGATAGGCCCCCGGCAATGCCCGCACGCCGGTCTGCGTCCAAAGCTTCAGCGTCGCGGCTTCGCCATCCTCCACCGGCAACCACAGGAACATCCCCGCCTGCGGGCTGAGATAGCCGTCGATATGCCCCAGCAGCCGGTCGGCCAGTTCGTATTTCTCCACGTACAGCGCGCGGTTGGCGGTCACATGGGTTTCCTCTGCCCAAAGCTTTGCCGACACGCGCTGGATCGGCATGGGCAGCGGCGCGCCCGCATAGGACCGCAGCTGCTTGATCCGCGCGATGGTTTCAGGACCACCCGCGACAAAGCCGGACCGCAGCCCGGGCAGGTTTGACCGTTTTGACAACGAATGAAAGGCCACCACCCGTTCGGGGTCGGCGCCCATATCGCGCGCGACCTCCAGCACGCCGACGGGGGGCGTGTCACGGTAAATCTCGGCGTAGCATTCATCCGCGAGGATCTGGAAATCATACTGTTCGGCCAGCGCGATCAGTTCCCGCCAATAGGCCGTGTCTGCCATCGCCCCTTGCGGGTTGGCCGGCGAGCAGATGTAGACGGCCGCCGTGCGGTTCAGCACCTCCGCCCCGACAGAGGCGAAATCCGGCAAATGCCCGGTCTCGGATGTGGCCGGCACAAATCGCGGCTCCGCCCCCACCGAAATCGACGAGATCATATACACCGGGTAAAACGGGTTCGGCATCAAAACGACAGGCCGCGCGCCATTCTTGACCTCGGGGATCAGGGCCATGCCCGCGTTGTACAAACCTTCGCGCGATCCGCTCAGCGCCATCACCTGCGTATCGGGATCGACCTGCACGCCATACCGCCGGTACAGCCAATCGCGGATCGCGCCGCGCAGCTCGGGGTTCCCCTCGTTGACGGGGTACTGTCCGAACTCATGCGCATGCTGCACCAGCGTATCGGTGATCCACTGCGGAAAGGCGTGTTTCGGCTCGCCGATGGACATATGACGGACCACACCACCGGGTTCATGCACGTCCAACAGGGCGCGCAAACGCGGAAACGCATAGGCCGGTAGGTTCGAAAACCGCTCGGGGAACATGGGGTACACTCTGATTTGCCTCGGGCTGCCGGATCGTTTTTCGTCCGACGATTGGCGACAGGATACGGAACAAAGGGGGGGGCTGTCCAGAATCTTGACGGTACAGCGGGCCGCTGTGGCGCGAAAGTCGCAACAGACCCCGCCACTTGCCGCAAAGCCACGTCAGGTAAAGACGCCGCTTGCCGCAGCGATAGGCCTGCAACCTCTTGCCGCGCCGTGCTGCATGGACAATCCTGCCCGTCCCGCCATATTCACCGGCATGGACTATGACCTGATCATTATCGGCGGCGGCCTGAATGGATCCGCCATGGCATTGGCAGCAGCTCAATGCGGGCTGACCAGCGTGGTGCTCGACGCCCTGCCCCGCCCCACCCGCGAAGATCCCGATTTCGACGGGCGCAGCTACGCGCTGGCGCTGTCATCGCAACGCATGCTGGACGCGCTCGGCCTGTGGGAAGCGCTCGAAGACCACGCCCAGCCCATGCACCAGATAAAGGTCTCTGACGGGCGCACGGGCGATGCCAGTGTCTTCCTTGGCCTGCATTTCGACAGCGCAGAGCTCGAAGAAGGCCCGATGGGCTACATGATCGAAGACCGCCACCTGCGCCGCGCCCTCCTCGACGCTATGGAAGGCACGGACAAGATCACCGCGCGCGCCGACGCCCGCGTCACAGGCCAGACCTGCAACCCGACCGGTGCAAAGGTCACCCTGTCCGATGGCACCACATTAACCGGCCGCCTGCTCGTGGGTGCAGACGGGCGCAACAGCGGCGCGGCGCAACGCGCGGGCATCCGGCGCACAGGCTGGGACTACCAACAAACGGCGCTGGTCTGCGCCATCGCGCATGAAAAGCCGCACAACGGCACCGCCCACCAACTGTTCTTGCCAGCGGGGCCCTTGGCCATTCTGCCCCTGACGAACAATCGCTCTTCCATTGTCTGGACCGAGACAACAGACCGAGCCACAGCCATCAACGCCCTGCCGGACGAGGATTACCTGACTGTGCTGCGCCCACGGTTCGGTGATTTTCTGGGCGACATCTCTCTGGCCGGTCTGCGCCACACCTACCCGCTGAACCTGACGCTCGCCAACAGCTTTACCGCGCCACGGCTGGCGCTCGTCGGCGACGCGGCACATGGCATGCACCCGATCGCCGGTCAGGGCCTGAATGCCGGGCTGCGGGACGTAGCCAGTTTGGCCCATGTTCTCGCCCATGCCACAAAACGGGGCGAAGACATGGCCGCGCCTGCCATTTTGGACCGCTACCAGCAGTGGCGCCGCTGGGACACAGCCACGCTCGCCGCCAGCACAGACCTGTTCAACCGCCTGTTCTCCAACGACAACCCGCTCTTGCGCGCCGCCCGCGATCTTGGCATGGCGGCGGTGAACGCGGCCCCCGGCCTGCGGCGTGGCGTGATCCGCGAGGCGGCAGGCCTCACCGGGGATCTACCCGATCTGATGCGCTGACAGACAAACACCCCCGGGATCGCCTCCCGAGGGTGCCTTCGATACCGACCGCCGCACAAAACGCCGCCGCCGCGATACTCAAATCGCCTCACGCTTTTCCTTGGCCAAATACCTATTCGGCCAAGGTCGCGACATGGTCTGGCGCTTATTTTATGCGCTGACCGTTGGCCAGAATATGCCCCTGATCGTTGATCTCGATGGTGGCGGTGGCGGTGTCAGGTTCCGCGCCCGGCACCGTGAACATGCCCAGCATCAAACGCGCCCCCATGGCATCCTGCTCCTGAACAAAGCCCATGGCGATCAGCCTGTCGATCAGACCGTTGATGCCCGCAATTTGCAAATCCACCTGCCCCTCGGGCGCGGGCATACCGCCAAAGCTCTCCAGATCGGTATTGTCAAAGGTAAAGGCGCCCTTGCCCAGAAGCTCCGCACCGATGGCGCGCACGACAACGTCCGACAGGGTGACCTCGTTCAACTCACCGGGCATAGCGCCCTCTGCCTCGATCTTTGCCAGCGCCTCTTCGTCGAGAAGGCTGACAAAGGGCGTCACCTGCGCCTGCACGTTCGCGCCAATGGTGGCAGGATCGCGGGGCAATTGCTGCTGCGGATCAAACAGGTTCCACAGCATATCCGCCATGGTGAAATCTTCCAGAAGGACCGACAGGTTCAACGGCTGCGGTGTGTCCGACGCCGCCAGTGGCAGCTCGAACGACAGGCCGGCTTCGGCAATTTCTCCTTCGATGGGGAAAGGCATATCCGGCACGCGCAGGTTGATCGCCTGCCCAAGCGCCTTGACCGCATAAACCATCTTGTCGCGAGACATCGACATGCCGATTTCACCGCCGGTCGAGGTCATCGTGCCCGACACCCGGTCAGACCCGTCGTCGAAATCGAATTCGGTTTCGCCACCGGTGTGGGTGACAGAGGCATCCACGCCAAAGCCGCTTTCAAACATCGCCGCAGGGTCCTGCGTGGCCGCGCCTTCGGGGATCAGGACCTCCCCCGCTCCGGCAAGCCCGGTCACCTTGCCGCGCAGCATGCCCGCGGAATCGCCCTCGTCCTCGGGCGCCTGATAGGACAGGTCATAAGACACATCACCGTAGCTGACGTCTTGCGTCACCCGGCGCGCGCCATCCTCCACCGCAACCACGGCGGTGGCGTCCAGCGGCCCCATCGACATCTGACCGCGCAGCACCTCTGGCGGCAGCGCTTCGCCCCCCTCGACCACCTCGGCCAAGACCATGCCGATGCTCTCGCCGGTCATGGCATAGGTCATCTTGTCCGCGTCGCCCGATGCGTTCACCAGCAGACCCGACTGGGTAAGATCAAAGGACACCACCACATCGTCGGCATCCTCAACCATGACCGAGATCGTCATTTCGCTGGTCTCGGGCAGGGTGATATCCACGCTGCCATCGCCTGCGTTGGCAAACAGCATATCGGGCGCGGTGACCGTCAGGCGACCGTCATCCTCGGGCAGATCCATGCTGTAGGTCACATCGCTCAGCGACAGGCCACGGGCGGTATCGGTTTCGGTCGCGGTGACCTCGTAGCCCATATCCGCCATATAGGCGGTCAGATTGTCCCAAACCTCGTTTGCTGTGACCTCTGCAAAAGACGGCCCCGCCAATGCGATCAGCGCAAGGGTGGAAACTGTGGTTCCCCGTGTCATGAAATATGCCTCTTGATATATGTGTCTGAAATCCTGTGCCGCAGTGTTTGCTGGAGCGCTCCTTGGGTCAAGGGACTGGATTCCGGACCTTGATGTCTTTACCAGTTTTTCACGACAGCACAGGACACGCAAGGATGAGGCAAGATATGGATCTGACAGGCAAAGTGGCGCTCATCACCGGGGCTAGCCGTGGCATCGGCGCGGATGCGGCACGGGCTTTTGCGGCAGCAGGCGCAAAGGTGGCGCTGGTCGCACGCGGCGCCGATGCGATTGCCGATCTTGCTGGTGAAATCGGTCCGAACGCCGTGGCCATCCCCTGTGACATTTCCCGCTACTGGGAGGTCGAACAGGCCATCGCCAATTGCGTCACTGCCCATGGGCGGTTGGACATCATGGTCAACAATGCAGGGGTGATCGAACCCATCGCCCATCTGGCAGAGGCGGACCCGGACGCATGGGGCACTGTGATCGACATCAACCTGAAGGGGGTGTTCCACGGCATGCGCGCGGCGCTTCCGGTGATGCTGCAACAGGGCGGCGGCACCATGCTGACCATCGGATCGGGCGCGGCCCATGGCCCGGTCGAGGCATGGTCCCACTACTGTTCGTCCAAAGCGGGCGCACTGATGCTGACCAAGATGGCGCATAAGGAATACGGCGACAAAGGCATCCGCGCGCTGTCGCTGTCGCCGGGCACCGTCGCCACCCAGATGCAGCGCGAGATCAAGGCCTCGGGCGTGAACCCCGTCAGCCAGCTTGACTGGTCCGATCACATCCCCCCCGAATGGGTCGCGCGCACATTGGTGTGGATGTGCGGCGCACAGGCGGACGGATATCTGGGCGACGAAATCTCGCTGCGCGATCCCGACATCCGAGCCAAGGTCGGCGTCGCATGATCCAGCTGGAGCGCGCAGACGGCATCTGGACCATCACGCTGGACCGCCCGGACAAGGCCAATGCCCTGACGCCCCAGATGCTGGAACAGCTCTGCACTATTGTCGAGGACGCGGCAGAGGCCCGCGTTCTGGTTCTGACAGGCACGGGCCGCGTGTTTTCCGCCGGTGCCGATCTGGACGCGGCCAAGGCCGGACTGGCCACATCGGATCTGTGGGAGCGGCTGTCGGGCGCGATTGCCCGCCACCCCGGCCTCACGATCTGCGCGCTCAATGGCACTGTCGCGGGCGGGGCCATGGGCATGGTCCTCGCCTGTGACCTGCGGCTGTCTGTTCCGGGGGCCAAGATGTTCTACCCCGTTATGAAGCTCGGCTTTTTGCCGCAACCGTCGGATCCGGTGCGTCTTGCGGCCATCGCGGGTGCTTCGCGCGCCAAGATGATCCTGATGGGCGGGGCCAAGATCATGGTCGAAGAGGCCTTGACTTGGGGGCTGATCGACCGCATCTGCGACGACCCCGTCACCGAGGCGCACAGCCTGTCCACCGACACACTGGCCGCCAGCCCGGCCCATGCCCGCGCCATCAAATCCATGATCGGCCCAGCCGCGACTATCTGAAAGGCCCCGCCATGAGCACTCTCGACACCCGCATTGCACAGGGCAAGGGCGACCAACCCGCAGACAAGGTGCTGCGCGGGGGGCGGATCTTTGACCTGATGACCGGCAGCCTGCTGGACGGGGATGTGGCCATTTGTGGCGACACCATCGTCGGCATCATGGACCATTACGATGGCCACGAGATCATCGATGTCAGCGGGCTGATCCTTGTGCCCGGTTTTATCGATACGCATCTGCATATCGAATCCTCGCTGGTCACCCCCTTTGAATTCGACCGCTGTGTCACCCCGCGCGGGGTGACCACGGCCATCTGTGACCCGCATGAAATCGCCAATGTGATCGGCACCGCCGGCGTGCGCTATTTTCAACAGGCCAGCGCGCATACTTTGATGGACATAAAGGTGCAGCTGTCCTCCTGCGTGCCCTCCACCCATATGGAAACGGCAGGGGCCACGCTCGACGCCGCCGATATTGCCGGTCTGATGGGGCATCCTTCGGGGCTGGGTCTGGCGGAATTCATGAACTACCCGGGCGTGATCCACCGTGATCCTGCCTGCATGGACAAGCTGGCGCTGTTCGAGGGCGGCCACATCGACGGCCATTGCCCCCTGCTGTCGGGCAAGGACCTCAATGCCTATGTCGCCGCCGGTATCCGCACCGAACACGAGGCGACCTCTGCCCCCGAGGCGCTGGAAAAGCTGCGCAAGGGGATGCGCGTTCTGATCCGCGAGGGGTCGGTGTCCAAGGATCTGCATGCGCTGCAACCGCTGCTGACGGACACGACATCGCCCTACATGTGCCTGTGCACCGATGACCGCAATCCGCTGGACATCGGGGAACACGGTCATCTCGACTACATGATCCGCGAGTTGATCCGGCTGGGCACCTCGCCGCTGGCGGCTTATCGCGCGGCCTCCTTGTCCGCCGCCGAGGCCTTTGGCCTGAAAGACCGTGGCCAGATTGCGCCGGGCAAACGCGCCGATATCGTCGCGATCCGCACGCTGGAGGCCTGTGATGCGCAGGTCGTTCTGGCCGGTGGCGTGGTGGTCAACGATCAAAGCTTTGCCGCGCGCAGCCAGATCGACCCTGTGGGCCGTGGGTCGGTCAAGGCGCCTACTGTTACCGCCACGGATTTCCGCCATCGCGGCAACCAGACCGCCACCGATGTCATCGGCATCCGCGAGGGTCAGATCCTCACAGACCACCTACACGAGGATATTGCCATCATCGACGGCGACAAACGCCCCGATCTGACCCGCGATCTGATCCGCATTGCGGTCATCGAACGCCACGGCAAAAACGGCAATATCGCCACCGGATTTGTGCGCGGCTTTGGCCTGCAAGCCGGGGCCATCGCGTCGACCGTGTGCCATGACCACCACAACATCGCCTGCGTGGGCGCGTCTTATGACGACATGGCGCTGGCCGCGAACCGGCTGGGCGAGATCGAGGGCGGCTTTGTCGTCGTGCGTGACGGTGCCATTCTGGCCGAGTTGCCGCTGCCGGTGGCCGGTCTGATGTCGCTCGACCCGTTTGAAACCGTGCGCGATACGCTGGAAACCCTGCGGTCTGCGGCGGCCTCCCTTGGTGTCACGCTTGAAGAGCCGTTCTTGCAACTCGCGTTTCTGGCCCTGCCGGTGATCCCCGCGCTCAAGATCACAGACCGGGGCATGGTGGATGTAACGAAATTCGAAATCATCCCCTGAGATCCGTGCCTTGGCGGAGCTTTGCCAATGGCGCAAACGCGCCGTTTGTCCGGCCCATGCGACGTGTTACCTATGTTCGGCATCGCTGAACGGAGACTTCCATGCCCCGCCTTGTCGCTATCGGGCCCGCCCTGCTGGCCTGTCTGACTGCCCTGCCTTCTCACGCCCAACAAGAGACGGGGATTTGCGCCTACAAGCCCTCGCGTCTGGCCGGGGCCGCCGCTGATAAGCTCAGCGGCACGGGCGATCTGGCCAAGACCGGGGCAAAGGCCGTGGGCAACTACATGCTGACCCATCCCGAACAGGGGGTCAGCTTTGTCACCGGCGCGGCCAGCACCCTTTCGGGCGCGGCTGCAGGCGCAGGTGGCGCAGGCGGGCTGGCCTCCGGCGTGGTGGCCGTGGTGACCGCCCCTGTGACATTGGCCGTGGGCGCGGTGACCTTTGCCGCCGCGGGCAGCTACGAGGGACTGTGCTACCTCAAGGTGGACCGCGTGACCGATCCTGACGATGTGCGCGCGATCATCGACGATATCTCGGGGCATGATCCGCTGGTCTGGACGCGCAACACCAACAAGGGGCCGGTGATGGTCCTCGCCGGTCCGGACGGCGAAACCACCTATGCGATCAAGGACCTGTACATCGCGGACGGCGATCTGAAGCTGCGCAACTGGGGGCCGAACAAAACGCTGGGCTCGGTCGCCTATGTCCAGCCGGAGGCAGAGATCCTGCCGACCGGAGCCGACTAGACCTTAAAGCCGGTTCAGCAGATCCGGCGTGGGCCAGGCATCCGCAGGCAGACCAAGCGCGCGTTGGGCATGGCGCACCGCATCCCGCGTGCCCGCGCCCAGAATGCCGTCGATATCGCCCACATCATAGCCACGCTCCTGCAGCTTTTGCTGCAGGCGTTTCATCTGGTCACCGCTTAGACCCGCATCCGGCGCGCCCGCGTCATAGATCGGCGCGCCTTGCAGGCGTGTGCCGAAATAGGCGGCGGTCAGCACGTAGGTAAAGCTCTGGTTCCATTCGAAATAAACGCTGAAGTTGGGATAGGCGATAAAAGCCGGCCCGTGACGTCCCTGCGGCAGGATCACCGACGCCTCCAGCGCGCCATCCGCAAGTGAGCCGGTGCGTGCGCGCAGACCAAGCTGCGCCCATTCGGCCACGGGTTTGGTGACGTGCAGCCCCGTTTCGAACCAGTCCATATCCTGCGGAAGGACCACCTCCTGCAGCCAAGGCTCGTTCGCGCGCCAGCCGAGATGGGACAGCATCTTGGCCCCTGACATCAGCGCATCCGCCGCAGAGGTCTTGAGCGAGACATGCCCGTCGCCATCCCCGTCGACACCGTTTTCCAGAATGTCCTTGGGCAGCATCTGCACCATACCGATCTCACCGGCCCATGCGCCGGTTGTGGTCATCGGGTCAAAATCCCCCTGCGCAAACAGTTGCAGCGCGGCAAATATCTGCGGGCGGAACAGTTCGGGGCGGCGGCAGTCATGGGACAGCGTCACCAAAGCATTCAGCGTGTTGAAATCGCCCTGAAAGCTGCCGTAGTCGGTCTCGAACGCCCAGAAGGCCAGCAACACCCCCGGTGCAATCCCGTAGTCCCCTTCAATCCGTGCAAAGGTATCGGCATGGCGCTGTTTCATCTGCAGCCCCTTGTCGAACCGATTCTGCGAAATCAGCTTGCGTGAAAACGTGATGAACGGATCCTGAAAGATGCCCTGCCGCCGATCCGCGCGCAGCACCGTCGGATCGATCTGCACCCCCTCGAAAAACCGCGCGGCGGTGGCTGGCTCAAACCCTTGGGCCACAGCGTCGGCTTTCAGGTCGGCGACAAAGGCGTTGAAATCCCCGCCACATGTTACCTGCTGCGCCTGTGCGGCCCCGCCGAGACAGGCAAATAACGCGGCAGCGCCGAGCAAGGATACAGATGGGCGCATGGGGCAAGCTCCAGTTTAAGTCGTGGGTCGGGTCAAAGTATCAAACCGCCAGAGGGCTTCAACCGGAGTGGTGATCGTCGCACAGCAGCCTGCTATCGGCATCTATCCGCCGGAATAGATGATTCCTACCCGTATGTTTGCCAAACCACCCGTCGGCGCTTTGCAAAATTAACGATTCATTAGGGCTGGTAAAGCTATTCTGTAACCAAGGTTGGGGAACCGTTTCACTCGCGGAGGGGCAATTGCCAATTCTCATCGTACAGGGGCGACGCCCCTTGGCCGCGCTATGGGCCCAGCATCTGCAACGCAAAGGGTTCGAGGTCTGCACCGCGCATTCCGAGGAGGACGCCTTGCGGGCCATCGAGACGACCACCTTCAATGTTGTCATCACCGATATCGTCATCGACGGACAAAGCGTTCTGTCGGTCTGCGACATGGTCCAGCTGCGTCAGCCCGAGGCGCGTGTGATCTTTGCCACCGCCTCGACCTTCTTTTCTGACGGGTCGATCTTTAACCTCTACCCGAACGCCTGCGCGCATCTGCACCGCGATTCCGCCCCCGACGATATCGTCGCACTGGCGGAACATTACGCGGCCTGAGCGCGCTTCGGCGCGTCACCGGGATGACAAGCGGTCGCGCCCATGCGGGGCCGACAGATCCAGTTCGGGCCCGATTGGCACGATGCGATGCGGGTTCACCGTTTCGTGGCTGTAGTGGTAGTGGCGCATGATGTGATCCATGAACACCGTGTCGGCCGCGCCGGGGACCTGATACAACTCTCGCGTGTAGCCCCACAGATTGGGGTAATCCACGATACGCGCACGGTTGCATTTGAAATGACCGTGATACACCGCGTCGAACCGGATCAAGGTGGTAAACAGCCGCCAGTCCGCTTCTGTCAGGCGATCCCCCATCAGGTAACGATTGTCACTCAGGCGCTCTTCGAGCCAATCCAGCGTCTCGAACAGCGGGGTCACCGCGCGGTCATAAGCCGCCTGCGATGTCGCAAAACCGGCCTTGTAGACGCCGTTGTTCACCGTGTCGTAAATCCGGTCATTGACCGGCGCGATCGCCTCGCGCAGGTCCTCTGGCCAATAGTCGTCAGTGTTGCCGGTGATCCCGTCAAAGGCCGAATTGAACATCCGGATAATCTCGGAGGATTCGTTCGACACGATGGTGTTACGCTGCTTGTCCCACAACACAGGTACCGTCACCTTCCCCGAGGCCTGCGGATCGGCGGTGGTGTAGATGTCGCGCAAGAACGGTTTGCCGAACAGGCGGTCGCCCGTCGCCCCCGCAAAGCCGGTGTCAAAGCTCCAGCCATCGCCCAGCATATCAGGGTGGACCACATCGACGGAAATCAGATCCGTCAGCCCCTTGATTGCGCGAAACACCAAGGCGCGATGCGCCCACGGGCAGGCGTACGAGACATAAAGGTGGTACCTATCGGCCTCGGCCTTGAACCCGCCCTCGCCCGAGGGGCCAGCGCTGCCATCCGCCGTGATCCAGTTGCGCCAGCTTTGCCTGCTGCGCTTGAATTCCCCGCCGGTGGATTTGGTATCATACCAGCCGCTGTGCCATTCGCCGTTGCGCAATTCGCCCATGTCGTTCTCCTGATCTTTGGCCAGAAGCTAGGCCACCCGCGCGCAAAGACACAGACCCGCAGGTGCATAGGATTGGTGCGCGGCCGCACATGGCCCCTAGCGGCGGGTGCCCAAATGCCAAAGCCCGATCAGCACGATGGCCCCCAGAACGGCGCCCACCAAACCCGCAGCAAGCCCCGTCAGCATCAACAAAAACCGCAGCACCAGACCGCCCAGCAAGGCACCCAGCACCCCGATGGCGATGGTGGTGAACAGCCCCGTATCCACACCCATAATCCGCGTGGCGATAAACCCTGCCGCAGCACCAATCATCAAAAGAAAGACAATAGACATGCCCGTCAGCGATCGCGACGTTTGCGCCGCATCGACGGGCGGTAATGGGTCGGCACGATCAAAAGCGCCCCCACCGACGACGCGATGGCGTTCCACGCCGGCGTGCGGAACCCGATGCCGAACATCAGCTTGACGAAATAGAAAAGAAAGGCCCCGCCGATGCAGATGATGATCGATTGCAGATAGCCGTTGCGGGTAAAGCCCGACTTCTCGGACACATAGCCGACGATACCGGCGATCACGACCGTACCGATCAGAACTGGGAACATGGCGGTCTCTCCTTTTGGGGCAATATGGCGTGCCGCACCTACCCTGCCAAGGGGTCAGCCGCCAAGCGGTGTGCCAGCGGGGATTTTCTGCCCGCGCAAGAAGATCTCTGCCGCTTGCGCCGCCTTGCCGGCCCGCTGGGCCATAGTGACACGCAAAGCCCCATGCCCGCAGGCAATCCGCAGGCTGTCATCCAAAGCCACACCGGCATCCCCCTGCCCTTCGGCGGGCTCAGCAGCCAAAAGCTTGATCCGTGCGCCGTCCACCGTTGTCCAGGCGCCGGGAAAGGGGGACAGACCGTTGATCTGGCGCACCACCTCGATGGCGGGGCGGGTCCAGTCGATGGCGGCCTCGGCCTTGTCGATCTTGGAGGCGTAGGTCACGCCTGCCTCCGGCTGCGTGACCGCCGTGAGATCGGGCAGGCGGTCCAGCGCCTCGACAATCGAGGCAGCGCCGATTGCGCTGAGCCGGTCATGCAACTGGCCGGTGGTCTCTTGCGGCGCGATCGGCGTGGCGTGACGCAACAGCACCGGACCAGTGTCAAGTCCTGCCTCCATCTGCATGATGCAAATGCCGGTCATATCGTCCCCTGCCATGATGGCGCGGTGAATGGGGGCGGCCCCCCGCCAGCGCGGCAACAGCGAGGCATGGATATTCAGGCAGCCATGGGTCGGCGCATCCAGAATGGCCTGCGGCAGGATCAAACCATAGGCCACGACCACCGCCACATCAGCATCAAGCGCGGCAAACTCTGCCTGAGCCTCGGGGGATTTCAGGGATTTGGGGTGGCGCACGGTCATGCCCAGCGCCTCTGCCCGCGCATGAACGGGGGTTGGGCGTTCTTTCTTGCCACGGCCCGCCGGGCGCGGCGGCTGGCAATAGACGGCCGCAATGTCATGGCCCGCTTCGACCAGCGCGTCGAGCACCGGAACCGAGAAATCCGGCGTGCCCATAAAAACCAACCGCATCTGATGCTCCTGTCCGTGGTGTGGCGGGGCTGTCGGTGCATCCCCCTTGCCTCTGTGATTGGCGCAAACGGGGAGCAGACGCAAGCGGGCCACCAAACGCATGCGCTGTGCAAGAGGTGAGGACGGGATGAGGTATTTGCCCCAAGGAAAAACAGCGGGGCGCGCCCGATGCCGTTGGGTTAGCGTTTGCGCGCTTTGCGGATGAGCATGTCGCGCTTTACCTTCGAGAGGTGGTCAAAAAACATCTTGCCGTTGAGATGGTCGATCTGGTGCTGCACCGAGGTTGCCCAGAGCCCAACGAAGTCCTTTTCGACACGTGCGCCGGTCTCGTCGAGATAGGCGACCGTGACTGCGCGTGGGCGCGACAGTTTTGCCCAGACGCCGGGGAGGTTCGGGCTGCCCTCTTCGTGGTCGCGCAGTTTGACAGAGGCATGCAGGATCTCGGGGTTGGCCATGCGGATGGCTTCGCCGCGGGTCTCGGACGCGTCAACGACGGCCACGCGTAGCATCACGCCGATCTGTGGGGCGGCAAGGCCCACGCCGGGCATGGCCTCCATCGTGTCGATCATATCCTGCCAGAGCTGCCGGATGTCGTCGGTGACGGCATCGATGGGAGCTGCGGTGGTGCGCAGGCGTTTGTCGGGCCAAGGCACAAAGGGGCGGACGGTCATGGCAGGGCGTTCCATTCTGTCAGGGCAGAGGCGCGGGCCTCGGCGGAAAGGCGGTGGATGTGCATCACCCCGTCGAGGTGGTCCGCCTCGTGTTGGGCGATCCGGGCGGCGGCGCCGTCAAGTTCCAGCGTTTGCGCGGCACCGGTTTCATCAAGAAACGACAGCCGGATCCGGTCGGCCCGTGTCACGCGAACGGCGATGTTCGGCATGGACAGGCAGGCTTCTGTGTCGATGACATCGCACGGCCCAAGCAGATCAAGCGTGGGGTTGATGCAGGCCAGCGGCGTGGCGCTGCCGGATTTCCACCCCGCATCCATGACGAACAAACGGGCGTTGATGCCGATTTGTGGCGCTGCAAGCCCGCGCCCCGGTGCGGCATACATGGTGTCGAACATATCGCGGATAAGATCCGAGACATCACTCGGGTCCAGAACGGGCTGGCAGATCACCTGAAGCGCCTGATCGGGCCAGCGCAGCACCGGGCGTGTGGTCATCCGCGTTCTCTCGCCAGTTCTTTTTTCAGCTTCACCATTTTGCGGGTGATCATCTGCCGTTTCAGCGGTTTGAGGTGGTCGATGAACAGTTTGCCGTCGAGGTGATCGATCTCGTGCTGGACGCAGGTCGCCCAAAGCCCGTCGAAGGTCTCGCGCTGCAGTGCCCCGTTCAGGTCCATCCATTCCACATCGACGATTTTGGGGCGCTCGACCTCGGCGTATTGGTCGGGGATCGACAGACAGCCCTCTTCGTAGATGTTGCGTTCGTCGGACCCTGCAACAATGCGCGGGTTCACCATGACCAGCGGGCGCGCGTCCTCGCCGTTGTCGGTTTTGGCACAGTCGAGCACGATCATACGGTCAAGAATGCCGATCTGCGGCGCGGCCAGACCGATGCCCGGCGCGTCATACATGGTTTCCAGCATGTCGTCGGCCAAGCTGCGCAAGTCGTCCGACATATCGGGCACTTCGGCGCAGACCTTTTTCAGACGCGGGTCGGGGTGGATCAGGATGGAACGCTTCATGGGCGTGATTTATGCGGGCGTGCGAAAAATCGCAACAGCGGCGTTGATGGGGCGGGGCGCGGGCAAGGGGTGCTTTTGGCCTTGCACCGGGGGCCCGGAGTTGGAACTGATACGGGCAAACCGAAAGGAGCCCCCGCATGAGCCGCTTTGACGAAGAGATCGACCGCTTTGGCACCCATTCCGTAAAATGGGACATGATGGACAAGCTGTATGATGTTCCGGCGCAGGACGGTCTGGCCATGTGGGTTGCGGATATGGATTTCCGCCCCCCCGAGATCGTGCAGGCCGCTGTGCAGAAAATGGCGGATCACGGGATTTACGGCTACTACGGGGATGATGCGGCCTATCGCGCGGCAATCGGTTGGTGGATGGACACGCGGCACGGCTGGTCGGTCGACCCGTCCGCGATCTTTACCACGCATGGTTTGGTCAACGGGACGGCGATGTGTCTGGATGCCTTTACCAAGCCGGGCGATGGTGTGGTCCTGTTCACGCCGGTGTACCATGCCTTTGCCCGCGTGATCGCCGCCGCAGGGCGCGACGTCGTGGAATGCGAACTGGCGCTGGCAGATGGCCGCTACGAGATGGATTTCGACGCGTGGGACGCGCAGATGACCGGGGGCGAGCGTATGCTGATCCTGTGCTCGCCGCACAACCCCGGCGGCCGCGTCTGGACCCGTGACGAGCTGGAACAGGTCGCAGCCTTTGCAAAACGTCATGATCTTGTGATCGTGTCGGACGAGATCCACCATGATCTGGTGATGCCGGGGCAGGTGCATACCCCGATGGCGCTGATCGATGGCATTGCCGACCGGCTGGTGATGATGACCGCTGTGACGAAAACCTTTAACATCGCGGGCGCCCATATCGGCAACGTCATCATCCATGATCCGAAACTGCGCGCGGCCTTTGCGGCGCGAATGGCGGCCATGGGCATGTCGCCGAACTCCTTCGGTCTGTTCATGGCCGAAGCCGCCTATTCCCCGCAAGGCGCCGCATGGGTGGATGAACTGGTCAGCTACCTCGACGGCAACCGCAAGCTGTTCGATGCGGGCGTCAACGCGATCCCGGGTCTGCGCAGCATGGATATGCAATCGACCTACCTCGCATGGGTGGATTTCTCCGGCACCGGCATGTCGCGCAGTGAATTTACCAAGCGAGTGGAGCAGGACGCGCATATTGCCGCCAACCACGGACCGACCTTCGGCAAAGGGGGCGAGACCTTCCTGCGGTTCAACTTTGCCACGCCGCGCGCCCGCATCGAAGAGGCCGTGATGCGGCTCCAACGCGCCTTTGGGGATCTGCAGTGATCACCGCGCTGATGGCCATATTGGTGATCGCGGCGGCTGCCACATGGTCCTACCGGTCGCGGCGTGGCAGCGCGACGCGCGGCCCGGCACCGGCCAAGAAGGCCTGCAAATGGGTGCCAGACGGCGAGCCGCGTGGCCGCCTGCGCCCCTTTCGCTGCACCACCTGCGGGGTCACCGCCTTTTCCCAGCACGCCACCGGCCCCGAATTGTGCAAACGGGGCCTGACCGACGGGCGTATGAACTAGGTTACTTGTGGCGGGGCGGACGCGGCCGATAGATCGGGATGCGCCACGCAAAAGCAAGGCTGCCGGCCCGCAGGGCAAAGGTGAGACCGGCACAGATCAGCGTGGGCAGCGGCGCGGGCAGACCGGCCCATGCCGCGATGGCAAAGCCACCTGCCCCCGCCAAGGCACAGGTCACATAGGGCTCTCCCTGTTTGAGCACCACAGGCACGTCGTTGGCCACCACATCGCGCATCAGCCCGCCACCACAGCCGGTCACCACGCCCATCACCAGCACAATGGGCCACGGTAGCCCAAGGCTTGTGGCGATCCCCGCCCCTGCCGCCGCCGCCACAGGCAAGGCCAACGCATCCAGCCACAAGATCGCGGTGTAGCGGCTTTCCAACAGATGCGCCCCAAAGAATACCGCAATCGCGGCAGAACAACCCACGGCGAGATAGGTCGGATCTTCGACCCAGATCGGCGCACGGTTGAGCAGGAGATCGCGCAGCGTCCCCCCGCCCAAGCCCGTCAGACAGGCGAGAAAGCAAAAGCCTACCACATCCAGTTGGGCGCGGCTGGCCACCAGTGCGCCGGTCAGCGCAAAGATCAACACCGAGGTGTAATCAAGCAAGGTCACGATGGGCAGCGCGCTGGTCGACACGGGTGTCAGCTCTTCTTGAAAGGCGCCATGCCGGCGCGGGCCAGCTCGTCGGCCTTTTCGTTTTCGGGATGACCTGCGTGGCCTTTGACCCATGCCCATGTCACGTCATGCCGGGCCTGCGCCGCATCCAGCCGCTGCCAGAGTTCGACGTTTTTCACAGGCTTCTTGGCCGCGGTCTTCCAGCCGTTTTTCTTCCAGCCATGGATCCAGCCAGTCACGCCGTTTTTGACGTATTGAGAGTCCGTGACCACGGTGATCTGCGACGGGCGCGACAAGGATTCCAATGCGGAAATCGCAGCCATCAGCTCCATCTGGTTGTTGGTGGTCAGCGCTTCGCCGCCCTGCATCTCGCGTTCTTTGACGACTGTGTCGCCATCCATCGCGCGCAGAAGAACACCCCAGCCGCCCGGTCCGGGATTGCCGGAACATGCCCCGTCTGTATAGGCGAAAAGATCTGGCATGGCGGTCTCCTGTGGGGTGGTTTCAGGCGGTCGGGGTGAAACAGCACGCGCGCCCCGCGTCAAGCCCCATTGGCCTATAGCAGCAGACCGAGGCCAAGGCACAACACCACCAGCGCGGTCAACAAAATGCGCAGCGCCATCCACCACGGTGGCGCAAGCCCCCAGCGTGCAAACAATGCGTCCAGCCCGAGCAGGCCGACAAATCCCGCGACCAGCGCCAGACCTGCCGCCTGCGGTCCGCCGCCGGTCATGAAAAACGCCCAAAGCGCGGGGATCACCGACACGGCATAGCCCGTGGCGGCCTGACCTTGTGGCGCCCGCGCGGCAAAGCCCCACAGCACGCCCGACATGAACGACAAGATCACAGCCCCGTAGAACAGCTGCACATAGGGGCCGACAAAGCGCGGGCCGATGGCGGCTATGGTCCACTCAGCCAGCGCCGGCGACACCATGGTCAAAACGCCCCAGACAAAGGGCAGCACGCCTGCAAGGCCAAGGATCAGTGCGGAACGGGGGATTCGGGACATCGGGCGCTCCTGTTGTGGCTGTCACAAACATAGGCGCCGCTGGGTGTTGGGCCAGTCCGCACAATGGCGCACCAGCCCGACGTAATGCTTATTGACGATATTTGCTGTGGCAGGCTTTGCAGGTGCCGCCCATCTGGCCCAGCGCCGGACCCAGATCCGCCGCAGAGGCGATGGTGGCATTGGCAGCGGCTGTTTCCAGCGTCTCGGATTTGGCCACGAAATCCTCCCAGTTTTCCCAGATGGCGGGCAGCGATTCAGATTCGGGGTCGGTTTCCGGCGCCTCGAACAAAGCGGGCACCTCGGCAGCGCGGGCGGCCACCGTGTCTACAGCAGCCTGCGCGGCGGCCGCGTCAAAATCCACTTCGCCCTTGGCCATATTGCCCAGCACCTTCATCTGGGCGCTGATGTCGCTCATCGCCTGCATGCGCGCGGCCACAGCCGGATTGGACACATCGGAATGGGCAAAGCTGGTCGCTGCGACAAGAACAAACGCTGCACTGACGGCAAGGGAAGAAACACGCATCTGGGAAAGCTCCTGGGTGGGTTTGATACCACAGAGCCTACCTCACGGAATGTAACTGTCCAGTCACGGTCGCGTAAGCTGGGCAATAAATGCCTCAGGCGGGCATGCGCAAAACGCGAGGCACCTTGAATTCGACGTTTTCCTGCGCGGTCTCGACCACCTGTTCCGTGACAGTGAACCGGTCACGAAAGGCTTGTGTGACCTCTTCGATCAGGATTTCCGGCGCAGAGGCCCCCGCCGTGATGCCGATGGACCGCGCGCCTTCCAACGCGCGCCAATCAATGTCCTCGGCACGCTGGACAAGCTGCGCATAACCGCAGCCCGCCTTGCGCCCGACCTCGACCAGACGGCGCGAGTTCGACGAATTCGGCGCGCCGACCACCAGCAAGGCGTCGATCTTGGGCGCGATGGCTTTGACGGCTTCCTGACGGTTGGTGGTGGCGTAACAGATGTCTTCCTTGTGCGGGCCGATGATAGCGGGAAACCGCTCTTTCAAGGCGGCCACGATGTCGGCGGTGTCATCCACAGACAGGGTCGTCTGCGTCACAAAGGCCAGCCGCTGGGGATCACGCACCTGAACGGTCGCGACATCTTCGGGCGTTTCGACAAGCAGCACTTCGCCCTCGGGGAGTTGCCCCATGGTGCCAACCGTTTCGGGGTGTCCCGCATGGCCGATCATCACCATCTGCAACCCGTTTTCCGCATGGCGCGCCGCCTCGATATGGACCTTGGACACCAAAGGACAGGTGGCATCGACATAGATCATCTCGCGCGCCTGCGCCGCTTGGGGCACGGATTTGGGCACACCATGGGCCGAAAAGATCACCGGCCGGTCGTCAGGGCATTCTTCCAGTTCCTCGACAAAGACCGCCCCCTTGGCGCGCAGATCATCCACCACGTATTTGTTGTGCACGATCTCGTGGCGCACGTAGACAGGCGCCCCCCATTTGTCCAAAGCCATCTCGACGATCTTGATGGCGCGATCCACGCCCGCGCAAAAGCCGCGCGGGGCCGCGAGATACAGATCGAGGGGCTGAAGCTGCTGGGTCATGGCGATCTCCTTTGCGGATCAGGTAATCAGTCTGACCGCGCACGTCCAGTCACAGCAGACCCGATGCAATCCACGCAAACACAATGTAGCGCACGGTCTTGGCAAAGCCGACCAGCAGGACGAACAGCCACAAGGGCGTGCGCATGATGCCCGCCGCCAAAGTAATCGCGTCGCCCAACGGGGCCCATGACAGCAGCAGCGACCAAACGCCCCACCGCGCGTACCAGTCCTGCGCGCGGGCCATTTGCCGGTCGTTGGCGGGAAACCAGCGGCGGTGGCGGTAGCGTTCCACCGCACGGCCCATCCCGTAATTCACCACGGAGCCCAGCGTGTTGCCAATGCTGGCGACCACGACCAAGGACGCCACAGACCACTGCCCCGTGGCTTGCAGCCCTGCGAAAACGATTTCGGACTGGAAGGGCAGGATCGTTGCGGCACCAAAGGCGGCAAGGAAAAGGCCGCCCAACGCAGCGGCGTCGGCGGCCCAATCTATCGGCATACGGTCGTCCGTTTCATGTCAGGCAGCTCTCCTTCGACGCGGAACACTCCCGCGCCAAAGGCGAGCTAGTGCATCATTTCGCGGCGGCGACCTCAAACCCGCGCTGTTCCATCGGAACCTCACGCGGAGGGCGGCCGATCACATCGCGCAGTTCGTCCAGCTCGATGAAGTTGTCCGCCTGACGGCGCAGTTCGTCCGCGATCATCGGCGGCTGGCTGCGGATGGTCGACACGACAGACACGCGCACGCCCTGACGCTGCAGCGATTCCACCAGCGGGCGGAAATCGCCATCGCCCGAGAACAGAACGATATGGTCAACGCGGGGCGCAAGCTCCATGGCATCGACAGTCAGTTCGATATCCATGTTGCCCTTGACCTTACGGCGGCCCTGGCTGTCGGTGTATTCCTTCGCGGGCTTCGTCACCATGGTAAAGCCGTTGTAGTGCAACCAGTCCACCAGCGGGCGGATCGGCGAATACTCGTCATTTTCCAGAAGAGCGGTGTAGTAGAAGGCGCGAACCATCTTGCCGCGACGGGCGAACTCCTGCCGCAGCAGTTTATAGTCGATATCAAAACCGAGAGATTTAGCCGCCGCGTAGAGATTCGAGCCGTCTATGAAAAGCGCGAGGCGCTCATCCTTGTAAAACATCAAAAGTCCTTTCAACTAATACAGACCGTCTCCGACGTGAGTGTAAGGGAGAGCCCGATGACGGCCTTGACCGATAAAAGTAATGCTTTGATCCAATGTAGCAAGACGCAGAAATGTCTCTTTAGGGTAGTGAAAAAGGAATTATGGCACAAGTTTTCTTGATCGCGCTGGGATCCAACTTGGGATCCAAAGGTTTAGATCCGTTTAACACCGTTGACAGCGCGCTTTCTGCGATGCCCGAACACGGCATTCACGTGATTCGGACCAGCGCATTCTATGCCACTCCCTGCTTTCCCGCAGGGGCCGGACCGGACTATGTGAACGCCTGTGCCGCCGTGGAATTGCCCGACGGATGCGCCGATCCTGCGGACCTTCTGGAACGGCTACACCGGATCGAGGCCGATTTCGGCCGCGAACGCATCCAGCGTTGGGGCAGCCGGTCGCTTGATCTTGACCTGCTGGCCTGCGGCGACCGGATCCACCCTGATGCGGACACCTATGCCCGCTGGCACGATCTGCCCGCCGACGAACAGATGCGGCGCGCCCCCGATCAACTGATCCTGCCCCATCCGCGCCTGCATGAACGGGCCTTTGTCCTTGTCCCCTTGCGCGATGTGGCCCCCGACTGGCGCCATCCGGTTCTGCACCGCACCGTGGCCGAACTGCATGACGCGCTGCCCACAGACCTTGTGGCCGAGGTGCGCAGGATCGACAGGCTTTGACTTGTATCTTCGGGCCGACCGCGCTAAGTGGAGTTTTCTCGAGAAGAATCCACCCTAGGACTGGAGCACTCACATGGCCCGCGTGACGGTAGAAGATTGCGTCGATAAGGTTCCCAACCGCTTTGATCTGGTGATGCTGGCCGCCCATCGGGCGCGCGAGATTTCATCGGGCGCCGCGATCACCGTGGACCGCGACAACGACAAGAACCCCGTTGTGGCGCTGCGCGAAATCGCAGAGGAAACCCAGTCCACCGACGAGCTGCGCGAACGTCTGATCGAATCGAACCAGACGCAGATCGAAGTCGACGAACCCGAAGACGACGCCATGGCGCTGCTGATGGGTGCCGAGCAGGACAAACCGCAGGACGACGACATGTCCGAGGAAAAACTGCTGCGCGCCCTGATGGAAGCACAGGGTCAGGGTTAAGGCTGGGCCAGGCAGCATGATCGCCGCCGAGGATCTTGTTGCTCTTGTTCGCAACTACAATCCGCGCACGAACGAAGCGCTGATCAAGGCGGCCTATGATTATGGCCGCCTCATGCACGAGGGGCAGTTCCGCAAAAGCGGAGAGCCCTATTTCACACATCCCGTTGCGGTGGCCGCCATCCTGACGGAGCAACAACTTGACGATGCAACCATCGTCACGGCGCTGTTGCATGACACCATCGAAGACACCCGATCCACCTACACAGAGGTGTCGGAGAAGTTCGGCAAGGATGTGGCCGAGCTGGTCGACGGTGTGACCAAGCTGACAAACCTGCAGTTGTCGAGCTCGGAAACCAAACAGGCGGAAAACTTTCGCAAGCTGTTCATGGCCATGTCCAAAGACCTGCGGGTCATTTTGGTAAAACTGGCCGATCGTCTGCACAACATGCGCACGATCAAGGCGATGAAGCCGGAAAAACAGCTGCAAAAAGCGCGTGAAACCATGGACATCTACGCCCCGCTTGCCGGGCGCATGGGGATGCAGTCCATGCGCGAGGAGCTGGAGGATCTGGCCTTTCGCGTGCTGAACCCGCAGGGGCGTGAATCCATCATCCGCCGCTTTATTACGCTGCAAAAGGAAACCGGTGACGTCATCCACCGGATCACCTCGGACATGCGGCATGAGCTGGACAAGGCCGGTATTGATGCCGAGGTCTATGGCCGCGCCAAGAAACCGTACAGCATCTGGCGCAAGATGCAGGAAAAGAAGATCGGCTTTTCCCGCCTGTCGGACATCTACGGCTTTCGCGTGATCACACGCTCTGAGGCGGATTGCTATGCCGTGCTGGGCGCGATCCACCAGCGCTGGAAATCGGTGCCGGGCCGCTTCAAGGACTATATCAGCCAGCCGAAATCCAACGGCTACCGGTCGATCCACACCACCGTATCAGGGCGCGACGGCAAGCGGGTCGAGGTTCAGATCCGCACCAGCGAAATGCACGAAGTCGCCGAAACCGGTGTGGCCGCGCATTGGTCCTACCGTGATGGCGCCCCCGCCGAGAACCGCTTTGCCGTCGATCCGGCAAAGTGGATCGCCTCGATGACCGAACAGTTCGACAGCGAAGAAGACCACGACGCCTTTATGGAAGCGGTCAAGCTGGAGATGTATTCCGACAAGGTGTTCTGCTTCACGCCCAAGGGCGATGTGGTCAAGCTGCCCAAAGGCGCGACGCCGTTGGATTACGCTTATCAGATCCACACACGGATCGGCTCCAAATGTGTGGGCGCCAAGGTCGATGGCATCCGCGTGCCCCTTTGGACACGTCTGAAAAACGGGCAATCGGTGGAAATTATCACCGCCGAGGGGCAGATCCCGCAGGCGACTTGGCTGGACATCGCCACCACCGGCAAGGCCAAGACCGCGATCCGCCGCGCCCTGCGCGAGGCGAACAAGGAACGCTTTGCCCGTCTGGGGTTGGAACTGGCCCGCGCGGCCTTTGACGCGCATGGCAAGAAAGCCACCGACAAGGTGCTGGAAAAGGCCGCGGCCACCTTGCGGCTTAGCGATGTTGAAACCCTGCTGGCGCGGCTTGGCTCGGCGGAGCTGACGACCCGCGAGGTCGTCGAATCCGTCTATCCCAATCTGGTCATTGCCCAAGACAACGAGGTCGAGGTCCAGCGCGCTGTTGTCGGCCTTGGCGGTCAGGGGTTCGCACGCGCCGCCTGCTGCCAGCCCCTGCCTGGCGAACGGATTGTCGGCATTGCCCACCGTGGGCGCGGCGTGTCTGTCCATGCGATCGACTGCACCGCGCTGGAGGTCTTTGAGGACCAGCCCGACCGCTGGCTGGACCTGCATTGGGCCGATGGCACCCACCCGCCCGTCTACACGGTCGCGCTGGAAATGGTGCTGAGCAACGACGCCGGTGCCCTGGGACGAATCTGCACATTGATTGGCGAGCAAAAGGCCAATATCTCGGACATGACGTTTCAGGATCGAAAACCGGATTTTTACCGTATCATGATGGAGATCGATCTACGTGACGCCGAACATCTGCATTCGGTGATCTCTGCCCTTGAGGCGGAAAGCATGGTCGCCTCTGTCGAACGGCGCCGCGATCCCGAACTGGAAACCACGCCGGAGGCGGCGGAATAAAGGGCCCTGACAGGTGTTCAAGCGACGCGACAGACGGCCGATCTGGCGGATCGTGCTTCACGCGCTATGGCCCAAAGGGGGTTGGGGCCGTGCGGCGCGCTACGTGCGTCTGCGCCTGAACCGTCTGCCTGATCCCCCGCATCGCATTGCGCGCGGGATCTGGGCGGGGGTGTTTACCACCTTTACCCCGTTCTATGGTCTGCATTTCGTCACCGCCGCGATCATTTCATTTGTCATGCGGGGCAATCTGCTGGCATCGATCCTTGCGACATTCTTTGGCAATCCGCTGACCTACGTGCCCATCGGCGTTGTGTCGATGAAAATGGGGTATTGGCTGCTGGGTCTGAACGACCCCGGCCCTGACGCCCGCCATCACGGCCACGACGGCGGCTTGGTGTCCAAGTTCCTGAAAGCAGGCGACGATTTGTGGGACAATCTATGGGCGGTGCTGACCGGCCATCAGGTCGACTGGACCAACCTGTCGATCTTCTACCACGAGGTGTTCTACCCTTATATGATCGGCGGGATCATTCCCGGCATGATCTGCGCGACGATCTGCTACTATATCTCGCTGCCGATCATCACCGCGTTCCAGAACCGGCGCAAAGGCGCGATTGCCGCCAAATTCGCCGAGCTTAAACAGCGCAAGGCAGAGAACCGCGCCCGCTGATCGGGGCGCGGCCAGTGGCCATTAGGGACAGCCCTTTTCCGCCCAGCCTGCCAGCATCCTCTTGAACGACGCGCCCAAGGGGTGCTGTGTGCCCGCGTCGAAATCGAAATTCGCGGTGTTGTACAGCTCGGAATGGCCGCAAAGCTCGGTCACGGTCAGGCTGTGGCAATCGGCGCAGGCCTTGCCCTGCCAAGCGGCGGCGGGCAACCCTTCGAGCGGCGGATAGCTGGGCATCAGCGTCAGGACCGTGTCCAGATCGCTGGCCCGGAACCCTGTGACGGGGGCTGCGCCCTCCGCCCACATGGACGCGTCCGAGAAATCAGGCCCTGCCGACGCGGCCTGCGCCGGGGCCAAAGGCGCGGCAATGCCCCGCGTCACAGACGCCCTGTCATCAGGCACAAGCAATTCGTTGAGAAACGCCATCGCCGCATCGCGGTTCGGCCCGTCAGGATGCTGCGACAGATACATCGCCACCGCTGACGGATCGCGCGTTGCACGCACAGCGGCCCAATCATCTGCGTCAGTCTGTTGTGGCTCTGGCGCAGGTGTTGCGCCCGCCGGAGCGGTCAAAGCCGCAATCGCCTCCTGCGTGGGCACTACATCTGGTGCAGCCCGCTGTCCCGGAGCCAGCACCATATACCCCGCCCAGCCCGCAAGCCCGACAGCCAAACCGCCTAAAAAATGCTTCATCGAACACCCCCATGCCCGTCAAAACCCGCGCTTCTACAACTTAAGCAAGTTTTGAAAAATAATAGTTATCGAATCAACCGTACCACAATACCTTGGGATAGACACAAGATATTGAATTACAAACCTGGGGATAACTTTATGTGGAAGATTTTTAAACAGGCCGCCGTGGCAGCGACCCTGCTGGCACCGGCCGCTTTTGCCCAATCGGCAGATCCCTTTGCCAAAGGCTGGACGCTGGATGGCAGCCAATCGGTCCTGAGCTTTCAGACCATCAAGAATGTCGAAAAGGTCGAGGTCCACAGCTTTCAAAGCTTTCGCGGCACCATTGACGAGGCCGGCAAGGCCGAGCTGATTGTCGATCTCGACAGCGTCGAAACCAAGGTGGACATGCGCAACGTGCGCCTGCGGTTCATCCTGTTTGAAACCTTCGAAGACCCCGAAGCGCGGATCTCCCTGCAGATCCCCCCGGCGGTGCTGAACGACCTTGAGACGCTGCGCCGCAAACGGATCACCCTGCCCTACACGATGGATTTTGTCGGTCTCAGCCGTGAATTCCAGACCGATGTGATCGTGACGCTGCTTGATAATGACACGGTGTCCGTCGCCTCGGCCCAGCCGGTGTCCTACAGCATTTCGACCTTCGAGCTGGAGGAACGCCTTCAGCGCCTCGAAGAGACGGTGGATGTAGACGTGATCCCCTCGGCCACCTTCAGCTTTAACCTTGCCTTCAACCGCAACGGCAGCACCGCCGCGCCGGAGACGCTCAACCTTGCCTCTGTCGGTGCAGCGCCTGCCGGGGGCTTGAGCCTGCAGGACTGCCAGAACCGGTTCAAGGCGATCTCGATCAGTGGCCGGATCACCTTTGATTCCGGCAGCGCAGCGCTGCAGCCCTACAGCCGTCCGCTGCTAGAGGCGATTTCGGAAACCGTTTTAAGCTGCCCGCAAATCGCCCTGCGTGTTTCCGGTCATACCGATTCCCAAGGCAATCCCGAACTGAACCGCCGCCTGTCCACCCTGCGCGCGCAAAGCGTGGCCGATGCGCTCAGCGCCTTGGGCGTGTCGCCGTCCGCCTTGAGCGTCGTCGGCCATGGCGACAGCCAGCCGATCGCGGACAACGCCACCGCCCGCGGGCGCGAGCGCAACCGCCGCATCGAATTTGCGGTGATGACCGGAAGCTGACCGCCAAAGCGGCCCCATGTCACAGCCTGACCGGCAGGGGCCGCTTTTATTTTCCCGCGCGGGGCGCTACCGTTTGATCAAATTGTCAAACACCGCGCCCCTCGTGAGGACCCTGTCATGACCCAATACGCTGGCCGCCTGCGCCTTGGCGTGAACATCGACCACGTCGCCACCGTTCGCAACGCCCGTGGCGGCGCCTATCCCGATCCCGTCCGCGCCGCCAAACTGGCCGAGGATGCGGGCGCCGATGGCATCACCGCCCATCTGCGCGAGGATCGCCGCCATATCACCGACCCCGACATCGAACGTCTGATGGACGCGCTGAGCGTGCCGCTCAACTTCGAGATGGCCGCCACCGATGAAATGCAGACCATCGCGCTGCGGCACAAACCGCATGCGGTCTGCATCGTGCCCGAAAAGCGCGAGGAGCGCACCACCGAAGGCGGGCTGGAAGTGGCCAATGACGAAAACCGGCTGGCGCATTTCATCGCGCCCCTGCGCGAGGCAGGTTGCCGCGTCTCGATCTTTATCGCCGCCGACAAACGCCAGATCGATGCCGCGCACAGGATTGGCGCACAGGTGATCGAACTGCACACCGGCGGCTATTGCGACAGCTTTGTTGACGGCGACATGGATCTGCACCGCGCCGAGCTGGAAAAGATGCGCGAGATGTCAGCCTACGCCCATTCGCTCGGGCTTGAGGTGCACGCAGGCCATGGACTGACCTATGAGACGGTCAAACCCGTGGCCGCCTTCCCCGAGGTGATGGAGCTGAACATCGGTCACTTCCTGATTGGCGAGGCGATTTTCCTGGGCCTCCAGCCCGCCATCGCCGAGATGCGCCGCCTGATGGACGAAGCCCGCGCCTGATTTTACGTCCTCCCGCCGCGGCCCGTGCAACCTGCGCGGCTGCGGCGGCGTTGTTCTGTGCATCTCAGCAAAGGACAGCGCTCATGCCTAATGCCACCTCCGCAGAAATCGACACCATGCGCGATCTGATTGACCGGGCCTTGGCCGAGGTCGACGATGGCGGCAAGGCTGGCATTGCAGCCGCCGTGATGCGCGGTGACGCCATTTTGTCGCGCGGGCTGAATCAGGTCCATCTGCACCACGATCCCACCCGCCACGCGGAAATCGTGGCGATCTCAGCCGCAACCCGCGCGCTATCCGACCCGGACCTGAGCGGCTGCACCCTGCTGACCACCCTGCAACCCTGCGAGATGTGCCTTGCGGCGATGCGCTTTGCCGGGATCAGCCGCGTGATCTATGCCGCAGGCCGCCCCGATGTCGTCGAGGACAAGTATTTTGCCTTTCCCGGACTGCGGATCGAGGATTTCGACCGCGCCGATCACAAGGCATTTACCGCCATTGGCGGCGTGTGTGCCGACCGTATCACCCATGTCTATGCCAATGCGGCAGACTGATGGCTTGCGCAGGGGCGTGCCACGCCATAGCTAACGGCGCATGATTTTAGGCATCGGCACCGATCTTGCGAATATCGACCGCATCGCGGGCACCTTGGACCGGTTCGGGGACAGGTTCCGCAACCGCGTCTTTACCCCGACCGAGCAGGCCAAGGCCGAGCGTCGGCGGGATGTGGCCGGCACCTATGCCAAACGCTGGGCCGCCAAGGAGGCCTGCTCCAAAGCCTTGGGCACCGGTTTGCGCATGGGCATCGCGTGGAAGGACATGGCGGTCTCCAACCTCGACACCGGCCAACCGGTCATGGCCGTCACCGGCTGGGCGGCGGAACGGCTGGCCGAGATGACACCCGAGGGTCACGAGGCCATCATCCACGTCACCCTGACCGACGACCACCCATGGGCGCAGGCCTTTGTCGTGATCGAAGCACGCCCCGTCAAAGCCTGACACACCGCGACGGCTGGCTTGACACGCCCTGCCCTGCCGCGCACTAAGCGCATTATATTTGGGTTCAAGGGGCTTTTCATGACAACCGAAGAGAAAAAGGGCGGCATCGTCGAAACGATCAAGACGGTGGTCTATGCCTTGCTGATCGCAGGCGTGTTTCGCACTTTCCTGTTTCAGCCCTTCTGGATTCCGTCGGGCAGCATGAAAGACACGTTACTGATCGGTGACTTTCTCTTTGTGAACAAGATGGCCTACGGCTACTCCTACGCCTCTTGCCCTTCGGTCATCGTGCCCAGCGTCGGCATCGATATCGATGCCAAGGATATCTGCGGCTGGGCCGATGGCGACAACACACGTCTGTTCGGCTCCGAGCCGGAGCGCGGCGATGTGGTGGTGTTCCGTCACCCGTCTTCGGGGCGTGACTACATCAAGCGCCTGATCGGCCTGCCCGGCGACACCGTGCAGATGCGCAACGGCCAGCTGTACCTCAATGGCGAGGCAGTGCCGGTTGAGCCCGCTGGCACCTTTACCGAAACGCAAGCCCCCCAAGGCCCCCAAGGTCTGCGCCCGCGCTGTGAAAACGGCCCTGTGGGCGAGGGCGGCACCTGCACCAAGACCCGCATGACCGAAACCCTGCCCGGTGGCGTGTCGCATTCCATCCTGAACATCGGCGACCAAAGCTCGGACCACACCGGTGTCTACGAAGTCCCCGAGGGTCACTTCTTTTTCATGGGCGACAACCGCGACAACAGCGCCGACAGCCGTGTGTCCGGCATGGTCGGCGGCGTTGGAATGGTGCCGTTTGAAAACCTCGTCGGTCGTGCGGATCGTGTGATGTTCTCGTCCGCGGGCCGGTCGATGCTGTTCTTCTGGACGTGGCGCGGTGATCGCTTCTTCAAAAAGGTCGACTAAGGTTCGAGGCTGCGCATGAAACTGTCACCAGAGGCCAAAGCGCTAGAAGACCGGTTGGGCTATTCGTTCCGCGACAAGGACCGGCTGCGCCGCGCCCTGACCCATTCGTCGATGTCCTCCCCCACCCGTGGCGACAACCAGCGGCTGGAGTTTCTGGGCGACCGCGTGCTGGGTCTGGTGATGGCCGAGGCGCTTCTGGCGCATGACCGCAAGGCCAGCGAAGGCCAACTGGCCCCGCGCTACAACGCTTTGGTGCGCAAGGAGGCCTGCGCCGACGTCGCCCGCGACATCCAGCTTGGCGATGCGCTCAAACTGGGCCGGTCCGAACAGATGTCGGGCGGACGGCGCAAACAGGCGCTGCTGGGCGACGCCATGGAGGCGCTGATTGCCGCTGTCTATCTCGATGCCGGTTTCGAGACCGCACAGGAGATGATCCTGCGTCTCTGGGGGCCGCGCATCGCCGAGGTGGACGACGACGCGAAGGACGCCAAAACAGCGCTGCAGGAATGGGCGCAGGCGCGCAAGATGTCCCCGCCACGCTACGTCACTGTGGAGCGGTCAGGCCCCGATCATGCGCCCGTCTTCACCATCGAGGCGCGCATCGACAATGGCGAGACCGCCACAGCCACCGCAGGCAGCAAACGTCTGGCCGAACAGGCCGCCGCACGCGCCCTTCTCGATCAGCTGGACTGATCCTCCGCCGGGGCGCGGGCGCGCTTTTCGTATTTGTCCCACAGCCCCATGTGCCCTTTCTGGCGGGCAGCAGCGAGCCACATCCGCTTTCGCGCGTCTGCGTGCTCTAGATCGCTGTAACACCCGCCCGAGAATTTGGGCCAATCAATCGCCAGCCCCGCCCGGACGAGCTCTGCGGAAAGGTCCCGCCCATCCGGCAAGTAGCATTTCGCCACGACGCGCCCGAAATGGTCGCGTTCCAGAATCTCGGCCCGAATGCGCTGCCCTTTGCACAGGCGCACCATCTCCCATTTTGATTTCTTTCCAAACGGATGGTCCAGCTCTGGCGCGTCGATCCCGAACAACCGGATTTGTGTCTTTTGCACCCGGATTGTATCGCCATCCACAACATAGGCAGGGCCGCATAGGGTTTCGGGATGATCTGGCGCGCGGGCCTGATCGGGCGCGAAAGGTTCGGGCGGTGCTACGGATGTCGCCTCACTTCGGGCGGGTTTGGACGGCCTGTCGGGCCATGGCTGTCGGCCGGGCGCATTGCGCGCTTTGGGTTTCTTTGCAAGTAAAACGCGCAGGATCACAACGCCAAACGCGGCGCACACAATGAATGTCATAAAAACCGCCTCAAAATTCCCGCCAACGACAACACACTTTTTACGTGCACATCAAGACCCCACTGGAATTTGCTGTAAAACTGGCTCAGGAAGGGGAAAAACGGCGAACGGGCTTTCATGACAGATAATTTTCGCGGCGCGCTTTGGATGACCCTCGCCATGATCGGCTTTGGCATCGAAGACGCCTTGTTCAAGGCAGCCACTGCGCAGGGGGCCTCTGCCGGGGTGGCGACGGTGCAATTCGGGCTGGTGGCGATGCTGCTTTATGCGCTTTACGCCTGCCAGCAGGGCGTGACGGTCTGGACCCGCGAATACCTGAAAAAAGGCCTGCTGATCCGCACCGCGTTCGAGATCATGGGGCGGTTGTTCTTTGCGCTCAGCCTTGCCTACACGCCCCTGTCGACCACATCCGCCATTCTTCAGGCTGCGCCTTTGGTGGTGATGCTGGGGGCTGCGGTTGTGCTGGGCGAACATATCGGGCCGCGCCGTTGGGCGGCCATGGCCGTGGGCTTTGTGGGGGTGCTGTTGATCATCCGCCCCACGCCCGAGGCGTTCCAGGCCAACGCCATTCTGGCTGTGCTTGGCATGATCGGTTTTGCGGGACGCGATCTGGCCACACGCACCGCGCCGCTGCATGTGCATGCGGCGCAATTGGGGGTGCTTGGCTTTGCCGTCGTGACCTTTGCCGGATGTGTGATTATGCTGTTCGAGGGCGGCCCTGCGCACCTACCCAACCCCACAGCCGCCCTGCTTTTGTGTGCCACCGCCGTGATCGGCACCATCGGATACACCGCAATCACGCAGGCCATGCGCACCGGAGAGGTCGCTGTGGTCGCCCCCTTTCGCTACACCCGTCTGCTGGTGGCGCTTGTTCTCGCCTATTGGCTGTTTGACGAACGGCCCGACGCGCTGACCCTGTGCGGTGCGGCGCTGATCGTCGCCTCGGGGATCTATTCGCTGCTGCGGGAACGGCGCGCCAAGACCTGATCCCAAAGCCCGCGACGCGCGCGTGCAGATGTGCTATGGCGAAATGATGCGAAACCCGCTATGGGGACGCCTTCATCAGCAGGATCTTTACGCAAGACATGACCACACGCGCCGGTTTCATCGCCCTGATCGGAGAGCCCAACGCAGGCAAATCCACCCTCACCAACCAGATGGTCGGGGCCAAGGTGTCCATTGTGACCCATAAGGTCCAGACCACACGCGCCCGCATTCGCGGCGTCGCGATGGAGGGGGACAGCCAGCTGATCTTTGTCGACACGCCCGGTTTGTTCCAGCCGCGGCGGCGGTTGGACCGCGCCATGGTGGCCGCCGCTTGGGGCGGTGCTGCGGATGCGGATGTGGTCGTGCTGCTGATCGAGGCCCACCGTGGCCTGACCGACGGGGTGCGCCGGATCCTCGACGGGTTGCGCGATCTGCCACAGGGGCGCAAGATCGCGCTCGCCATCAACAAGATCGACCGCGTGAAGGCAGAGGATCTGCTGGCCCTGTCGCAGAGCCTCAACGAAGAGTTCAGCTTTGCCCGCACCTTCATGATCTCGGCAGAGCGCGGTCATGGCGTTGACGCTCTGCGTGGCTGGCTGGCCGCAGAGCTGCCCGAGGGGCCGTGGCTGTATCCCGAGGACCAGATCGCGGATCTGCCCATGCGCATGATCGCCGCCGAGATGACCCGCGAAAAGCTGACCCTGCGGCTGCATCAGGAACTGCCCTACCAGCTAACGGTCGAGACCGAGAACTGGGAAGAGCGCAAGGATGGCTCGGCCCGCGTCGATCAGATCGTTTATGTGGCCCGCGACGGGCACAAGGGGATCATCCTTGGGCATCGCGGTGAAACCATCAAAGCTGTGTCCAAGGCCGCACGCGAAGAGCTGACCGAATTCCTTGGCCGCAAGGTGCATCTGTTCCTGCAGGTCAAAGTGCGCGAGAACTGGCTGGAAGAGGCGGAGCGCTATTCCGAGATGGGGCTGGATTTCAAAGACGGCAATGCCTGACCTGAACGGCCCACGCAGCGGACGCGCCCACCCATGACTCAGCGCCTGACCACCCGTTTCTGGGTCGATGCCTATCTGACCCGGCTGCGTCTGCAGGATATTCCTGCCTTTGTGACCGCCCATGGCGATGACACAGCCGGGGCGGTGCTGGTGAAACTGGCCACGTTGGACGGGGCGGCGCGCGCCTTTTCCCGCAGCTTCGATCTGATGACCGGCGCGCGGACATGGTCCGAACTTTGCGCCGGACCTGAATCCGAGGTTGATGCCTCGATCAGCCGCCAGCGGTCCTTCGATCCCGATCTGTGGGTGATCGAGGTCGAAGACCGCGCAGGGCGGCATCTTCTGGATGATCCATCGCTGGGTTAAGGGCGCGGTGGGTCACCCCGCATCGGGAAAGATCTGCCGCATCTGCTGTTCGTAGCGCGCCCAGCTCATCGTAGCCTTGTTGCCGGCATACCCGTGGTAATGCGACCGTCCCGTCGAATTTGGCAGGCCTGCCCAGATCTTGGCGACGTTGTTCATGAAACCCTTGCGGCTGAGCGCGCCCTTGCGCATGGCGCTTAGCCCCGCCTCTTCCAGCAGAATGTCCGCAAGCTGGTCCTGCACTTGGGGGCTGAACCGTGTGGTCAACGGCAACCCTGACTTTCGCACCAACCCCCGCAGCGTTTTGGGAATGATCTGATAGCGCCCGATGGCATGGGGTTGGCGCGGTGTGGCCTGAATCCACGCGTAGATTTCACCGATCGTCATCTGGGTCGGCGGCTTGGGTGGCTTGATCCGCGCGCCATATTGCACCGCGTCATATTGGGCCGGTCCGGCCTCCGCCTCGGCGATCAGGTCGCGCAGACGGGCCACGGGGCCATGGCTGACCGGCAACATGTTGCGCCCGCCGTGCCGCGTGGGCCAAGGCGCAAACAGCGAATTGGCGGCCCGCCCTGCAAACAGGCTGGCCTGCGCGCCGGTTGTGCCCCCGTCCAGTTGCAAAACCCCTGCCTGCCCTTCGCTGCGGGTCGGAATGATGGCAGATGCCGTGCCGGACACCAAGGGCTGCGCCACCGCGACAAAGGCACCGCGCGATTCCAACAAGGGCGGCTGCGCCGACAATCCACCCCCCAAAGCGAGACCGACCAAGATCAAAACAAGGGCCAACAGGCTCCGCGGCATGAGCACCTCCATCCGTGTTCCTCACGCCCTTGTCACACAATGCCGTTTAGAAACCCTTGCCCTGCCCCCTGCCCCGCGCCAAATTCCCGCTATGGAATGGCGTGACACAGGAATTTTGCTGGCAACGCGACGGCACGGTGAGACGTCGCTGATCCTTGATGTGTTTACGCCGACGCAGGGGCGGCATGCGGGCATTCTGCGCGGCGGCACCTCGCGCAAGATGGCCCCGCATCTGCAACCCGGTGCGCAGCTGGACCTGCGGTGGCGCGCCCGCCTGCAGGATCACATCGGCGCATTCACCTTTGAGCCGCAGCGGTCGCGGGCGGCCAACGCGCTGGGGGACCGAATCGCCCTTGCCGGATTGAACGCGGTGGTGTCGCTGCTGCGGTTTTGCCTGCCCGAACGCGTCCCGCACGAGGGCTTGTACCAGCGCAGCGAGCAATTGCTCGATCTTCTGGGGCAACCCGATCTTTGGCCACTGGCCTATCTGAGGTGGGAGCTTGCGCTGCTCGAAGACATGGGCTTTGCGCTGGATCTGGACGCCTGCGCCGTCACGGGGCGCACCGACGGGTTGGTCTATGTGTCGCCAAAATCCGGCCGCGCCGTCACCGCCGAGGGCGCGGGCAACTGGGTCCACCACCTGCTGGCGCTGCCCCCCGTTCTGCGCGGCGAAGGCAGTGCCGAGGACAGCGAGATCACAGCCGCGCTTGCGACCACCGGCTATTTTATGGAGCATCGCCTCGCGCCGCAGATGGGGGACAAACCCCTGCCCGCCGCCCGTGGCCTGCTGATCGACCGCATTCAAGCCCGCGCCGCCCGTGTGGCATCCCAGCCGCGTGATGCGGCCCCTTCCCTCTGACATGGTAAACGGCTAGGAAATTGGCGATGAAATGGAACACACCCAATATCCTGACGGCCCTGCGCCTTCTTGCGGCCCCCGGCGTGGCCGTGATGTTTTTGTATTTCTCGCGTCCCTTGGCGGACTGGCTGGCCTTGCTGCTGTTCATGGGCGCGGCTGTGACCGATTTCTTTGACGGCCACCTCGCGCGGATTTGGAAACAGGAAACCAAGATCGGCGCCATGCTGGACCCGATCGCGGACAAGGCCATGGTCTGCATCGCCCTGATGGTTCTGGTGGCCTACAACTCCTACACGCCTTGGCTGGTTCTGCCGGCCACAGTCATCTTGTTCCGCGAGGTGTTCGTGGGCGGCCTGCGGGAATTCCTTGGCGATGTTTCGGGAACGTTGAAGGTCACGCAACTGGCGAAATGGAAGACCACGGTGCAGATGGTCGCTATTGCGGTTTTGTTCAGCCACGGTGTCTTTGAACATTACTTCGGCGTCTCGATCATCGGGATGAACGACGAGATCGTCATAGGCGTGCTCGAAGGCACCATTGCCGACACCCAAGGATTGATCTGGAAGCATTTCGGCATGGTCTGGGCCGGTCCGCTGGGCATTGCGCTGCTGTGGATTGCGGCGGCGCTGACGCTGATCACCGGCGTGGATTACCTGCGCAAGGCCGCGCCCTTCCTGAAGGAGGAAAGCTGATGCAGGTGCTGTATTTTGCATGGGTCCGCGAACGGGTCGGACTGGCCAAGGAACAGGTGGACACGCAAGCGGCCACCGTCATGGAACTGGTCGAAGAGCTGCGCGCCCGCGAGGACCGCTATGCCGCAGCCTTTGCCGATCTCAGCGCGCTGCGGGTCGCCGTTGATCAGGACCTGACCGACTTTGACGCCAGTCTGGCAAACGCGCGCGAGGTCGCTTTTTTCCCTCCGATGACCGGCGGATAAGCCATGCGGATCGTCGTACAGGAAGCCCCCTTTGACTTTGGCGAGGAAGCCAACCGCTTTGCCGCGGGGCGGCATGATATGGGGGCGGTTGTGACCTTTACCGGCGTGGTCCGCGACGTGGAAGGCGGGCTCGACGTGATGGAGATCGAGCATTATCCCGGCATGACCGAACGGGCGTTGGAACAGATCGCGACAGAGGCCAGCACCCGCTGGAGTTTGGGCGATGTCTTGGTGATCCACCGCTACGGGCGCCTGGAAACCGGCGCGCAGATCATGATGGTCGCCACCGCCGCGCGGCACCGCAAGGACGCTTTTGAAGCGGCGGAATTCCTGATGGACTATCTCAAAAGCCGCGCCCCCTTCTGGAAGAAAGAACACAGCGGCGCTGAGGCCGGATGGGTCGCCGCCCGCGCCGAGGACGAGGACGCCCTCACCCGCTGGTGATTACAGCGTCACCTCCATCAAGCCCACAACCAGAACATCCTCGACCGTGATCGGGGTCAGGGGCTGGGTCAGCGTGGCCACCACGTTGCCATCCGCCGTGACCTGCTGGTTGCCATCGACATCGGTGATAACTTCGATCAGCGGTTCGAGCCCACCGGCAGAGGCATCATATTCCACCACCAGATCGTCTTGGCCCGTGCCAAAATCCTCGATCACGATACCGCCGCCCGTGGGCTGCAATTCGGTGATGACGAAATCATCGTCGCCCCCGTCACCGGACAGCAGATCCCCGTCATTGCCATATAGAGTGTCATTACCGTCCCCACCGCTGAGCGTATCGCCACCGTCGTCACCGGCCAACGCGCCGGGGTGGAGGTCGCGCATGTGGTCCAGCGCCGCCTCGGCTGCGGCCTGTTGTGCGTCGGCGTCCAGTGCTGCGAAATCTTCGGCGTTGTCGTAGGTGGCTTCCAATGCCTCGTGAAACGCCTCCGCAGAGACCGGCGACAGCCCCTCGTCATCGGGCACGTAGCCGAACAACAGATCATCGCCGCTCTCGCCGGACAGTACGTCCGCACCGGCACCGCCCACTAGAAGATCGTCCCAAGCGCCGCCGTTAAGGATGTCATCGCCCTCACCGCCGAACAGGGTGTCCATCCCGTTCTGCCCCAGCAGCATGTCGTCACCGGCACCCCCGTCGAGCGCGTCATGCCACGCGCCGCCGTCAAGCAGGTCGTCGCCCTCTCCGCCCAACAGCAGATCGCGGCCCGGCTCACCAAACAGCGTGTCGTTGCCCGCACCGCCATCCAGCGTATCCCCGCCACGACCACCGGCCAGCCAGTCGCGCCCGGCTGCGGCCTCCAGCAGATCACCGCCCGCGTCTCCGACCTGTGCGGCGTCCCCCAACTCCTCGGGCGCGGTCAACGGCTCGAATGTGTCTTCTTCGTCCTCGGCCCCGTCCACAATCGGCTGAACGATGGCGGCCAAAGTCATAGAGCCAAGAAGCGATGCGATCAAAGCGGTGAACATTGCGTATCCTCGGTGTAAGCCTGTGCAATCTGCACGCGCAATCTGGCGCAAATGTGCCGGAGTCGGGGCATTTATTAACCCTTTGCTAACCTATGAGGCTTTGCACCCAAGCGGCCCTATTGGTAAGATCACCGGACCAAAGGAGACCCAGATGCCCTTCGAGAAAGTGCAGCCCGAGAAACTTTCAGCGGCTGTGGTGCGTCAGATCGAAAAGCTGATCCTGCGCGGCATTCTGCGTCCGGGAGAGCGGCTGCCCTCGGAACGGGAACTGTCCGACAAGCTGGGGGTGTCCCGCCCGTCGCTGCGCGAAGCCGTGGCGGAATTGCAAAACCGTGGCCTGCTGGAAGCACGCGCAAACGCCGGTATCTTTGTCACCGAGGTGATCGGCTCTGCCTTCTCCGAGGCGCTGGTCGGGCTGTTTGCCAACCACGACGAGGCGGTCTTTGACTACCTGTCGTTCCGGCGCGACATGGAAGGGCTCGCCGCTGAACGTGCCGCCCGCCACGGCACCACGACCGATCTGAAGGTCATCGCCGAGTTGATGGCCAAGATGGAAGCCGCCCATGGCAAGCGCAATCCTACCGAGGAATCGCGGCTGGACGCGGATTTCCACCTCGCGATCATCGAGGCGTCGCACAACGTCATCATGCTGCACATGATGCGGTCGATGTACCAACTGTTGCGCGAGGGCGTGTTCTACAACCGCCAGATCATGTTCAAACAGCGCGCCACCCGCGAACAGCTTCTGGAACAGCATCAGGCGATCAACACTGCCCTACAGGCGCGCGATGGCGCAGCCGCCCGCGCCGCGGTCGAGGCGCATCTCAACTTTGTCGAGGACGCCCTGAGCGCGGACCGCAAGAGCAACCGCAACGAATTGATTGCCCGCCAAAGACTGCTGCGGGAAACCGAACGCTAAGCCATACGCAAAACGCCCGCCCTTTCGGGGCAGGCGTTGAATTCGGAATTATCGGACCAATCAGGCTTCGTTCGTGGGTTTCGCCTGCAGCTGACCATAGGCCGACGCACCAATGGTTTGTTCCAGCTCCAACTGCGTTTCGAGAAAGTCGATGTGGCCTTCTTCGTCTGCGATCAGCTCTTCGAACAGGTTTTTGGACACGAAATCCCCGACCTTGTCACAGTGCTGGCGGGCTTCGATATACAAAGTGCGGGCTTCGTATTCGGCGGCCAGATCGGCCTCCAGCGTCTCGCGCAGGGTCTGGCCGATGCGCAGCGGATCAAGCTTTTGCAGGTTCGGGTGACCGCCAAGGAAGATGATCCGCTCAATCAGACGATCCGCGTGGTTCATCTCTTCGATGCTTTCCTCGCGCGATTTCTCGGCGACGCGACCAAAGCCCCAGTCCTCTTGCAGGCGATAGTGCAGCCAGTACTGGCTGACCGCTGTCAGCTCGCTGCGCAAAGCTGCATTGAGGTATTCAATAACCTTTTCGTCGCCCTTCATGGCCCAAAGCTCCTGTCTTCGTGGTTCTCGTCCGACCCTGAGTTAGGTCATCTGTAGAATGAGGCCAGTTTAGAATCATTTCAAGGTAATGCAGCGTAAAATCCGCCGGAAACAGACGTTGCATCGGTGATTTGCCCATATCACCGTTCGCCCACACGACGCGCCCTACCGATCCGGTCCATCGCGGGCGTCCGCAACAGGGGCACTTCGAGATTGGGGTCGCGTTCCATCGTGTCCAGAAACAGCGACAGGCAATCGCCGCAATCAGCCTTTTTGCCCAAAGCGCGATAGACCTTGCCGGGCGTGATGATGGTTTCGGGGTCAGCTGCGCGCATCCACTCCATCGCGGCGTGGATATCCTTGTCGGTGATCGCGTTGCAGTGACAAACCATCATGAGAGCGCTCCTGTGGATCATAGAAACAGGCAGATGGCTCATACATGACTAATTTAGTCGGTATCGTCAATTCCGATTAATTCAATAAGTTATAGACCGGCGCAACGTCAGCCATTCCTCGCCGAACGCCACTGGCCGCCGCACAACAAAAAACCGGGCGCTGTGACAGCGCCCGGCTCTTGTCATGTGGTCCGGTCCGAGGGAGGAGATCCGGATCAGACCACAGTGCCTTTGGGATTAGCCCTTGGAGAACTCCGGGTAGGCTTCCATGCCCAGCTCGGCCATGTCGAGACCGTTGATCTCGTCCTCTTCGGTGACACGGATGCCCATGACCGCCTTGAGGATGAACCAGACCACTGCCGATGCGACGACGGTGAAGATACCGACAACCACGATGGCGTAGAGCTGCGTGCCCAGCGATGCGTCACCGTTGGTGAAGCAGACCGCGATGGTGCCCCAGATACCTGCCAGCAGGTGAACCGGGATCGCGCCAACAACGTCGTCGATCTTCAGCTTGTCGAGGAAGGGAACCGCGAAGACCACGATCACACCACCGACCATACCGATCAGGGTCGCTGCGCCCAGGGAGGGGGTCAGCGGCTCTGCGGTGATGGACACGAGGCCCGCCAGCGCACCGTTGAGAACCATGGTCAGGTCCGGCTTTTTGTACAGGATCTGCGTCAGGATCAGAGCGGCGATTGCGCCACCGGCTGCTGCGGTGTTGGTGTTGGAGAAGATGCGCGACACGTCAGCCACATCACCCACGGTGCCCATCGCCAGCTGCGAGCCACCGTTGAAGCCGAACCAACCCAGCCACAGGATGAACGTACCCAAGGTTGCGAGCGTCAGGTTGGAACCCGGCATCGGAACGGTACGGCCATCTTTGTACTTGCCGATACGCGGACCCAGGATCAACGCGCCGGTCAGAGCCGCCCAGCCACCAACGGAGTGCACAACAGTCGAACCCGCGAAGTCGAGGAAGCCTGCTTCGTCCAGGAAACCGCCGCCCCATTTCCACGACGCCTGCAGCGGGTAGATGATGGAGGTCAGGATCACGGTGAAGATCAGGAACGGCCACAGTTTCACGCGCTCGGCCACGGTGCCCGACACGATGGATGCGGTTGCCGCACAGAACATCAGCTGGAAGAAGAAGTCCGAACCGGTGGAGGCATAGCCGATGTCGTCAGCTGCATCGGCGGTTACGCCAACAGCTTCCAGAACGCCGGGACCCCAAACGCCGGACAGAACGCCCTCGATGGACCATGTGCCCAGCGGGTACATCAGGTTGTAACCGATGAGGTAGTAAAAGATCGACGCCAGCGAGAACAGCGCGACGTTCTTGATCAGCTGCATGGTGACGTTTTTGCTGCGCACCAGGCCCGCTTCGAGCATGGCAAAACCGGCGGCCATCCAGAAGACGAGGAACCCGCCCATCAGGAACAGCACGGTGGTCAGGATGAAGGGCAGCGTATCGACGGCCTCTGCCTCTTGGGCGAAACCCGCGCTGGGCAGCGCCAGCAGCAGAGCCGCGGCTGCGGTTGTTTTGGTAAACTTCATGTTCATTGGTCCGTAAAATCCCCTAGGAAGCGTCAGATCGCGTCTGCGTCGGTTTCGCCCGTCCGCACGCGAACGGCTTGCTGAACGTCGAGAACAAAGACTTTGCCATCGCCGATCTTGCCGGTCTGTGCTGTCGTCTTGATGGTCTCGACCACCTGCTCGGCCATGGCCGCGCTGACGACGATTTCCAGTTTGATCTTTGGCACGAAGTTTACCGCGTATTCTGCGCCACGATAAATTTCAGTATGGCCGGACTGAGAGCCGAAGCCCTTGATTTCCGTTACCATCATGCCGCGCACGCCGATCCCCGTGAGGGCTTCGCGCACCTCTTCGAGCTTGAACGGCTTGATCGTTGCAATGATCAGTTTCACCTTATTCCCCTTCGATCCTTGGCGAGGTTGGCCCCCGCTATTGACCCCTGCAGAAGAACGGTGATCGCTGCCAAAAATGAAGGCTTTGGGCAAAATTCAGGCGCTTTATCATCTCGTTAAGCACGAAAATTAAGCAAGTTTAAAATTTCGCACACAAAACAGGCAAAACAAAAACCCGCTTACAGGCAGCGAGGTGGTCAACATTCCCATTCAGACGCGATAGAGTCGCGCCAACAACGTCAGAGCAGGTTCCGTTTCCATGAGTTCACCGCGCAAACCAGGCAAGCTGGTGGCGGATCGCCGGTATAGCAAAAAGACCGAGACGCCGCGCAAACCCGCCGCCAAAAAACCACGCAAACCCCGTAAACCCGCTGTCAAACGCGGGCGGCGCGGACCCGTGGGGCTGATCCTTGGCCTGTTTGGCTGGCTCTTTCGCCTGTTTTTCCGCCTGACCGCCACTGTGGTGATTCTTGCTGTGGTCGGCATCGGGTCTTGGGTTCTGTATGTGTCGTCGACCCTGCCGGAGCTGGACACCCTGCTGGATGGACGTGCGCGCGGGTCGGTCACGCTACTGGATCGCGAAGGCCGCCTGTTTGCACTGCGCGGCGACCAATACGGCGGCGCGGTGACCGCCACTTCGGTCAGCAAGCACCTGAAAAACGCCGTGCTCGCCACCGAGGACAAGCGGTTCTACCAACACATCGGTGTCTCCCCCCGTGGCGTCGCGTCGGCTGTGCGAATCAACCTCGCCGAAGGACGCGGACCGTTGCAGGGGCATGGCGGCTCGACCATCACCCAGCAGACCGCGAAACTTCTGTGCCTTGGCCGCACCTATAAACCGCGTGAATGGGACAGCGAGGCGGATTTCGTCGCCGACTGTCGCCAGTCCTCCCTGGAGCGTAAGATCAACGAAGCCATCTTCGCCATGGCGATGGAGATGAAGTACACCAAGGATGACATCCTTTCGATCTACCTCAACCGCGCCTACATGGGGGGCGGTGCCTATGGGGCCGAAGCCGCCGCGCAGCGTTACTTTGCCAAACACGCCGCCGCGCTGAACCCCGCCGAAGGGGCGATGATCGCTGGCCTGTTGACCGCGCCCTCGACCCTGTCGCCCACCGCCAATCTGGAACGCAGCCAGCGCCGTGCGGCCACCGTGCTGCGCCTGATGGAGGAACAAGGCTACCTGACCGCAGAAGAGGCCGCCCACTACCAGCAGAACCCCGCCACCCTGTCCAGCCAGGCCAAGAACCTTGGCGGCGGGTACTTTGCCGATTGGGTCATGCAGTCGGGGCCGGAATACTTCACACAGGACACCACGCAGGACGTCGTAATCTCCACCACGATGGACCCGCGCATTCAGGCCGCCACGCAAGAGGCCGTGCTGAAGGTGTTCAACGAAAAGGTCTCGGAAAGCTCCAAGGCAGAGGTCGCCGTGGTGGTGATGTCTGCAGACGGGGCGGTGCGTGCCATGGTCGGCGGGCGTGATGTGGATGCAACCGGTCTGTTCAACCGCGCCAGTCAGGCGGTGCGCCAGACCGGATCGGCGTTCAAGCCGTTTATCTATGCCACCGCGCTGGAACTGGGGTATTCGCCCTATGACACGGTCACGGATGAACCCTACTGCCTGTCCATCCCCGGACAGCCGCAGTGGTGCCCCGAGAACTACACCCGCAACTACAAAGGCCGCGTGACGCTGGTCGAGGCCCTGAAACAGTCGCTGAACATCCCCGCGATCAAAGTGTCCGAATCTGTCGGCCGTGATCTGGTGATGCGGGTCGCGCGCGATTTCGGCATCTATCGCGACTTGCAGGACGTGCCGTCGATGGCGCTTGGCACCTCCGAGGCGACATTGCTGGAGATGACCGGCGCATTTGCCGGTATTCTCAACGGCGGATCCTCGGTGACGCCCTATGGCCTGCGCGAATTGCGTCTCAAAGGGGATCAGGAGCCGCTGATGGGGTCCGGCGGCGGCATCGGGGAACGCGTTATTCAGGAAAGCGCCGCGCGCCAATTGACCTGGATGATGGAAAAGGTGGTGTCTGAAGGGACAGGCCGCCGCGCCGCATTGGAGGGCTGGCAGGCCGCAGGCAAGACCGGCACGTCACAAGAAGCGCGCGATGCGTGGTTTGTGGGCTTCACCGCCGATTACGTCACCGGGGTCTGGATGGGCTACGACGACAACACCCCGTTGAAAGGCGTGACCGGCGGCGGCCTTCCGGCCGAGATCTGGTCAGAGGTGATGGCCCGCGTGCAAAACGGGACAACACCAAAACCGCTTCCGATGGAAGAACCTGAGGCACCGGCACCGCCGCCCCCTCCCCCCGCGCCCGAAGTCGTACAGCAGCCGCAACCCGCCCCGACCACACCCGGACGCACCCGCCGCGTTGAAAGCAATGCAATCGAGGACGTGCTCCGCAGCATCTTTGGCGGCGGAAACTAACGAAAAAGGGCGGGGAACATCCCCGCCCTACGATCTGTCATACCTGTAGAAGCCGGTCAGAGACGGTCCATCTTGCGCGCCAGCTTGGCATCGAGCGCCGACAAGCCATCCACATCATGCGTGGTCAGCACCACCTCGACCGTGTTGTAGGTGTTTGACCACTCCGGATGGTGGTTCCACTTTTCCGCATAAAACGCGGCGCGGGTCATCCAGCTGAAGGCGGTGACAAAATCCTCGAACGCAAAGGTCTTGCGGATCGCATCGCGGCCTTCGACCATTTCCCAACCGCTGTCGAACAGCGGGGCCAGAACGGTCTTGCGACCGGTGTCAGACAGTTTCTCGTTCATTGCTGTTCCTCCCTGTTGTCTTGTTTGAAAGGCCCGTAGGCCGTCATGATCTCGATATCCTCGTCGATGGCGCGCCGTTCCGCCTCAAGGTATTTGGCCACAGCATCGGCGAAGCCCGCATCGCCCAGCCAGTGCAGCGAATGGGTCTGGGCGGGCAGATAGCCCCTTGCCAGTTTGTGTTCACCCTGCGCGCCGGCCTCGACACGCGACAGGCCTTTGGCGATGGCGAAATCAATGGCCTGATAATAGCACGCCTCGAAATGCAGGCAGGGGTGATCCTCGATACAGCCCCAGTAGCGGCCGTAGAGCACATCGCGCCCGATAAAGTTCAGCGCCCCCGCCACGGGCACGCCGTCGCGTTCGCACAGCACGAGCGCCATATCCTCGCGCATCGTATCATGGACGATCTCGAAGAAATCGCGGGTCAGATAGGGCGTGCCCCATTTGCGGCTGCCGGTGTCCTGATAGAACTGCCAGAAGGCATCCCAATGGGCCGGTTGAATGTCATCGCCCGTCAGGGTGCGTATGACCCCGCCAAATCCTTGCGCCTTTGCGCGTTCCTTTCGGATGGCCTTTCGCTTGCGGGACGACAAATCCGCCAGGAAGCCGTCGAAATCCGCATAGCCGCGGTTGTGCCAGTGAAATTGCTGCGTGATCCGTGGCAGCAACCCCATTTGAGCACCGGCCTGCGCCTCGGCCTCGGTGCAAAAGGTGATATGCAACGAACTGAGCCGGTTGTTGGCCGCAAACTGCACCGCGCCTTGAACCAAAGCCTGCTGACCCGCGACCTCCCACCCCGGACGGGTCAGAAACCTGCGCCCTGTCGCAGGGGTAAAAGGCACCGCCATCTGCATTTTGGGGTAATACTGCCCACCTGCGGATTCGTAGGCATGTGCCCAATTGTGGTCAAAGATGTACTCACCCTGACTGTGCCCCTTGGCGTACATCGGGGCGACCGCGATGATCTGGCCGTCTGCCTCGACCGTCAGGTGGTGCGGCTCCCATCCGGTGCCGCGCCCGACCGACCCGCTGCGTTCCAGCGCATGCAGGAACCGGTAGGTGGTAAAGGGATCAGCCGGAGGCCCGCCCTGCGCGGCCTCGGGGCAGGCACAGGCGTCCCATGCCTTTGGATCGATCTGCGACAGGGACGGCACCACCGTGACCGTTAATTCAGGAAAGGACGCATCTTGTGTCATGGCGCTGAATTTGGCCCCCAACGCCACGGGTTCAAGCGGCGTACCCCTCAAAGGTGACATTGTCTGCGATCCGGCGCGCGGCCTGTTCCTGTTCGGGGGAACGGATTGTCCAGCACAGCACAGGCAAACCGCGCTCCTTCAGCTCGGCCACACGTGGGTTGGTCAAATCGCTGTGATCGTGGCTGATAAAATCGAGCGAGATGCGATCCGCCAGCTCTATCGCCGCCAAGGGTGCGCGTTGCGCTGGCGTCAACTGCGGGAATTCACTGTCACTGCCGGAACAGGTTGTCATACCGACGGGGCGATCGGGGCACAGCTGCGCCATGCGCTCCACCGTATGCGGATTGAATGACATCAAGGCCACAGGGCCCGCATAGCTGTGCAGCGCGCGGGCCGTTGCCTGTTCCAGCACGCCAATATCAGAACCCATTGCGCCATCCTGATCCTTGATTTCGATCAGCAGCGGCACCTGACCTGCGACGATCTCCAGCACTTCTGCCAGCGTGGGTATACCGTCGGCGGCGTCTGTCAGCTGGATCTGTGACAGGCTGGCGGCATCGCGCGCACGAACCGGCCCGCTTTGATCGGTCAAACGGTCCAGAGTGTCATCATGGAACACCATAGCCTGCCCGTCCGCTGACAGCTGCAGATCAATTTCAATACCATAGCCCTGCGCAATAGCGGCCCGAACGGCCGCGCGCGAATTCTCGGGACGGCCCGCCGCGCGGTCATGCAGGGCGCGGTGGGCCAAAGGGCGGGCCAGAAAGGCCTGTGGCAAAACCGGCATCAGGCGAGCTCGAAGATGCCTTCGATCTCGACCGCGACGCCCAAGGGCAAAGCCGCCGCCGAAACCGCTGACCGGGCGTGACGACCGGCGTCCCCCAACAGTGCGACCATCAGATCGGAGGCACCGTTGATCACCTTGGGCTGATCGGTGAAATCAGGGCCAGAATTGACGAAGCCCACCAGCTTTACCACCCGTTTCAGCCGTGTCAGATCACCACCGCAGGCCGCTTTGACCTGCGCCAGAAGCGACAGGGCGCAGGCACGCGCGGCCTCGGCCCCCTGCTCAACGCTGAGATCCTGACCAACTTTGCCGGTGACCAGTGCGCCATCGATCATGCTGATCTGCCCCGACACGTAGAGCGTATTTCCGGTCAAAACATAGGGAACATAGTTGGCCGCAGGCGCTGGCGCGTCCGGCAGGCTGAGGCCCAATTCACCAAGACGCGCGTCGATGTCATTGCTCATGTCGGGATCCTTTGATCAAGCGATGTTCGGGCGCGACCCTAGCGGTGGCACTGCGGAATGCAATGCCTTGAAAGCTGTGCGCCCCAAACGGGACAGGCCAAAGCATCCGTCAGCTTTCGCGGAACGCGCGGGCGAAATAATCCATGAAGGGTTTGACCAGATAGGCCAGCGGCGTGCGGTCCTCTGTGCGAATGAATGCCTCCACCGGCATGCCGGGAATCAGGACGGCGCCCTTTGGCAAACGCTCTGATTCGCCGTCGTTGAGGATGATCTCCGCCCGGTAATAGCTCACGCGCGACGCCTCGTCCTGAAAGGCATCTGCGGAGACCTGACGCACCTGCCCGAACAGTTCGGGCGTCTGGCGCTGGTCCAAAGACGAGAACCGCAGGCTGACCTCTTGATCGACGAAAAGCTGATCGATGTGGATAGGTTCAACGCGTGCCGCAATCACCAACGGGCGGTCCTGCGGCACGAGATACAGAACCGGATCGGCCGGCCGGATTACAGAGCGTTCCGCAAAAACCGTCATCCCGTATACGATCCCAGACACCGGAGCCGTGATGACCATACGTGACAGCCGTTCGCGCAGGGCGCGGGCTTGTTCCGCCATCTCGCGTTCGCGAAACTGCAGGTCGCGCAGCGTGGTGATGGCTTCCTCTCGGCGGCGGTTTGTCAGCGACAGGATCTGGATTTCCGTCTCTGTGATACGCCCCTCCGCCTGCGCCTTTTGCGCGACCAGTTCGCCGACTGTGCCTGACAGCCGCGCCTCTTCGCGCTGCAGAGCGAGGATCTCCGGCTCGCGCACCAGACCATTGGCGCGCAGGGCCTGTTTGCCTGCAAGCTCCTGCCCGATCAGGGCCAGTTGCGATTCCAAAGCGGCCTGTTGGGCTGCGACCCCGCCCACCTGATCGCCAGTTTGCTGAATGCGTTTGCGCAGTTGTTCCACCTCTGCGGCAAGCGATTCAGCGCGTGCGGTGAACAGGTTGCGCTGACCGTCGACCAGTTCGGCAACCTCGGGATCGGTTTCCGCGCGGGTCAGCAGATCGGCCGGGAATTCGACACGGTCCTTTCCATCGCGTTCCGCAGACAGTCGCGCGCGACGGGCGGTCAGCTCGAACAGCTGTCCCTCGACGATGGCGAGTTCGGACAACAACAGCGTGGGATCAAGCCGGATCAGAACATCGCCCTGCGCGACACTGGCCCCCTCCTCCACAAGAATGTCCGCCACGACGCCGCCATCGGGGTGCTGCACCACCTGCCGGTTCTGGTCGACCTCGATCTGGCCACTGGCCACGATCGCGCCCGATATATTCGTCATAGCCCCCCACGTGCCAAAGCCCCCCACCAACAAAAGCAGGGCCAGCAGGCCAATGATCATCGGCATGCGCGTGGGAAAACTGGCGTGGCCGGTGGGGGCCGCCTGCCCTTTTTGCGTCGTTCTGGTCTTGTGCGGGGCGCTCATCGCACACCTCCCGGTGCTGCCGACTTCTGGATCTGCTGATGGTTCTTCACCATCTGCTGCAACACCTCATCCTTGGGGCCAAAGGCCACCCGTTGCCCCGCCTCCAGCATAAGCAGCTTGTTGCATTCCTTGATGGCCGCAGGACGGTGCGCCATGATCAGCACGGATTTGCCCGCCTCTTTGAATTGGCGAATGGCGGTGTTCACAGCCTCCGATCCCTCGTTGTCGAGGTTGGAGTTCGGCTCATCCAGTACAAGGATCACCGGATCGCCATACATGGCGCGCGCCAGCCCGATCCGCTGCATCTGTCCCCCGGACAAGCGCCCCCCGATGGCCGAGACACGTGTGTCATAGCCCTGCGGGAGCTTCAGGATCATCTCATGGGCATCAGCGCGCTTTGCAGCAGCGACAATCCCCTCGGCATCGGGGTGCGGTGACAGACGCGCAATGTTTTCCGCGATGGTGCCGTCAAAAAGAGTGACCCGCTGTGGCAAATAGCCGATGTGCTGGCCCAGAACGTCCGGCCCGTACTGATCCAGCGTAGCCCCATCCAGCCGGATCTTGCCGCCTGCCGGTCGCCAGATCCCCGTCAGGGCGCGCGCCAACGTGGATTTCCCAGACCCCGACGGCCCGATCACACCAATGGCATCCCCCGGCTCGACGTTGAAGCTGACCAACCGCAGGGCCGCCTGCTGCTCCCCCGGCGCAACAATCGTCGCTTGCTGCACCTCCAGCCGCGCGGCGGGCGTGGGCAGGGCGGTGCGCGCAGGCTCCGGCGGCAGTTCACTCAGAAGCTGTGCGAGATTGTCCCACCCCTTGCGGGCGCGGGTCACCACGGGCCACTGACCAATCGCCAGCTCCACCGGGGCCAACGCACGCCCCATCAGGATCGACCCCGCGATCATAGCGCCGGCGCTGAGCTCACCTTGCAAAACCAGATAGGCACCAAGCCCCAACATCAGCGACTGCAACAGCATGCGAAAGGTCTTGGTGATCGTGGTGAAGGTGCCGGTCATATCCGCCGTGGCGATCTGCCCTGACAGCGCCTGCCCCCGCGCCCCGATCCAACGGGTGAAAGCATCGCCGCGCATGCCCAGCGCCTGCACCATCTCGGCTTCCTGACGGATCTGGTCCGAGGTCTGTTCCGCCAACATCACGGCCCGATTGCTTTGCAATGTGGGATCACGTGACACCATCTGGTTGGCCAAGGTCACCGCGATCAGCACCCCGCCGCCCACCAAGGCCAATGCCCCCATCCACGGGTGAAAAATGAACAGACCAAACAGGAAAACAGGCACCCAAGGGATGTCAAACGCCGCCAGCAGGACCGGAGAGGACATCAGGCGTTGCACAGCCTCCAGATCCCGCAGCCCTGTTTGCGACAGCTCATCCGGTTTGATCGCGGCACGGCGCAGCACCGCATCAAAGACCCGCAAATCCAAAGCCGCCTGAAACCGCGCCGCCACCCGCGCCATGATCCGCCCCCGAACATAGTCGAGCACCCCCATCATAACGTACAAAAATACGACCAGTGCCGTTAGCGCCACCAACGTCGCCACGGACCGCGATCCCAGCACACGGTCATAGACCTGCAGCATGTACATCGGGCCAGTCAGCATCAGCATGTTCACAAAAAAGCTGAACACCCCGACAAACCAGTAATACGGACGCGATTGCCTGCGCGCGGCGCGCAGTTCTTTCAAACCCGCTTCTGTTTTGTCGCCACTCATAAAGCCCATCGATCCCCTTGGATTGCGTCGCAGGCCGTCTGCCTACGCCGTGTGTAACACAGGGCTCGATCAAATAGGACAGGCCGCTTCAGACAATACAAAAGAATGGATTAGCGTCTTTTTAACCGGAAATGACGCGACCAGGACACGACACCGGCAGAGAGGTGTTGCCGGTTGCGGGACGGTGGGCGGGGCGCCTTTGCCGCAGGCAAACAGCGTCCGCCCCCCGGACCTTAAACCGCGATATTGTCGATCAGGCGGACATCATCCAGCCATGCGGCCGCAAACAGCCGGCATTCGCCCTCAAGCCGCTCCCGCGCCACCAGATCCTCGACGCCGCGAAGGTCCAGATATTCCACACGCTCGAATCCCGACGCCAGCAGGGTTTGCTCGGCCTTCGCCCGCAGCTCCGCCATCGCAGATCCCGCCTGCAGGCCCTTTACCATTGTCTGCATCTGGTCCAGCAAGACAGGGGCCACGGCGCGGCCGGTGTTGCTCAGGCGCCGGTTGCGCGACGACATCGCCAAACCATCAGACTCGCGCACCGTCGGGCAGCCCACCACCTCGACCGGCAGATCAAGATCCGTCACCAGACGGCGCACCACCTGAAGCTGCTGGAAATCTTTCTCCCCGAAATAGGCGCGGTCCGCAGCCGTTTGGGTCAACAGCTTCGTGACAATGGTGGCCACCCCGTCAAAATGACCGGGCCGATGCGCGCCACACAGCACGTCCGTCAGCCCTGTCACAGACACGGTGGTAGCAAACCCTGCGGGATACATCTGGTCGACGTCCGGCGCATAAAGCACATCCACACCCAACGGGGCGAGCAGCGCACAATCGCTGTCTTCGGTACGGGGATAATTTTCCAGATCAGAGGCACTGTTGAACTGCTTGGGGTTCACGAACAGGGTCGTGATCACGCGATCACATTCCGCCTTTGCCCGCTCGACCAAGGCCAGATGCCCCGCATGCAGCGCCCCCATTGTGGGCACCACACCAACCCGCTCACCCGCCGCGCGCCAACCGGCCACGACAGCCCGCAGATCGGCGCGCGTGCGCAGGATCCGCGGCGTCACCACCGCCAGATCCGCCATTGCCTGTGCCGTCACGCCGATTTCCCCACGTCCGAAAACACATGCTCGGCGGCCGGAAACTGCCGTGCGCGCACCTCTGCGGCATAGGCCGCAATGGCCGCTTCGCCATCCTCGCCCAATGTGCCGTAGCGCTTGACGAACTTCGGCTTGAAGGCCGTGAACAGCCCCAGCATGTCATCCACCACAAGGATCTGCCCGTCACAGCCCGCCGAGGCACCGATCCCGATGGTCGGAATGCTGACCTGAGCGGTCACCGCATCGGCCAGACCCTGCGGGATCTTTTCAAGAACCACAGCGAAGGCCCCCGCCCCCTCGACCGCGCGGGCATCTGCCAACAGCTTGCCCGAAGCCGCACCGCGCCCTTGCACCTTGTAGCCGCCCAGCGTGTGGATCGACTGCGGCGTCAGGCCGATATGCGCCATCACGGGAATGCCACGGGCCGTCAAAAAGGCGATTGTCTCCGCCATCTCGACACCGCCTTCCAGTTTCACCGCAGGGGCGCCGGTTTCGCGCATCAGTCGCGCGGCGTTGCGGAAGGCCTGCTCCTTGGATTCCTCGTAAGAGCCGAACGGCATGTCCACGACCATCATCGCGCGCGTCAGCCCGCGCTGCACCGCTTGGGCGTGCATAATCATCATTTCCATCGTCACGCCAAGCGTCGATTCAAGGCCATGCAGCACCATACCGACGGAATCCCCGACCAGCACAAAGTCCACATGCTCATCCATCATCTGCGCCATCGGCGTGGTGTAGGCCGTCAGACTGACCAACGGCGTCCCGCCCTTGGCGTTGCGGATGTCTTCGGGCGTTTTGGCCCGGATCTGTCCAGTGGTGCTCATGTCAGGCTCCTCCTCCAAAACAGCGGGCATCATCGGGTCAGGATATGTCTGAAACCCTAACGTTTCCGCCATAAAGTTGCGCAGGTGTATCATGCGCCGCGCTGCAGCGCCACATAGCATTTGGGTATGACGGGTAAAAGCTTTTAGGGGAAAAACCCTGCGTCTGCCCCATTTGCCCAAGGCCAGCGCGACAGCAACGCCCCAAACATCAGATCGTTTCCGCAGGGCCGCCGCGCTTGCACCCCTGCGGCAAACACAGCACTGTCGGTATCGTGCCCCATGCCTTGCCACGCCGGATAAAAGGACGCCTGCCGTGACATCTGCCCGCCTGACCCTCGCGCTGTGCGCGCTTTGCGCAACGCCCGCCCTTGCCCAGCAGACCGATCTGACGATCGCGCTGCAATTGGAACCGCCCCATCTGGACCCGACCTCTGCGGCAGCGGGGGCCATTGACAGCGTGCTGTATTCGAACGTCTTTGAAGGGCTGACCAAATTTGACGAAAGCGGCGCGATCCAGCCCGGTCTGGCCCGCAGCTGGGAGATCTCAGACGACGGGCTGACCTATGTGTTCGAGCTGACCGAGGCCGTCTTTCACGACGGCAGCGGTTTCGACGCGGAGGATGTGAAATTCAGCCTCGACCGCGCCCGTGCCGAGGACAGCACAAATGCGCAAAAACAACTGTTCGCCGGCATCAAGGCGGTCACGGTTCTGGACCCGCGCAGGGTGCAGATCGACCTGTCCGCTCCGGATGGGAACTTGCTGTTCAACCTCGCTTGGGGGGATGCGGTCATTGTCGCCTCCGAAAGCATCGAAGATATCAAGAGCACCCCCGTAGGCACCGGCCCCTTCCGCTTTGTCGACTGGCGGCAGGGCGACAGCATCACGCTTGCGGCTTTTGACAGCTATTGGGGCGACGCCCCCGCGCTGACGGAGGCCACGTTCAAATTCATCTCGGACCCCACTGCCGCCTTTGCCGCCGTCATGGCGCAGGACGTAGACGCCTTCGCAGGCTTCCCCGCGCCAGAGAACCTGATCCAGTTCGAGGCCGACCCACGGTTTCAGGTCCTGACGGGTTCCACCGAAGGCGAGACCATTCTGGCAATGAACAATGGCCAGCCGCCCTTTGATGACATCCGTGTGCGGCAGGCGGTGGCCCATGCCATCGACCGGCAAGCGATCATCGACGGCGCAATGTACGGGCTGGGCACGCCCATCGGCACGCATTTCGCACCGCACAATCCCGACTACATCGACCTGACCGGCCTGTCGGCCTACGATCCCGATCGCGCCCGCGCCCTGCTGGCCGAGGCGGGTCTGGCGGGTGGCTTTACCACCAGCCTCAAGCTGCCGCCGCCCTCCTATGCCCGACGTGGTGGCGAGATCATCGCCGCCCAATTGCGCGCGGTCGGCATCACCGCAGAGATCACCAATCTGGAATGGGCGCAGTGGCTCGAAGAGGTGTTTCGCGGCAAGGATTTCGGGCTAAGCATCGTCAGCCACACAGAACCGATGGATATCGGCATCTACGCGCGGCCCGACTATTACTTTCAGTATGACAACCCCGCCTTCGCCGAGGTGTTGGACACGCTTAGCTCCACCGCCGATGCCACGGATCGCAGCGCGCTGCTGCATCAGGCCCAAGAGATCATCGCAAGCGATTACGTGAACGCCTACCTGTTCCAGCTCGCCTACCCCACCGTGGCGGACGCCCGGCTGGAGGGGCTGTGGCGTAATGCGCCGACGCAGGCCACCGATCTGACCGGCGTGCGCTGGCGCGAGTGACCCGTCACGCGGATCACGGACAGCTTGTGCTGTCCCGTGGTCTGCCGCACAAGTGGCACGAAACGGGGGTTTTCATGCACGCACGCCAGCACCACAGGGACCATTTTACGGCCTGCGCCCTGCCTTCGGCCAAACGGCTTGCATGATGGCATATCTGGTTAAACGACTGCTCTCTTTGGCTCTCAGCCTGTTGGCAGCCAGCATGGTGATCTTTGCCGTGGTGGAAATCGCGCCCGGCGATCCGGCAGCCTTTATGTTGGGGATCAACGCCCAGCCCGACACGCTGGCCGCGCTGCGGGCGGAGCTCGATCTCGATATGGCGGCCCCGGCGCGCTACTGGCACTGGATCACCGGCATGATGACCGGCGATTTCGGCACCTCCTACACCTATCGCACGCCGGTGGCCGATCTGGTGGCGGACCGGCTTGCGGTGTCTTTGCCGCTTGCGGTGATTGCCCTGATGCTGGCGGTGGGGGTGGCCATTCCCGCCGGTCTGTTCGCCGCCGCCCGCCGTGGTCGGGCCGGAGATCTGGGCGTTATGGCGGCTGCGCAATTGGGCGTGGCCATCCCGAACTTCTGGTTTGCCATGCTGCTTGTGCTGGTCTTTGCCATCACATGGCGGCTGTTTCCCTCGGGCGGGTTTCCCGGCTGGGACGACCCCCTGGCCGCGCTGCGCGCCCTGACGCTGCCTGCGGTGGCGCTGGCCTTGCCGCAGGCAGCTATTCTTGCACGTGTGCTGCGGTCCTCCCTGATTGACTCCGCGCAGGAGGATTACATTCGCACCGCCCGCGCCAAGGGGCTGTCCCCCGGTCAAGCGCTGCGCCGCCACGGGTTGCGCAATGCGCTGATCCCCGTCCTGACCCTGATGGGGCTGCAATTCTCCTTCCTGCTGGCGGGGGCCATTATCATCGAACAGGTGTTCTACCTGCCCGGACTGGGGCGCCTGATCTTTCAGGCGATTTCGCAGCGGGATCTGATCACTGTTGAATCCGTCACCATGCTGCTGGTCTTTGCGGTGATCATGGTCAATTTCGCGACCGACATCGCCTATGCCATCGTCGATCCGCGCCTGCGCCGCAGGAGAGCCGCATGACCCGCGCCTTCTGGATCGGGGCCGCGCTGACCCTTTGCGCCATCGGTGCCGCCCTGCTGTCGCTGGTCTGGACCCCCTATGATGTGACCGCGATGAACATCCCTGCCAAGCTTCAGGGGCCGTCGCTGACACATCCCTTGGGGACCGATCATTTCGGGCGGGACATCCTGTCTATGCTGATGGCGGGGGCGCGCACCTCTATCGCTGTGGCGGTGGTCGCTGTGGGCATTGGCGCAGGCGTCGGTGTGCCGTTGGGGCTGGCCGCTGCCGCCCAGCGCGGCGGCCTGTTGGACGAAGCGATCTCGCGCCTGTCGGATCTGGTGTTCGCCTTCCCCAGTCTGGTCATCGCCATCCTGATCACCGCGAGTTTTGGGCCATCCGCGCTGAACGCGATCCTCGCCATCGGCATATTCAACATTCCGGTTTTCGCGCGGCTCAGCCGGGGCGCGGCCCTGCCCCTGTGGCAGCGTGATTTCATCCTTGCGGCACGCAGCTTTGACAAATCCCGCGCCCGTATCAGCGCCGAACATATCCTGCCCAACATCGCCAATCTGTTGACTGTGCAGTGCACGATCCAGTTCTCGCTGGGCATTCTGGCCGAGGCAGGGCTGAGCTATGTCGGCCTTGGCGCGCAGCCCCCGACCCCCAGTTGGGGCCGAATGCTGGCGGATGCGCAAACGCTGGTCACCATCGCGCCGCATGTGGCCATCCTGCCCGGTTTGGCGATCGTGCTGACCGTGCTGGGGCTGAATCTGCTGGGCGACGGTCTGCGCGACCGGCTGGATCCCAAGCTGAAGGTCATGCGCCTATGACCGGGCCGCTTTTGTCCATCTCGTCGCTGGATGTCACCCTGTCGGGTCGGCGTTTGCTCCATGACGTGTCGCTGACGCTGGATGCGGGCGAGACGCTGGCGCTGACGGGCGAGTCCGGTTCTGGCAAATCGCTGACCGCGCTGGCGGTGATGGGGCTTTTGCCCGCGCGCATGCGAACGGGTGGGACCATCACCTTGGGCGGCACCGAACTGACAGATTTGGCCCCGCGCGCCCGCGACCTGCTGCGCGGGTCGCAAATCGGAATGGTGTTTCAGGAGCCGATGACGGCGCTGAACCCGCTACACACCATCGGCCAGCAAATTGCCGAAGTCTTTACCATTCACGGCCGACCGGTTCCCGACATTGGCGGGCTGCTGCACCGGGTGGGGCTAGACGTGCCGCCGGGGCGCTACCCGCATGAGCTGTCGGGCGGGCAACGCCAGCGCGTCGTCATCGCCATGGCCATTGCCTTGCGCCCGCGCCTGATTATTGCAGACGAGCCGACAACCGCGCTGGATGTGACGACCCAAGCGCAAATTCTGGATCTGCTCAAATCGCTGACTCAAGAGGATGGTAGCACGCTCATGCTCATCAGTCACGATCTGGCGGTGGTCTCTGGCATGGCGGACCGAATCGCTGTGATGCAGAACGGCCAGATTGTCGAAACCGCTGCCACCGAACAGCTTTTACGCCATCCGCAGCACCCCTATACCCGCAGCCTGCTGGCGGCCTCGTCACATCGCAGCCCGCTGCCCCCCGCTCCGCCTGCCAGACCACTGCTGCAGGCCCACGATATCACCGTGCGCTATCCACAGCCGCGGCGCGGGTTGCGCCGCACGCCCGATGCAACCACCCTCGATCATGTCAGCCTGATCCTGCGCAGCGGGGAACGGGTCGGGCTGGTGGGGGAAAGCGGCTGCGGCAAATCCACATTGGCGCGCGCGCTTCTGGGGCTGCAACCTTTGGCCGGGGGTCAGGTCACATTGGCCGATCACCCGATTGCGGACCGGCAGGCCAAGGCGCGCATTCAGGTCGTGTTCCAAGATCCCTACGGCAGCTTCAATCCCCGTCACAAAGTTGGCCGCCTTCTGGCAGAGCCGTTCCACCTGCGCCGCCCCCATCCCGATCGGGCACAAGTGGATGCAGCGATTGCGCAGGCGTTGACGGATGTCGGCCTGTCCCCCGACGACACCGAAAAGCACATCCACGCCTTTTCCGGTGGCCAACGTCAAAGGCTGGCAATCGCCCGCGCCCTGGTCATCGAACCTGATGTGATCGTTCTGGACGAGGCCGTTTCCGCGCTGGACGTGCGGGTGCGCGCGCAGGTTCTGGACCTGTTGGCGGGGCTGTCCGCGCGACGCGGTCTGGCATGGCTGTTTATCAGCCATGATCTGGGTGTAGTGCAGTCGATCACCGACAGGGTTCTGGTGATGGATCAGGGGCGGATCGTCGAAGACGCGCCCACCGCACAGATCTTTGCCAGCCCAAAGCACCACGTCACCAAACGGCTGCTGGCCGCTATGCCGCAACTGCCCGAGACGCATGGCCACACACACCCCTCCATCGACCAAAACCACCCAATACAGGAGCCCACCGATGATCCCCGGACCCCGTAACCTGATCACCGATGTCGCGGGGCTGCGCGTCGGGAATGCGCAGGACCTGACCCTGAATTCCGGCACAACCGTGCTGCTGGGCGATGCGCCGATGACCGCGTCCGTAGCGGTGCATGGCGGTGCGCCGGGCACACGGGAAACCGACCTGCTGGCCCCCGACAAATCCGCGCCGGGCGTGGATGCGCTGGTCCTGTCGGGCGGCAGCGCCTTTGGGCTGGCCGCAGCCCAAGGGGTGATGGACGCGCTGCATCGCATGGGGCGGGGGTTCGAGGTGTTTTCCGCACGGGTGCCGATTGTGCCCGCCGCGATCCTGTTTGATCTGCTGAACGGCGGGGACAAGGCTTGGGCCGAAAACCCTTATCCTGCCTTGGGCCGCGCGGCCTTGGATGCCGCTTGCACCGATTTCGCATTGGGCACGGTCGGTGCGGGCACGGGGGCCCAGACTGCCCAGCATAAGGGGGGGCTTGGCTCTGCGTCTTTGGTGATAGACGGGATCACGGTCGGTGCCTTGGTCGCGGTCAACCCGATGGGCAGTGTCACCACACCGTCGGGGCAGCACTTTTACGCGGCCCCCTTTGAAATCGGGTCCGAGTTCGGTGGTCTCGGCATCGCGCAGGAGCCCGCGCTGACCCTGCCGCCCAGCCGCAAGGCGCAGACCATGGCGCAGCAGGGCAACACGACCATCGCCATCATTGCCACCGATGCCGATCTGGACAAGGCGCAGTGCCACAGGCTGGCTGTTGCCGCGCATGACGGCATGGCGCGCGCCGTTCTGCCCGCGCACACGCCTATGGATGGTGATCTGGTGTTTGCCGCAGCCACTGGGGCCAAACAGGCGGACCCCATGACCCTGCCAATGCTGGGCCATGCCGCAAGCCTGTGCCTGTCACGCGCCATCGCCCGCGCCGTGTGGGAGGCCACCCCGGCCCCCAATGACACCCTGCCCACGCTGCGCCAAACGCTATCCGGCACGGGCCATGTCTGAACCAATCCCCCGCGTTGCGCGTTGACCTGCATCAGCCAGCCGGAGGTTTCCATGCGCGCCATTGTCTTGTCCCTGACCCTTGCCGCGCCCGTGGCGGCGCAAGACCTTCAATCCCCACAGGATTTCGCGAACATCGAGGACGAGACCGCGCGGTCTGAGGCGCTATTTGAGGAAATGGGAAAAGTCATCACACATCCGCGCTGTCTGAACTGCCATCCGGTGGGGGATCGGCCCACACAGGGCGATGACATGACCCCGCATATGCCCCCGATCACGCGCGGCCCCGACGACCATGGACCGGACGGGCTGAATTGCACCGCCTGTCATGGCGACGAGAATCAGGCCTTTAACAGCTCACCCGGGAGCATTCCGGGACACGATCCGTGGCATCTTGCGCCGGTGTCGATGGGCTGGCAGGGGCTGACCCTGTCCGAGATCTGTACCCAGCTCAAAGATCCCGAGCGCAATGGCGGCCGCGATCTGGAGGCGATCCATGAACACATGGCCGAGGACGGTCTGGTGGGATGGGGATGGCACCCCGGTGAGGGACGCGCCCCCGCCCCGGGAAGCCAGGAACTTTTCGGCCAGCTTACACGGGCATGGATCGACACAGGCGCGGCCTGCCCCGACTGACCCCGGTCAGCGCAGAATCGGCGGCTTGTCCGGGTCCGACCCCGGTGCCGGGCGCACGATTTCCGTGCGCGGCTGCTGAAGCTGCGGCAAGTCAAACCGCAGACCCGTGCGCACCAGCTCCGCCGCCAGCGGATCTGATTGCGTCAGGAAGGTCACATCCAGGGCCCCCGCCTCGAGCCCGGAGAACACCAGCGCCTCTTGGACCGCACCGGCCAAGGCCGGTTCCGCACCGCTGGGCGCGCCGATGATCCCGAGGATATGACCACGGGCGCCGCCCTCGTAAGTGGCGGCCGACAACCATGCCGTTTCCGCAAGACCCGCCGCAGTGGCCAGTTTGGCATCCAGCGCCACCAACAGGTTTTCCGGCAGACCTTTAGGCGGGTGCAGCCGTTCAATCCGCGCCTCATCCGATTGCGGCGCATGCCCCAGCGTTTCGGCCAGCCAGCCCATCGCCTCTGGCGGGAGGAGCGTTTCCCCAGCCGTGCCCGCATTCAGCGCAATGCCGATCCCCTGCCCTGCCAGCATGCCCGCCAAGGCGCGGCCCGACAGCGCCACATAGGGCACCGCCCGTGCGGCAAATTCCGAAAGACGGTGTTCGCGATCAAAGGCCAGCAGGAATTTCGCATCGGCGACGTCGAACACCTCGGGGTCGATGGTGTCACCCTCGGGTTCGCGTTCGAGCATCAGATACAGCTCGGCCGAGGCCAACCGGTCGTAGAAGCGCATCCGAAGCGTTTCATCCTCGGGGGCGGCATTCATCGCCGCAAGGGCGCTGTCCAAAGGGGTTGCGTCTGTCATGTCAGGGCCTCTTGGACGCGGTGTCGCAACACGGGCAGAAGCTCCGTCTCGAACCACGGGTTATGTTTCAGCCATGCCGTATTGCGCCACGACGGATGGGGCAAGGGGATCATGTCCGGCATATGGTCGCGCCACGCGGTCACGGTGTCGGTCACGCCGGTGCGGGTGCCTAAGTGCCATTTCTGCGCGTAGCCGCCGATGGGCAGGGTCAGCGTGACCTGCGGCAGCTGTGCCATAAGCTGCGCCCGCCATGTGCGCGCGCAGATTGCCGGGGGCGGCAGGTCGCTGCCTTTGCGGTAGCCGGGAAAGCAAAAGGCCATCGGGACGATGGCGATCTGAGTGTCGTCGTAGAACTGCTCGGGCGGCAGTCCCAGCCAGTCGCGCAGGCGGTCACCGGACGGGTCGGTGAAGGGCTTGCCCGACTGGTGGACGCGCGCACCGGGCGCTTGTCCTGCGATCAAGATGCGTGCTGAGGAGCGCGCACGAACGACGGGACGCGGCGCATGGCCGGTTTCGGTCTGGGCAAACCGTTGGGCGCACAGGCGGCAGGCGCGAATATCGGACAAGAGGCGATCCATCCCGGCAATTTGGTCAGTCCCGCCACGAAGGACAAGGGCTTGGCCGAACCGTCGCCAAAGGCGGGTCAAAGCCCCGCCCTACGCGGAGATCCAGTCATTTCGGCAGTTGTCGAAATAAAGATTGCGCGCGCCTTATCCTTTCGTTACTTCTAGGGATATGAAAATATCCGACCCCATCCCGCACCTTATCACCCCGGCCACTGCTGCCTCCAAATTCGCGGCACTCGGGTCAGAGCAACGTCTGTCCGTCATGCAGGCGCTGGTACGCGCCGGTCCGGACGGGCTGAGCATCGGGGCGCTTGGGGCGAGCTGTGGCATCACCGGATCGACCCTGACGCACCACCTAAAGATCCTGTCCGCCGCCGGATTGGTGACCCAGACCCGTCAAGGGCGGTCCATTATCTGCGCAGGCGCAGACTACCCCGAAATCCGCGCGCTGTCCGATTACCTGTTGCAAAACTGCTGTGCCGACAGCCCCTGCCCCGAGGATCACAATCATGGCTGATACCACATCGCCTGCCCCGCGCCTGCCGCAGCTGCGCAAAATCCCGAAGGCCTGGCTTGCCAGTGCTTTGATCCTGTTGGCCGTTGCGATACTGGACACGCCACGCTTTTGGCCAACGCTCGGCTTTACCGTCGAGGCGCTGCTGGGCACATTGCCCTTCATCCTGTTTGCAGTGCTGGCCGTCGCCTACCTGAAGGCCACTGGCGCAGAAACGCTGCTGGCCAAGGCGTTCGAGGGCAATGAGACCCGCATGATCGTCTTTGCGGCGCTGCTGGGCGGGTTGTCCCCCTTCTGTTCGTGTGAGGTGATCCCGTTTATTGCGGCGCTTCTGGCGGTGGGTGCGCCCCTGTCTGCGGTGATGGCCTTCTGGCTGGCCTCTCCGCTGATGGATCCGGCGATGTTTACCATCACAGCCGGCGTTCTGGGGATGGAATTCGCCACGGCCAAGGCCCTGTCGGCCATCGGGATCGGTCTTTTGGGCGGGGTGGGCGTAATGCTGTTGAAATCCTCGTCGGTGTTTGCCGATCCTTTGCGGGAAAAGCCGCAGGTCGGCGGCTGCTGCGGGGTCAAAAAACCGTTTCAGGGGCGTCCCGTCTGGGCCTTCTGGCAGGACGCCGAGCGCCGCGACACCTTTCGCCGCACGGGGTTGGAGAACTTTGCCTTTCTGATGAAATGGCTCACGCTGGCCTATGTGATCGAGGCGGCGATGATCCACTACATCCCCGCCGAAACGGTGGCCCGCGTTCTGGGCGGCTCTGGTATGATGACGATCATCCTTGGCGCTTTGGTGGGGATGCCGGCCTATCTCAATGGCTATGCCGCCGTGCCGCTGGTGGGCGAGCTGATGAACATGGGCATGTCCCCCGGAGCCGCGATGAGCTTTATGATTGCCGGAGGCGTCTCCTGTGTGCCTGCGGCCGTGGCGGTCTGGGCACTGGTCAAACCGCGAATCTTTGCCGCCTATCTTGGGATCGCTTTGACCGGTGCTGTGCTGGCCGGTCTGGCTTGGGGGGCGCTCGCCTAAGCGCAAAGCCCTTTCGCGTCTACGCACAGGGCCGCTCCCCTCGTTGTTCTTTGGTTTACAAATCGTTAAGTCCTCTGCTGAATGGCTGGGGACAACGAGGGGGCCACCGATGTATCGCGTTTGGAATTTTCTGGCGAGTTATTCGCTGCTTTTGATCATCGGCGCGGTCATCGCGCTGATCTGGGCCAATCTGGATGTGATCGCCCCCGTGGCGGGACAACCGCATTACTGGGCCGACAGCTACCACCACTTTGTCGAGTTCAAGATCTGGGACCACGCGCCCATTGGCCATTGGCATGACGGGTATCGCACCCTGACCCTGCACTATCTGGTGAACGACGTGCTGATGGCGCTGTTCTTTGCCATCGCGGCCAAAGAGGTGTGGGAGGCCGTGATCCTCAAAGACGGCTCTCTGCGCGGGAAAAAGGCGGCCACCCCGCTGTTTGCCACGGCGGGCGGCATGTTTGGCCCCATCGCCGTCTACCTTGGCCTTGCAGCGATCATGGGGTCAGAGACCTACAGCGCTGTCGCCAATGGCTGGGCCATTCCGACCGCCACGGACATTGCGTTCAGCTATCTGGTGGGGCGGATCGTTTTTGGCGCGGGGCACCCCGCCGTGCGCTTTCTTCTGTTGCTGGCGATTGCCGACGACGCAGCCGGTCTGATTATTCTGGCAATCTTCTACCCGTCGAGCGAGCTGGCCCCGGAATGGCTGCTGCTGTCGCTGGCGGCCGCAGTCCTGGTGTTCTTTGCGTTCAATTCGCTGCCGCGTAAGCTGGACGTGGGCAAACAGGACCGGCCCAATTCCACGTGGGTCCGCGAAAAGCTGTCCTTCTGGCCCTATGCCGTGGCGGGCTGCGTGTCGTGGTACGGCTTTATGATGGCTGGTCTGCACCCTGCGCTGGGCCTGCTGCCCGTGGTGCCCGCCATCCCGCATGCGGACCGCGCCTTTGGCATCTTCTCCGCCGCAGAGGAACATTTGCACGATCTGCTCAACGCGATGGAGCATGCGCTGAAATATCCCGTCGAGGTGATCTTGTTCTTCTTCGGCCTGCTGAACGCGGGCGTGGCCTTTGCGTCGATGGGACCTGCCACGTGGCTGGTTCTGGCCGGGCTGCTTATCGGCAAACCGGTAGGCATTTTGCTGTTTGGCTGGCTGGCCGCAGTTCCGTTGCGTCTGGGCATTCCAGATGGCATGCGGATCATCGATCTGGTGGTGATCGGCTTTGTTGCGGCGATCGGGTTTACCGTGTCCCTGTTCGTGGCCTCTGTCGCCTTTGACGCAGGGCCGGTGCAGGACGCGGCCAAAATGGGCGCGCTGTTCAGCTTTATTGCAGCGGTGGTTTCCATCATCGCGGGCAAGGTCACACGGGTTCAAAAGCAAGAGCTGTAAACCGGCCTACCCGGATCAGCCAGACGGCGCCCACGGGCGCCGTTTTGCGTTTGCCGCTCCTATGCCGAAATGTGGCAAAGACTTGCCGTAGCGTTTCCACACGCATTTGCGAAGGGCCCGCGCGTTGTCATTGTTTCCCCTGACAGTCATAATGTGGCCCAATTCCTATTTTAATTCTAACGAAACCCCACATAGGGGATAACGAGTGCGAACCGGGGCATCCCTGTATGTTAGAATTCGACATGGTATCGAAGTCCTTTTGGACCGGCACCCAGCGGAAGGTGATCCTTGACCGCGCGTCGTTTCGCGTCGATCTGGGGGAATCTCTGGGCATCCTTGCGCCCAACGGGACCGGGAAAACCACGCTGATCCGCATGATGGCCGGGCTGGAAAAACCCGACGAGGGCGAGATCCGGCGCAATTGCCGCATCTCCTTTCCGCTGGGCTTCATGGGCGGTGTCGTGTCCAAAATCTCGGCCAAGGAAAACGCCCGCTTTATCGCGCGGATGTACGGTCTGGACCCTGACTACGTCGAAAGCTTTTGCCGATGGTTGTGTGACCTAAAAGAGTATTTCGACCAGCCTTTAGGGACATATTCGTCGGGGATGCGCGCGCGGTTCTCCTTTGCGCTCTTGCTCGCGCTTGATTTCGACATGTACCTTATCGACGAGGGCATGCCGAATTCTACGGACGCCGCGTTCAACAAAAAGGCCGGGGATCTGCTGGCCGAACGCCTGCGCACGACCACGATTGTGATCGTCAGCCACCAGCCGGAGACGCTGGAAAAATTCGCACGAAAGGCCGCCGTGTTGATGGATGGCCAGTTGCATATGTTTGAAACTTTGGAAGAAGCGAAACAGCTGTATGACTACGAAACCCAAGGCTAAGAAGTTCCGCATTCGCCGCAGCCCCACCGCGGGCGAGGCGGTGGAACAGCCGGCGGACGCAGCCGCACCAGCCCCGCGTTCGCCCACACCGCCCCAAGCGGCCCGCCCCGCAACTCCGCCTCAGGCCAGCCTGTCGCGACGCCCTGCGCAACCCGCGGCGCCGACCGCTGATGCGGGCACCCAGCCCGCCGCAGCACGCCCGACGCCACAAGCGGCACGGCCCACAGCGCCGCAGCAGCCACCGCGTCCGCAACCTGTTGCCGCGCAACAACCGCCGCGTCCGCAACAGGCCGCGCCCGCACAGCAATCCGCCTCGGCCAGTCAGCAGCCACCACGCCCGCAGCCGACGGCTGCACAGGCGCGTCCGCAACAGCCTCCTGCAGCGGCGCAACCAGCGCAGCCCGCCCGCAGTGGCGAGGTCGCCTCTGCCCAACAGGTGGCGGGCGAAACCGACATGGATGCCATCCGTCAGGAAGGCCTGACAGGCCGCCAGTTGCGCATGGCACGGCGCGTCGCCCAGAAACACGGGCTGGCGCCCACATCGGATTTCGACGCCGTGCGCCTGCTGCGCGCCAAGGGAATCGACCCGTTCCAACGCAGCAACATGCTTGAACTCGTACAACCGGCCGAGGCCGACACCCCGAAGGAAAAGGTGCAACTGCCGCAGACGGTTCAGGTGGAAAAGCACAAGCTCCCCTCGACCGATACCGTCAGCCCGGCGGAACGGCGCGCCATCGAAATCTCGCGCATTCAAAAGGAACTCACATCGCGGCGGCGCAAAAAGATGATGCTGCTGCTGTCGCGGCTGGCCGTCTTTGTCATGCTGCCCACCATCATCATGGGCTACTACTTCTATGTCGTGGCCACCCCGATGTATTCCACCAAATCAGAGTTTCTGATCCTCAAGAACGACGGCACAGGGGCGGCCGTGCCCAGCTTCCTCAGCGGGACGTCGTTTGACACCGCGCAGGATGCGATCGCCACGCAAAGCTACCTGCAATCCAAAGAAGTCATGTTGCGTCTCGACGCCGACGAGGGCTTCGTCGATCACTTCTCCCAGCCGGAAATCGACCCGTTGCAGCGGCTCGACCCGGAATCGTCGAACGAAGACGCCTACAAACTGTATAAAAAGAACGTCCAGATCAGCTTTGACCCGACCGAAGGCGTGATCCGGATGGAGGTCACCGCCGCCGATCCGGAGATTGCCGCCAGTTTCAGCCGCGCCCTGATCGAATACGCCGAAGAACGCGTGGACAATCTGACCGCCCGCAAGCGCAGCGATTCCGTGCTAACGGCCGAAACCAACCTGACCAAAGCCGAGAACGACCGCCGCGATGCACAGGAAGTGCTGGTGCGCATGCAGCAAGAGGGCAGCATCGTCGACCCCGAAGGCCGCATCGGCGCCCTGCGTGCCCAGATCAACACGCGCGAGCTTGAACTGCAGGAAAAGCGCCTGCAGTTGGAGGCTTTGCTCGACAACTCGCGGCCCAACACCGCCAAGGTCGACGGCACGCGCGGCGACATCCGCAGGCTGGAATCACTGCTGGCGCAGCTGAATGCCGAAATGACCACCGCAACCACGGGCGAGCAGTCCTTGGCGGAACTCGCCGTGCAAATCCGGCTGGCCGAGGCTGATCTGGCCACGCGCGACATGATGCTGCAATCGGCACTGGAACGTCTCGAAGGCGCGCGCCGCGAAGCAGACAACCAAGCGCGCTACATGACGACCTCGGTGGAACCTGTTGCGTCCCAAGACCCGAGCTATCCGCGCAAGTTCGAGAACACAATCCTTGCCTTTCTCATCTTTGCCGGAGCCTATCTGATGGTTTCGCTGACCGCATCGATCCTGCGCGAACAAGTTTCCAGCTAAGATCAGCGTGACGTTTTTTGCCCCGGACGCAGGTGACTGCGCCCGGGGTGATTGAATCGCCGCACCAGATTCAACGAGCTTTTCCAACGCGGTGAAAATACTTTCATTAAACTGACAAATTCCCGGGAAATCTGCTTGCACCCCCCTGCCAGCCTTTGCTAGACGCGTCGACGGAGAGGTGGCCGAGTGGTCGAAGGCGCACGCCTGGAAAGTGTGTAGGCGGGAGACCGTCTCGAGGGTTCGAATCCCTTCCTCTCCGCCATTACCCGATTTGGCAATTCTCACCAAGCGACTGATGTTAAACGACATTCGTTGTCAGCTGCATGTTTGCTCCTGCCGATTTGCCGTTTTGCTGCACATCTTGCTGTACAATTTGCTGCACATTTTGCGCTCCGAACGACAGCAAGGAGCGTGACTGATGAGTATCAAATCTAGGTTCAGGACCCATTGATTTCCCGGTATCAGCGCGATTCACGGCTCGAAAATCGAGCGGTGAACATGTCTGATCTCTTTCGGTTGAGCGATGCGCAGATGGCGCGTCTGGAGCCTTTCTTTCCGAAGTCCCACGGCAAGCCTCGCGTCGATGATCGACGCGTGTTGAGTGGGATTATCTTCATCAATCGCAATGGTTTACGTTGGCGCGATGCCCCGGCGGAATATGGGCCACACAAGACATTCTACAACCGCTGGACACGTTGGAATGACAAGGGCATCTTCGCGCGGATGATGCTCGGCTTGGCCGCCGATCACGGCGAACGGAAGACCCTTATGATCGACGCAACCTATCTGAAGGCACTCCGCACAGCGACCAGCATGGGCGTGAAAAACGGGGGCGTGTCGCCACGCGCTACGACCGCTGCCCAAAGGTCTTCCTCTCAGCCATCGCCCTCGCGGCACCCGTCATCTATTGGCTATGAGTCCTGACCCTAGAGTTGACAACGGCAGCGGTAAGATAACCGGGTGCGACAAGACAAATTTCAAAAACCAACTTTTGTCGAAAAGTCGGTCTTTGGATGTCGGACGACAAGCAGAAAAGGCACTGGCGAGCCGTGGAGGACTCGAACCCCCGACCTGAGAATTAGAAGTTCCCTGCTCTAATCCAGCTGAGCTAACGGCCCGCGCGTGCGCCGCGCATCTATCAGCGAAATAACAGGTCTTGTCAACGTGATCAGGGATCCGCACCTGAATAGCCCCGTGTATTGTGTACGCCTTCTACGCCAACTTTGAGGCTAGAAGGCAATGATGGGCACAGGGAATTTCACAGGCGATTTCAAGCGAGATGCGGTCGCGCAAATTACTGAGCGAGGCTGTCGGGTGAAGGAAGTGTCAGACCGGTTGGGTGTCAGTACGCATTCTCTGTATGCGTGGAAGCGCAAGTTTGCGAAGGCAGTGTCAGGCGACACCGAGAAGGACGACGAGATCCGCAGGCTGAAGCGCGCACTGCTGCGTGTGACGTCGCCGCGGCCGACAGTGTCTGGCTGACAGACATCACCTCTATCCGGACCCATGAAGGCTTCGCCTATCTGGCTGTTGTCATCGACCTTTATTCCAGAAGGGACGTAGGTTGGTCGATGCACAGCAGGCAGACCACCGATGTGGTTCTGCAAGCTCTCTTGATGGCGATCTGGCGTCGAAAGCCCCGCGATAAGGTCCTGATCCACTCGGATCAGGGCAGCCAGTTCACCAGTATGGATCGGGCTGCGTTCCTACGCGTCCACAAACCGGAACATTCGATGAGCAGGAGAGGGAACTGCCATGATACTGCCGTTGCAGAGAGCCTCTTCAACCTGCTCAAGCGCGAGCGGATCCGGCGGCGGACATACCGCACACGTGCAGAAGCAAGGCAGGATGTGTTCGACTCCATCGAAATGTTCTAGAATCCGAAACGCAAGCACGCGCATAACGGCATGCTGTCGCCGATAGAGTTCGAACGGCAACAAAAACTGAACAACCAAGGCGTCTAAGAAACGCGGGGCTATTCAACCCGACGAACAAAAGTCACCCTGCTGGCGGTCAAATTTACCTTTTTCTAACCAAGCTAGCGTCAAGGTGGCTCAGATCTGACGCGGAGCACAGATGGTAACAGTTGCTCATACTGTCGCTTTTGAGGGGGTCGATGCCCGCCCTGTCGAGGTGCAATGCGCGATCACCCCGGGGCTGCCGGCCTTTTCCATCGTCGGCCTGCCGAACAAAGCCGTCTCCGAAGCCCGTGACCGTGTCCGCACCGCGCTGACCTCACTTTCCATCGCTTTGCCGTCCAAACGCATCACAATCAATATGTCGCCTGCCGATCTGCCCAAGGAAGGCTCGCACTTCGATCTGCCGATCGCGATGGCATTGCTGTCTGCGTTGGACATCATTCCGCCGGACGCCGTGTCGCATACTTTGGCCTTGGGGGAGCTGTCGCTCAACGGAACACTGATGCCAGTCGTGGGCGCCTTGCCCGCTGCCATGACCGCCGCCAGTGAAAGCCGCACGCTGATGTGCCCGCGCGCCTCGGGCCGCGAAGCAGCCTGGGTCGAGGCTTGCACCGTCCTCGGCGCCGATAGCCTATTGGACATCATTCGCCATTTCACCGGCCAATCCATATTGCCACCCGCCTCGGGCGGCGAGGTCACCATTCCGCCCACACATCGCGATTTGCAGGATGTCAAAGGGCAGGAACGTGCAAAACGGGCAATGGAAATCGCCGCATCAGGGCGGCACCATATGCTGATGATCGGGCCACCGGGGGCGGGGAAATCCATGTTGGCCGCACGGATGCCGAGCCTGCTGCCGCCGCTCTCCCCAATCGAGGCATTGGAAACCTCGATGGTGCACTCCGTCGCGGGATTGCTGACCGATGGCGGCATTTCTCGTATGCGACCGTTTCAGGAACCGCATCACACGGCCTCGACCGCTGCTTTGATTGGCGGCGGGCGGCGCGCCCAACCCGGAGAGATCAGCCTTGCGCACAATGGTGTGTTGTTCATGGACGAACTGCCCGAATTCCCGCGCGCGGTGCTGGATACCCTGCGACAACCTCTGGAAACCGGCGAGGTCATGGTATCGCGCGCCAACGCCCACGTCCGCTATCCTGCCCGATTTTTGTTGATGGCAGCGGCGAATCCGTGCCGGTGCGGGCATCTGGCCGATGCCAATCTGGCCTGCTCCAAGGCGCCGCTGTGCGCCGAAGACTATCTGGGCCGCATCTCGGGTCCGTTGATGGATCGCTTTGACCTGCGTCTCGACGTGCCTGCCGTCATGGTGGAGGATCTGAACCTGCCACCCTCGGGCGACAGCTCGCGCAGCGTGGCTGAACGTGTGGCCCATGCCCGTCAGATACAAAGCGACAGGTTCGCCGACCATCCCGGTGTCTCCACCAACGCCGATGCAGAAGGCGATCTGCTGTCGGAAATCGCCCCCCTGACCCCGGAGACTCGCGACATGCTGAACACGGCGGCGGAGCGTTTTCATTTGTCCGCGCGCGGATATCACCGCGTCTTGCGCGTGGCCCGGACGATTGCGGACCTCGACCAGAGCGCAGAAATCGCGCGGCCGCATCTGGCAGAGGCGCTGAGTTACCGGCTGGTTTCGTCCAGGGACGCCTGAACAAAACGCGCGGCCCGTCTGAGCGTGGCCGTGGCCTCCGGCACCCAGCCCTGAAACAGCGGCCACACATGCGGGGCCGTTGGATGGCGTTCTGTGGTGACCTGCGCGCCAAACTGGCGCAGCCGCGTCACCATGCGTGCGCAATCATCATACAGCACTTCGGTCTCGCCCCATGCCATCCAGACCGGCGGACAGCGGGGATATTCGGCAAACAGGGCTGACGCCCGCGGATCACAGGCGTCAGCCCCGCATAAGATTAAGGCAGCAAGCTCTTCGATCCTGTTCGCGGGCAATAAGGGGTCACGATCTGCGTTGCGCCGCAGGGATTCACCGCTGGCGCTGAGATCCGTCCATGGGGAAAAGGTAAACACACCGGCGGGCGGCGTCCCCTGCTGGCACAAGGCTGCGACCAGACACAATGCCAGACCGCCACCTGCGGAATCGCCGCCGACCACGATGCGGTCAGCCGCGTAGCCCAGCGACTGCAACCGCGCCCAGGCCGCATGCGCCGCTTCAATCTGGGCAGGAAAAGGAGCAGTTTGCGCCAACGGGTAGCGTGGCGCGCAAACCTCCACCCCTGCCGCCTGCGACAATGCCCCCAGCATGGCCCGATGCGTATGCGGGCTGCCCGCGATAAAGCCACCGCCGTGAAAGTATAAAACCACACGATCCGTCGGGCACACGCCGCAACTGATCCAGTGCAGATCCCCCGGACGCTGCAACATACGGAAATTATGAGGCATCCACGCAAGGCGGGAGGCACGCTCCACCGATGCTACGGCGTCCTCCGGGCGGGCGGTGCGCGCGATGCGAGGACGCGAAAAAAGCCGCAGCTGCGCGTTCAGCAGCTGCAGCCGCCAACTCACGCCAGCTTCGCTTCGATGGCCTGCCAGATTTTCTCGGCCACATTGATCCCGTCAAAGCGCTCAAGCTCTTGAATGCCGGTGGGAGAGGTCACGTTGATCTCTGTCAGCCAATCGCCGATTACATCAATACCGACAAAAATCTGCCCATGGTCGCGCAGGGTCGGTCCGATCGCCGCACAGATTTCAAGATCACGCTCTGTCAGCTCTACTTTTTCGGGGCGGCCGCCCACATGCATGTTGGACCGCACTTCGCCCTCAGCCGGTACCCGGTTGATCGCCCCCACAGGTTCGCCATCAACAAGAATCACACGCTTGTCGCCCTTAACCACATCCGGCAGGTATTTCTGCACGATCAACGGTTCACGCGAGAACCCGGTGAACAGTTCATGCAGTGAGCTGAGGTTGCGGTCATCCTGCGTAAGTCGAAACACCCCCGCCCCGCCATTGCCGTAAAGCGGCTTCAGGATGACGTCGCCATGTTTGGCACGGAAAGATTTGATCGCCTCAAGATCACGGGCAATCATGGTCGGCGGCGTCAGCCCTTCGAACCCCAGAACCAACAGCTTTTCAGGGAAGTTCCGCACCCAGAACGGATCGTTAACGACCAGCGTTTTCCCCTTCAGTCGGTCCAACAGGTGCGTCGTTGTAATGTAATGCATGTCGAATGGCGGATCTTGCCGCAACCAGACCACATCGACATCAGCAAGGTCGATGGTGACACGCTCTCCCAGTACAGCAGGTTCACCAGCCACACGCTGCACCGTCATCCAATGGCCTGTCGCGGTGATCCGCCCCTCGTCAAAGGAAAGCTGGTCCGGTCCGTAGTAAAACAGCTCGTGGCCACGCGCTTGGGCCTCTTCGGCCAGACGGAACGTGCTGTCCGCGTTGATGTTGACCCCCGCAATCGGGTCCATCTGAAAAGCGATCTTCATGCGCATCCCCTTAGAATTCGGCTTTGAATTCCATGTATAGATGGCTGATCAAAGACCAAGTGGCAATGCAAAGACCCTGTGCGAAAATTTACCAATCCATCAACGCATTCTCGATTACGCGCATTTCGCCGAAGCCATTAACCAAAGCCACATCAAATCGCATCTCGGTCAGGGCCCCATTCGGCTGCGTGCCAAGGTATTCCTCAGCGGCGGATTGAAGCCGCGCTATCTGGCGACGGCCCAAGCGCGCAACGGCCCGATCAAATGTTCTGCTTTGTTTAACCTCAACAAAAACCACCGCATCGCCGTCCTGCGCGATCAGGTCGATTTCCCCACCCTTGCCCCGCCATCTGGTGCGTGCGATCGGATATCCACGCCGTTCATAATCCTGTGCCACGCGCAATTCGGCAGAAGCCCCGGCGGCGTGGCCCATCGCCCCTGTCGATGCGCGACGAGTTCGCACCATAGAAACCGGTACGGCAGACGCATCTACCGGCGGCGTCCAATCCCACAGCGACATCTGGCGCGGGTCACGTTTCGGTCGATGTTTCCGCTGCGCCATTTGTCCGCCTACCCCTAGCCTTTACCGTCAGAAATGCGCATCGCCATTTGATACACTGGGCGCCGTTTCACGTTGAAGCGGGTCGCGACATAGTCCGCGGCATCGCGCACCGACATCGTTTCCAGCGCCTTGTTCACCTCGTGTTCTATATCGATTTCACTAATCGTTTCTGAATTTCCACGATCCACCACGACGACGATTTCGCCTTTCGGGGGATTTGCGGCATAGAACTCCGACAATTCGACCAATCCGCCCTGTCGCACCTCTTCGAACCGTTTGGTCAATTCCCGGCAGACAGCGGCATTGCGGTTGCCCAGCCGTTCCGATGCCTCAGACAGCATGGCTGCCAGACGTTTGGGAGATTCGTAGAATACCAAGGTCGCGGCCACGCCCACCAATTCATCCAAAGCCTTGCGCCGCGGCCCTCCGGCGGAGGGTAAGAACCCCACAAACATAAAGCGGTCGGTCGGCAGTCCTGCCAAAGTCAGGGCCGTTATCGCCGCCGATGCGCCGGGCAGGCTGGTGACAGCCCCGCCCTCTTCGGTGACCGCGCGCGCCAGATCGAAGCCCGGGTCCGACACCATCGGAGTGCCCGCCTCTGACGCGTAGACCACCGATTTGCCCGCAGCGATATCTGCCAAAAGACGCGGGCGCGCGCGGTCCCCGTTGTGATCGTGGTAGGCCAGCAAGGGCCGGTCCCCTACCGCGATGCCGTGCAGGTCCATCAACCGGCGCAGGCTGCGCGTATCCTCGGCCACCAGCACATCCGCATCGCGCAGCGCATCAAGGGCACGCAACGTAATGTCACGGGCGTTGCCGATGGGAACAGCCACCAGATGCAGCCCAGCGGGGAGCATGCCGCCCGCTTTCCCCCCGCCAATTTCCGCCGTGTCGTCAATCGTCACTGGCCCCGCCTTTCCCGCTTCTCTATGTTTATGGCAAACCCAAGCGGGCCGCGCACCCCGCTATCAGAAAGACGACGAGGGAGTCCAATGTTCACTGTTTTGCCACGCCTCCGCAAGGCGCGCCTGTCTCTGGCCGCGCTTGCTTCGACCGCTCTTCTCGCGGCTTGTGACCCTGCCTTGGTCGGCGGTCTTGGCGGCGCCCCTGCCGGGGCCGACGGACCGGCGATCGAAGCGGGCGCCCCCGTGCCCGTCGCTTTGCTGGTGCCAAAGTCTGACGGCGGTGCGGGGCCTGTGGCCTCTTCGCTGGAAAACGCCGCACGCCTTGCCATCAGCGAACTCGACGGGGTCGAGATCGACCTGCGCGTCTACGACACCGGCGGTCAGGCCGCCCAAGCCGCAAGCGTTGCACAATCCGCAGTCGACGACGGCGCCAAGATCATCCTCGGCCCGCTGTTCTCCGAGGCGGCAAACGCAGCCGGGGCGGCCGTGTCCGACGAGGGCGTAAATGTCCTGAGCTTTTCCAACACGACCGCCATTGCGGGCGGCAACGTCTTTATCCTCGGGCCGACCTTTGCGAACACAGCCAACCGCCTGATGGCGCATGCACGCGCACAGGGCAAACAGCGTATCGTTGTCGTCTATTCCAACGATGTCCCCGGCCAGTTCGGCAAGATCGCCATTGAACAGGCCGCCACGGTCAACGGCATTCAGGTGCTGTCCTCCGAAGCCTACGAGCTGTCCGTGGCCGGTGTCAGCGACACCGCCAAACGCGCGGCAGCGGCTGTGCAATCCGGCGCAGCGGATTCGATCTTTATCACCACGGATGCGACAAATGCAGCCATGCCCATGCTGTTGCAACAACTGCCCGAGAACGGCGTGTCTCCGTCTCAGGTCCAGTATGCCGGTCTGACCCGTTGGGATGTGCGCCCCGATCTGTTTGCCCTGCCCGGTGCACAGGGGGCGTGGTTCGCCCTGCCCGACCGCGCGCGTCAGGCGTCGTTTGACCAGCGCTACACCGCGACCTTCGGGGCCGCGCCGCATCCGCTGGCCGGTCTGGCCTATGACGGCATCTCTGCCATCGGTTTGCTGGCAAAACGCGGCAACGCGGACGCACTGAGCGGTAAAAGCCTCACCTCTGCTGGATTTACCGGCTCTGGCGGTGTATTCCGCCTGCTCAAAGATGGCACCAACCAGCGCGCGCTGGCGATTGCCACGATCCAGAACAACCAGATGGTGATCCTTGACCCTGCCCCCAGCAGCCTCTCCGGAACCGGTTTCTGAACCAGACGCAAACATGCTGCCGGCGGATCTGATCGCGCCGGCAGCCGATATCTTTGACCTTCCCGGCGTGCGGGCCGAGCTTTTCGCCACGCTGGAGCCCGGCGCAACAGAGGCCGAGGTCCGCAAAGCCACCGTGGCCTGCCTGTCCGCCGCCATAAAATCCGGTCGCGCCATTATCGCAGAGGCGTTTGCCCACGAACCCTTCGGCGCCCGTAGGACCACCCGATCCTACACATGGCTGACCGATGGCGTGGTGAACCTCGCCTTCGAGATTGCCACGCAGGTTCTGCACCCCAAACACAATCCCACAGACAGCGAGCGTCTGGCCGTGGTGGCCGTCGGTGGCTATGGCCGTGGCGAGATGGCACCCTTTTCCGACGTCGATCTGCTGTTCCTGACCCCGTATAAAATCACCGCATGGGCTGAAAGCGTCATTGAATCGATGCTGTACATCCTGTGGGATCTGAAGCTGAAAGTCGGCCATTCCTCACGGACCGTGCGCGATTGCGTCCGTCTGGGCGGCGAGGATTTCACCATCCGCACAGCCATGCTCGAAGCGCGCCATCTGGCCGGTGACAGCGCCCTGTCCGACGAGTTGGATGAAACCCTGTGGAGCCAGCTGTTCAACGGCACCGAACGCGAATTCATCACCGCCAAGCTCGAAGAACGTGACGCCCGCCACGACAAACAGGGCCAGCGCTATATGGTGGAGCCCAACGTCAAAGAAGGCAAAGGCGGCCTGCGCGACCTGCAATCGCTGTTCTGGATCATCAAATACGTCCATCACACCGACGATGTCGGCCAGCTTGTGCAGTCAGGTGTCTTCCTGCCCGAGGAATACGAGACCTTCGTTCAGGCGGAACGGTTTTTGTGGGCCGTGCGCACCCATTTGCATCTGATCGCCAACCGCGCGGTGGAACAGCTGAGCTTTGACATGCAGCCCGAAGTTGCGGCGCGCATGGGATACAACGACCGTGGCGGACGGCGCGGCGTGGAATGGTTCATGCAGGACTATTTCCGCCACGCGACCTCTGTCGGGGATCTGACGCGAATCCTGCTGACCTCGCTGGAGGCGGATCACACCAAGGGTCCGCCCTTGCTGAAACGGATTTTCAGTCGAACCCCAGTGACTGCCAAAGGGTACACCGTCACCCATGGGCGGCTTGCTATTCAGGACGACGACAGCTTCCTTGCCGATCCCCTGAACCTGCTGCGCGTGTTCGAGGAAGCTCTGCGCACGGATCTTTTGATCCACCCCGACGCCATGCGGCTGGTGCAGAACAATCTGGACCGGATCGATGACGACCTGCGCAATGATCCCGCCGCGCAGGAGCTGTTTCTCAGCCTGCTTTTGAACCACGGCAATCCCGAACGTGCGCTGCGCCGGATGAACGAATTGGGCGTACTCGGGGCCTTCATTCCCGAATTCGCCCATATTGTGGCGATGATGCAGTTCAACATGTACCACCACTACACGGTGGACGAACATACGATCCAATGCATCTGGCATCTGTCCGAAATCGAAGATCACCAGCTGGACGAAGAGCTGCCCGTTGCGTCGGAAATCCTCGACGAGGGGATCAACCGACGTGTCATGTATGTGGCGCTGCTGCTGCACGACATCGGCAAGGGGCGCGATGGCGACCATTCCATCATCGGGGCCCGCATCGCGCGCACGGTTGCGCCACGTCTTGGCCTGAACAAAGACGAATGCGAAACCGTAGAATGGCTGGTGCGCTATCATCTGCTGATGTCGGACATGGCGCAAAAGCGCGACATCGCCGACCCGCGCACGGTGCGCGACTTTGCCAAGGCGGTCAAAACCCGTGAGCGGCTGGACCTGTTGACGGTTCTGACGGTCTGCGACATTCGCGGTGTCGGGCCGGACACGTGGAACAACTGGAAGGCGGCGCTGATCCGCGCGCTTTACCGGCAGACGCGCCGCGCGCTCGAAGACGGGATGGAGGTGCTCAACCGCGAGAACCGTGGCACGGAGGCCAAGAAAGCCCTCCGCGACACGCTGGTCGAATGGTCGGCCGAGGACATTGCCCGCGAAACCACGCGCCATTACGCCCCCTATTGGCAGGGCCTGCATGTCACGGCGCATGTCATTTTCGCCAATCTGCTGCGCGGGATCACGCAGGATGAAATCCGCATGGACATCCACCTCGACGAGGACCGCGATGCCACCCGTGCCTGTTTCGCACTGCAAGATCACCCCGGCATCTTCTCGCGACTGACCGGGGCGCTGGCACTGGTGGGGGCCAACGTTGTGGATGCCCGCACCTTTACCACGCGCGACGGGTTTGCCACGGCGGTGTTCTGGATTCAGGACAGCGAAGGCGCGCCCTTTGACGATGCCCGCATCCCGCGTCTGCGGCAGATGATGCTGAAAACCCTTACGGGTGAAGTCGTCGCACGCGATGCGATCAAGCCCAAGGACAAGCTCAAGAAACGCGAAAAAGCGTTCAAAGTCCCCACGCATGTCACCTTTGACAATGATGGTTCCGAAATCTTTACCATCATCGAGGTCGACACCCGTGACCGGGCGGGGCTGTTGTACGACATCACCCGCACGCTGGCGCATCAGAACGTCTATATCGCCTCGGCGGTCATCGCGACCTATGGCGAACAGGTGGTCGACACCTTCTACGTCAAGGATATGTTCGGCCTGAAACTGCACAGTCAGGCCAAACGCGATCTGATCGAGAAGAAGCTAAGGCAGGCCTTGGAGGAGGGGTCGCGCCGCGCTTACAGTTGATCCGGCAGGGCGGCCTCTGTTTGGTCGCCCGCCACATCCAGCGCCGCCAGAACATCCGGTATATCGCCATCGCTGACGCCGAGATAGCGCAGCGCCTGACGCATATCGTCGAACACCTCGATGTCGTAATCCGGCAGCCGAGACAAAACGGTCGCCTGATACATCCGCGTCATGCCATAGGTTGTGTCGTCCCCGCTGACGAGAGCGGTCTTCGCCAGACCGGTCCGCGCGCGATAGACAGGCTCCATCCGACGCACCGCCGCGCGCACCTCGGCGCTGAAATCATCGGGAAAACGGCTGCGCCGCAAATCCACCAAGGAATTGAAACCATGGTGCTCGGGGTGCTGATCGAACATGTTCACCGCTTCCGTCGTCATGGCCTGCGCCGTCGCGGTTCCGGTGGATTGGGCCACAACCAGCCGCTGTGCGCTGAATATCTGATACGGGCGGGCCATTCTTTCCCCTGCGTTACCAATAACTGTTCCTCGCTTGTTATCCACGATACCTGTGAGATGGAACTTGGGCCCAAGAATTTTTCCGCCGGTTTCCCCGTTGCTGCCCAAGACGATGGCATCACGGCCTCTTTCGGGGCCTGAGGGATTAAGATAAGCCGCTCATCAGACCTCGGAGTGTAGGGTAATGAAACCCATTCGTTTGATTTCCGGCGTGATGACCGTCGGCTTCTGGACCCTTGCCAGCCGTGTTTTGGGACTGGTCCGTGATATTATGCTGGCCACCCTGATCGGGCCGGGACCGGTGATGGACGCCTTTGTGGCCGCCTTCCGCCTGCCGAACATGTTCCGCCGCTTCTTTGCCGAAGGCGCGTTCAATGCGGCCTTTGTGCCGATGTATTCCAAAAAGCTCGAGGCAGACAGCGACCCGCAGCGATTTGCCCGCGATGCGTTCAACGGATTGGCCTTTGTCTTGCTGGCACTGACCGGCCTTGCGCTGATCTTTATGCCCGTGCTGGTCTGGGCCACCGCCGGTGGGTTTGCAGGCGATGAACGCTTTGACATGACCACGGCCTTTGGACGCGTCACCTTTCCCTACATTTTGCTGATTTCGCTGGCCGCGCTGTTCTCTGGCGCGTTGAACGCCATGGGCCGCTTTGCCGCTGCCGCTGCTGCGCCAGTGTTGCTCAACATCCTGATTGTGTCCGCGCTTTTGATCGGTCCGCGCTATTTCGGGGGCGAGGCTGTCTGGTGGCTGATCTGGTGCATCCCCTTGGGCGGTGTCGCGCAGCTTGCGCTGGTCTGGGTGGCGGCGGAACGCGCCGGATTGCGCATCCGCCCTGCCCGCCCGCGCCTGACCGACGATGTGCGCAAACTGACACGCATCGCCGTGCCTGCCGCATTGGCCGGCGGGGTGATGCAGATCAACCTTTTGGTCGGGCAACAGGTGGCCTCGCACTTTGACAAGGCGGTCAGCTGGCTGTTCAACGCCGACCGCCTGTACCAGCTGCCTCTGGGCGTGGTGGGCATTGCCATTGGCATCGTCTTGCTGCCCGATCTGTCGCGCCGCCTGAAGGCGCAGGACCACAGCGGCGGGCGCATGGCCCTGTCGCGGGCGGGCGAGCTGTCGCTGGCGCTGACAATTCCCTGCGCCGTAGCTTTGGTGGTCATTCCGCTGCCGCTGGTGTCCTTGCTGTTTGAACATGGGCGCACCGGCCCCGAGGACGCCCGCGCCATGGCGCAAGCCGTGGCGATCTACGGGCTGGGACTGCCTGCCTTTGTGCTGCAAAAAGTGCTTCAACCGTTGTATTTCGCGCGGGAAGACACCCGCTCGCCGTTCCGGTTTGCGGTGTGGTCCATGGTGATCAACGCCGTCGCGGCCATTGGCTTGGCCCCCGTGATCGGCTGGATTGCCCCGGCCATTGCCACCACGCTTGCGGGATGGACCATGGTTGCGCAACTGGCCTTTAACGCCCGCAAAATGGGCGATGTCGCGCGCTTTGATGCGCGGTTCTACACACGGCTGCTGCGGATTCTTCTGGCGGCTGTGGTGATGGGGGCGGTGCTGTTTGGACTGCGCTATGTTCTGGCCGAATGGTCGCGGGGCATGGCGGTTCTGGTGCTGCTGATCGGTGGCGCGCTCAGTTACGGGGTTGCGGGCCAGCTCTTGGGCGCCTTTAGTTTGTCCGAGTTCAAAAGCATTCTGCGCCGCCGGAGATAAGCCCAGTGCCCACAGCCCTTCTAACCCAGACCGACACGCTTTTGGCGCTAGAAGAGCTGGCCGCCGGTGCCCGCCACGAGTTGATCCTAGCCTTCCGCAGCTTTGACCCGGAAACCCCGCTACACAGCGCGCGTCTGCGGGAGTTGGGGCTGGTCACGTGGTCGGATCTGATCCCGTGGCTGACACGGCGCGGGGTGCATCTGCACATGGCCTTTGGCGACGACGACCCGTTGCTCGACCCGGAACGGCACAGGCGGGCCTGGCTGGCGGCCTCGGGCTTTGCCAATGTCGCGCAGGGGGATGCGCAGATCCTTTGCGCCCCGCACGGCCAAACGGCCGGCGCCGTGTGGCGCTGGCGCTTTATCCGTCCACGCAGACGTCGGATGGCCGCGCTGAAGGCTGCACCGCCAGAACATCTGACAATCCTGCAACGGCAATCGCTGGAACAAAAAATGCCGCTGCGGACCCAGCATGTGCATCATGCTTTTGCAGTGGCAGACGGCGAGGAGGTGGTGATCGGGGGTTTTACGCTGGACGAACACCGCCCCGCCAGCCTGTGGCAAGACGTGGCCCTGCGCCTGTCGGATGCGGATTTTGCCGGTGCTTTGCGCGCCCATTTCGCGGATTGCTGGACGGCCGCGATTCAGACCGGCGCGCCGACCTTGGCCACGCCGCCGCAGCCCTTTCGAAGCGTGGCACGCCGGTTGAGCCGACCGGAACGACGCTTGCTGCGGACCCTGTCCGACCCGAAGACCGGCCCGTTTCGCATCTCGGGCACCCCGCGCGAGCAGAGCTTTGAGACACATATCTGCCGCTTGCTGTCCGACGCCCGTCAGCATGTCTATATCGAGACCGCAGCCCTGCGACACAGGCCTTACGCCGATGCGTTGATCGCTGCGGCCAAGGCCGCGCCGGAGCTGCAGCTTGTGGTGGTGTTCCATCCCGCAGGCGACCGGCTGCCCCTTGGCGGTGCTTTGCGCGAAACCCGCGAGAGAGGGCAGGCCCTGCAAACCGAACAGCTTCAGCGATTGTCCAAGGCCTTCGGATCGCGAGCAGCCTTTGTCGAACATCACCTGCCCGGCGATCTGACCGCCGATGGCGCGGCCCCGCTTCCCGGGCGGTTGATCATCGTCGATGGCACCTATGCGGTAGTTGGCTCGCATGATCTGACAGCGCGCGCCGCGAAATTCGACAGTCAGGCGTCCATCCTGATCCGCGATCCTGCCTTCGCGGGCGATCTGATGGGCAAACGCAGCGCGATGTGGCTGGGACAGGGGCGGGACGTCACGCGCGCCGCGTCATGGGCCAACGCGACTGCACCATTGCGCCCGCTCGCGGTGAAACCGGGCCGCATGGTGCCCGCGCGCATACCCGATGACCTGTTCTGATCCTTAGCGGCGCAGCAGCCCCCTGATCCGCGCAAGCCCCCCCGGCACCATCACAATCGCCAGCGCAAAGCCCGCGACAAACCCCGCCAGATCCGCGATCCAACTGTCGTCCGTGCCAAACAGCAGGCCAAACACCAGCCGCATCGCCATAAGCATTCCGATCAGCGAAAACGCCCGCATCTGGGGCGCGCCCTCCTGCCCCAGCCGCACCCACAGCAGATACGAAAACCCGCCAATCAGCCCAAAGGCCGCCGGAAAGGCACCGATCAGCCATGGATCATCGCTCAGCAGGCCAAAGCAAAGCGCCCCGAAGGCCGCGCTGACAAAGAAGATGGCGACAAAGGCCAGCGGTCCCATCGCCTCTGTCACGACCTTGCCCATCGACAGGGTGAACACCATGGCAAAGAGCCCCTCGTAAAAAGAGCTGTGCAGAAAGGCATAGGACACAAGCCGCAGCAGGTTATCAGGCGAATAGCTTTGCGTTTCGATCATGTAGTCGAACAGCCGCCCCGAAAACCCGAAACGTTCGATATATTCGATGCGCAGGCCCACGGCGTCGCGCCCGCCCACCAGCCCGAATTCGGACAGGGAAAACACCGCCTCGATCCCCATCAGGACCAGAAACAGCGCCACCACCACAGGCGGCAACGGGTTTACCGGCGCTTCGTTGATGGGATGGCGCGGGTCGTTGGGGTCGCTCATGGGGGCCTCTTCCTTGACGGTCCTTCACGCCCTCGGTAAGCCACCTGCGTTGATATTTCCACCACGGAGACACGCCATGACCGAGGGTCAGACCAATTCAGCCTTCACCCCTCGGGTGTTCTCGGGCATCCAGCCGTCCGGCGGGCTGACGCTGGGCAACTATCTGGGCGCGCTGAAACGCTTTGCCGACAGCCAGAACAGCGGCGTTGAATCGATCTTTTGCATGGTGGACATGCACGCGATCACCGTCTGGCAAGACCCTGCAAACCTGCGCCGCGCCACGCGCGAGCTGTGCGCCGGTTTCATCGCCTCCGGCGTCGATCCAGAAAAATCCGTTCTGTTCAACCAAAGCCAAGTGGCCGGCCATGCCGAGCTTGGCTGGATCTTCAACTGTGTCGCGCGTATGGGCTGGATGCAGCGCATGACCCAGTGGAAAGACAAGGCGGGCAAGAACAGCCAGAACGCCTCCCTTGGCCTGTTCGCCTATCCCGCGCTGATGGCCGCCGACATTCTGCTGTACCACGCCACGCATGTCCCCGTGGGCGAGGACCAGAAACAGCACGTCGAGTTGACCCGCGACATCGCGACCAAGTTCAACCATGACTATGGCGTGGATTTCTTCCCGATCCCCGAACCCGTGATCGAAGGCGCGGCCACCCGCGTGATGTCGCTGCGCGACGGCACCAAGAAGATGTCCAAATCCGATCCCTCGGACATGTCGCGGATCAATATGACCGATGACGCCGACACCGTCGCCGCCAAAATCCGAAAGGCACGCACCGACCCCGATGCCCTCCCGTCCGAGGTGGACGGGCTGGAAGGTCGTGCCGAGGCCCGCAATCTGGTGAACATCTACGCCGCGCTGAACGATCAGACGCAGGCGGAGGTTCTGGCCGACGTGGGCGGCAAGCAGTTCTCGGAATTCAAACCGATGCTGGCCGACCTTGCGGTGTCCAAGCTCTCGCCCATCTCGACAGAGATGGCGCGGCTTATGGAAACCCCTGACGAGATCGACGCCATCTTGCGGCGCGGGGCGGAACGCGCCCGCGAAATTGCCGATCCGGTCATCCGGCAAACCCGCGATATCGTGGGCATGGTCAGCTAAACCCGAAGGCGCGTGTGACCCACGCGCCTTTTTCTATCCGCAGGCCTGAACCCGCGCAAACAGGCGCAGCGCATGGCTGTCGTCCTGCGCGGTCGCAGGCATCACCGGATCATAGGCCGCGCGCAAGACGGCCGCGATATCAGGCCGCAGCACCACCGTCTGCCCCGCCTTCGCCAGCGGCGAACGCGTCTGAAAGGCCAGATCCGACCAACACACCATCGCCTGTGTCACCTGTCCCAGCGCCAGTTCCTCGGCCGGTATGCGCGACAATGCGTCATCCATCCGCAGGAAAATGAAACAGGCCTGAATGGCCCCCTCCGCATCGAAACGGAAGCTGCGGTATTGGTTGGCGCCTTGCGCATCCAGCACGTCGAGCTTTTCCGCCAGCCCTTCGACCAACCGATCGAGATCGGGGATAGAGGTCAGTTCTGACCATTCACGGAAGAAAAAGACCATGACATTGGTGCCGGATTCCGCATCCGTCTCGGCCATCTTGTGACCTGTCAGGGCGCAAAGTGCTTCGAACGCGCCTTTGACCACGGACAGGGTCTCATCCTCGACCCCAAAGACAACCGGCACAATCGGCCGCCCCCAACGGGCAAAGAAGTAGCTGCCGTCAGAACGGGTGAACAAGGGCGTGATATCGGCAGGCGACATCTGACTGTCAGAAGGCAAGGGGCATCTCCTCGGCTAGCAGGCTTGGCCGCTTGCTACACCGCAGCCAATACAGGCTCAAGCAAGCAAGCCCGCCCCTAGCCGTCGAACAACACGCCCTGCCCCGGCCCATCCGGGCGTTTGGGTGGGGTCAGTCCAATGTGGCGCCACGCGGCCTGTGTCAGCATCCGCCCGCGCGGTGTCCGCTGGATCAGCCCCTGTTGCAGCAGGTAGGGTTCCACCACTTCCTCCAGCGCGTCACGAGACTCCGACAGCGCAGCAGACAGGGTTTCGATCCCCACCGGCCCGCCGCCATAGCTGTTGGCGATCAAGGTCAGATAGCGCCGGTCCGCGCCGTCCAGACCCAGCGAATCCACCCCCAGACGGGTCAGCGAGGAATCCGCCAGCGCCTGTGTCACCACGCCGCCGCCCTCGACCACGGCAAAATCCACCACGCGACGCAGCAGACGCCCGGCGATCCGCGGTGTCCCACGGGCACGTCGCGCAATCTCCAACGCGCCATCGCCCTCGACACGGACGCCCAGCTTGCGCGCATTGCCCGCAACGATGGTTTCAAGCTCCTCAATCGTGTAGAAATTCAGCCGCGTCGGAATGCCAAAACGATCCCGCAGCGGCGTCGTCAGCAGGCCCAAACGGGTCGTCGCGCCGACCAGCGTAAAGGGCTGCAATTCGATCCGCACCGTGCGCGCGGCGGGCCCTTCCCCGATCACCAGATCCAGCTCAAAATCCTCCATTGCAGGGTACAGCACCTCTTCGACAGAGGCATTCATGCGGTGGATTTCGTCAATGAACAGCACGTCGTTGCGTTCGAGGTTGGTCAGGATTGCCGCCAGATCCCCGGCCTTTGCCAGCACCGGACCGGATGTCATGCGAAAGCCGACCCCCAGCTCGCGGGCCATGATCTGCGCCAAAGTCGTTTTGCCCAGTCCTGGCGGGCCGTGGAACAGCGTGTGATCCATCGCCTCCCCGCGCGACCTTGCCGACGCGATAAAAACACGCAGGTTGGCGCGCGCCTCTGCCTGCCCGATAAAATCGTCAAGCATCTGGGGCCGCAGTGCACGGTCAAGCCCGCCCTGCTCATCCTCCATCGGCTCTGGCCGCAGTGTCGGATCTGGTCCCATGCGATGTCCTTCCTAGGGTGGGTTTATAACCCACCTTTACCCTTTGGGTGCCAACAGCTTCAACGCCGCGCGGATCAGCCCCGCCGTGTCAGCCTCTGGCGCGTCTCCGGCGGCCTGCGCCACGGCGCTTGCGGCCTCTGACGGGGCATAGCCCAGATTGCCCAGCGCCGACAGGGCTTCGGCCTGCGCAGAGGCAGACATCTGGACCGGAGTGCTTGGCGCGGCCGGGGCCGGAACGGGCGTTTCAATCACCTCGTCGTCGGCCAGTGGTTCGGCGGCCACCGGACCCGCTGACATGCCTGCGCCCATGGCCATCACGGCAGGTGCCTTGTCCTTCAGCTCGTTCACCACGCGTTGCGCGGTTTTGGGTCCAATGCCCTTTGCCGCCTTGATCGCGTTCCAGTCCCCCAGCGCAATGGCGCGGCTGACACCATCAGATCCCAGCGCGGACAGGATCGCCAAAGACGCCTTGGCCCCCACGCCCTGCACCGACATCAGCAGTCGGAACCATTCCTTTTCCACCAGCGACGGAAAGCCGAACAGCTGCAACAGATCCTCGCGCACCAGCAGATCGGTGAACAGGGTTGCGGCTTCTCCACCACGGCCCAAAGCGGCCAAAACGCGATCCGTGCAATAGACCACATAGCCCACGCCACGCACGTCGATCAGAACGTGATCGTCGCCCTTGTAAACGATAACACCAGAAATGCGTCCGATCATGATGCGCGTACCTTCATGCGTTGAACTCCGGATTGATGGGCGTGACAAATGGCAATGGCCAAAGCGTCTGCGGCGTCAGGCCCTGCCAGCTTGCAGCCCGGCAATTGCATCATCACCATGTGCTGCACCTGCTTTTTGTCCGCATGGCCCACGCCCACCACGGTCTTTTTCACCTGATTGGGAGCGTATTCCCCCACCGACAGGCCAAACTGCGCCGGCACCAACAACGCGACCCCGCGCGCCTGGCCCAGCTTCAGCGTGCCCACAGCGTCCTTGTTCACGAATGTCTTTTCAATGGCGGCCTGATCGGGCTGATACGTCTGGAAGACCCGCGTCAACTGGCCATGCAAGGACAGCAGTCGCAAAGACAGGTCCTCGCCCCCCTCCGAATCGCAAACCCCGTTTGCGACGTGCCGCAAGCGGCTGCCATCGACGTCGATCACGCCCCATCCAAGGTGTCGCAACCCCGGATCAATGCCCAAAACCCGCATCTCTGCCCAATCTTGTTGTTTTGTCGCACCAAGTAGCACGAAACGCGAACAAACGCCAAGGTTAATACCCGCAGATCAAAAACGACATGCTTTGGCGAAATCCGACATCAGGCCAAATCCAAGGTCTGAAATCGCCACCTTTAGCGCTAAAAACGACACGCGCAGCAGGCGGATTTTTGCGCTTTATAACAGTTAGTTAACACGCAATCGAGCTATGCAATCTGGACAGGGAACCCATGCAAAAACGACGGCTTGTGGGACGGCATCGCCTAAATTACGTGCGCTTTGAAAACTTCAAACACCCCCTATCGAGAGCACCCCAATGGCCTTCAACACTTCTGACATGCACGGCTCCGGCTACCGCATCGGCACCTTCATGAACTTCGCCCCCGCACAGTCCGGCGCAGTTCGCTCCGGCAACTTCTTTGCATCGCTGATCGGCATGATCGCGACATGGAACGACGTGCGCGCAACACGCAAAAGCCTGTCGGCCCTGACCGACCGCGAATTGAACGACATCGGCCTGTCCCGCGCCGACATCGACGCCGCGGCACGTCGCTAAGTCGTAAGGCAGCCCCATGAAAAAGGCCGCGTCTCTGGCAGGAGGCGCGGCCTTTTGTTTTGGATAACGGTGAAGATCACCCGATGAGCGTGCCCACAATCTGGGACAGACCGCGCGTCACGGGATCAAGACCCAGAAACCATGCGCCCAGCTGCTCAAACGGGCTCCCGTCCGACAGGGTTGCCAGATGGGTCTGATAGGTGTCGACGCCCAAACCGGTCAGCAACATGACCTTGAAAGCGATGAACAAGGCCACGAGACGCACCAACCAACGCGCGGACCATCCTGAAACCTTGTTGTCGGGGACCTGAACATAGACGCCGGTGCGTTTGTCCAGCTTGGTCACATAACCCTCGGCCATGCGGGTGTGCTTGCGGCGGACAGCCGTTTCGCGGCGCCGGAAATCTGTAAATGCATCTGCCATAGCAGCCTCGTACCAACCGGCCCCCACCGGTTGGACACATTTTTAGCCAAAGATTGTGGCACAATTGCGGCATTTGCCGCGACTTTTACGCAAAGTTGACGTTAACCAAACTTAATTTGGCGCCAACCCTCAGAGCTTCAGATGCTCAGGCCTGCAAAACCAAAGTCACCCAATCCCCGATCACACCGCGCCGCAGTTCCTTGATGCCCTGTTCGGCATAGGCGGCGGCGACCTCGTCAGCCTGACGGGTCAGGATGCCCGACAGGATCATATAACCGCCTTCCGCCACATGGGCTTTCATTGACGGGGCAAGATCGATCAACGGCTGCTTCAGGATGTTGGCAAACACCAGATCAAAAGGCGCGCGGTCATGCAGCGCGTCATTTTCGAAACCGGCGGCTTCGACGCAGATCACCTTGCCCTCCAGACCGTTCGCCCGCACGTTCGCCTCTGCCACCTCGACCGCCACTTCGTCGATGTCCGACACGATCACCGGATCGGACCAGATGCGCGCGGCCGCCATGCCCAGCACGGCAGTACCACAGCCGATATCGGCCACGTTCTTGCCCACAAACCCGTCATTGGCGAGCGCGTCCAGCGCCTCCAGACAGCCTTGGGTCGTGCCGTGGTGGCCGGTGCCAAAGGCCATCGCCGCCTCGATCAACAGCGGCTCGGCCCCTTCGGGGATCTTGTCCGCATCATGGCTGCCGTAGACAAAGAAGCGGCCCGCAACCACCGGCGTCAATTCACGGCGTACCTTGTCCACCCAGTCGGTGTCCGGCACTTCGGAAATGACAAAGGGCTGTGCCTCGAAGGCGACCGCCAGTAGGGTCAGCTCCATATCGCTGGGCTCTTCGATGAAATAGCCAGCAACCTCCCACAGACCGCTGCCGTCCTCGATCTCGAAGACGCCGACGCCCGTGGGTTCCGGCTCCAGATCCTCCATGGCGAGGCCGAGCTTTTCGGCACGGGCTTTGTCGTTCAGCTTGGTAAATGCGGTCCAGGTGGGCATGGCGTGTCTCCATATGCGTTGGGCCAGCCCTTACACCAGCACGTCTCCGACGGAAACGGTGAAGATCGGCTTTAGCACGTTTGAAAGGCTTGCCGCTTAGGCTGGCCGCGTCTCGAAAGGGTTCGGCATGGTCGCAGCACTACACGGAGTCATCATCAGCCAACTTTATGGCGACAACAGCGGCGGGGCGGAATTCGACTCCGACGGCGATGGGACTTTGACCCAAGAGGATGAATTCGTCTCTGTCGCGAACATCAGCAGTGCCCCTTTGGATGTCAGCGGCTGGGAAATTTGGTCTATCGCCACCGGCGGCGGGGCCGACGATCCCCCACAAAATGTCTTGTATCACGTCTTCCCCCCCGGAACGGTGCTGGGGCCCGGCGAAACCCTACACATTATCAACGAGATTAGCGGCTCCCCTGCTAGCAATGCTCAGGAAGCCAGCGAGGGCGGTATCGAATCCGGGTCCGGCGGCGTGAACACCAACCTTCTGTCCGAGGGTTGGGGGGATTCCACACGCGTGGAAGGTATCGCACTGCTCAACCCAAATACCGGCGACTACATTGTGCTGGATTTGTCGGTTGACGGACCGACAGATTTCACCGCTTTGCCCGGCTTCACCGGCACCAGCGAGGTCGCTCGGTCCAACGCAGCCGCCGATTCCGGGGTCGAGGATCAAAACGCCGGTTTCTCCTACCAGTATGACTACGCGACGGGGCAATATACATATGGTGGGGTTGTGATCTGCTTCGACGCGGCCACGCTGATTGAAACGCCTTCAGGGCCGTGCCGCGCAGATCGGCTGAGCGTGGGCCAATTGGTCTGGACGTTGGACCATGGTCCTCAACCGATTAAGGCGATCATGTCGAGGAAGCTGAATTTCGCCAAGGCCGATTCGCGTCACAAACCGATCGAGATCAAGCCGGACGCGCTGGGACCTGCTGTGCCCAGCGCCACGATGCGGGTTTCTCCTCAGCACCGGATCTTGCTCCGGCTGCCCGGAATAGGGGACTGCCTTGTCCCTGCAAAAACGCTGATCGGTCGGCGCGGGGTTCGCCAAATGGCAGGGGTGCGGCGCGTGACTTACGTACATCTTGTGTTCGACCGTCATGAGATCGTGCAGGCCCATGGCTGTTGGAGCGAGAGCCTATATCCGGGCGAATATGTCAGCCGCAGTCTACAGCATTGCCAAACAATCGCCACCACGGCCCGCCCGCTGCTGCGACCCGGAAATGCGCCGAAATCCCTGCTACATCGTCAGCGGATCAGCGCAAAAGCTCGGCTTATTCAGCAGGTGCAGCCATCATCCGAGCAAACCGCGTCTCGTTCCCCGGCGCAGGGTGGCGCGGAATCATAAGGGCCAGCGTCAAGGACACCAAGGCCATGCCAGTGGCCAGCCCGAACACGGCACCGGGATTGACCAGCCAGAGATAGCCCAGAAGCGCGGGCAAAAACACCGCAGCGATGTGGTTGATGGTAAAGGCCACGGCAGCGGTCGGCGCGATATCACCGGGATCCGCGATCTTCTGGAAGTATGTCTTCAGCGCCAGCGCCATGGCAAAGAGCAAGTGGTCCACCACATATAGTATCGACGCCAGCAGCACGCCCCAGCCAAACCAGTAGATCCCGCCATATAGCGCAAACACAATGGCCAGACCGATGTATTCAAACACCAAAGTGTTGCGTTCGCCGAACTGGAACACCGCGCGTCCGAAAATCGGGCCGATCACCATGTTGGCCAGCAGGTTGATCAGGTACAGCGCCGTGACCTCATGCACCTCAAAGCCGAACCGTTCGACCATCATGAACCCGGCAAACACCACAAAGATCTGACGCCGTGCGCCCGACATGAATTGCAGCGCGTAGTACAGCCAATACCGGCGGCGCAGAACGAATTTCTTGACCTGCGAGTTGGGGCTTTCGAATTGGGGAAAGGCCAAGGCGCAATAGCCCACGATCAACAGGGTCAGCGCCCCCGACACCATGAAAACCGTGTCATAGGACAGATCCAGCGTTTCCCATGTCAGCACGATGATGCCATAGGCGATCAAGGTCGCACCCGACCCTGCGGTGATCAGCCAGCCCAGCATTTGCGGCGCACGGTCCTTGGACAGCCATTGCAGTTGCAGCGACTGGTTGACGGTCTCGTAATAATGGAAGCCGATCGAAGACAGCAACGTCACCATCAGCAGCCCGCCCATCGTCGGGAACCACGCTGTGATCGCCGTGGCCACCCCCAGCAACGCAAGCGAGACGAGCGCCAGAACCTGCTCTCGCATCACCATCAGCACCAGAATGACGCCGATGGCCAGAAAGCCCGGGATCTCGCGCACCGTATGCAGCCAGCCGATGTCAGAGCCGTCGAACTGCGCCGCTTCGATGACAAAGTTGTTCAACAACGCCGACCATGTCGAAAACGACAAGGGCATCGCAATGGCCATCAAGAACAACAACGTCAAAGGACGCCGGTGAAACGGCAAAGAGCGGGCATCAGACAGGGCGACAGGTTTCATGCGCACTGCAGTAGCGCCGCAATCGCTGTTTGGCGAGCAAAATTACATGCCCGCCGCATGCGCCTAGACCGACTGTGCCGAAAACCTGTATTCGACTTCGGCAAAACGGTCGCGCGGAAAGACATAGAGAAACCGCAATCCGTCGGGGCCCGCCACGGTGCCATGTTCTGCGTCTTCTGGCACATAGACCGCCACTCCGGGGCCGATGTCATGGGCCACCCCGTCGATGGTGACTGTGCCCTGTCCGGACAATCCGAAATAGATTTCTGACGGGCTATGGCGATGCGGCAACAAGGTGCCTTCGGGACCAAACTCTGCCACGCCCAGAACCATCGACGACGTGGCCGTTTTGTCGCCGTCAAACAACGTGCGCCAGCGCACGGTGCCAAAGGCCGGGTCCTCGCCGCCCTCCAACGGGGCGTGGTCCGCATTTGCCACCACGGGCAAGGCCGCAAGCGCGGCGGTTGTCAGATCGAACTGGCCGAAATCGGACAGGCTGTCGGAGATGAAATCGGGCATGGCGACGCTCCTTTATCGTGGCCGTGGCGCAATGCGGATGCCCCATCCGCATGCACCAGACTGCCTGTCGAAACGTCGCCGGTCTGGCCGGAAAACGACCCTTATGTCGCCATGAAACAAGGGGTTTCTTGCCGCACCACAGCAGGTGATCTGTCTGCGACACGCATTTTCCCACAGGCGACATCCCGGCATTAGGGCCATGCCAGACCCGCCACCCACAGCGGGTCTGATTCGCCTGTGGGATCAGCTGCGGATGCGCCAGCCCGTGCGGAAGATCCACCAGATGATGCCCAGACACAGCGCAAAGAAGCCGGTGATCGCCATCAGCGAAATTCCCACCGGCACATCTGCCAGACCAAAGAACGCCCAGCGGAAGCCGGAGATCAGGTAAACCACCGGATTGAACATGGTGATCGTCTGCCAAACCGGCGGCAGCATCGAAATCGAATAAAACGACCCGCCCAGAAAAACCAAAGGCGTGACAACCAGCAATGGCACCAGCTGCAACTGCTCAAAGCTTTTGGCCCAGATCCCGATGATAAACCCGAACAGGGCAAAGCTGACGCAGGTCAGCACCATAAACAGGATCATCGCCAACGGATGCTGTATCTGCAAATCGACAAACAGGGCTGAGGTGCCAAGGATCACCACCCCGATAAACAGGGCCTTGGTGGCCGCCGCCCCGACATAGCCCATCACAATCTCGAAAAAGTTCACCGGCGCAGACAGCAGCTCGTAAATTGTGCCGACAAATTTCGGAAAATAGATCCCGAAAGAGCCGTTCGACAGCCCTTGGGTCATCACCGACAGCATGATCAGCCCCGGTACGATGAAGGCGCCGTAGGGCACGCCTTCGACCTCTTCGATGCGCGATCCGATGGCCGCGCCAAAGACGACGAAATACAGCGACGTCGAGATGACGGGCGAGATAAAGCTTTGGAACAGCGTGCGGAAAAAGCGGTTCATCTCGAACCGGTAAATCGCGCGGATGGCATACCAGTTCATGCCGCGTCTCCTTCTTGTTCGGCGACGAGGCCTACGAAAATATCTTCGAGCGAATTCTGATGGGTCTGCACATCGCGCACCATCAGACCCGCCCCGCTGAGCGCGGACATCAGCGACCCGATGCCGGAGCGTTCCGCGTTTGTGTCGTACAGATAGGTCAGGCTCTGCCCATCCTGCGAGCGCGTCAGGTTGAAATCGGCCAATGCCTCGGGGATGGTGTCGACCGGCGTGACCAGATCGATGCGCAGCGCCTTTTGCCCCATGCGCGACATCAGAACGTCCTTGTCCTCAACCAGCAGGATCTGCCCGCGATTGATGACCCCGACACGGTCGGCCATGGCTTCGGCTTCTTCGATATAATGGGTGGTCAGGATGATGGTCACACCGTCCGCCTTGAGCTCGGCGACCGTGTCCCACATCTCGCGGCGCAGCTCTACGTCGACGCCTGCGGTCGGTTCATCCAGAAACAGCACGCGCGGTTCGTGCGCCAGCGCCTTGGCAATCAGAACGCGGCGCTTCATCCCGCCTGACAGCTCCTTGATCTGGTTGTTGCGCTTGTCCCAAAGCGAAAGCTGGCGCAGGATTTTCTCTGTTTTCGCAGGGTCTTGCGGCATGCCGAACAGCCCGCGCGAAAAGTTCACCGCATTGATCACCCGTTCAAAGGGCTCCAGATTGATTTCCTGCGGCACCAAACCGATCAGGCTACGGGCCGCGCGGTAGTCGGTGATCGTGTCGTGTCCGCCGACGGTAATGCTGCCCTCGCTGGGCAGGGCAATGCCGCAGATAATCGAGATAAGCGTTGTCTTGCCCGCCCCGTTCGGCCCCAGCAAAGCGAGGATCTCGCCTTCTTGGATGGACAGATCGACGCCTTTGAGCGCCTCGAACCCACCGTCATAGCGTTTCTTGACGCCCTTGATATCGACCATCGCCATGGGAATGCCTTTCATTTGCGCAGGGCGAAGGTAAACCCGCCGGTTTGGAATGCAATTGTGCAAAACTGCATATCTTATCTTCATGACGTTTTATGACATATGCTGGCAGCATGCTTCCTGCTATCAGCGGGGCATGAACAGCAAAGCAGACAATCCCGCCCTCGGCATTTTACTCATTTGTATCGGGGTGGTCGTCATCTCGGTGAATGATCTTTTGATCAAGGTGTTGTCCGGCGGCTATCCCCTGCATCAGATGGTGTTCACACGCTCTGCCATCGGGCTGGTCTTTACCCTCGGTCTGGTGTTCTACGAAGGCGGGCTTCATCTGCTGCGCACCTCGACCCCTTGGCCGCATGTGCTGCGCGGGCTTCTGGTGGTGACGGCCAATATGACGTTCTACGCCGCCGTCGCCGTTCTGCCCCTTGGGCAGGCCACGGCGCTGTTCTTTGTCGCGCCGCTGTTCATCACGCTGCTGTCGATCCCTTTGCTGGGCGAAAAGGTCGGTCCGCTGCGGCTTGGCGCGGTGGTTGTCGGGTTTGCCGGTGTGCTGGTGATGCAGCAGCCGTGGAACGCCGATCTGTCCGTGGACCGCAGCGTGCTGTTGCTGCCCGTTCTGGCCGCGCTGGCCTATGCGTTCATGCAAGTGCTGACGCGCAAACTGGGGGTGACGACCCGTGCCTCGGCCTTGGCCGTGTATATCCAAGGCACCTTCCTGCTGGTGTCTGCCGGCTTCTTTCTGGTGGCAGGGGACGGACGTTTTGCCGAAGGGGTGGAAAACGAAAGCCTGATCTTTCTGCTGCGTGCCTGGACATGGCCCACGGCCGAGGACTGGCCAGTGTTTATCGGTCTGGGCCTGTGTTCAGGCATGGTCGGCTATTGCCTGAGCGCCGCCTACCGTATGGCGGACGCCGCCACCATCGCCCCGTTCGAATACATCGGCCTGCCGCTGGCGATCTTTTGGGGCTGGGTGACGTTTGGCGAATGGCCGACCGTGGCCACATGGATCGGCTGCGCCCTGATCATCGGCGCGGGGCTGTTTGTCTTTTTGCGAGAACAGACACGCAACCAACCCCTGCCCGGTCGGCGGACGCGGTGGGGGCGGCGCTAACCGCGCGCCCCGAACGCTCAGGTCAGGTGGTCGAAGAAATCCGCTCCGGCCTTGGCCAGCAGGGTTTCCGCCAATTGACGGCCCAGCGCGGGACCGTCTTTGATCGGGCCGTGGATCTCGTCCGCATGGGACACGGACCCGTCGGTTTTCAGGATCTCGCCCCGCAGGCGCATCTGGTCGCCGTGAAGCTCTGCCAGACCGGCAATCGGCGTTTCACAGGACCCGTCAAGCCGCGCAAGGAACGCCCGTTCCGCCGCCAGTCGCAATCCGGTGTCATGGTGATGCAGGGCCGCCAAAAGCCGCTCTGTCAGCGCGTCATCCATCCGCCGTTCAATACCGATCGCCCCTTGGGCAATCGCGGGCAGCATGTCATCGGTAGCAATGGGATGCATCGGCACGGCGGGGATTTTCATCCGGTTCAGTCCGGCACAGGCCAGAAACGTTGCAAAAGCCACGCCATCGTCGAGCTTCTTCAGACGCGTCTGCAGGTTGCCCCGGAACTCCACCACTTGCAGATCGGGACGGCGGTTCAACAACTGCGCCCGCCGCCGCAGCGACGATGTGCCCACAACCGCCCCCTGCGGCAGATCGTGAATGCTGTCGGCGTGTGGGCAGATAAAGGCATCGCGCGTGTCCTCGCGCGGGAGGTAGCAATCCAGCAGCAGGCCTGCGGGCTGTTCCGTGGGCATGTCCTTCATGGAATGCACCGCGATATCAATGGCACCGGCCAGCAGCGCCTCTTCGATCTCTTTGGTGAACAGACCCTTGTTGCCGATTTCCTTGAGCGGAATGTCCCGCGCAATCAGGGCGCGGTCGTCGCCCGTGGTCTTGATCACCACGATCTCGAAAGCGTCGATCGGCAGATCAAAGGCCTCCATAAGGCGTTCGCGGGTCTCATACGCCTGCGCCAAGGCAAGCGGCGAACCACGTGTTCCAATCTTCAGCGGGGCAGAGGGCGAGGGCATATCAGTCATAGCCAAACCTTTATGCGTCAGGCTGTCGGCTGGCAACCTGTCGCAGTTTGCCCTAAGTGCCACCCAAAGCACCTGACGGAGGCCCCCATGACCAAGACCATTCTGCGCGCACTGGCCGGTGAGACCCTGCCCACCCCTCCGATCTGGATGATGCGGCAAGCGGGCCGCTATCTGCCCGAATACAAGGCCACCCGCGCCGAAGCCGGTGACTTTCTGTCGCTGTGTTACAATCCCGAACTGGCGGCCGAGGTCACGCTGCAGCCGATCCGCCGCTACGGCTTTGACGCGGCGATCCTGTTTGCCGACATCTTGTTGCTGCCACAGGCGCTTGGGGCCGATCTTTGGTTTGTCACAGGCGAAGGGCCGCGCCTGTCCACCGTCACCACGCAGGCCGATTTCGACAAGCTTGGCCGTGGCGAGATGATCCACGACACGCTCAACCCGATCTACGAGACGGTCAAGATCCTGCGCCGTGAACTGCCCGAAGACGTAACGCTGATCGGGTTTGCGGGCGCGCCATGGACGGTGGCCACCTACATGATCGCCGGTCAGGGCACCAAGGACCAAGGCCCCGCCCATGCGCTGAAGGCCGAAAACCGCCCCCTGTTCGAGGCGCTGATTGATCGCCTGACCGAAGGCACCATCGACTATCTGACCAAACAGGTCGAAGCAGGCGCCGAAGTCGTGAAGATTTTCGACAGCTGGGCAGGCTCGCTCAAGGGGGAGGATTTCGACCGCTACGCGCTGGAGCCCGCCCGCATCATCACAAGCGCGCTTAAATCGCGCTTTCCCGATCTGCCGATCATCGGCTTCCCGCGTCAGGCCGGTGACAAATATGTGGGCTTTCACAAGGCCACAGGCGTCGATTGCGTCGCAGTCGATGATTCCGTGACACCGGAATGGATTGCCGCAAACGTCCAGCCCGGCGGCTGTGTCCAAGGCAACCTGAAGAACACCCATCTGGTGACCGGCGGGCAGGCCCTGATTGATGAAACACGTCATGTGGTGGATGCGCTGGCGAACGGGCCGCATATCTTCAACCTCGGCCATGGCATCACTCCTGACGCCGATCCCGAAAACGTGCAGATCATGATCGATACGATTCGCGGCAAATGATACCACTGGCACGGGGCGCAACCGCAGCGCGGTCTTGCCCCGGTCATCTTCGGGCGACATGATTCAGGGGTAACCGCCACAGGATAACCAATGCAGCCCCAAAGCATCCGCATTGCGCGGCCCACCGACAACATCGATGCGCTGCTGCCCTTTTACTGCGATGGGCTGGGGCTGCAGATTCTCGGGCGATTCGCTGATCACGACGGCTTTGACGGGGTTATGCTCGGGGCCAAAGGCGCGGCCTACCATTTTGAATTCACCCGACACCCTGACCATCCCGCAGGGAGGGCACCCACCCGCGACAATCTGGTGGTGTTCTACCTGCCCGACCCAGACGACTGGCAGGCGGCCTGCGACCGGATGCGGCGCGCGGGATTTACGCCGGTGCCATCGCTCAACCCCTATTGGGACCGCTTAGGCGAGACATTTGAAGACCCCGATGGCTACCGCGTTGTGCTGCAAAACGCGGCTTGGGACTGATCACCAAAGACGACAAACCCCCGAAGACAGCCGTCTCGGGGGTCGCCAATACGTTTGGTTCGGAAGCGACAGCTCTTAGAGCATACCTTCGCGCTGGGCTTTTTTACGAGCCAACTTGCGGGCGCGGCGGATTGCTTCAGCCTTTTCACGGGCTTTCTTCTCGGACGGCTTCTCGAAATGCTGCTTGAGCTTCATTTCGCGGAACACGCCTTCGCGCTGCAGCTTTTTCTTCAGAGCGCGGAGCGCCTGATCGACATTGTTGTCACGAACACTGACCTGCATGTGGTTTTCACCACCTTTCTAGGTTTGAGTTGCATAAAGAATTGCAGGAAGTGGCCCTATAGCAAGCACCGCTCTATTTGTCTACCCTGTGGTCACGTCAATGAAAGGAACGCGCAAGATGCCCGATACTGCCGACCGGCTGCTGGATGCGGCGATGATGCATGTGGCCTTTGATGGCTGGTCCGAGACCACGTTTCGCGCCGCCGTGCAGGATGCCGAGGTCAACCCGACCGTGGCCCGCGCTCTGTTCCCGCGCGGAGCCGTGGATCTGGCCGCTGCCTACCACAAACGCGGCGATGCCGCGATGATCGAACGTCTGGAACAGGCGGACCTGTCCGACATGCGCTTTCGCGACAAGGTGGCCTTTGCCGTACGCACGCGGATCGAGGCCGCCGCCGACCGAGAGGCCGTGCGCCGTGGCACCACCCTGTTCGCCCTGCCCTTCTACGCCCCCGAAGGCGCGCGGCTGATCTGGGGCACCGCCGATGCGATCTGGACCGCGCTTGGCGACAGCTCTGATGACGTGAACTGGTACACGAAACGCATGACCCTGTCGGCGGTCTATTCCTCCACCGTGCTGTTCTGGCTTGGTGACGATTCGCTGGGCAGCGACGCAACATGGGCCTTTCTGGATCGCCGGATCGAGGACGTCATGCGCTTTGAAAAGGCCAAGGCGGGCGTGCAGGACAACAAATTGCTCAGCGCGCTTGCCGCAGGCCCCGCCCGCATCCTTGGCCGGATCAAGGCCCCCGCCGCACGGCGCGACGACCTGCCCGGTGGTTGGACCCCCTGAACCCTTCTGCGCATCCGGGGTTTCCCCTGACACGCGGGCGACCTAGCTTGCCCGCTAGATCAAAGGAGACCGCAATGCCCCAGATGCGTGCCATCGAAATCACAAAGCCCGGCGGGCCGGACGTGCTTCAACCGTGCCAGCGCCCCATGCCACAGGCCGCCGCCGGACAGGTCGTCATCAAGGTTGCCTATGCCGGTGTGAACCGCCCTGACGCGCTGCAACGGGCGGGCAGCTATGCGCCGCCGCCCACGGCATCCGATCTGCCGGGTCTGGAGGCCTCTGGCGAAGTGGTTGAGGTCGGCCCGGATGTGAGCTGGCCCAAAGTGGGCGAACAGGTCTGCGCCCTGCTGCCCGGCGGTGGCTATGCGGAATATGTCGCCACACCGGCCACCCATTGCTTGCCTGTCCCCCAAGGGCTGGACCTGAAACAGGCCGCCTGCCTGCCAGAAACCTATTTCACGGTCTGGTCCAATGTGTTCATGCGCGGTGGCTTGAAGGCGGGTGAGCGGTTCCTCGTGCATGGCGGCTCTTCGGGCATCGGCACGACGGCCATCCAACTGGCCAAGCAATTCGGGGCTCATGTCTTTGCCACCGCCGGATCAGCGGACAAATGCGCCGCCTGCACCGATCTGGGCGCAGACCGCGCCATCAACTACCGCGAAGAGGACTTCGTCGAGGTCCTCAAAGACGCAGGCGGCGCGAACCTGATCCTTGATATGGTCGGCGGCGATTACATCGCCCGCAACCTGCGTGCCTTGGCCGATGACGGGCGTCTGGTGCAGATCGCCTTTTTGCAGGGACCCAAGGCGGACATCAACTTTGCCCAGATCATGATGCGGCGCCTGACCGTGACCGGCTCGACCCTGCGCCCGCAAAGCGACATCGCCAAGGCCGAAATCGCCGCAGCCCTGCGCGAAACGGTTTGGCCGCTGCTCGATCAGGGAAAAATCGCGCCGGTGATGGATTCCGAATTCGCGCTAAACGATGCCGCCGCAGCCCATGCCCGCATGGAAGGGTCGACCCATATCGGCAAAATCGTCTTGTCCGTCGCACCCTAAGCTGGACATGAAACGGGCAGGCGCTTGGCCTGCCCGTCGTTTAATTTCTTGCAGGTTTAGGCCTTTAGCTCGGCCCGATCATAAAGCATGTGACCTGACGCGCCTGCAGACGTTTGCAGGCCAATTCGGCAGTATCACGGGTCATCCCCATAAAGTTCGCATCGAATCCGCGCGCGCCCTGAACCACTTTGCGCAGGGATCCATCCAGCGTGCCGGTTTCCGTCAGCGCCGTTTTCAACAGGACCTTCTCGGCGGCAAAGCGGCTTGGGTAGCGCCCCACGTTAATGCCCCAATGGCGGCTGTCGTTGGTCGACAGGCGGGTGACCACCTCGGCCTCACGCGCAGGCGTCGGCTTATCCAGCTCGACGGCACGCGCCCGAATCACACCTGCCGGACGGGCTGCCGGTTTGATCGACGCCTGTGGGGCGGCAATAGCTGCGGCAACCTCGATCGGTTGCGCCGATGGCGTAGGTTCGGGCGGCGCGGCCACGGCTGCGGTTTGTTGGACGTCGCGCAGCACCTCTTCGATCTCGCTCTCAAGCTCTGCGACCAAGGGGGCAACCTCGCCCACAGGAACACCGGGGACCTCTGCCGCACGACGGGCATTGGGGCGCAGACTGCGGGTCACAGCCGCACTGGCCACGCGGATCGATTTCGCCCCTGTGCCGGGTTCGGGTGTGGCGGAATTGGCCACCGCAATGCCCGACGGCCCAGCGCCCTTGCCAAGGTAAGGCGGCTTGGACGGCTTGTTCAACGCCACACGACTGGGCGACTGGGAAAACCCGAGATCCAGAAGCTCTGCCACCTTGGCGTTGCGCGTCGCGGTGGAGCGCCCACCAAAGACCGTGGCAATCACCCGCTCGTTGCCCCGTTCGGCAGAGGCCACAAGGTTAAAGCCCGCAGCGCGCGTATAGCCGGTCTTGATCCCGTCGGCACCACGATAGCTTTCAAGCAGACGGCGGTTGGTGTGGGATACGGTCCGCACCCCTGCATCCGCTGTGACACGGCTGAACAGGTTATAATATTCAGGATAGTCGTAGATCATGTGCCGCCCCAGAAGCGACATATCCCGCGCCGTGGACAGGTGGCCCTCTTCGGTCAGACCGTGCGCGTTTTTGAACGTGGTGCGCGACATGCCCATCGCCTGAGCGGTGCGGTTCATACGACGCGCAAAGGCGGCTTCGGACCCTTCGATGGCCTCGCCAATCGCGGTGGCGGCATCGTTTGCGGATTTCACCGCAGCGGCACGGACCAGATACCGCAGCGCGATCTTCTGCCCTGACCGCAGACCCAGCTTGGAGGGCGGCTCTGCCGCGGCATTCTTTGTGACGGTGACCAATGTGTCCATGGTCAGCTCGCCGTTCTGCACCGCCTCAAAGGCGATATACAGCGTCATCATTTTCGTAAGCGATGCCGGATGCAAACGCGTGTCAGCATTGCGCGCGTGCAACACCTTACCGGTGCGCGCATCCATCACCATCGCTGCGTAGGGGGCCGCATTCGCATGGATCGGTACAAACACCGCCATCCAGACAAACGCGATAATCCAAAGGGCCAAACGACCCCACTGCCTGCGACGTCCCGTCACGACCACTGCCTTTCTGCCTCGACCCCCGATTTTTCGGTAGGTATTTCTGCCTGACACCTTTCTGTGGGCGTCTTGGTTACTGATTACTTACCATAGGAGGCGCTTTCGGAAAACCCACAGATAATTGATAAAACTTGGCTTTTGCAAAAATGCGCCATCCACATATGGGGTCTAAGGGGGCGTCACCCCCTAAGTGTATGAATGTGGCAAAGACGGGGCAAACATGGCAAAATTGTGGCAGCGTTCTCGCCTCACCCGATCTCACGAACCAGATCAGGCAAATGTGACAGATCGTCGATCTCGCGATAGCGGTCGGCGTACTGAGGTGGCTCGGCATGCTCCAAAGCCCACGCCAGATCATGCGGCACCAAAACACCCCAGCCGCCCGCCTCGATTGCTGGAACCACATCGGATTTCATCGAATTCCCCACCATCATCGCCTGCGCGGGACCGCCGGGGGAGCCGCCGAAGATACGCGCATAGGTCTGGGGCTGCTTGTCGGAGACGATCTCGACCGCGTTGAACAGATCCCCCAGGCCCGATTGCGCCAGCTTACGTTCCTGATGCAGCAAATCGCCCTTTGTGATCAGCACCACATGATGCGTGGCACTGACCGCCTCCACCGCCTCTTGTGCATGGGGCAACAGCTCCAGCGGATGGGCCAGCATATCGCGCCCGGTCATCATGATGTCCTTGATCACATGGCCGGGGGCCGCGTTGTCCGTCACCTCCAGCGCCGTTTCGATCATCGACAGAACGAAACCCTTCACGCCAAAGCCATAGTGCCCGATATTGCGGCGTTCGGCTGCGATCAGTCGCTGCTCCAGATGCTCCGGCTCGGCATGGTCCTTCAAAAGCTCGACGAATCGCTCTTGGGTCAGCTTGAAAAACCGCTCATTGTGCCAAAGCGTATCGTCTGCATCGAAACCTATTGTTAAAAGATTCTGCGCCATTTGGTCCTCATCCTAAGCGGCCCCCTTTTCGCCGTGGGCGCTACGGCTATATAAAGAGGCCAATTCCGCAACCGCAAAGCAAGATCACCCATGATGCACGCTTCTTCGAGCTGGACAATGACAGGCAACGCCCCCGACGACGGAGAAGGTGACGCGGGTGTCGTTGTCGACACGAAACCGCGCACCAAACGCCCGCCGTTGTACAAGGTGTTGTTGCTCAACGACGATTACACGCCGATGGAGTTTGTCGTTCACATTCTGGAACGGTTCTTTGGCATGACCCACGCGCAAGCGTTCGAGATCATGTTGACCGTTCACAAAAAGGGCGTCGCCGTGGTTGGTGTCTTCAGCCACGAGATCGCGGAAACCAAGGTGGGACAGGTCATGGACTTTGCCCGCCGCCATCAGCACCCCTTGCAGTGCACCATGGAAAAGGAATAGGCCCAAGACTTTCGCAGCATCAGGGGGCCAATCGCCATGAGTTCTGAACGCATCCGTTACGCCATGGACCAAGGCGCATTGGAATTGCCCGATGGGCCTGTGGCGCTGTTCGGCGCCCCTGCCGATGCGCCTTTGTCCGGCATTGATCCATCGCAGGTCACCGTCATCCAGCGCGATGCGGTCGCAACAACCGCATGGCAAGCCCACGGCGTCACGGTGCGTACTGCGCCCGAGGGCCGCTATGCCTGCGCAATCGTCACCCTCCCCCGTGCCCGCGACCTTGCTGAGGCATGGCTCGCGGAGGCGGCGGCCCATGCGGACCTTCTGGTGATCGATGGGGCCAAAACCGACGGCATCGAATCTATTGCCAAAGCGGTAAAGAAACGCACCCGGATCGACGGGCAGGTGTCGAAGGCGCATGGTAAGTGCCTCTGGCTCAAACCCGGAGATGCCCTGGCAGATTGGTCGCGTCCCGACATGCACCAGAACGCCGAGGGCGACTGGGTGGCACCGGGCGTATTTTCTGCGGACGCCGCCGATCCGGCTTCCCGCGCATTGGCTCAGGCATTGCCAGCGGCGCTGAAAGGACATGCGGCGGATCTGGGCGCTGGTTGGGGCTGGCTGTCGCGCGAGATCTTGGCGAAAGAGGGCGTCAAAACGCTCCACCTTGTCGAAAGCGATCACGCGGCGCTGTCCTGCGCCCGCCGCAACCTCGACGATAGCCGCGCAGTTTACCACTGGGCGGATGCCACCGACTGGACCCCACCGGCCAAGCTCGACTGTGTCGTTATGAACCCCCCATTTCATATCGGACGCAAAGCCGATCCGGCACTGGGGCGCGCTTTCATTGAAACTGCAGCCCGCGCTCTGGCGCCCCACGGTCAGCTGTACATGGTCGCCAACAGGCACCTGCCCTATGAAACCACACTTGCCGAACTCTTCCGCGAAACAGCCGAAATCGGCGGCGACAACCGCTTCAAATTGCTGCACGCCACCCGGCCCATTCGCACCAGGCGCTAAGCCGCGCTAGTGTCACCGACAGACTGTCAGGGAATCACTCATGAGCTTCTCAATCGAAGGCAAAACGGCCATTGTCACCGGCGCTGCCAATGGCGTCGGGCTCGCCATTGCGCGCCATTTCGCTGAAAAGGGCGCAAACGTCATGCTTGCCGACATGGACGAAGCGCAACTTTGTAAAGAATGCGATAAGTCTGACGAGGACAGCAATATCAAATACTTCGCGGGCGATCTCCGGGAACGGCTAACCATGGCCAACCTTCTGTCTGCAACGCTGGACGCTTATGATCGGGTGGACATCTTGGTGAACGGTTCTCGACAGGTCCTGGCCTCCGATCCGCTAGACCCCGACGACGACACAATGGAGCTGATGCTCAGCCAAAACCTGACAAATGCCTATCGGCTGTCGCAGATGGTCGCAAAACGCATGATCAAACAGGCCGAGCAACAACCAGAAGGTCAGGTTGGCGCAATTGTGAACCTGTCGTCTATCGCTGCGCGTCGCACACATCCCAACCTGTTGGCCTACTCTGTCAGCTGCGCTGCAATGGACCAGATGACACGCTCACTGGCGGTCGCCCTTGCTCCCTCACGCATACGGGTTAACGCCGTGGCATTTGGCTCTGTCATGTCGACCAGCCTGAAACAGGTCCTCAAGGAGAACCGTGACTTGCGCCCCCTGATCGAAGCGCACACTCCCCTTGGACGCATCGCGTCTGCGCGCGAACTCACGGAAACGGTCCAATTTCTCGCATCAGACAGTTCAGGTTTTATGACCGGCCAAGTCATGACTGTTGATGGCGGCCGCACATTGTTGGACCCGGTCGCAGCCCCGATCCATTGAGGAGAGACTTGGCTGGGGGTTTCACCCCCAGACCCCCAAGGTATTTGAACCAAGAAAAAGCGCGAATGTTTTTCCTTGGAAAAATACCTCGGGGTCCGGGGCAGCGCCCCGGTTCCGCAGGGTGCCAAACCCAAGGACGTTGGCGTTCCTAAACCGAAAAGGTCCCATGCCAACCGCTGAAACATGAGAGGCAATCAAAATGATGGAAAGTGAAAAGCGCAAAGCCAGTGATTGGTTTAGAGAGCTTCGCGACCAGATCGTTTCAGCCTTTGAAGAACTGGAGGCTTCACACAACACAGGCCCCTTCTGCGACCGATCGGCTGGTATATTCGACGTGACGCCTACCCGGCGGACGACGGAGGATGGCAGTGATGCCGGCGGCGGCTTGATGAGCGTCATGCGCGGCGGCCGCGTGTTCGAGAAGGTTGGGGTCAACGTTTCGACGGTGCATGGCACATTGGGCGAAGCCGCGCAGTCTTCGATGGCCGCGCGCGGCGTGCCTGGCATCGCGGAAGACCCTCGTTTCTGGGCTTCGGGGATCAGTCTTGTTGCCCATATGCAGAACCCTCACTGCCCTGCTGTTCATATGAATACCAGAATGTTCTGGACTCCCGGCGCCTGGTGGTTTGGTGGTGGATCAGACTTGAACCCATGCATCGAATATCCGGAAGATACGGCACACTTTCATGCCACCCAACAGAGGCATCTGGATCCGCATGACCCGGACCTTTATCCGCGGCTGAAAGCATGGGCGGACGAATATTTCTACATCCCGCATCGCAAGCGCGCCCGTGGTGTGGGCGGCATTTTCATGGACGATCGGAATACGGGTGATTGGGACGCGGACTTTGCCCTGACGCAGGACATCGGGCGCGCGTTCTTGCCGGCCTACCTGCCTTTGGTGGAAAAGCGCAGGCTTCAGCCCTGCACAGATGCGGACAAAGAAACGCAACTGATCCATCGCGGGCTCTATGCGGAATACAACCTTGTTTATGATCGCGGCACGAAGTTTGGATTGGCGACAGGTCACGATCCAAACGCCGTATTGATGAGCCTGCCGCCCTTGGCCAAGTGGGTTTGACTCCTAGATCTCGCGCCATTCACCGGGCGCGAGCGTCTCAAGGCTCCAGTCCCCTACGGACCAGCGCACAAGTCGCAAGCAGGGCAGTCCCACATGGGCTGTCATACGTCTCACCTGGCGGTTCTTGCCCTCGCGAATGGTCAGCGAGATCCAACTGTCGGGAACGCTTTTGCGATAGCGGACCGGCGGATCACGCTCCCACAGATCGGGGGGATCAATCTGCTCGCACAGCGCGGGCCGTGTCTTGCCGTCTTTCAGCGTCACACCGTCGCGCAAGGACTGAAGTTGCCCTGCGTCGGGAATGCCTTCGACCTGCACCAGATATGTTTTTGGCTGCTTGTATTTGGGCGAGGCGATCCGCGCCTGAAGACGCCCGTCATCCGTCAGGACCAGCAACCCTTCGGAATCGCGGTCCAGACGTCCGGCCGGGTAAACATTGGGCACATTAACCACTTGGGACAATGTCGGGCGGCTGGAGCCTTCGGTGCCTTTGTCAGTAAACTGCGATAACATTCCGTAGGGTTTGTTCAGCAAGATCACCCGGGCCATCAGCGGCGCTCCTTGAAAAAATCGCGCAACAGTGTGGCAGCGCTGTCGGCGTCGATGCCGTCGTATATTTCCGGCACGTGGTGGCATTGGGGATGCGAGAAAACGCGCGCACCGGCTTCCACGCCGCCGGATTTGGGGTCGGAGGCGGCGTAATACAGGCGGGCGATCCGCGCGAATGAAATGACCGTGGCGCACATGGGACAAGGCTCCAGCGTGACGTACAGATCATGACCCGGCAACCGGTCCATCCCGGCCACGTGACAGGCCGCGCGGATGGCCAGCACCTCGGCATGGGCGGTGGGGTCATTCAGCTCTCGCGTCCGGTTGCCCGCACTTGCGACGATCCCGCCATCGGGTGCGACCACAACGGCGCCCACAGGCACCTCGCCACGGGCGGCGGCGGCTCGGGCCTCGGACAGGGCAGCCTGCATATGCGAACGAAAGATCATGGCGGCCTTCTATCCTTTGCCTTCGGGACGGGAAAGGCGCTTCCCCCGTTTGGTTGGTCGCGGTATGACGCCTGCATGGAAAACAAGACCCCTCCCGGTGATCGAATCGCCAAAGTTATCGCGCGCGCAGGGCTGGCCAGCCGACGCGATGCAGAACGCATGATTGCCGATGGCCGTGTGGCTGTGAACGGCAAGGTGGTGACATCGCCCGCGCTGAATGTGACCGACCGTGACAAGATCACCGTTGACGAGGCCCCGCTGGCTGCGCCTGAAGAGCCGCGCATGTGGATGTATCACAAGCCTGCGGGCCTTGTGACCACCAACAAGGACGAGCAGGGACGCAAGACCATTTTCGATGCGCTCCCCGAGGATCTGCCGCGGGTGATGACGGTGGGCCGGCTGGACCTTAATTCCGAAGGCTTGCTGCTGTTGACCAACGATGGCGGATTGAAGCGCAAGCTGGAACTGCCGTCGACCGGCTGGTTGCGCCGGTACCGCGTGCGTGTGAACGGGCGTCCGACCGACAGCGATCTGGAGCCGCTGCGCAAGGGCATCACCGTGGATGGCGAGACCTTTCAGCCGATGATCGTGACGCTCGACCGCCAGCAGGGGGCGAACGCTTGGCTGACGGTCGGTCTGCGCGAGGGGAAGAACCGTGAAATCCGGCGCGCCATGGGTGATATCGGCCTGAACGTGAACCGCCTCATCCGCATTTCTTATGGTCCGTTCCAGTTGGGCCAGATGAAAGAGGGGGAGGTGCAGGAAATCCGCCGCAAGATCCTGCGCGATCAACTGGGGATGGAAGATGCGCCCGCTGCCGGTGGCGAAGCCAAGGCCAAGCCGCGGGTGCAACGCAACCGCAAGCCGCGCGCGGATGCCCCTGTGCGTGCGCCGTCCGGGAAACCGGGGGGACGCGGGGAACCTGCCAGAAACAGCGCCCGTCCCGGTCGCCCTTCGGGCGGCAGTAAACCCGGCGGTACGGCCAAGCGATCCGGCCCCAAAGGACCCCGCCCCCCTGCGGGAAAAGGGTCTGGGCGTCCTCCACGCAAGGGGTGAAGGCTTCTGAGGAGGGGATAACACGAGGTTAACCCTTTCTCTGTTTTTCCCGCCGAATGCCGTGTTTTTGCCCGTTTTAGACAGGATTGTCGCGGGCATGATGATCACGATGCTTGCCCTTCTTGTACTGTTTGCTTCGGCTCTGCTGGTGCTTGCGAACCTGCGAGTCGTGGTTGGCGATACGTTCGATGCTTTGCGCAGCTGTGCCCGGCGCAGCTACGCCGCGGGTCTTATGCCGCAACGGGCCGCTTTTGCGGTTTTGTGGCTGCTGATCTTCACACTCGGGCTGGCGGGGTGAACAACATGCCGCGAGACAAGCAGCTTGACCGGAACCAGCAAACACCCCCGACGGATCCTGCCACGGCATGTGGGACGGGAGCGCTGGCTTTGGCCGCTTTGCCTGTTGCCGCGCTGATCCCAACCGGTGGTCTAGAGGACATCATCTCTGCGACAGCGCTGATCGCTTTGTTCTTGTTGGCTTTACGCTTGATTTCCCTAGGCCATCGCAAACACGTGCTGTTTGATGCAACGCCTCATGCCAAGGCGCCGCGCTTGCCCTTCAAATTGATTGGATCGGGCCTGATCGGCCTATGTGTCATGCTGCTGGCCGGTCAAAATGTGGACAGTCTGATCCTGCCTTTCGTCTTTGGCGGCTGCGCCACTGCTTTGGCCGTTCTGGCCTTCGGGGCTGACCCGCTGCGGGATAAGCCCGGTGCCCAGCCCGAAACCGTTGATCCCAAACACGAGGCAGAGCTAATCATTGAGCGCGCGGATCACGCCCTGACCCGGATTGCGGATCGCGTGGCCATCCTTGAAGATGCCGAGCTGACACGCCGCACAGAAGCCGCCCGCCGCTTGGTGATGCAACTGATGCGCCGGTTTTCTCGCGATCCGTATTCCCTGAAACGCCTGAACCGACCTGTCGAGAAGTTCATCCGGCTTTTGGATGAGGAATCGAACAGGATTTGCGGCGAAGTTGATGGGACGAGCCCTGCCTTCGCGCGCAAACGCTACATCGCCAAGCTCGAAGTCATGACCGACAGCTTCGAGGCCAGCGCCTGCCGCACGCGGGTGCGCGGCGACAAGGACCAGTTCGAAGCAGAGGCAGATCTGTTGCTGCATCGCATGCCTGATCAAAACGCCGCCTGATGCGCGCTTCATCACGTGGACACGGTGATGAGCAAGGTGCGCAGTTCCCCCTAGCAAGCGCAGCATTTAGCGCCTAAGTTCCCTTCGTAAACAAACGCCGGGGGACCTATGTCCGGAAAAGCCTTGCAGAAAATCAGCTTCACGCTGCTTTTGGTGCTCTTGTTCGGAGTCACAACCGGCTGGCTCGGGGGGCTTTAAGCATGGCCAAACGATTCGGCGGGAAATTCAGCCCCGACAGCCAGCCGCAAGACGTCGACGATACGCCGCAGCGTCCCGCCTATAAAGGGGCCAAGGTTGCTGCCGCCGGTGCGCGGTCGAACCTGATGTTTGTACCCGGCTTGGTGCTGGCCTTTACCTCGATCAACGAAGGCGCCATCGATATGGCCACGGGCCTGCTGGGCGCGGGGTCCCTGATCCTTGGCGCGTGGTTGCTGCGCGACGGGTTGAATGCCGAAGCGGCCTATCACGAACGCAAAATCGCGCGCCGCCCTGCCCTGCCCCGCAAACTGTTTGCCGCTGTCCTATGTGGTCTGGGGGCTGCGCTTGCGGTTTGGACATCGAACGGCGGCGCGGCCGCCCCCCTGATCTATGGCATCGTGGCGGCTGGCCTGCATATCGGCGCCTTCGGCATAGACCCTATGAAAAGCAAGGGCATGGAAGGGATCGACACCTTTCAACAAGACCGCGTGGCGCGCGTTGTCGACGAAGCCGAAAGCCACCTGTCCGCGATGGCGGATGCCGTCAAACGGGCGGATGACCGAACGGTCGAAACCCGTGTGGACCGCTTTGCCGACAAAGTGCGCGAAATGATCCGCACGGTCGAAGAAGACCCGCGTGATCTGACGGCTGCGCGAAAATTTCTGGGCGTCTACCTGATGGGCGCGCGTGATGCGGCGATCAAATTCGCCGATATTTATTCACGCAGTCAGGATCGTGGCGCGAAAAGCGACTTCTTGATGTTGCTGACCGATCTGGAACAAAGCTTTGAACAAAAGCAGCGCAAACTGTTGCTTGATGACAGTGCTGATCTGAATATCGAAATTGACGTGCTGCGGGATCGTTTGCAGCGCGAGGGTGTGCATCTCAATCGCGGGATGAATTGAACTAGGAAAACGGGGGATCCCATCCATGTCAGAAAACGTGCGTCAAGAAGCGGAAAAAACGCTTCAGATGGTCGATGAAGTGAACGCAACGGTTCTGCCGGAGCCCAAAGAAGCGAATGCCATCGTTCCGCTGAAAGAAGCGCCCAGCGAAACCTCCGAGGAAATCCGCGCGCGGATGGACGAAATCGACATGGGTGACACCAATTCGATCGTCTCCTTTGGCTCGGCCGCGCAGGCGGAACTGCAGACCATCTCGCAGGCGATGCTGACCGATGTGCGCAACAAGGACGTGGGCCCCGCCGGTGACAGCCTGCGCGGCATCGTAACCACGATCCGTGGCTTTTCGGTCTCCGAGCTTGACGTGCGCCGTGAACGGTCCTGGTGGGAAAAGCTGATCGGTCGCGCAGCGCCTTTCGCGAAGTTCACCGCACGGTTTGAGACTGTTCAGGCGCAGATCGACAAGGTGACAGAGGATCTCCTGCGGCACGAGCACACGCTGCTCAAGGACATCAAGTCCTTGGATCTGCTGTATGAAAAGACGCTGCAGTTCTATGACGAGCTGGCGCTGTACATCGCCGCCGGTGAGGAAAAGCTTGAAGAGCTGGACACCAGTGTGATCCCTGCCAAAGAGGCGGAAGTGCAGGCCGCGCCCGAGGGCGAACAGGTCATGAAAGCGCAGGAGCTGCGCGACCTGCGCGGCGCGCGCGACGATCTGGAACGGCGTGTGCACGATCTGAAGCTGACCCGTCAGGTGACCATGCAATCGCTGCCCTCGATCCGTCTGGTGCAGGAAAACGACAAGTCGCTGGTGACCAAGATCAACTCGACCCTCGTGAACACCGTGCCGCTGTGGGAAACCCAGCTGGCGCAGGCGGTGACCATCCAGCGGTCCAAACAGGCGGCGGCTGCGGTGCGCGATGCCAATGATCTGACCAACGAACTGCTGACCTCGAACGCGGCGAACCTGCGCGAAAGCAACGCCATGATCCGCGAGGAAATGGAACGCGGTGTCTTCGACATCGAAGCGGTGAAACAGGCGAACGCCGATCTGATCGGCACCATCGAGGACAGCTTGCGCATCGCGGACGAAGGCAAGGCGCGCCGCGCCAAGGCCGAGGAAGAGCTCATCAAGATGGAGCACGAGCTGCGCGATACGCTTGCCGCCGCCAAGGCCAAGAAAACCGGCACCGGTGACGTGGCCGCAACTGCGGTGCCGTCCTGATCATGACATTACGCCGTCTGCCTTGCGCATTGGCGGTTCTGGGTCTCGCAGTGCTGACCGCCTGCGAGACCTCGACGCTTGCGCCGCGTGAAACCGGCGTCACCCCTCAGGAACGCCCTGTCGCAGCCCCCGCCCCTGCGCCGGTAAAACCACCGGCAAAGACAACGGTCACCGCGACGGAATCGAGCCGCGCCATGGCGGCCTATTACGCCCGCATCCAGTCCAACCTGCTGGCGCAGGGTTTGCTGCGCACCGATGGCGGCGGGCCGGACACGCCCTTCACCGACACCATGCTGGTGCGCAACTTTGCCGCCATCGCGTTGGAAGAAGAATACGTTCGTGGTCAGGGGCTGCGCCCCTCTGGCGCCAACGCGGGGTCCGCCATCAAAAAGTGGCTCCAGCCCGTGCGCGTGACCACCGAATTCACGCCGAACGTGCCCACCGACCAGCGCGCTTGGGATCGGGCAGAGGTGGCCTCCTTCACGCGACGTTTGGGACAGATCACAGGCCACCCCGTCAGCCTATCCGACAAGAACCCAAACTTTCACGTCATTTTTGCCGCGCAAGACGATCACGCGCTGATCGCCGACCGCATCCGCGAAATCGTGCCCGACGTGAACCCCACCGCGTTGCGCATTTTCCAGACCATCCCGCGCGGCATTCATTGCCTTGTCATGGCCTTCGCCGAAGAAAACGGCGGCTACGCTTACGGAAATGCCATTGCTGTCATCCGGTCCGAACACCCCGAACTGATGCGCCTGTCCTGCGTGCACGAGGAAATGGCCCAAGGCTTTGGTCTGACCAACGACAGCCCTTCGGCGCGGCCCACCATATTCAATGACGATGACGAATTTGCCCTGCTGACACGTCATGACGAGCTGCTGTTGCAGATGCTGTATGATCCCGCCCTGCAACCGGGCATGCTGGCCGAGGAAGCCTTGCCCATCGCGCGACGCCGCGCGAGCGTTCTGACCGGCAACGACGCGCCCAGTTGAGCCATAGGAGACCCCCATGCCAATTTTCGATTTTCTCAAAGGCCAATTCATCGACGTCATCCATTGGACCGATGACACCCGTGACACACTTGTCTGGCGGTTCGAACGCGAAGGCCACGAAATCAAATACGGCGCAAAGCTGACGGTCCGCGAAGGTCAGGCCGCCGTGTTCGTACACGAAGGCCAGATGGCCGATGTCTTCACCCCCGGCCTGTACATGTTGGAAACCAACAACATGCCGATCATGACGTCGTTGCAGCATTGGGACCACGGCTTCCAAAGCCCGTTCAAATCCGAGATCTACTTCGTCAACACCAACCGCTTCACCAACCTGAAATGGGGCACCAAAAACCCCATCATGCTGCGTGATCCGGAATTCGGGCCGACCCGTATCCGCGCCTTTGGCACCTATACGATCAAGGTTGCCGATCCTGCACTATTCATGACCGAAATCGTGGGCACCGATGGCGAATTCACCACCGACGAGGTGACCTTTCAGATCCGCAACATCATCGTGCAGGAATTCAGCCGCGCCATTGCGAAATCGGGCATTCCCGTTCTGGACATGGCCGCCAACACCGCCGAAGTCGGCGCCCTGATTGCCAAGGCCATCGATCCGACAATCGCCGCTTATGGCCTGTCGCTGCCCGAGCTGTATATCGAGAACATCTCCCTGCCGCCCGAGGTTGAAAAGGCGCTGGATGCGCGGACCTCGCGTGGGCTGGCGGGCAATCTCGACGACCATATGAAATGGCGCGCGGCCGAGGCCATGGGCAAAGGCGGTGCCATGGATCAATCCATGGGTATGGGGTTTGGCGCTGGCATGGGCATGAACATGGCCCAGCAAATGGCGCAGCCCGGCCCTTGGGGCGCACAACCGCAGCCTGCGGCGCAGGCGGCCCCTGTCGCACCGCCCCCGCCGCCCGTGGAACACGTCTGGCATCTGGCCAAAAACGGCCAGACCAGCGGCCCGTTCTCCAAGGCGGATCTGGGCAAGATGGCCGCCAGTGGCGAATTCGGGCGGGACACCCATGTCTGGACACCGGGTCAGGACGGCTGGAAAAAAGCCGGTGATGTGGCCGAACTGGCGCAGTTGTTCACCGTGATGCCGCCGCCCCCGCCGCCGATGTGATCCATACGAGCGGGGCGTGCCGCGCCCCGTTCACTCCAGATCCAACTGGCTGAGCAAATCGACGCCGCGGCAGGCATAGGCCGGAAAGGCATGTGTCTGCACGGGCGTCACAGGAAACGGGCGGAACGGGTCGATCTGGCTGTCCACAATCAGTTGCCCGTCGATGCACAAATCCTGCGCCGCAGACCCAATGTTAAAGCCAAAGCCGCCCGCCCCGCAGCTTGTGCCGAACCCGTCCATGTTCCACGCCTGCGGCATCTGCGCGCCCATCCCCTCGACCAGAAAGGCCGGCACTTGTGGATCCAGCAGCATGCGCCACCATGTCTCCTCGTTCAAAAGCCCAAGGCCCCATTCCCCGATCTCGCGGTCGCCAAGGCGTCCCTTGATGTAGAAACAGCTGACGTCATCCTGTGTGATCAAGGCCGTCTCATCACGCAGACGGTCCACGGCGACAGCACCCTGCAGGCTATAGCCACCCGCCCCGTCCCAGCTGAATTCATAGATCGCCTCCTGCGCCTGCGCCGCGATGGGCAGCAACAGCGCGATCAAACCGGTCCTGCGCATGCCGTCACTCCTTGCCTGCTGCGCCAAGACTATCCCATGCCCTGCCCGCCACAACCCGCATTTGCACGGGGATTTTTCCCGAATACCCCTTTCTCTCGCGGGGGCAGCGCGTAGGATGGCGGCGAATGTGCCAACAGTCTGCCGGTGACCATGTCCGACCTTCCGCCGCCCCTGCCCGATGCCCCCGCCCCGACAGAGGAACACCGCTTCCCATGTGAGCAATGCGGCGCGGACTACCGCTTTGACCCTGATCAGAACCAGCTGATTTGCGATTTCTGCGGCTCCACCCAAGAGGTCGTGGCCCAGACCGGCCCATGGGAAGGCGGCATCAAGGAGTTGGATTTCAACGACGCCATCCGCAACCTCCTGCCCCTGCAGGAGATGGAGGAAACCCGCGTCACCTCTTGCCCGAATTGCGCGGCTCAGGTGGAATTCGATCCGGACCTGCACGCCACGGAATGCCCCTTCTGCGCCACACCTGTTGTCACCGACACGGGCACGCACCGGCATATCAAACCGCGCGGCCTGCTGCCCTTTGGTCTGGATGAAAACGCCGCGCGTGAGGCGATGAACACTTGGCTGGGAAAGCTGTGGTTCGCGCCAAATGGCTTGCAGGAATACGCGCGCAAAGGGCGCAAACTGCAGGGCATCTACGTGCCCTATTGGACCTTCGATGCCGATACGCAATCGAGCTACTCCGGCCAACGCGGGACCGTTTACTACGACACAAAAACCGTGACCCGCGATGGCAAACGCCAAACGGTCCGCGTGCAGAAAGTCCGCTGGCGCCCCGCCTCGGGCCGTGTGACGCGCTTCTTTGACGATGTTCTGGTGCTGGCCTCCAAGGCGCTACCGAAAAAGTTCACCGACGCGTTAGAGCCGTGGGACCTGTCTGCCATGGAACCCTACCGGCCCGAATTTCTCGCCGGCTTCCGCGCCGAAGGCTATCAGGTCGATCTGGATGCAGGCTTTGTTGAAGCGCGGCAAAAGATGGACCGCCAGATCGAACGGGACGTGAAATTCGACATCGGCGGCGACCGCCAAAGGATCAACCGCATCGACACACAGGTCTCGGATGTAACCTTCAAACACGTCCTCCTGCCGGTCTGGATGGCCGCCTATAAATACCGCGGCAAAAGTTACCGCTTCGTGGTCAATGGCCGCACCGGACGGGTGCAGGGGGAACGGCCATGGTCCGCTTGGAAAATCGCCTTCGCCGTCATTCTGGGCGCCATCGTGGCCGCGGGCATTGGCTACATCTACGCGCAAGGCGGCTAGGTTTTCTTAACGCGCGCAAAATTTCGGTTCTCGCAGACGGCAAACCTTGCTAGATAGCGCAAACATTCCAAAACAGGACGGTGACGAAATGATCCTCTGCTGTGGCGAAGCCCTGATCGACATGCTGCCCCGCACGACCCCCGCCTCCGAGGCGGCCTTTGCCCCCTACGCAGGCGGTGCCGTGATGAACACCGCCATCGCACTGGGACGGCTCGGGGCGCGCTCGGGCTATTTCGGCGGCGTCTCGAACGATCTGTTTGGCGAGATCCTGACCGACACGCTCACTGCCTCTCACGTCGATCACAGCCTGTGCGCACGTTCAGACCGCCCCACGACGCTGGCCTTTGTCACCCTTGTGGATGGCCACGCCAAATATGCCTTCTACGACGAAAACACCGCCGGTCGCATGCTGTCCACATCGGACCTGCCCACCCTTGAGGACGATGTCTCGACCCTGTTCTTCGGGGGCATCTCGCTTGTGGGTGAACCCGCGGCCGACACCTACGCCGCCCTGTGCGCGCAGGCGGGCAACCGGGTTGTCATGATCGACCCGAACATCCGTCCCGGGTTCATCACCGACGAGGCCCGCTACCGCGCCCGTCTCGAAAAAATGCTCGCCCGCGCCGACATCGTCAAAATCTCGGACGAAGACATGGACTGGCTCGGCACCACCGCCGCTGACCTACTCAAGGGCGGCACCGCCATCGTCCTGATCACCCGCGGCGCGGAAGGCGTCGATATCGTCACCCGCGAGGGCACCAAAACCGTTCCCGCGCAAAAGGTCGATGTGGTCGACACCGTGGGCGCAGGTGACACCTTTAACGCAGGGTTTCTGGCGGGCCTCGATCAGGCGGGCCTGCTGTCGCGCGACAAACTCGCAGCCGTCTGGCTTGACGATCTGGTCCCCGCTGCGCAACTGGGCGCAAAAACCGCGGCCATCACCGTCAGCCGCGCGGGCGCCAATCCCCCTTGGTCCCACGAACTATGAGGGCATTGATCCAACGGGTCAGCGCGGCCCGTGTTGATATCGAAGGCGAAACCGTGGGCCAGATCGACGCAGGCCTACTGATCCTGCTGTGCGCGATGCAAGGTGACACCGACGCCCATGCCATCAAACTCACCGACAAGATCAGCAAACTGCGGATCTTCAAGGATGACATCGGCCGGATGAACCGCAGCCTCCTCGACACAGGCGGCGCGGCCTTGGTGGTCAGCCAATTCACGCTCGCCGCCGACACCCGCAGCGGCAACCGCCCGGGCTTTTCCGCCGCCGCCCCACCGGACGAGGGTCAAAGACTATATCAGGCCTTCGCAGCAAAGCTTGCGGACAAGGGTATTGCGGTACAAACGGGGCGCTTTGGTGCAGACATGCAAGTCCACCTCGTCAATGATGGCCCCGTGACCATCTGGCTCGACACAGACGCCTAGACCCCTCCGGCCCGCTTTTTCTTGGTCAAAATACCTCCGCCGGAGGCGCCGGCATCTGCACTGGCAGATGCCTCTAAGACCTGTGCGCCGCAGGCGCACATCATCAATCCGTCAAGGCTCGCGGAACGCGTCGCGGGATTTGTACAGCGGCTTCAACAGATACTGCAGGACCGTCTTTTCGCCCGTATGCAGTTCGGCCTGCGCCTGCATGCCCGGACGGATATCCATCTGCACTTGGCGATCGGTCAACGATGCCAGATCCACCCGCACCGTCACCTTGTAATGGGGTGGCATCTCGGGGCGGTTCTCGTCCTTGAACGTATCGGCGGAAATTACATCCACGCGCCCTTTGAGCGTGCCGTAAACAGTGTAGTCATAGGCGGACAGCTTAATCGTCGCCTCCTGCCCGCGCCGAATGTTTGCGATGTCTTCGGGGCGCACCTTGGCCTCGACGAACAGTTCCTCGTCCAACGGGATGATCTGCATGATCTCTTCACCGGGGCGCACAACGCCGCCAATGGTGGTCACGGACAATTTATTCACAACCCCATGCATGGGCGACGTCAGCACCGTGCGGTTCAACTGGTCCACCGACGCCTTGAGGTTCTGTTTCAGCGTCGCCAGTTCCTTGAGCACCTCGGAATACTCTTCCGCGCGGGCAAGCTCGGTCTGGGTGATGATTTCCTCATACTTTTTGTAGGCATCCGCATGCCCCTTGCGGGCGCGGGTGACTTCGATCAACGCGACGACCTTTTTCTTTAGAAGGTTCTCAAGCAGCTTCAACTCTTCTGCGGCCTGATCGAGAACCTTTTGCGCCCCGGCGCGTCGTGCGTAGTAGTCCGACTGACGCGCGGCCAGTAACGCCTGCTCTGACGCCACCATATCCGGCAGGCGCAGCGCCAGATCGGTCGGCACCTCCACGACGGATGCACCGGCCAGCTCTGCCTCCAGACGCAGACGCCGGATCTCCAAGGTGGTGATCTGTTCATTCAGATCGTCAACGGAAGAGCGGAACTGCGTGCCGTGCAGCTTGGCCAATACGTCGCCGCGCAGCACCTCATCCCCTTCCTTGACCAGCATTTCCGACAGGATACCGCCTTCGAGGTTCTGAATGATCTGCGGACGCGAGGAAGAGATAATCTCGCCATCGCCCCGCACGATTTCATCCAGCCACGCCATCGACGCCCAGATGATAAACGCCCAGACAGTCACGGCACACAGCCAGATTGTCATCGACGGGCCGCGCATGCGGCTGGACAATTGCTGTTGCAGGTTGGTGGTTGACGTAGCCATTATGCAGCCCCCTTACGCAGATGCGCGAGCACCTGATCACGCGGCCCATCCACAGCCATCCGCCCATGGGCGAGGATCAGCGTGCGGGTCGCTAGCTGCAGAATCGGCACACGGTGCGTGGCGATCACGGCGGTACGCCCAACCAGCCATGCCTCCAGCCGCTCGATCAGCGCCTTCTCCAACGTTTGATCCAGCGCGGCTGTCGGCTCGTCCAGCAAACAGATTTGCGGGTCTTGCAGCCACAGGCGCGCCCAGCCGATGGACTGGCGCTGCCCGACGGACAGACCTTCGCCGCCGTCGTGAATATCCAGATCCAGCCCCTTGGGGTGCGCGCGGACATAAGGTGCAAGTCCCGCAAACTCCAAGGCTTCCATCAGGCGCTCGTCGTTGCGTTCCAGCAGCGACAGGTTCAGGTTATCGCGCAAAGTGCCTTGGAACAGGCGCACGTCCTGCCCCAGATAGCCGATGCCACGGCGCAGGTCCTTGGGGTCGATCTGGGCCATTTCGGTCCCGTCGATCAACACCTTGCCCGTGCCCGGCGCATAAAGCCCCGTCAGCATCTTGAGGAAGGTCGATTTCCCCGACCCGTTCGACCCCAGCACCGCCAGCACCTGACCGGGCAGGATCTGCAGCCCCTTCAGGTCCAGCACAGCCGCCCCTTCGGGATCATAACGGTAGGTGACGTTGTCCAGCTCGAACTTGCCCTCCAGCCGTTCGCGGCGCAGGTAAGTGCGTGTCTCGGACCGGTCCTGTTCCACATGGGCAATCGCATCCAGCCCGTCGAGCGCGGATTTCACATTGCCCCAGCGGGCCATGATGCCCGACAGTTGCGTCAGCGGCGCGAGCGTGCGCGAACACAAGATCCCCACCGCGATGATCGATCCCACGGTGAATTCGCCCGCAAACACCAGATAGGTGCCGGTGATGACCGCCGCCACATAGGTGGCCTGCTGGATGCCTTGGCTCCAGAAACCCAGCGTGGCCGCCAGCTTGCGTTGGTCAGAGGATTTCAACGCCTGCACCGCCGTCAGCTCTTCCCAAAGGCGGGTGAAACGGTCTTCGGCGCGCTGGGTCTTGATCGTGTCCAGCTCGACGACTGCCTCTTGCAGCAAGCGCGACATCTTGGTCGAGGCACCCTGCATTTCCTGCGTTAGACGGATCATGCGTTTCTGCAGGATCAGGCCGGGAACGACCATCAGGACGCCGCCGATGATCAGCACCCAGACCACCGAACCGGCGATCGACCAGACCATCAGCAAGAAAACAAAGATAAAGGGCAAATCGGCCAATGCACCGGCGGTCGAGGCGGTAAAGAACTCTCGCACAGAGCTGAATTCCCGCATCGCGGAAAACAGCTGCGCCGGCGACCGCCCCGGAAGATCAGAGCGCATGCCCAAAATGCGCTGCATCAACAGGTTCTGCACACCCAATTCGATCTGCCGCCCTGCCCCGTCCAGCAACTGCGAGCGTGCGACTTTCAGAAAGGCCTCCAGCAGCAAGGCCAGACCGGCCCCTGCTGCCAAAACCCACAAGGTCGCCTCGGATTGGTGGGGGATCACGCGGTCATAGACCTGCAGCGAAAACAACGCGACGGACACCGCCAGCAGGTTGGCCACAAAAGAGCCAAGCGCCACTTCGCCAAACTGCTTTTTGAAGCGACCGAACTGGCCCCAGAACCAATGGCTTTCGCGTTCAACCTGCGCGTGGTTTTCCGCCAGCATTTCAAGCGGGGCTTCGGCGCGGATCAACTGTCCGCTGAAATAGCGCCCGAATTCTGCGACGCCGACCTCGGACTGGCGCGACACTGTGGTGTCGTCGTAAATCGTCAGGCCACCGGCATCCTGCGACAGCACCAGAACCGCCTGCCCGTTGGTCATCACGGCGATGGCAGGCCACAAGCCCGGCACCAGCGTATCGGGTTCATCCTCCAGCGCGAGCAGGCCTGCCGCCTCCATGCCCATGCGCAGGGCGTAGGCATCGAAACTGTCGTCACAGCCCGCATGCTGGCTGAGCGCTTCAAGGATATCGGTGGCTTTCGCCTCGACCCCCAGACGCCCGGCAAGCACGCGGATCAGGTCTGCACGCGACGCGGCCTTTTTGGTAAACCGCGATGTCTTGGGCTTGGCCTTGGGGACGGCCTTTCGGACCGCCGCAGCCATATGCAGAACCTGGCTCAAATCGAGGCTCCTTCAGCCAATGCACCACGCAGACGGGCAAGCTCCAGCTCGGCACGGGCGGCTTTGTATTTCAGTTGTATTTCGGTTTCCATCGCCGCGGCATAGGTCTCGTAGGTGCCGACCACATCCATGACCTGCCGTTGACCGCCCTCGAACTGGCGCTGGAACAGATCAAGGTTCTGCTTGGCAGCCGTGGTCAGGCCAGCAGCCTCGGCGGCTTGGCGGCGATAGGCCGTCAGGCGCGATTGCTGGCTGGCGATCTGGCGCGCGGCCACTTCGCGGGCTTGCACGACACGGCGGTCGGCGGTTTCCTTGGTGGCTTCGATGGCCTCGAATTCCGCCATGGTGCCAAGCCCGAACAGGCTGTCGGTCGTGACCTCAAGGCCACCGCCAAGCCGTCCACTGCGGTCCAAGCTGCCGGTGGCGGCCAGACCGGGCAGGTGGCTGGCACGGGCGATCCGCGCCTCGGCCAAGGCCTGCTCGCGCTCTGCCCGTGCGCGCAAGACGCCCAGCGCCTCGCCGGCATCCGCATCGCGCATCTCGCCCAAGCCGCGAAGCTCGGACAGCGGGCGAACCGCCATCGCGTTCAGCTCTGCAATGGCCGTGGCTGTGGCTTCTTGTGCCTCGCCCGACCGAGCCCGGATCGACGCCAGCTTTTGCTGCAGGATATTGAGGTCGGACATATCCGACACCCCACCCTGCACGCGCTGCTGCATGACCCATTCGAAATCGGCCATATCTTCGTAAGCCGCGTTGAGGTGACGCGACAGGTCACGGTTTTCTTCGGCGGTGACATAAAGCGACAGCGCATCATAGACGCGCGTGTTGCCGTCATCGACCAGCCCGACCGCCGCGCGTTCGACATTTGCCTTGGCCAGATCGCGTTCCGCAACCTTGCGTCCGTTGTCGAAAATCACCTGCTCGATCACCAGCTGGGCGACGAAATCCCCGAGTGATGTCAAAGAGATGTTGGGGCCAATGCGCGGCATCCAGTTTTTCTGCGCAGCCTCCGCCCGCAATTGCGCGACCCGCAACTCGGCCTGTGCAACCCGCGCGTCCGAGGCGATCACCGCATTGGCGACCTGTGCATAAGGCGTGCCGGATATGATCACGGTGGGGCGCGTTTGAAGCGCCTGAATGATCTCCGACGCGTCGGTGGGCGCCACCACAGAAGTCTGCGTTGCCGCCACCCCTGTCGGAGCCGAGGAATCGCTTCCCCGAAACCGGGAAACCTGCTCTCCCAAATCGGTCATACATCCGGACAAGAGCGCCACTGCGGCGGTCATGCCCAGGCTTCGCCTGCTCAAGCTCATAGTCGTGCCCCGTTGTTGGCCCGAAAAATCGTTAATTACGGGAATCGGGGCCCGGTTTGTCCGGGCCTCCGATTGTCTTTGGTCTTAGATCACTGTCGAGACGTTGGTGATGTCGTCTTCGATCAACACGGTCGTGTCGCCCACGGTGAAGACGTTGTAATTCACGCCGTCTTCGGAATGGGTGCCTGTCGCCACGCCGCCCTGCAATGTGACGCTGTCGTCAGAGCCACCGCGGATCGCCACCGTGTCAGAGGTCGAGGACAGTTCCGCGATCTGCTGTTCGGTCAGCGTCAGGTTGGCATCCTCTGCGAAATGCAGGTCGATGGTGTCGATGTTATAGACCCGCAGCGCCGAGGCGATGTCATTCGACATCTGCACATCGCTGGTCGCAGGATCATCCGTCACCAGATACGCGCCCGAGGTGTTGCCCGCCGTGTCGGTCGACGCCAGCACAAGGTGCGTGCCATCGGGAACCGGCGCATCAAGGAACAGGTAAGCATTGTCGCCTGCGGTGACGTTGTTATGGCCGACTTCGGAAATCACCGGTGTGCCGCCGGCATTCTCGACCTCGCCCAAGAACAATGTGTCCTCAGTGGCTTCGGTCCAGACCTGCGCGATACCACCGCCCGTCCGGCCATAGCCGGTCCAGCTCAGGGTGTCCGGGGCATCGGTGTCGATGTCGACGGACCGCGTGATTGTATCGGTGTTGCCTGCGGCATCAGTGGCCGAGATGTAGATCGGATAGTCGTTGATCGTACCTGTCGGGATGCTGGACGACGGGATGTCCACGCTCCAGCCGCCAAACTCATCGACAACCGCCGTATGGACCACGTTGTTCAGGGTCACCTCGACGATCGATCCAGGCTCGACATCGCCGGTCAGGGTGATGCCTGCCGCAGCCTCGGCGGCGTTGATCACACCGTCTGTTGCGGGGTTGGCGTCCATCTCCAGTTCGTTGACGTGGGTGTCTACGGCGAAGTCCACAGTTGTGCTGGCCACGTTGCCCGCCGCGTCAACGGTGTCCACCGTCGCAGAGGTTGCGTATTCGCCATCGGCGATTGCAGAGGCCGGGAAATTCACCGACCACGCGCCGTTGGCACCGATGTTGACGGTCTGGGAGGCGTTCCCAAATGTGACAGTCACGGTGCCGCCCGGCTCGGATGTGCCTGTGAGCGTGAACCCGTTGGATGCCTCATCCGCGTTGATCACGTTGTCGCCTTCAACCTTATCGGTGGAGGTGGCAAAGTTCAGCACTTCGGTGTCGATCTGAACGCTGTCGGTGCGCGTCAGCGTGTTGCCCGCGCTGTCCGTGATAGTCGCGGTGATCTGCGCCTCGTAGGTGCCGGGCGTGATCTCGGACGCGGCGAAAGGAGCGACCCAAGTACCGGTGGCATCGGTCAGAACCGTATGCGTCACACCGTGCATGGTGACGTCCACCCACTGACCGGGATCCGATGTGCCTGTCAGGATCACACCATCCGATGCCTCGACAAAGTTCACCACATCATCGTCCTCGACCGGCGTCGGCGAGATCGTCAGCGTGCCTGCGTCCGTGTCGATGATAACGTTCTGGTCGATGCTTTCGACGTTGCCTGCCAGATCGGTCGACACTGCCGTCAGCACTGTCGTTGTCTCACCCGAAGGCAGTTGGCTGGCGGAAAACTGCGCGGTCCACGACCCGTCTGCGGCCACCGCTGCGGGAACCGAATGACCATTCAGGGTCAGCATCACCGCACCGCCGGGTTCGGTGGTACCGGTCACGGTCAACCCGCTGGTGGCCTCGTCCGCGTTGATGACCCCATCGTCGCCACCGGGGGTGGATGTGATGGCAAAGTCACGCACCAACGTGTCCACCGCGATCGTGCTGGATGCGGTTTCCTCGTTTCCTGCGGCGTCGATTGCGTGCGCGGTGATTGTCACCGACTGCTCGCCCGTCGGAACATCAGCAGAGGCAAAGGTCACCGTCCAGCTTCCGTTTGCTGCAACAGTGGCGGGGTTCGTGACCGTGCCCAGAGTGACATTCACCACAGCACCCGGTTCAGCGGTGCCGTTCAGGACGACGCCGCTGTCGTGTTCAACCTCGTTGACGATGTTATCCGGCCCTGCATTGTTCGTCAGGATGGCCACATCGGTGACTGTGTCGATGGCAATGGTGCCCGGCTCGGAGGCAGAGTTACCCGCCGCATCGGTCGTGGTGGCCACAACCGGCAGCGAGGTCTCGCCCTCGGGGATGATGCTTGTGGGCAGTGTCACGGACCATTCGGTACCGGTGACAGTCGCGGGATAGTCTGTGCCAGCCACGGTCAGAACCACGGTCGAACCTGCCTCGGTGGTGCCGGTCACGGTCACGCCGTCGCTGCGCTCATTCGCGTTGACGGTGCCATCGGTGCCCACCGACGCGGTGTCCATGGTCAGGCCGGTGATTGTATCGACCGCAATCGACATGGATGCAGTTGCCACGTTGCCTGCCAGATCGGTCGAAACCACATCCGCGCCCAGCGTTGTTTCCCCCTCGGGGATCAGCGCCGTGGGAATGTCCACCGACCATGCACCATCAGCGCCTGCCGTCGTTGTCAGCGTGCTGCCGCCCACCGATACGGTGATCGCAGCACCCGGCTCGGCGCCGCCGCTCAGGCTGACGCCATCCGCGCGCTCGGATGCATTGATGATCTGGTTGCCGTCGTCGAACATGCCGATGACCGACGTGCTGGTGTCCACGCGGATCTCGCCAGAGGTTCCCGAGACGTTGCCCGCCCCGTCTGTCGACACCACATCGACGGTGCTGGTGTAGCCAAGCTCGGAGTCGTTGTCGCCCGAGATGGCCAGCATCGACGGCATCACCGCCAGCGACCACGCGCCGTCCGCGCCAACCACAGTTGTCCCCAGCGTATTGCCGCCAGAGCTGATGACAAGCGACGCGCCCGGCTCGCCAGTGCCGACCAGAGTGATCTCGCTGGAGAACTCCGAGGCGTTGACCATACCGTCGGCTGCGACACCGCTGGTGTCGATGGTCACGGTCGCTTCGGTATCCACGTCAAACGTGTGGCTCAGCGTGCTGGCGTTGCCCGCCGCATCTGTGGACACGATCATGGCCGTTGTCTGATAGACCCCTTCGGGCAGATCCGCCGCGCCAAAGGTCACCGACCACAGACCGTCCGCGTCTGCGGTGGCCGTTTGCGTCACACCTTCGATGGTCACCTCGACCGTCGAGCCTGCCTGCGTGGTGCCCGACAGGGTCACACCGGCGGCATGTTCACCGGCAGAAATCAGATCGTCGCCCGTCAGCGGCCCGTTATCAAGGGTGACCATATTAACGGTGTCCACCTGCACGCTGTCGGTGACAACCGTGCTGTTGCCAAAGGCATCGGTCGCCTCCAGCGTGATATCGGTGGTGTATTCACCTTCGGCAAATACGGTTTCGTCAAAGGTGAAGGACCAAGTGCCATCCTCGGCAATGGTCGTCGTCTCGGAGTATTCGCCAACCGTCACGGTCAGGGTGGCATCCGCCTCGCCCGTGCCGTTCACGGTGACACCGTTCTGATGCTCTTCTGCGTTGACGACCTCGCCCACGGTAACAGTGCCTTCGGTCACGTCGATCGCCGGAGGCGTCGTGTCGATCACAAAGGATGGTCCGTCCAGTTCGGTCACCGTCCCGTTGGGATCGGTAACAACCACGGTGACGTCCTCATAAACGCCGTCTTCGGGGAAGTTCTCGTCGTCAAAGACGACTTCCCATTCGCTGTTCTCGTCGGCTTCGCCGGTCAGGGTGGTATCCCCCACGGTCACGGCGACTGTGGACCCGGGGTTGGCTGTGCCGGTTACGGTCACAACTGCCGCATCCGCCCCGCCAATATCCGTGGTGGTGTCTGCGGCGTTCACAGTCGGCGCGATCCAGTCCGGGGTCGTGTCTGTGGGCGTGTCCACGACAGGGGTGTCCGCGACAGTATCGTCACCATCGGATCCGTCGCTACCGTTGCCGGAGCCGCCAATCAGCAGCGGCAGACCAAGAAGCGCCCCCGCGCCCCCTGCGGCCACACCGGCGCCTGCACCACCAAGACCCAGCAGCGGCAAAGCCGCCGCCATGCTGGCCTCTTCGCCGTCTCCGGTGAAATCACCTGCGACGCGGGGCATGACCTCTGGATCATCGACAAAGATAAGCTGCTCAGAGGGGCTCCATTTGCCCCAGCTTTCGGTCGGCCCGTATTGCGCAAAGAGAGCACCGCCCTCGGCCTCGACAAAGCTGACTTCGTTGAGGTTGCCATTCGCGCTAAGGAACAGGCGGCTGTTGGTCGCCCCCGCCCCTGCCGGGCTGAAATAATTCTCGAGCACGATGACCCGGCCATCCGCCAGGGTAATCAGCAGATCGTCTGCTGCGCGGTCATATCCACGCAGGTCCGACTGGCTCAGATTAAGGGAAATGTCGTTGCCGTAGCCCGCTTGCAGAAGAAAACCCTGCTCATCGCCACCTACAGAACCACGCTCTACTGTACCCGCACTCGTACGGATCACGAAATCAATCGCGTTCATCATAACACCGCTCTAACCTCTGTGTCCGCCTTGGTTTTTTTATCGGCGAACTTTGCTCTATTCTCGGCTTAGCCCATTTCCGCCACATTCGCTAGAAAAAATTGTTGAGACATCAAATTGACGGGGTTTTCACCCACGTAAACACAATATCCGCACCGAAATGTGGCATAAATGTGGCGGTCAAATCGCTTTGACCGCCTGTTTTACTGGTTAATCGATCAGGGAAACCGCCTGACCCGTGCGCGCGGATTGCTGCGCTGCGAGCCCCATTTGCACCGCAATTTGCCCGTCCAAAAGGGAGACTTCCGGTGCCACTTTCCCCCTCGCCGATGCCAGAAACCGCTCGTGCTGGTAGAATGTCGCGCCGTTGTGGTCGCCCGCTTCCAGCAGATTTGGGTCTACGGGGATGTCCAAAACCCGCGGGCCGCGCGGCGCGCGGGGGCTGACAATAACCTTCGGCACCGGCGGCGCGCCCAGATCGGAGGGCCAGAACCGCCCCGGACCGGGGACCAGCGCTTCGATCTTGCCATCAGGGCCAACAGCGGAAAGTTCCTCTTGGTATTCCGACCCTTCGGCGAACATGCACAGTTCCAGCATGGCCTTTGAGCCGTTGTCGAAATCTACGATGACATAACCGCTGTCCCAGATGTCCGAGGCTTCGCCATCATAGACCTCGTCGCGGTGGTTCACCGCCTGACCTGCGCTGGCCATGACGCGCACCGGCTCTGCCTGCAGGACGCTGCGCATCAGATCGAAAAAGTGACAGCATTTCTCGACCAGCGTGCCGCCGGTGTTGCGGTTGAACCGGTTCCAGTTTCCGACTTTCGGTAGAAAAGGGAAACGGTGCTCACGAATGGTCAGCATCTTGATCCCGCCCGTGGCGGCATGGGCCTCTTGCAGGAACTTCGCGATCGGCGGCATGTAACGGTATTCCATCGCCACCCAGATCGGCGCGGGATAGGACTCCCCCAATGCCTTAACCTCGGCCACATCTGCCGGATCGGTGAACAGCGGCTTTTCCATCAACAAGGGCAAGGGGCGTGTCGCCGCGATTTCGCGCAGTTGCGGCACGTGCAGGTGGTTCGGGCTGGCCACCAGCAACGCATCCACATCTTGGCGCGCCAGCAGGGACGCAACATCCGGGCAGACCGCCGCGTCCGGCACCAACAGCCGTGCGGCGCGCAGCATCATATCATCGGGTTCAAAGATCGCAGAGACGCGCGCCCCATCGAGCAAGGCAATATTGCGCAGATGCTCCTGCCCCATCATGCCACAGCCAATGACGCCGTAGCGGATTTCGTCGTTTGTTTTTATCATTTCAGTCGGGCCACATAGGTTGCAACATTGGTATCGATCCAGCCGCGGGACACCTCGGGGCGGCCTCCGGCATGGTCATAGCTTATCCGGTGGGCGCATAACGCAGGCGCGCCTGGCGTCAATCCAAAGGTGGGAGGTGCCCAGTCGGGAACCTGTTCCAGCGTCATGCGGTCCTCCGCGCGGTGGATCGTCAGACCCAGCCTGTCGCGGTAATACAGGTATAAGGACTCGGAAAGGTTGTCGCGCGACAGGCGCGGCGCATAGGACGCGTCCAGCCAGATCTCTTCAAGCACCGCTGGCGTCTTGTTCAGATAGCGCAGGCGACGGATGCGATAGGCCTCGGGGTCGGTGCCGAAAGCGGGCAGGTCAGCGGGTTTGGCGAGCCGCGCCAGATCCAGCACCTGCGCAGTGGGCAGGCCACCGCCCTCCAGAAGCTCGACCCGAAAGAAGGCATACACGGCCTCTACATCCGCGCGGGCGCGGATGTAGTTCCCCGACCCCTGCACACGTTCCAGCAGCCCCTTTTCCACAAGCTGCTGCAGCGCCTTGCGCAGCGTGCCCACGGAAATGCCCAGCGCATCCGCGTAATCACGCTCTGGCGGCAACCGTTCACCATCCTGCAAACGCCCCGCATTGATGTCGCGGATCAGCATTTCGCTGATCTGAAGATACAGGGGCAAGGCGTGGCGATCGGTCATTCGGACATCCAAGGATTGATACATTATTGATCTACCCAGAATCCCCTGCTACGCAATAGAAAAGATGACCAGCGGAGACATGTCATGACGGTCGTGCCCATCACCTCCCCCGATCTGGACGCCGCCGAGGTGTCATGGTTCGCAGCCCTATGTTCCGACGATTACGAATTCCTCGGCGTGCCCGAGGGCCGGCTGCGGTCCTCTTGGGAGCATTGCTCCGGTATCGTCAAAGAGGCCGAGGCCCAAGGCTTTCGCAACATTCTGTGCCCCTCCTCCTATCAGGTCGGTCAGGACACGCTGTCCTTCGTGGCGGGCTGCGCGCCTATCACCGAGAAGATCAACATGCTGGCGGCGGTTCGCTGCGGCGAGATGCAGCCCATCATGCTGGCACGCACAATTGCCACGCTCGATCATATGCTGCAGGGCCGCCTGACAGTGAACATCATCTCCTCGGACTTTCCCGGCGAAAAGGCCGACAGCGGCTTTCGCTATCAGCGGTCGCGCGAGGTGGTCGAGATCCTCAAACAGGCGTGGACGCGGGACGAGATCAACCATCACGGCGAGGTCTACCAGTTCTCGGGGCTGACCACCGATCCCGCCAAACCCTACCAGACCGGCGGCCCGCTGTTGTACTTCGGGGGCTATTCGCCCGCCGCGCTGGAACTGTGCGGCCAGCATTGCGACGTCTACCTGATGTGGCCCGAACCCAAGGACCAGATCGCCGAGCGTATGAAAGCGGTCAATGCCGTGGCCGAACGCTATGGCCGGACGCTGGATTACGGGCTGCGCGTGCACATGATCGTGCGCGACACAGAGGCCGAAGCCCGCGAATACGCGGAATACATCACGTCGAAACTTGATGACGAGATGGGCCAGCTGATCCGCAACCGCGCGCTGGATTCCGGCTCGCTCGGCGTGTCGCATCAGGCCCGCGCGCGCGAGCTTGCCGATCAATACGGCTATGTCGAACCGCATCTGTGGACCGGCGTGGGCCGTGCGCGTTCGGGCTGCGGTGCGGCCATCGTCGGATCGACCGATCAGGTTCTGTCCGAACTCGAAGAATATCGCAAAATGGGCATCCGTGCCTTCATCCTGTCGGGCTATCCGCATATGGATGAGTGCAAGCATTTCGGCACCCGCGTGATGCCCCATCTGAACACATGCTCCCTGCCCAAAGTCTACGGCAGGGTACCCTCCGAGACCCCGAAGACGCCGCTTGGCGCAGGAGACCGCCGCTGATGACCCTTGACCGCGTTCAACTGACTGATGACCTATCCCTGTCCCGCCTTGTCTATGGCATGTGGCGGCTGGGCGACGATCAGGACACCTCTGCCGATCATATCCGCGCCAAGATCGAGGCCTGCCTTGAACAGGGCATCACCACGATGGATCAGGCCGACATCTACGGAGATTACATGGCCGAAGAGATCCTTGGCCATGCGCTGACGCCTGACTTGCGCGACCGCATCGAGATCGTGACAAAATGCGATATCGTCGCGCCCGTTGGCCGCTATGCCGACAAACGCGTCAAATATTATGACACCACGCGCGCGCATATCCGCAACTCGGTCGACACATCGCTGAAGCTGATGAACACCGACCGCATCGACCTGTTGCTGATCCACCGCCCCGATCCGCTGATGGATCACAAGGAAACCGGCGCGGCGCTGGACGAGATCGTCAATTCCGGCAAGGTGCGCGCTGTCGGCGTGTCAAACTTCCGCCCCTGGGACTGGGAGCTGTTGCAATCCGCGATGGACACCCCGCTGGCGACCAACCAGATCGAGATTTCGCTGGTCCACAACGACCCGCTGACCAATGGCGATCTGGCGTTTCACCAGCGGCAGGACCATCCGGTGATGGCATGGTCGCCCTTGGGCGGGGGCAGCCTGTTTGCGCAAAGCTCTGGCGCGCTTCGTGAAAAGCTGACCGCCATTGGCGCGGAATATGACACTGACGCCGCTGCCGTGGCGGTGGCTTGGCTGCTGCGCCACCCCGCGACGATCCTGCCGGTTCTGGGCACAAACACCCTGTCGCGCATTGCCAGCATCGGTGACGCGGCCCGCGTCAAATTGGATCGTGAAACATGGTATGAGCTGTACACCCTCGCCCTCGGGCATGAGGTGCCCTAAGTCCGTGACCATGACAGATCATCCGCCGCATATCTTTGACCCCTCAGATGCCGACCCGCGCGCCTTTCGCGATGCGCTGGGTCGATTCGCCACCGGCGTCTGCGTGGTCACCTGCAACACGCCCGACGGCCCGCTGGGCATCACGGCGAACAGCTTTGCCTCTGTTTCGCTGGACCCGCCGCTGGTCCTGTGGTCTCCGGCCAAGAATTCGTATCGCCACCCGCTGTTTTGCGCCGCCGAACGCTTTGCCATCCATGTGATGGGCAGCGAGCAAGAGGCGATCTGCAACGGATTTGCCAAAACCGGCGACGCCTTTGACGATTGCACGCTCAGCTATGACGCCCACGGCACCCCATTGATCGAAGGCTGCCTGTCGCGTTTTGAATGCTCTCTTGAAGCGGCCCATGACGCGGGCGACCACACCATTCTGGTGGGGCACGTCCATCGTGTCAGCGCCCGCCCCAAAGGTGCGCCCGATGCACCCTTGCTGTTCCACGCAGGGTTCTATGGGCGACTGGCTGCGCCCACCTGATGGCGCAGCCCCATTCCGTTAACGGGAAATGATCCCTGGAAATCAGCCGTTCGCGCGATTTCCGGGGATAACTCGCCTCAAGGTCCGGAATCTATGGCTTGCGCCAAACCTCTGATCTGTTCACATTTTAGTTAGTAATTTTCATTTTTTCAGATCAAAGGTCTGCCATGCCCTTGATGCATTTATTTTCTCTTTCCATCAGACGCGCTTTGCGCGCCCTGCCCTTTCTTCTCGCCACCGGCGCTTTTGCCAATGGTGATGAGACAATCACCCCCGCCGACTACGTCCACGCCGATCCCGCGCAGGCACGGCTTGGGCAGCTGTTGTTCTACGACAAGATGCTGTCGGGCAATCGCAACATCAGTTGCGCCACATGCCATCATCACAGCCTGCACGGCACCGACGGGCTAAGCCTCGGCATCGGAGAAGGCGGTTTCGGACTGGGGGAAAACCGCCGGTCCGGCACAGTCGGCGCCACCCAGATCCACGAACGCATCCCGCGCAATGCGCCCGCGCTTTGGAACGTCGGGCATAAGGACCGGCATACGCTGTTTCATGACGGTCGGGTGCAAACCGACCCGTCCCAGCCGTCCGGGTTTCGCACGCCCGCCAAGGACCAGACCCCGATGGGCCTAAGTTCCATTGTGGCGGCGCAGGCGCTGTTCCCGCTGACCTCCGCTGCCGAAATGGCGGGACAGGCAGAGGACAACGACATCGCCGCGGCCTTTGCCCAAAGCTTCACAGCCGGGTGGGAGGTCGTCGCCCAGCGCGTCCGCGACAAGCCCGCCTATGTGGCGGCTTTCAGCGTCGCCTTCGATGACGTCACGCAAGCCGATGACATCGAAATCACGCATATTGCCAATGCGATTGCGGCTTTTGAAACCTCGGAATGGCAGAGCTTTGACAGCCCCTTTGATGCCTATTTGCGCGACGGCACACCGCTCGACCCGTTGGCGGAACGCGGGCGTATGCTGTTTTTCGGGGATGCGGGATGTGCCGCGTGTCATTCCGGCCCGCTGTTCACCGATCAGAATTTCTACGCCGCCGGCGTGCCGCAGTTCGGGCCCGGCCGTAAATTCGATGGCAACGACCTGCCCCGCGATATGGGGCGCATGGAAACCACCCGCGATCCGCTGGACGCGTATAAGTTCCGTACGCCCAGCCTGCGCAACGTGGCCCTGTCAGGGCCATGGGGGCACAACGGGGCCTATTCCAACCTGCGCGATATGATCCGGCATATGTGTGATCCCGTGACCATGCGCGCCAATTGGACGCCGGGCATGGCGCGCCTGCCGGACGTGCCTTGGCTGGCGGATCATGACTTCACAATTGTTGCCCACTACGCGGAACAGGAACGGCAGGCGACCACGCTGGATATCGCGCCGGTGGAAATGGTCGAGGCCGACATCGACGCGCTGGAGGCTTTCTTGCATGCGCTGACGGGCGAAACCGCCTTGCAGCGCCCATTGGGACGCCCCGACCGGGTGCCATCAGGCTTGCCAGTGGATTAATCGATGGCGCGGGCGGGCAGCCCCGTCCGCGCAGCTCCGATCAGGCGCAATCCTTGAACCAGTCGAACACTTCGGCGCGGCGGTTTGAATCATCCTCTAGTGACCGAAGCAGCTGAGCCAGTTCGGGCTCTGCAACACGCTTGGCTGCGGCTGCGGGCGAGAACCAGCGGCGCTTCCGCTCCTTACGCTCTTTCCAATTGCGTTTCAGCTTGTCCACCAGCAAGGGGTAGACGCGCACCAGACAGGGCTGAGCCGAGCCATCTTTCAGGATCTTGTCATAGGTGTACGTGCCCAGCAGGTCCGACCCGATATGACCGACGGCCCCCGCCTCTTCGAGCGCTTCGATCTCGGCGGCGCGCCACGGCTTTTTGCCGTCCATCTCCCACCCTTTGGGCATGACCCACCGTCCCGTGTCACGGGATGTGATCATAAGGACCTGAATGGCCTTTTCGCGATCCCACTTCATGGCGAGCGCAGCAATCTGGTCTCCGACCTTGGGCATCGGATTTCCTCCCACGAGGTGAACACAAACACATGCCGCCAACGGGCGGCGCACTTAGAACAGGGAGGTGTTAATATGCCGAAAAGGGCGCGGAATAAAGGGATCGGAGCCGTCGAAAGCGCCTGAATATGTGTCAACGCAGCCATCGCATTGCCACACAAGGACAATTTTATTGCGCGTACGGTCGCAAATATGCCGAGTAATAACTGAAACTCTCCATCTATTGACCGAAAAGACTGACCAGCAGGAACCCAAACACCCCAAGGTAAATCTGCCTACTAGCCCTTTCGTCCCAAAGCACGCCAACGATGAACCTCCCCAGAACACCCACAAGGAAAAGGTACAAAGTCTAAGGCGACCACCCAAAGCCCGTGGCGGCATCCGCGCTCGCTTGACTCCGACCTTTGCCTCCTAACGATTTATGTCCCAGCAGGCGGAATGTACGTCTGCCCCCATATCGAACAACGAGGCACTGGAGGGGGACATGGGCTTTCACCTGCTGCGCCCGAGACAAGAAAGCTCCGAGGCCACATTGCAGACCCGCGCTTGACTGATGAATATGCGGGACACCGAAAGCAGGGCCTAGGCAGATGGCCGTGACCGGCGCCAAATTCGGTTGCCCGTAAACCTGCAAAACCGGCCAAAATAAAAGGCCGTGTCAGGTGTCTGACACGGCCTTCTGAATTCTGGCGGACCGAGGAGGATTCGAACCCCCGACCCCTTGATTCGTAGTCAAGTACTCTATCCAGCTGAGCTATCGGTCCGTGAGGCGGGGAATACATTTGCCACCGGGGATGCGCAAGCGCCTTTTTTGATTTTTTATGACATATTTCCCATCGGCAGCCGGATTTCAAAGCAAGTGCCTGTATTATCTGTATTTTTTAGGGTCAAATTTCCACCATGCCCGCGGATCAGTTCGGAAACGATGGCCAGACCCAGACCAGAGCCGCCCTTGCGCACGCCACCCTGAAACGGCTGGAACAGATGTTCGCGGGCTTTGGGCGGCAGACCCGGTCCGGTGTCCGCAACCTCGATCAGCCAAGCGTCATCTTCACTGCGGGCGGAGACTGAAATCTCTCCCGGCTGGCCGGTCGCGACGATGGCCTGACGCGCATTGCGCACGAGGTTGGACAAGGACCGGTAAATCTGTTCGGGATCGCCGCGCACCATCAGGCTGGCGGGGATGTCTTCGGACAGGGAGACGTCCGCATCGCCGATGGCCAGACGCTCGGCCTCCATCACCTCGTTGGCCAATTCGGCGAGGTTGAACAATGTCAGCGCGGGTGCAGGTTCCTCGGCGCGACCAAAGGCAAGGGTGTTCTCGCACAGGCTGACCGCCCGCGCGATGGAGTTCACCAGCTTGGGCGCCATCCGCTTGACTGTCGGATCCTCGGACATCTCGATCCGGTCGGTGAATAGCTGCGCCGATGTCAGAATGTTGCGTAGGTCATGAGAGACGCGGGCGACAGCGCCACCAAGCTGGGCGAGCCGCTCTTTCTGGCGCAGCGCCTGTGTCAGTTGCGTCTCCATCGCTTGCAGCGCGGTTTCCGCCTCCAGCAGCTCATGCACGCGGGCGCGCGGGGTGATGATCCGCCGCGCGTCTTCAGGGGCTTCGGCGTATAACATCATATGACTGATCACGCCCTTCATCGGCGTCACGATAAGACGACGCACCGCCAGAAACAGCATCCCTGCCGTGATGATCGAAATCACCGCAGACAGCAGCAGAACCCGCATCCCGTAGTCGAGCATGGCCACGCGCAGATCGGCGGTGTCCATCGTGACCTCGATCAGTTGGCCCGCGTCCAAAGACGGCGCGCCAATCACACGGATAATCGACGGCTCGTTCGACAAAAGCCGCATCATGGCGTCACGGATCAGATCCAGCGCCGTGGCGTCGCGTAGATCGAAGGATTGGTCAATCTCCGCCGGGATCGGTGAGCTCAGGACCAACTGCCGGATCGTGTCACGGCGCAAAACCACGTTGTAGACGCCAGCATTGTCGAGCAGCTCCGCCTCCAGCTCCGCCGACAGCATGTCATCGGCCAGCAAAGCCAAAGAGGCGATCTGCGCCCGTTCAAGACGGGCCAGCAGGTAATCCTCTCTGAACCGCGCCACAGAGGGCACAAAAATCAGAACCTCTGCCAGCATGACGAAAATGACGGTCAAGAACAGGAAACGTCCAGAGAGGGAATTCAGCATCAGCACCTACGGCAGCCAGCGTTGCACCAGCTTTACGATCTTTTTCACGGTTTCGTTTTCAAACAGTCTTGGCGTGAAATAGGCACCTGCGACGCGTTTGTTAATCTCTCCGACGGTCGGATAGGGCGAAACCATCGCAGAAACTGCCGACATTTTCAGCCCGTTGGCAATAACCAACGACCAGAGATTGACCAATTCGCCCGCCTGAGCCCCCACAATCGTGACACCGACCGGCTTGCCCTTGACCACCATGGCCTTGATGAAACCGGTGGTCTGACGCTCCGCGATCAGCCGGTCATTGTGGTGAAAGTCAAACCGCGCGACCTCCATCGACTCACCGTGCTTTTCACGGGCTTCCGCCTCTTTCAGCCCGACCTGCGCCAGTTCGGGCTGGGTGTAGGTCGCGCGCGGGATGTGATCCGTTTTGGCCTTGGCCGGCAATCCCAGCACGGCGGAGCGTACAATAATGCCGGCGTGATAGCCTGCCAGATGGGTGAACTGCATCCCACCGGCCACATCACCGATGGCATAGACACGGCGGTTGCTGGTCTTCAGGTGATCGTCGACCTGAATGCCCGCCTTTGTGGTCTCGATCCCCGCCGCCTCAAGGTTCAGGCGTTCCGTGTTGGTCTTGCGACCAACCGCCACCAACAGGTGAGAGCCGGTGAAGCTGCGGCCATCCTCGACCTCGACCGTGATGCCGGCGGCGACCTTGGTGACTTTGGCATCTTCGACGATCTCGACACCTTCGCTGCGCAGGCGATCCAACACGATGGCTGCGGCTTCGGGATCATCGCGGCCCAGCGCCTTGGCCCCCTCGATCACCGTGACTTTGGAGCCGAGCCGCGCATGGGCCTGTGCCATCTCCATCCCGATGGGGCCGCCGCCGATGACCAACAGATGCTCGGGCCGCTCGCGCAGCTCCCACAGGGATTCGTTGGTCAGATAGGGCACATCCGACAGACCGGGAATCGGCGGCACCAACGGTGAAGACCCGGTGGCCAGAACGATGCGCCGCGCGGTGATGCGATAGTCGCCCGCCTCAACCTCTGTCTCGGAAACGAACCGGCCATATTCGCGGATCACGCGGACGCCGAATCCCTCGAACCTTTCGACGCTGTCCATCGGGGCGATCTGGTCGATGACGCCATGGACATGATCCTTGGCCGCGGCGTAATCAATGTCAGGCTCGACCGAAGCCACGCCATAGGCGGAGGCGCCGCGCATACCCTGCGCCCGACCACCGGAGGCAATCAGCGCCTTGGACGGAACGCAGCCGTAGTTCAGGCAGTCGCCCCCCATTTTGTGTCCTTCCAGAAGGATCACATCCGCGCCCATTTGGGCAGCCCCCGCTGCCACGGACAAACCGCCCGAGCCCGCGCCGATGATCAGGATATCACATTTCAGGTTTTGCATTTCAGATATCCTTCTTGCCGCGCAGGGCTTTGATAACAATGGGCATGGCCGACAGGGCCGCCAGTCCCAGGATAGGGCCGATCACATGCGGCGCCCACAGAAGCGACAGATCGGGCCGCTCGCCTCGGTCAAACACCTCACCCAGACCCACGCCAATCGACGTGAAGACCAACGCGCCAGGCACGATGCCCAAGGCCGTGGTGAACACGAAGTTACGCAGCTTCACCCCGACCAGTGCAGGCAGCAGGTTGGCCACAAAGAACGGCACAACCGGCACCAGACGCAGCATGAACAGGACCGAGATTTCGTTGTCTTTCAGCCCGTCACGCACTCGTTTCCATCGGCCTTCGGCCCCGTCCATCCTGGCCGAAAGCGTTTGACCCAGACCAGCGCGCGCCGCCAGAAAGATCGCCACCGCCCCCAAAGTGGCCGCCAGCACATTATATGCTGTGCCCGCCCAAAGCCCGAACAGAAAGCCGCCGGTCACCGATGCCACCGCCGCACCGGGCAGGGAAAACGCCACGATGGCCACGTAGATTGCCACAAACCCCATCGCCATCAGGATGTAGTTGGAATCGCGCAAGGCCAGCAGCTTTTCGCGGTTGGCGGCGAGCGTGTCGAAACTGATGTAATCGCGTAAGGTGAAGGCCCCGACAATCGCCACGGTCGCAATGGCGATCAGCGGCAAATGGCGGGTCCAGCTCTTAGGCTGTTGCGGGGTACTGTCTGTTTGGGTCATGTCACTCATCGGGTTGGGGCCTGTGGTTGCGCTGTAACTTGCATCAAAGATGGCGCTCATGCGCCCCCTGCAACGGCCGCCTCACGCGGGGTTGAAGGAAACGATCACGCCCGTGATAGATTCGCCCCCATCCGGTCAATTCTGAAACATTCGCTGACGGGTCTACTGTCTGGACTGTAACAAAACCCTAGAACGCCCTTGGCCTCAGCCGGATAATGCTCTGGAATTTCAATCGAATTATCAGGTAACATCGCCTATCCGTCGCACGTCGCTTCGAAATCGGAATGAATTGTCGGATGTTCCAAAACGGATATTTGACAATGTCTTTATGCCCCCCTATAGGACGGGCTTCGAATATTCCTGGCGGCGACACGCGTCGTCAGCCAATGAACCCGGAGCAACCGCGATGAAACGCACTTTTCAACCGTCGAACCTCGTCCGCAAGCGCCGCCACGGTTTCCGTGCGCGCATGGCAACCAAAGCTGGCCGCAAGATCCTGAACGCGCGCCGTGCACGTGGCCGCAAGGTCCTCAGCGCCTGAGCCGGACAGACCAGTTTATGGCTGCGACACAAGCACCCGCCCCGGATCATGCCGCGGCGGGTTCTTCGTCATTTGAGGTGCTCGCAAAGCGGGCGGATTTCCTGCGTGCGGCCAATGCACGGCGGGTGCCCTGCCCTGCGTTCCTGCTGCAGGCCCGACAGCGCAAGGCGGGCGAGGCCGAGGGCATGCGCATCGGGTTCACCTGCTCAAAGAAGGTCGGCAATGCCGTCGCCCGCAACCGAGCCAAACGCCGGCTGCGCGAAATTGCGCGGCTAGTTCTGCCCCAGCACGGCTTGCCGGATCACGACTATGTCCTGATTGGCCGCGCTGAAAAGACAGCCAACCATGATTTCGAGGCGATGCAAGCCGATCTGCGCCGTGCTTTGGCCAAGCTTCACGGACCAAAGCCGTGACCCCGCTGGCATGGGTCGTGTCGCTGCCGGTCCGCGCCTATCGGCTGGTTGCATCCCCTTGGGTGGGTCACGGATGCCGCTTCCACCCCACCTGTTCCGCATACGCGATGGAAGCGCTAGAAACCCATGGCGCGCTGCGGGGCAGTTGGCTCACTGTGCGCCGGATTATCCGCTGCAACCCATGGGGCGGATCGGGCATCGACAACGTGCCTCCAAAAGACAAAACCTGAACGACGATACCGTCTTATAAACAGACCGACCTGACGCTGGAACAAAGGGCCCCACCCATGCTTGATGATGCCGACGAAATTCATCCGCTGTTTTACGGCGCGCCCAAAACCACCGAATTTAAAAAGCTGCGCAAACGTCTGGTCCAGAACGTACGCGAGGCCGTGGAACACTATGGGATGGTCGACGGGGACAAGCCTCAAAAATGGCTGGTCTGCCTCTCGGGCGGCAAGGATTCCTATACCCTGCTGGCGATTCTCTACGAATTGAAATGGCGTGGTCTTCTGCCGGTCGAGCTTCTGGCCTGCAATCTTGATCAGGGGCAGCCGGGATTTCCCGCGACCGTTCTTCCCGAATTCCTTGAAAAAATGCAGGTTCCGCATCGGATCGAATATCAGGACACCTACTCCATCGTCATGGACAAAGTCCCCCAAGGGCGCACTTTCTGTGCGCTCTGCTCTCGCCTGCGCCGTGGCAATCTGTACCGGATCGCGCGCGAGGAAGGGTGCAACGCGGTGATTCTCGGCCACCACCGTGATGATATTCTTGAGACTTTCTTCATGAATCTGTTCCACGGAGGAAGACTGGCGACCATGCCGCCAAAGCTGGTAAATGAAGAAGGGGATCTGCTTTTGATGCGGCCTCTGGCGCATGTGGCCGAGGCCGATTGCGAAAAATTTGCCAAAGAAATGAAATACCCGATCATCCCCTGCGATCTCTGTGGCAGCCAGGACGGCCTGCAACGTCAGCAAGTGAAGCAAATCCTTGATGGGTGGGAGAAAAACAGCCCCGGACGCCGGCAGGTGATGTTCCGCTCCTTGATGAATGTGCGCCCGTCCCACATGCTTGATCCGAAATTGTTCGATTTTGCCGGGCTTTCGGTGCCCCCACCGAACGATTGAAGAACGTCTTCTGAACAAAAACGAACCGCCCGTTAAGAACCAAGTTACCTGCCTGCGCTAGTCTGATCCTGTCAGGCAAAGGAACAGGCATATGAAGGCGGCCATAAACCATATTTCGACCCGTCTCATATCCGGGATCAAACGCGGCCTCTCCGGTCCGCAGGCGCTGGCTTTTCTGCCCGCACTGTCGCTGGCCGGGTTTTGGATTGGCGGCGAGGGGTTGTTGATTGCGACCGCCCTTGCCGTACCCGCGCTTTATGCGCTGGCCAACCGCGCCGCTCCGGACCCGCTTCCGCCTCGGGCTGCTGACACGCCTGAAGCCGTCGACCGGAATGCTGCCAAGGACATGGCGCAGCATGCGTTAAACCGTGCGCAAGCCGCCAATCTTGCGACAGCCTGCATGATCGTCCAGGTCGATGGTCTTGAAGATGTGGATATGCAATCCTCTGGGGATACCGCGGATACATTGCGCGACCTTACCTTGTCCCGCATCCGCAACACGCTGCGAAGGGACGATGTCGCGGTTCGCACCACTGACAGCCGTTACATATTGTTTTTGGGCCCATCGCTAAGACTGGATTTAGAAGCGCTGTTGCAGCTTGCCTCGCGCATTCAGAATGCCGTCGAAGAACCCGCCGCCGTCGACAACCAAATGCGCTATCTCTCGGCCTGCATCGGCTTTTGCGGCAGCCCGCGGCTGGCCGCAGCGGCCACTGGCCAACAGCTTATCGAGGCCGCCCAAGTTGCCCTGAAAGAGGCGATCGCCAACGGGCCATCCGCCATCCGCGCATGGTCAGAGCATATGCGCCTCGCCCACCGAGAGCAAAAGGCACTGACCTCGGAGATAGATCAGGCGCTTGCCGATGGGCAAATCCAGCCTTGGTTCCAGCCCCAGATTTGCACATCGACCGGCCGCATCAGCGGGGTCGAGGCCTTGGCCCGCTGGCTTCATCCCACCCGTGGCATCGTGCCGCCCTCGCAGTTCCTGCGCGTGCTCGAGGAATCGGGTCGTATGGAAAAGCTAAGCGAAGTCGTTTTGCAGCACTCGCTAACGGCATTGCGCAGCTGGGACACCGCAGGCCTTGCAGTGCCACGTGTCAGCGTAAACTTCTCTGACAACGAACTTCGCGCCCCTCGGCTGGTTGAACGTATCAAATGGGAATTGGACCGATTCGGGCTGCCCCCGCACCGGCTGGGCGTAGAAGTTCTTGAAACCGTCATCGCCGGCTCGCCGGAGGGGATCGTCGCGCGCAACATTGTTGAGCTGAGCAAGCTCGGATGCCATATCGATCTGGACGATTTTGGCACCGGCCATGCGTCCATCACGTCGCTGCGCAGGTTCGCAGTCCATCGTATCAAAATTGACCGCAGCTTCGTATCACGCATTGACCGCGATGAGGATCAGCGTCGGATGCTCGCGGCAGTCTTGGGCATGGCTGACCGCCTTGGGTTGGAAACCCTCGCCGAGGGCGTCGAAAGCGTCGGCGAACACGCCCTGCTGGCGCAGTTGGGTTGCCACCACGTCCAAGGCTTCGGTATCGCCCGCCCCATGCCAGCGGATCAGCTCATCGAGTGGGCTCAATCCCACGCGGCCCGTATCGCGGAGGCGGAAAAGCTCACCCGTCGCTCTGGATAGCGCGACTTGCGAACCTAGGGACGGGCGTCTTGATCTCTCTTCGAAACACGCATTCTTGTGGCGTTTTGCCCAGATCCCGCTTGCGGAACGGAAATATGCTTGACCTTTGGGCCTTGGGGCGTTTGAACCCGTCGGGACTTTCAAACGGAAAGGCAGGCCCCCCCGATGGATGAACAGAACAAGAACCTACTACTGGCGACGGTGCTTAGCTTTGCCGTCATGCTCGTCTGGTTCATCTTCTTCCAACCGCCCCCACCGGTGGAGGATCCCAATGATCCCGCCGCGGTGACCGAAACTATCGCTCCTTCCGCCGATGGCGTGGCATCTGCCCCTGCCGCGGCACCGGGAACGACAGACCAAATCGCGCCAGAGACCACCGCATCCGATGCACCTCGGATCGCCGTCGACACGCCGCGCGTCGAAGGTAGCATTTCGCTGTTGGGTGGCCGGATCGATGATCTCCGCCTCAAGGACTACACCGTATCGTTGGACAGTGATGAAATCGTCCAGATGCTCGACCCGGTCGGCAACGACGATGCCTATTACGTTCTTTACGGTTGGGCGCCCGGCAACGGCCTTGCCGGTGATGATGTGCCCGGCGCGAACACGCAGTGGACGCTGGAATCCGGTGAAAACCTCACACCGGACGCCCCGATCACCCTCCGTTGGGACAGCCCCACCGGGCTGGTGTTCCGGCGCGAGATTTCCATCGACGCCGACTATATGTTTGACGTCACGCAAACAGTGGAAAACCCTACTGACGCCAATGTCAGCCTCGCGCCCTATGGCATCGTGGCACGTCACGGCGAACCCGAAGGCAAGCGTTTCTTCGTCTTGCATGAAGGTGCCATGCAGATGTCGGACGGCATTCTGGAACTGACGACTTATGCGGATATGCCGGACCTCGACGTCAACGCAAGCGAAGGCGCGCCCGCCACGGTCGAACGCGCTGAACAAAGCGGCTGGGTCGGGTTCACCGATCACTACTGGATGGCCATGTTGGTGCCCGGCAACGATCAGCCATTCAAATCAGTCATCAAATACGATCCGCGCAGCGACATCTATCAGTCCGAGGCTGTTCTTGCGACCCGCCAGCTCGCCGCCGGTGAAACCGTCGCGGTCTCGACCCGCTTGTTTGCGGGCGCCAAAGAATGGGAAACCATTCGCGAGTATCAGGCCCAGGGCATTGACCGTTTCATCGATTCGATCGACTGGGGCTGGTTCTTCTTCCTGACGAAGCCGATCTTTGCGGTTCTGCACTGGCTGAACCTGATGATCGGCAACATGGGTCTGGCCATTATCGCGCTGACAGTTCTGCTGAAGGCGATCCTTTTCCCGCTGGCCTATAAATCCTACGCCTCCATGGCGAAGATGAAAGAGCTCCAGCCGGAAATGGAGAAGATCAAGGAGCGTGCCGGCGACGACCGCGAAAAGCTCCAGCGGGACATGATGGCCCTGTACAAAGAGAAAAAGGTCAACCCTGCCGCCGGCTGCCTGCCGATCTTGCTGCAGATCCCGATCTTCTTCTCGCTGTACAAGGTGATTTTCGTCACGCTGGAACTGCGTCATGCGGACTTCTTTGGTCCCTTCCGCGACCTCAGCGCGCCGGACCCCACCTCTATCTTCAACCTGTTTGGCCTGCTCCCGTGGGGCGCGCCCGAAGGTGGCAGCATCATGGCGCTGATCTTCATCGGCATTCTGCCTTTGCTGCTCGGGATTTCCATGTGGCTGCAGCAAAAACTGAACCCGGCCCCCGCTGACCCCGCACAGCAAATGATCTTTGCGTGGATGCCTTGGGTGTTCATGTTCATGCTGGGTGGGTTTGCATCGGGACTGGTGGTGTACTGGATCACAAACAACGTGATTACCTTTATCCAGCAGTACACGATCATGCGCCGCCACGGGTATAAGCCGGACATTCTCGGCAACATTCGCGGCAACAAGGCCAAGACCGCGTCGAAATAACAGCCGGATCGTCGCGTCACAGATGACGCGGCGATCCACCGTTAGACGGCACACCACCGGGCGGGGCGCATCTTGCGCCCTGTCGTCATTTTAGCGTAACGCACAAACCGTCGGGATGCGTCCCGCACCGCCCTTCATGCCAGTGCCTGGTTTGCCCAAGGCGATTGGCCACCGACATCGAAACAGGTTGCCCGGTCTGATGGCTTGGGTCACCCTATGGCTACGGGAACGCCCCGGAACGGCCCACACGCACAGCATCGCCAAGGGCGACAAGAGACAGGTACTGGCATGCAGCTAGAATTCCCGATTGCAGAGACCCCCGATGACGCGACCCGCGAGGCCGCGCGCAAACTTTTTGTCGGCGACGAGGTCGATTTCGTCAAAGGCGTGGTGGCCATGGACGGCCTGCCCCCCGATGACCGCCCCGAGGTCTGCTTTGCCGGACGGTCCAATGTGGGCAAATCCAGCCTGATCAACGCGCTCACCGGGCGCAAGGCGTTGGCACGTGCCTCCAACACGCCGGGCCGCACACAGGAAATCAACTACTTCACGCTTGGCGCGGAAAAATACCTCGTAGACCTGCCGGGTTACGGTTACGCCAACGCGCCCCTGCCGGTGGTCGAGAAATGGCAGCGCCTGTTGAAACAATATCTGTCCGGGCGCGCCACCTTGAAACGGGCTTTTGTGCTGGTGGATTTCCGGCACGGCGTCAAAGCCGTTGACGAGGAGATCATGTCCCTGCTCGACCGCTCTGCTGTGCCGTTTCAGGTCGTGCTGACCAAACAGGACAAGGTTAAGAAATGGGATCAGGACAAGGTTCTGACCCAAGTGCGCGCCGCGTTGAACAAACACCCCGCCGCCTATCCCGAACTGGTGGTGACCTCGTCGGAAAAGGGTGACGGCATTCCCACGCTGCGCGCCATTATTGCCAGTCTGACCTGACGCAGGGCCACTGGAACTTTGCCCCGCTTCGCGGCATGTTGGCCGCACCCCGCCCAAGGACGTCGAAATGAGACCGCGCAACATGAACAAAGACTGGAAAGCCACCGCCCGCACCCTGTCCGAGGCCCTGCCCTATCTGCAGCGCTACTCGGGCGCGATCGTTGTGGTTAAATTCGGCGGCAACGCCATGGGCGATGCAGAGGCGATGGCCCAGTTCGCCCGTGACATCGTATTGATGCGACAGGTCGGCGTGAACCCTGTCGTCGTTCACGGCGGCGGCCCGATGATCAACGAAATGCTGGCCAAGCTGAACATCGAATCGCGGTTTGTCCGGGGCAAGCGTGTGACTGACCAAGCCACGGTCGAGGTGGTGGAAATGGTCCTGACAGGGCTGGTCAACAAGCGCATCGTTCAGGCCATCATGGACGAGGGCGGCCGCGCGGTCGGCCTGTCGGGCAAGGATGACGACCTGATGGTTTGTGCCGCAGACGACCCCGAACTGGGTTTTGTCGGCAAACCGATCGAAATGAACGTACAGGTGCTGCGCGATCTGTTCGCGGCAGGCATCATCCCTGTCGTAGCGCCTGTGGCCACGGGCGAGGACCCGTTGGAAACCTTTAACGTGAACGGCGACACCGCGGCTGGCGCCATCGCGGGTGCGCTGCAAGCCGACCGCCTGCTGCTGCTCACCGATGTCGCAGGGGTCAAGGACGACAGCGGCGAAGTCATGACAGAGCTCAGCCCCGCCGACATCCGCCGCCTGACCGATTCGGGTGTGATCGCGGGCGGCATGATCCCGAAGACCGAAACCGCGCTCAAAGCGCTGGAGGAGGGCGTTCGCGCGGTGGTCATCGTCGATGGCCGCGTGCCCAACGCCTGCCTGCTGGAGTTGTTCACAGAACATGGCTCAGGTTCGATGATCCGCAGTGAATCGCTGCCCCCGCTGAAACGCAAGTGACCGATCTGGCCGACACGCTGCGCGCGGTCGGTCTGATACCGCGCGCTGTGGTCAACGGGCCCGCCCCCTGTGAGGTGCTGCCCGATGACACGCGCAGCATCGTTCTGGTCGGGCCGGACGAGCCAGCGTTCTGGGAGATCTTCACCGCCTCCCCCGAATACCGCGACCAATCTGCGGACCCGCTGGACCGCTGGTCGCGCCGCGTCCTGTCCCCCATTGCAGAACAATTCGGCGGCAAGGCGATCCTCCCCTCGGACGGACCGCCTTTCGCGCCCTTCATCCAATGGGCGCTGGCCTCGGGGCGCTGCTGGTCGTCTCCTGTCGGGTTGCTGGTGCATGATGTGACAGGGCTGTTCCTGTCCTTTCGCGGGGCGATTGCGCTGCCGGTGCCGTTGCCCGTGGATGCAGCCCCTGATAGCCCCTGCACCGGCTGCCATGCCCCCTGCCTCACCGCTTGCCCGGTGGACGCATTGGGGCAGGACACCTACGACGTGCCAACCTGCAAAGCCTATCTGCGCACGGACGACGGCAAAACCTGTCACCAGGGCTGTCTGGTGCGTCGCGCCTGTCCCGTATCGGGCGCGGCTGCGGCAGAATTCCACCGCCTACCCGTTCAGTCAGCTTTTCACATGGCGGCCTTCATGAAAGAGTAACCTTATGAAACGCCTGATCCTGATGCGCCACGCCAAATCCGACTGGAAACATGGGACCGCCGATGTGGCGCGCCCCTTGAACGGGCGCGGGCGTCGGTCTGCGCAGGCGATGGGGTTGTGGCTGCACGATGTGGGGTACATTCCGGACGAGATCCTGTGTTCCAGCGCGGCCCGCACGCGTGAGACGCTGGAACATCTCGCGATGGCTGCGCCCACCTGTTACCGCAAATCGCTTTATCTTGCGGAGGCAGACTCGCTTTTGGCGGACCTTCGAGGGTGCTCTGGCGACTGTGTTTTGCTGGTCGGCCATAATCCCGGCATTGCCGACCTCGCCCATGTGCTGGTCGCCCAAGCCCCCAATCACGAACGTTGGGAAGACTACCCGACCTGCGCCACATTGGTCACCGATTTCGATATCGACACTTGGGCCGACCTGCGACCGGGCACCGGGCAACTTGTTGATTTTGCTGTGGGACGTGACCTGACGGACTGACGCCTCAGCGGAACGGAGGGCTATACAGCAACCCGCCTTCGGTCCATTGCAGGTTCAAACCACGCGACAATCCAATCGGCGTGTTTGCCCCGATGTTGCGCGCGAAAAGCTCGCCATAGTTGCCACCTGCCTTGATTGCGCGCAGCGCCCAATCCGCATCCAGCCCCAGCATATCGCCCAGCACCCCATCAACGCCGATCAGGCGGTTGATCTCGGGCGTGTCTGTCCCCTGCAGGCGCAATTCGTCGATATTGGCGGAGGTCACGCCCAGCTCTTCGGCCGCAATCAGCGCATTCAGCGTCCAACGCACCACATCGGCCCAGTCGTCATCGCCGTGCCGCACCGCAGGGCCAAGCGGCTCCTTGGAGATGATATCCTCCAGCAGCACATGATCGCTTGGCGTGGCAAAGGTCGCGCGAATCGCCGCCAGTTGCGAGGCATCGGTGCTGTAGACGTCGCAGTCCCCGTTAAGATATTTGGTCTGCGCGTCCGCCGTGTTCTCGATCGCCACGCTCTGGTAGCTCATCTCGTAGCGGCGGAAATATTCGGCGACATTCTGGGCGCTGGTTGTGCCCTCCTGAATACAGATCGACCGACCGTCCAGTTCACGCGCCGACGACAGGCCAAGCGCCTTGGGCACCATAAACGCCTGCCCGTCGTAGTAATTGATCCCTGCAAAATCGACTTTCAGGTCAACGTCGCTGGAAAAGCTCCACGTGGTGTTGCGGACAAGCAGATCGATATCCCCTGCGTTCAGCGCGTCGTAACGGCTGGCCGCAGTGGTTTCGACAAAGTTGACGGCCGCAGGATCTCCCAGAACCGCAGCGGCAACAGCGCGGCACAGGCCCACGTCAAAGCCACGCCAGGTGCCATTGCTGTCCTGCATCGCAAAGCCCACAAGCCCCGCGTTTACGCCGCAGTTCAGCGTGCCGCGTGCTGTGACATCCTCCAGCGTGTTCGCCGTTGCGGTGGTTGCAGCCAGCATCAAAGCGCCAGCGCAAAAAGTCCTGTACATGCCATCCTCTCACTCGGGTCTTCTGGCCTGGGCTCGGCGACCTTTTCGACACCGCAGCCCCGCAGGCCGCTGACCGTACAGCCCCACGAAGCGCCCACAGTTTGGGCGGAATACTGCCAAGAGGTCAAGGGACCAAGACCCGACTCTTTGGCTCGGAATTAACCTTTTACACCCTCGGAAGCCAAGGCATGAAACCGTGCCGCATGCAGGAATTCCCCCTGCTTGTAATTGGCGGTTTCAGTGGCTTCCTCGTCCGCGCCCCATTGTTCTTCGTTCCACAGCTCATCAATGCGCGACAGCTCCCAACCGTCCTGCGCATCAAGCCGCCCCCGCGCGACGGCAAAGGCCACGACCAAAGACCCCGACATTGCCACCAAATCGTGAAAGGCCGCGAGCTGGAACGGCGTCTGCGCATGGACCTGCGCGCGCAGGTTTTCCAGCGCTTCGGGGTCTTGCGGGGCGTGGATCACACCCGTGCGCGCGGCCAGCGGCGCATCCAGATCCTGCGCGGCCCACGCCAGCAGCGGATCCCAGCCTGCGGCCTGCCGGTCGACCAGCTCTTCGGGGTGATCGGCGCGGTAGCACAGCAGATCGCTGTCGCCATAGGCCGCCAGCATATCCGCCACAGCGGCATGTTGCAGAGTGACCTTGTCCAGCGCCGAATTCGACGTGCGCGTAAAGGGCATGGTCGCCGGATCGACCTTGTCCTCCTGCGCCTCCCATTCGGCGGCAATCGCGTCTGCCAGACCGCGTGTGGGCACCACCAGCGGGGTTTTCGCCGGCGTCTTTACGCCGCGCCCGTCAAGCTGGACGGCAAAGCCGCCCTCGACCGCGTCCACAGTGGTGGTTTTCCAGAACCGTTTTGGCGCCCATTCGCTCATAGTTTTATCTCCAGCAGGTCAGCGATTGCGGCGCCTAACGCCTGCGTATCGTCGACGATCCGTGATGCAGCCTGCAGCGCAGAGGCGGGATGATAGCCCCAAGTGACCCCGATGCCGCGTATCCCCGCCGCCTGCGCCATATCCATGTCATAGCTCGTGTCGCCGATCATCACGGCCTGCGCGGCATCCAGCCCGGTGTCCTCCAACGCGGAAAACAACATCGCCGGATGCGGCTTGGACGGGTGGTTGTCCGACACCTGCGTGGTGACAAAGCGCTGCGTCATATTGTGTTCGGCCAGAAGACGGGTCAGCCCGCGCCGCGACTTTCCTGTGGCCACGCCCAGCAGCAACTCGTCAATGGCCGCCAAACGGTCCAGCAGCGCCGGTATCCCATCATACAGAGGCGAGGCTTTGGCCGTCACATGCGCGGCATAGGCCGCCTTGTAGGCCTCGACCATCTGGCTGCGCCGCGCCTCTGCAACGTCCGGGGCCAGCCGCGCCATCGCTTCGGGCAGGGACAGGCCCACAATGGCCAGCACATCCTTGCGCGCGGGCACCACCAGCTCTTCGGAATCGAATGCCGCCTGCATCGCCGCAAGGATATCGCCTTGACTGTCGACCAAGGTGCCGTCGACGTCGAAAATTACCAGCTTCAGATCGGTCAATGCAGCGCCTCGAACGGATCGGGGTCGGCAAAGTCTTCCTCCCAGCCCAGCGTTTGCCAGCTGTGTGCCATATGCTCAGGCAGCTTCGCCGTCACGGTCAGGGGTTTCTTTGTCACGGGATGTTCCAACGTCATCGACCGCGCGTGCAGATGCAGCTTTTTCGAGATAACACCGCCAAGCTGTGCGCCCCAGCCGTCGCCAAGGTTTTCCTGACCCGACCCGCCATACTTGCCATCTCCGATAATCGGGTGGCCAATCTCTGCCATATGCGCGCGCAGCTGGTGCGTGCGGCCGGTCAACGGCTCCAGCGCGACCCAGGACGCGCGGCTCGCCACACGGTAAAGCGTGGCGTAATAGCTGTGCGCACGTTTGGCGCCCTCGGTTCGCTGTACCTCGTTGGGATGGACGCAAAGCATCTTCTCGCCCTCGCCGCCGCGGCCATGACCGGGGGCTTTGACCAGACCGTATTTGATCTCGCCAAGGTAGGGCACCGGCACGCCGGCACACAGCGCCCAGTAGATCTTGCGCGTCTCACGATGGCGGATCGCCTCTGTCAGCGCCTTGGCCATGGCCCGTGTCCGCGCCAACAGCAAAACCCCCGAGGTGTCCTTGTCCAGACGATGCACCAGACGCGGCTTTTCATCGTAGCCAAAGGTCAGCGCCTCGGCCAAACCGTCCACGTGACGGGTCTGTTTGCTGCCGCCTTGCGTCGGCAAGCCCGGCGGTTTGTTAATGGCGATGATGTGGTCATCGCGGTAGATCACACAGCTTTGGATCAGCTCGGCATCCTTGTCGGTGACCTTGGGCTTGGGCGCGCTTTCGATCTGTCCGGGTTCCGGCAGCGGCGGGATGCGCACCTGCTGGCCCGGCTCCAGACGTGTGGACGCCTTCACCCGACCGCCATCAACGCGGATTTCGCCCTTGCGGCACATCTTTTCGATACGGCCCTGCGCCACATGCGGGAACATGCGTTTCATCCAGCGATCAAGCCGCTGGTCTCCGTCTCCCGGCCCGACGGTCACGGTCTGTACACGGCTCATGTGGTCAGGCTCCTTGCGATCAACAGTCCGGAAAACAGCGCTGCGATGGACAGGATCACCGACCCCGCCACATAAAGCAACGACAGCTCCGTCTGGCCGCGTTCGTATAACGTCACAGCATCCAGCGAAAAGGCGGAAAAGGTGGTGAACCCGCCCAAAACGCCCGTCATCAGCAAAGGGGCGAAGCGCTGTCCGCTGCCCTGTGCCAACACCACTACAACAACGCCCATGGCAAAAGAGCCCAGCACATTGACCGCCAAAGTGGCCCACGGAAACCCCGGACCCACCAGACGCGCAACAAGCACGCCGGTCAGATAGCGGCCTGACGCGCCGAGCGCGCCGCCGAGCGCGACTTGAAGCAGTGGTATCATCTGCGTGCCTTGGCCCCTTCGCCCCCGGTTGTCAAGGAAACCACCAAGACCACCCGCGATTCAAGGGAATCTACAGCCGAAAGCTCAGAACCAGACGCCGCGTGCCGCGCAAAACATCCAGTTGCACCCGCCGCCCGACGGACCCCAGCACACGCGCGGCCGTCGCTGGCGTATCGATCCCCTGCCCGTTCGCACCCAGCAACACATCCCCCACACGCAAACCCGCGCGGCTGCCGAATGGTCCGGCATCCATGACCACCACCCCGTCATTGACCGCAAAGCGCTGGTTCAGCTCGTCCTCGACCGCCGGATTGATCCGCGCCAGCCGCAAACCTGGCAGGGCGGTCTGCTCCCCAAGGGACACCTCCGCACGGGATGGCACATCCGGCGCGGCGATCATGGCAACCTGCGTCGTTTCAACGTCGCCATCATGAACATAAGAAATCTCGGCCTGTGCGCCGATCCCGCGCACGGACATGCGAAACAGCATCTCGGCTGGGGTGTTCACCGGTTGGCCGTCCACCTCCAACACCACGTCACCGACCCTCAAACCGGCCTCGGCAAAGGGGCTGCCATCACGCAGTTCGGTGATGACCACACCGCCGGGCGAAGCCAGACCCAGACCATCGAACAAATCGCCGTCAACGCTTTGCCCCGTCATACCGGCCCAAGGCCGCGTGAACCGTTCATTGCCCGCCTCGGCCTGCGCGACAAACTGTTCGACCAAGGCCGTGGGAATGGCAAAGCCGATGCCGTTCGACCCGCCCGAACGCGTCAGAATAGAGGTGTTGATCCCGATCAGCCGCCCCGCCACATCAATCAGGGCGCCGCCAGAGTTGCCGGGGTTGATCGGCGCGTCAGTCTGGATGAAATACCCGCGCGCATTGCCCGTGGCCGTGCCAGAACGCGCCAAGCCGCTGACGATTCCCGACGACACGGTCTGGCCCACGCCAAACGGGTTGCCGATGGCCAGAACAAGCTCTCCGACCTCGACCGTGTCGCTGTCGCGCAGCGGCAAATGCGGCATGTCCTCGGCCCCTTCCAGCCGCAGAATCGCCAGATCCGACTCCTCGTCACCCAACAGCACTTCCGCCGCATATTCGCGCCGGTCGTTCAACACGACGCGAATGTCGGTGGCCTGCCCAACCACGTGATAATTGCTGACCACCAGCCCGTCCGCCGACAGGATCACGCCGGAGCCGAGCGAATTCTGCACCCTTGGGCGGGCCTGAAACTCACGGAAGAAATTGTTGAAAAACGGGTCATCGGCAAAGGGGCTTCGGTTCTCGACCACGCGCCGCGCATAGATGTTCACCACGGCAGGCGTGGCCTGTTTCACCAGCGGCGCAAAGCTGAGCGAAATCTCCGCTTGGGTTTGTGGCACCTGCGTTTGCGCCGACCCAACGCTGCCCAACATCAGCATTACACAGATAAGGAAAATACGCATGGCCTGTCCCCGTTTTTGATGACCGGAATATGTTGCCTGCGCTGCGCGGTTTCAAGCCAAGCACCCGCTTGACGGGAACGCATCCGGCCAAGGCCGCGTTGGGGTGCTGAAACGAAAACGAAGGAGCACCCAATGGCCGAGCGACTAAGATCACATGATGGTGTCCGCGAAACCAAAGACTATCTCGACGACACCGAAACCCCGTCCCAGCAGGGCCGTGCACAGGGCAATCTGGAACGCAACGTGGGCACGCAGGACGACCAAAAGCGCGCCGAACAGGACCGCGCAGGCGCAACCCGCGTCACCAAATCGCTGGAAGAAGGCCAAGGCAACCTTGGCGGCCATCACGGCACAGACAAGGGAAGCTCATAACATGACAACGTTGACAAATGGCACATGGGTTGTGATCGCAGACAGTGAAAAGGCGCTGTTCCTGCGCAATCTGACCGACCACGCCAACCCGAATCTAGACGTCTTTGATGAAGACGAACAAGAAAACCCCTCGGATCGAGCGCAATCTGCCAACCGTCCGGGCCGTATGAACGACACCGGCGTTGGCCAGCGTTCTGCGATGGATGACACCGATTGGCACGAATTGGCAAAGGATCGCTTTGCCTCGGATCTTGCGGATAAGCTGTATACAGAGGCGCACAAGGGCCATTTTGACAAGCTCGTGATCGTGGCCTCGCCGCAGGTTCTGGGCGTCCTACGTGACGAGATGCACAAGGAAGTCGCTGACAAGGTGGTCGCCGAGGTCCCCAAGACCCTGACCAACCACCCCGTCGACGAGATCGAGAAGCTGGTGAAAAGGGAACTGGATGCGGCCTGATCCCATCTGTTGCGGCGCAAGGGGCGGCGCAGCCCGCCCCACCCGCATTATTTGAGGATACTTAGATGACCGCTTTCCGAAAACTTCTTGCAACCTCGCTCAGCCTCTTTGGCTCGGCCGGATTCGCTCAAGGGCCGATTGCGTCGCAATTGGCCCCAACGCGCGCCGATCTTTCCGCCTATCAGTGGGAAGCGCGGCCTGTGCTGATCTTCGCGCCCGACCCGCAAGACCCCGATTTCAAGGACCAGATCGCAGAGCTGCGCGACGCGCGGCCCGCGCTGGAAGATCGTGATATCGTGGTTCTGGCCGATACCGACCCGGACGCCCATGGCCGCTTGCGTGCCGGTCTGGCCGTGGACGGGTTCGAGATCATCCTCGTCGGCAAGGATGGCAGCGTCAAACTGCGGCAGGATCAGCCCATCGCGGCACAAACCCTGATCGATACCATAGATTCCATGCCAATGCGGCAACGCGAAATGCGCGACTGAAACGCAAAAAGCCCCTTCCGATGGAAGGGGCTTTGCGACTGACGTAAGCCAGTGAATTATTCTGCGGCTTCTTCCGCGGCCAGACGAGCCTTGTCGGCTGCGCCTTTTGCGTCCACATCGCGGTCCACCAGTTCGATGATCGCCATGGGCGCCATGTCACCGTAACGGAAACCGGCCTTGAGAACGCGGGTGTAACCACCGTTACGCTCGGCGTAGCGCGGGCCAAGAACGTCGAACAGCTTGGACACATGCATGTCCTGCTTCAGCTGGGCACGTGCCTGACGACGGGCGTGCAGGTCGCCGCGCTTTGCCAGCGTGATCAGCTTGTCCGCAACGCGCTTGAGTTCTTTTGCCTTGGGCAGGGTGGTTTTGATCTGCTCGTGTTCGATGAGCGAGCCGGCCATGTTTGCCCACAGCGCCTTGCGGTGCTCGTGGGTACGATTCAGGCGGCGGTAACCTTTTGCGTGACGCATTGTCTTACTCCAATCATGTCCCTCTTGGGGACGTTTTGCTTTGTCCGGTTGGTGATGCGTGTCACCAACGTCATTGGGGCATGTGCCCTAGGGGTGAAAGACGAGGCGCTGCCGCCTCGTCCGATGATGGGGAAAACCCCACCAAATCTTAGAAGTTGTCTTCCAGCTTCTTGGCCAGATCTTCGATGTTGTCCGGCGGCCAGTCCTCGACATCCATGCCAAGGTGCAGACCCATGCCCGACAGCACTTCCTTGATTTCGTTCAAGGATTTGCGGCCAAAGTTCGGCGTGCGCAGCATCTCTGCTTCGGTTTTCTGGATCAGATCCCCGATGTAGACGATGTTGTCGTTCTTCAGGCAGTTGGCCGAACGCACGGACAGTTCCAGCTCGTCCACTTTCTTCAGCAGAAGCGGGTTGAACTCGAGACCGTCGTCGTCGTCCTGACGCTGTGCGGCTTCCGGCTCGTCGAAGTTGACGAAGATCGACAGCTGGTCCTGCAGGATACGCGCTGCATAGGCAATCGCATCTTCCGGCGTGACGGAGCCGTCGGTTTCCACCTTCAGCGTCAGCTTGTCATAGTCCAGAACCTGACCTTCGCGGGTCGGCTGCACGTCATATGCGACCTTTTTGACCGGCGAATAGATGGCGTCGATCGGGATCAGACCGATGGGCGCATCTTCGGGCTTGTTCTTGTCAGCCGCAACATAGCCTTTGCCGGTGTTCACGGTGAATTCCATGTACACTTCGGCGCCTTCGTCCACGTGACAGATCACGTGATCGCGGTTCAGGATCTCGATGCCTGCGGATTCGGAAATGTCACCCGCAGTCACAACGCCCGGACCTTTGGCGGAAACGGACAGACGCTTGGGCCCTTCCACTTCCATCTTCAGAGCGACCTGTTTGAGGTTCAGGATGATGTCGGTGACATCTTCGCGCACACCCGCAACAGAGGAAAACTCGTGCAGAACGTTGTCGATCTGAACCGAGGTGATGGCCGCGCCTTGCAGTGACGACAGCAGCACGCGACGCAGCGCGTTGCCCAGTGTCAGACCAAAGCCGCGTTCCAGCGGTTCAGCGACACATGTGGCCTGGCGCGACGGATCGGTGCCCGGCTTGATCTCAAGCTGGGTCGGCTTGATAAGTTCTGCCCAATTCTTGTGGATCATGCATGTCCCTCCATACCTGCCTGTCCCCCATGTCCAATAGGAACAGACGCCCGAGGTTTCTGAAACGGCAAGAGCGAGGCGAGGGAACACCCCCGCCTCGCCCGAAATTCACAGTGCGATTACACGCGGCGGCGCTTTGGCGGGCGGCAGCCGTTGTGTGCAATCGGGGTCACGTCGCGGATCGACGTGATGTTGAAGCCGACAGCAGCCAGCGCGCGCAGCGCGGACTCACGGCCCGAACCGGGGCCCTGTACTTCGACTTCCAGCGTTTTCACGCCGTGCTCTTGTGCTTTCTTGCCTGCATCTTCTGCGGCGAGCTGAGCTGCGTAAGGGGTCGACTTGCGCGAGCCCTTGAACCCCATGGTGCCAGCGGAGGACCAGGAGATTGCGTTGCCCTGAACGTCAGAGATCAGGATCTTGGTGTTGTTGAAGGTCGAGTTCACATGTGCAACGCCAGTTGCAATGTTCTTGGAGACCTTCTTCTTGCCACCACGGCGGGTATCACGTGCCATTGGTCGTTCTCTCCCTTACTTCTTCTTGCCGGCAATGGCCTTCGCGGGGCCTTTGCGCGTACGAGCGTTGGTGTGCGTACGCTGACCGCGCACGGGGAGGTTACGACGATGGCGCAGACCACGGTAGCAGCCCAGATCCATCAGACGCTTGATGTTCATCTGCACGTCGCGGCGCAGGTCGCCTTCGACGGTGTAGTTCGCATCGATGTGCTCGCGGATCGCCAGCACTTCTGCGTCAGAGAGTTCGTTCACACGACGGGTCACGTCGATGTTCACCGCGTCGCAGATCGCTTTGGCGGAGGTGTGACCGATTCCGGTGATATATGTCAGCGCGATCGGGACGCGCTTGGCGGTCGGGAGGTTGACGCCGGCAATACGTGCCAAGTCTCTTATCCTTTCGTTGCGAGCCCGTAACACCGGGCCCTTTTTTCACAACATGAGGCCCGACGCAAAAGCGAACGGGCCCGAGCTGATCAGGTGATCTCAGGTCAGGAAGCCCGACCCGAAAATGTCTACTCTTTCGAGATGTGGGTGGGTAGGCGGATTCGCCACCTGTGTCAAGCGGCAAACCCCATACGCCCTACCAGCGATAGCTGCCCACCATAACCATGGACGGATCCAGCCCCGTCACACCCTCCAGCACAGCAGTCAGCTCACCATCGACGCGCACAAGGCTGTTGCCCTCGTCCTCCTCGACGGTGACGTCAAAGCTCGACATGACGCGCGGTGTATCGGATTCAATTAGAATACCCAAGGCATCCTCGTCGGGGTCAAAATCCTCGACAATGATCGGGTCGGCATCGGCTTCTGCAAGCCCAAAGAACACATCCTGCCCTTCGCCGCCATTCAGCGTATCCCCTGCGTCTCCGGCGAGAATATCATTCCCCACACCGCCGGTCAGCGAATCCGCCTCAGTGCGGCCTTGTTCATCCACCGCGCGCAGCACATCGTCGCCCGCGTCGCCTTTCAGCGTGTCAAACCCGATACTATCGGACAAAGAATCATTGCCGTTTCCGCCGCGGACAAAATCATCACCCGCCGCATCATTCCGCAAAAAGGGATCGTAAACGTCGTCCCCCTCTCCCAGAAACACCCGATCATCGCCAGTCCAGGGCAGGACCTCGTCATCTTGATCGGTGCCGAAGATCGCGTTGTCGCCTTCATCCCCGAAAACCAGCGCGTATTGCGTTGGCATTTCTTCCAGAGCACGCACCAGATCTTCGCGGTTTTCGATCTCGACGCCGGTAATCGCAGTCAAACCCTCCGTCACATCCGACAATGGGGGCAGCGCATCGCGGGGCTCGTAGTCGTCGGGCGCTTCAGAAGCGTCACCAACGGATATGAACACAGCCGGCGGGCCTTCAGCAACTTCCCCAAGATCCCCTTCGGATGTGGACACCTCATCCGCCTGATCGTCATCCTCATCCGAACCAAACATGGGCAATGCCATGCCCAACAAACCCAGACCTATCAAAATCGCCAGCATACCGGTTCCAAATTCTATTCGTTGTAAACATTTGCCAAAAAAGCTGTTAACTTTGTCACAAGCAAGGCACCAACGAGACACAAAGTGTTTCATTATCGCAGGGTGGTCCACGCGCACCAAAGAACAACGTCCCGATGATCCGACTGCTCTACCTCAGCCACTTCCGCCCCGAGATGATGGCCTCTGACATCAGCGACATCATGAAGACGTCGACAGAGCGCAACGCAAGCCTTGGCGTCACCGGCTGCTTACTGGCGACCGACGGGCAGTTCCTGCAGCTGCTCGAAGGGCCGCAGCCCGCGATTGAGGAATTGATGCGCTCCATTCGCGCCGATCCGCGCCACATGATCGACATCGAAACCGCCGCCGAAGCCTGCACCACCCGATGCTTTCCGGATTGGTCGATGGGATATGCCGCGCTGCCCTCAGGGCATGTTCTGTTCAACACCGTCATCGAGGACGGAAGCGCGACGCTCTACGAAAGCGTCGCCAAAGCAATCAATCGCCGCATTTCCCTGTATCAATCGCTGAATAAAGTCCGCATTCAGACCAAGCGCTTTCTGGATATCGCAGACGACATGCGCCGGATGTAGGCCCCAAAAACGCAAAAGGCCGCCTCCCCTTGGGAAGCGGCCGTTTTCATTCTTTCGACAGGTTTAACCGTCCAGCTTTTCCGCGATAGCCGCCTTGATGGCGTCGATCTCGCCCAGACCGTCCACGCGGCAGTGGTTGCCCGCGTGGTAGTAGTAGCCGATCAGCGGCGCGGTCTGCTTGTAATAGGCCATCAAACGGGTGCGCAGCGACTCTTCGTTGTCGTCGGCGCGGCGCTTGAACTCGGTCCCGCCGCACTTGACGCATGTGCCGTCCGCCGGAATGGGCTTGGTGATGTCGTTGTAGACCTCACCACAGGAGCCACATGTCGAGCGTGCGGTGATACGCTTGACCAGCGCCTCATCCTCCACCCGCAACTCGACAACGCGGTCCAGGGTCTGGCCCACTTCTGCCAGCAGGTCATTCAACGCATCCGCCTGCTTCAGCGTGCGCGGAAAGCCGTCAAAGATAAAGCCGGTGGCATCAGAGCCGGTCAGCTTTTCACGGATCAGGCCGATGACGATCTCGTCGGTGACAAGCTCGCCCCGCGCCATAACCTCGGCAACCTTGTTGCCCATTTCCGTGCCGCTGTCTTTGGCTTCGCGCAGCATGTCCCCGGTGGACAACTGCTCCATGCCGCGTTCCTCGACCAGGATCCGGGCCTGCGTGCCCTTCCCCGCGCCGGGCGGTCCAATCAGAATAATATTCATCGACGCGCCGGTCCTCCCCGTTTCTTGCGTGCCTTACCCTTACCGCTCAGCTTGGATTTCTGGATAAGACCTTCGTATTGATGCGCCAGAAGGTGGCTTTGCACCTGCTGGATCGTGTCCATCGTCACCGACACCACGATCAGCACCGACGTCCCGCCAAAGTAGAAGGGGATGTTGAGCTGCGTGCGCAGGATTTCCGGCAGCAGCGCGACAGCCGCCAGATACAGCGAGCCGATCACAAGGATGCGGTTCACCACATATTCCAGATAGTCAGCGGTTTTCTTACCCGGACGGATACCGGGCACAAAGCCGTTCTGGTTCTTCAGGTTGTCCGCAACATCGTCCGGTTTGAACGACACGTTGAACGTGTAGAAATACGCGAAGAAGATGATCATCCCGCCGAAGAACGCCAGATACAGCGGCTGGCCGGGGCCAAAGTAGGCCAAGATCGTCGACATCAGCGGGCTGGTTTCAGACCCCGAGAAGGTCGAGATCGTGACAGGCAGAAGCAGCAGGGACGAGGCAAAGATCGCCGGGATCACGCCCGCCGGGTTCACCTTGACCGGCAGATGCGATTGCTGCGCCTCGGTCATTTTCATGCCGACCTGACGGCGCGGGTACTGAATGGTGATCTTGCGCAGGGCGCGCTCCATGAACACCACAAAGGCAATCACCGCCACCACCATCAATATCACACCCACGATCACAGCGGGGCTGATGGCGCCCGACCGACCGGAGGCAAAGAACTGCGCCAAAGCGGCGGGCAATTCAGCGACGATACCGACAAAGATGATCAGCGAGATGCCATTGCCGACGCCGCGTGCGGTGATCTGTTCACCCAGCCACATCAGGAACATCGTGCCGCCCACCAGCGTGATCACACAGGCGGCGCGGAAGTACCAACCCGGATCGGTGACCAGATCCCCGCCTTCAAGGCTGGCTGCCAGACCGTAGGCCTGCAGCACCGCCAGCACCACGGTGCCGTAACGGGTGTACTGGTTGATTTTCTTACGGCCCTGTTCGCCCTCTTTCTTGAGCTGCTCCAGCGCCGGCACCATGGCCGTCAGAAGCTGCACCATGATCGAGGCGGAAATATAGGGCATAATGCCCAACGCAAAGATCCCCATGCGCCCCAGCGCACCGCCGGTGAACATCGAAACGATGCCCGCCACGCCGGTGCTGGCCTGCTCGACGAATTCGCGCAGTGCCGTGCCGTCGATACCCGGAACCGGAATATAGGTGCCAAGACGGTAAACGATCAGCAGACCGAGGGTAAAGAAGATGCGGTTGCGCAGGTCGGTTGCTTTGCCAAGCGCCGCCCAGCTTGTGTTGGCGGCCATTTGCTCTGCTGCGGATACCATGCGGATCTCTCTTTCAGACAAACGCCGCCAAGACGGTTTTCCGTCCGGCGGCGCTCAAGGAAAACTGAGGGTTATGTAAGCGGCTCGGACGCCGCTCACAAGGCGATAAACCGTTCGCCTCCCGTAGGCGTTACTCGGCTGCCGCAGTGGTCAGCTTGCCGCCAGCCTTTTCAACCGCTTCAACGGCCGACTTCGATGCGCCGGTCACGGTGATGGTCAGGGCTGCGGTTGCTTCGCCTTTGGCAAGAACGCGGATGCCGTCGAGCTTGCGACGCACCAGACCGGAAGTGACCAGAGTCTCTTCGGTGATGTTGCCGGCGTCCAGCTTGCCCGCGTCGACGAATTTCTGGATCAGGCCCAGGTTCACGACTGCAAAGGACAGGCGGTTGGGCTTGTTGAAGCCACGCTTGGGCAGACGCTGGTAGAGCGGCATCTGGCCGCCTTCGTAGCCATTGATGGCCACACCCGAACGGGATTTCTGACCTTTGATACCACGGCCACCCATTTTACCACGACCCGAACCGGGGCCACGGCCAATACGCTGTTTACGCTGGGTTGCGCCGGGATTGTCGCGCAGTTCATGAAGTTTCATATCGCTTCTCCATTGCCGGATGTGACCCTCGAAGCGAGATGGGCCAACCACGGCTTTTCTTGGTTTTCTGACGTGTGGACGGCTCCGAACGGAATCGGCCACCGGGGGCGTATAGCGGCCCGCCCTCTCCCGTTCAACCCTTCTTTGACCGCGCGCAGTGCATCGGCCATTGACTTATGGCCCGTCAGCGCGCATATGCCCCTCAACCGCATCCGCCGCGTGAGCGGAACTCGGGCCGAAGCTGCCCGCCGGTTAACATCCCCGAACATGACCCCACATCACGCATGGGTTCAGATCCGCAACAGGGTCTCGGCATGCGGTCGAGGTCTCAGAGCTGCGGTTCCCCCTGCGTCCGCGCGTCTTTGCGCCCGGGCCATCACGCGCCTTTGGCGCAAAGGAAGATCCATTGGATTTTGACATGCTGGGACTGCCGTCCCGTCTTCAGGCGAATCTCGCCGAACTGAACATCACCGAACCGACCCCGATCCAGAAACAAGCCATCCCGCACGCCATGAATGGCTGCGATGTGATGGGTCTGGCGCAGACCGGCACCGGTAAAACCGCAGCCTTCGGCCTGCCGCTGCTGTCCGCCCTGCTGCGTATGGAAGGCAAGCCCGACCCCAAGACCGTGCGCGGTCTGATCCTCGCCCCCACCCGCGAGCTGGCGAAGCAGATCGTCGACAACCTCCGCGATTATGCGGCGGGCACCCAGGTGCGTATCGGCATCGTCACCGGCGGCGTGTCGATCTCCGGTCAGGAAAACCGGCTCGCGCGCGGCTCGGATCTGGTGGTCGCCACGCCCGGTCGTCTGCTCGATTTGATGGAGCGCCGCTCCATCCGTCTGGATGCGACGAAATTCCTCGTGCTCGACGAAGCCGACCAGATGCTGGACCTCGGCTTTATCCATGCGCTGCGCAAGATCGCCAAGGCCCTGCCCGCGACGCGCCAGACCATGCTGTTCTCGGCCACCATGCCGAAACAGATGGCTGAGATCGCCTCCGCCTATCTCGAGGATCCGATTCGCGTCGAAGTCACCCCTCCGGGCAAACCGGTGGACCGCATCGACCAATCGGTGCACTTCGTCGAACAATCCGACAAGATGCGCCTGCTGATCGACCATCTCGACGCACACCGTACCGAAGCGGCGCTTGTCTTTGCGCGCACCAAACACGGTGCCGAGAAGATGAAAAAGACACTCGAAGCCAAGGGCTTTGCCGCCGGTTCCATCCACGGCAACAAAAGCCAGGGCCAGCGTGATCGCGCCCTGACGGCCTTTCGCAACGGCGAACTGATGGTGCTTGTGGCCACCGACGTGGCCGCGCGCGGCATCGACATTCCGGCGGTGCGCCACGTCTACAACTATGACCTGCCGAATGTGGCCGACAACTATGTGCACCGGATCGGTCGGACCGCACGCGCAGGCCGTGATGGCGCCGCCATCGCCTATTGCGCGCCTGACGAGATGGGCGAATTCCGCGCCATCGAAAAGCTGATGGGCCGCTCGATCGAGGTCGCAGGCGGCACCGAATGGGAAGGCGTTCCCAAGAAAAAGCCGGGCCGTGGTGGCGGTGGCCGTGGGCGTCGCTCCGGCGGCGGCAACGGTGGCGGCGGTTTCCGCTCCGAAGGCGGGCCCAAGCCCGGGCGCGGACCCAAGCGCGGCGGCGGCGGCAACCGCAACCGGCGCTCCAAAGCAGCCTGATCCAAAACAAAAGGCCGCCCGCAGATGCAGGCGGCCTTTCTTAATCGCCTAAGGCGATTTTAGCTGTGGTCGTGATCGCCGTACCAATCGGCAATCTTTACCTCAGACGCGTCGCCAACCATTTCGGCAAAGGCCTCGGGGTCTTGCGTGCCATCGTCGCGGCCACGGAAATGATAGGGGTAAACCACCTTGGGTTGGAACGCCTTGGTGGCCTCGGCCGCCTGCTCCGCGTCCATGGTGAACGGCAGGTTCATGCACAAAAAGGCGATGTCGATGCCTTCCAGCGCTTCCATTTCCGGCGTGGGTTCCGTGTCGCCAGAGATGTAGATTTTGAAATCACCCATGGTCAGCACATAGCCGTTGTCGCGCCCTTCGGGGTGGAAGTTCATGCGCTCTTCGGTGGTGTTATGCGCGGGGATCGCATCGATGGTCAGATCGCCGAAGGTCGCGCTATCGCCGTTGGCCAAGGCCTCGGCGCGCTCTTTCGCGTCCTCTTCGAGCATGTCGAATACCGCGGGGTTGGTGTAGATCGCCACCGGTTTGTCCGTGGGGATCAGCGCCGACAGTGTCTCGGCGTTGTAGTGGTCACCGTGCTCGTGGGTGATCAGGATCAGATCGGGGGACGGCAGATCCTCGTAGGACGCAGCCTCGCCCACCGGATCGACGTAGATCACGCCGACGGGTGTCTCCATAACGATGGACGCATGCTGCACCGGATGGATCGATACCGGACCCATACCGGTCTCGAATGTATCGCCCATATGCGCCTCGGCGCGTGCGGCGAAGGGGATCACCGTCACAGCGCCGGTGGCGGCCACGGAATGTAGGAAAGTACGACGGGTCAATGTCATTGCATTTAGCTCCCTGATTGAACCTGAGCAGGAAGCTAGGTCTCACGTTCCGGGAGGCAAACTAACAAATGCGCGACCTGACGTGATCTCACGTCAGCCGCGAAAACCGCCTTGCTGGCGCAGGTATTCGGTCCAGCAGGGGACGGGCTCTTTGGATGCGGATTTCAGGCGGGTGAACAGGTTACGAAAGAACAGGGTCATGTCATTTTCCGACAAATGTTGATGTGCCCCGGCCTCCTACGCCCGGTCCGCCTTCGGGACAAAGACCAATTGCGCAAAGCCGCCATGCAAAATGCGCACAGTTTTTTAGCACAATAAAAAACGCCCCCCGGAAACCGGAGGGCGTCTTTAAAGTCCGTAAAAGAGGCTTAGCCGCGCTCTTCGACGATCTCGACCAGATGCGGGATCTTGTTGATCATGCCGCGCACAGAGGGGGTATCCTCCAGCTCGCGGGTCTTGTGCATCTTGTTCAGGCCCAGACCGATCAGGGTCTTACGCTGAACTTCGGGGCGACGGATCGGGGAACCGATCTGCTTTACGACGATGGTCTTTGGCATGTGACTCAGGCCTCCTCAGCGACTTGGCTGGATTCCTGCGGCGCGTCATCACGCTTGGGCAGGATGTCTGCAACTTTCTTGCCACGACGCTGTGCAACGTTGCGCGGCGACTGCTGGTTGCGCAGACCGTCGAGCGTTGCGTGGATCATGGCGTAGGGGTTCTGCGAACCGGTCGACTTTGCGACAACGTCCTGAACACCCAGCATTTCGAACACGGCACGCATCGGACCACCGGCGATGATACCGGTACCCTGCGGTGCGGTACGCATGACGACTTTACCTGCGCCGGCGTGACCTTTCACGTCGTGGTGCAGCGTGCGGCCTTCTTTCAGGGGCACGCGCATCATTTTGCGCTTGGCTTGCTCGGTGGCTTTACGGATGGCCTCGGGGACCTCCTTGGCCTTACCTTTACCGAAGCCTACGCGGCCTTTCTGGTCGCCAACAACCACAAGAGCGGCGAAGCCAAAGCGCTTACCACCTTTTACGGTCTTGGACACACGGTTGATCGCAACCAAGCGATCTGCGAATTCCGGTGCTTCCTCGCGTTCGCGACGGTTGCCCCGGCGGTTTTCACGTTCTGCCATCAGGCATTTCCTTTTTCAGTGGGCCCAAGAGCCCGTTTATCCAATCCTGGTGACCGCTGAAACGGTCCCGGATCATCGAGGCATCGCTGCCTGCAAAAAGGTGCGCCTTGAAAAAGGCGCACCCGAGAGACCGTCGAAACGGTTTAGATCTTCAGACCACCTTCACGCGCGGCGTCGGCCAGAGCTTTCACCTTGCCGTGGAAGAGGAAGCCACCGCGGTCGAAGTACGCCTCGGTGACACCGGCTGCCTTGGCGCGCTCGGCAATCGCCGCACCGACCTTGGTCGCTGCTTCGATGTTGTTTTTGCCAACCACACCCAGCGAGGGCTCCATCGTGGATGCAGCGGCAAGGGTCTTGCCGGCCACATCGTCGATGAGCTGAACCGAGATGTTCTTGTTCGAGCGGTGCACCGAAAGACGAACGCGACCTGCGTTGACCTTGCGGAGCTTGTTCCGGACGCGCAGACGGCGCTTGAGGAACAACGTGCGTTTGTTGTTTGCCATTTTCCTGCGTCCTTACTTCTTCTTGCCTTCCTTCTGGAAGATGTATTCGCCTTTGTAGCGGATACCCTTCCCCTTGTACGGCTCCGGGCGGCGCCAGTCGCGGATGTTTGCCGCTACCTGACCCACTTCCTGGATGTCGTGGCCCTCGATGATGATCTCGGTGGGCTTCGGAACAGTGATGGTTACGCCGTCAGGGATCTGGAAGTCGACGTCATGCGACAGGCCGAGGTTCAGCTTCAGGACCTTGCCTGCGAGCTGAGCACGGTAACCAACGCCGTGGATTTCCAGTTCCTTCTTGAAGGTGTTCTGCACGCCATGGACCATGTTGGCCACCACGGTGCGGGACATACCCCACTGCTGACGGGCGCGCTTGGACTTGCCGCGCGGCTCTACAGAAATGGTGTTTTCCTCGACAGTGAAGGTCACATCGTCGGTGCCGTTGAAGGTCTGGGTGCCTTTCGGCCCCTTGATTTCAACAACCTGGCCGGAGACGCTCGCCGAAACGCCCGAAGGCAGTTCGATCGGCTTCTTACCAATACGAGACATATTCAGGCCTCCTTAGAATACGGTGCAGAGCACTTCGCCGCCAATGTTGGCTGCGCGTGCGTTTGCGTCCGACATCACACCTTTGGAGGTGGAGACAATCGACACACCCAGACCCTGACGGACCTGCGGGATGTCATCAACGCTCATGTAAACGCGGCGACCGGGCTTGGAGACCCGCTTCACTTCGCGAATGACAGGAGTGCCGTCGAAGTATTTCAGGCTGATTTCGAAGGCGGGGTGACCGCGTTCGTCAGTCGTCGCTTCATAGCCGCGGATGTAGCCTTCGTCGGCCAGTACATCCAGGACCCAGCCGCGCAGCTTGGATGCGGGGGTCGAGGTGGTCGACTTGCCGCGCATCTGAGCGTTACGGATACGGGTGAGCATATCGCCGATAGGATCGTTCATCTTATACCCTCCCTTACCAGCTGGATTTCACAACGCCGGGCAACTTGCCGTTCGAGCCAAGCTCGCGCAGCATGATACGGCTGATTTTCAGCTTGCGGTAGTACGCGTGGGGACGACCGGTCAGCTGGCAACGGTTATGCAGACGGGTCGGTGCCGAGTTACGCGGCAGTTTCGCCAGTTTCAGACGCGCTTTAAAGCGGTCTTCCATGGACTTCGACTCGTCGTTTGCGATTTCTTTCAGTTCGGCACGCTTGGCGGCATACTTCTCCACCAGGCGCTGGCGCTTCTTTTCGCGCTCGATCATGGATTTCTTGGCCATGTCGTCTCTCTCCTTACGCCTTGGTGAACGGCATGTTGAATGCGGTCAGCAGGGCTTTCGCCTGTGCGTCCGCGCTGTGCTCGCCAAAGTCTTTGGCGTCTGTGGTCATGATGATGTCCATGCCCCAAACTTCGTCGACTTTATCGAATTCGATTTCCGGGAACACGATGTGTTCCTTCAGGCCCATGGCAAAGTTGCCGCGGCCATCGAACGACGGTTTCACACCACGGAAGTCGCGGATACGCGGCATCGCGATGGTGACCAGACGGTCGAGGAATTCGTACATGCGCACGTCACGCAGAGTGACCTTTGCACCAACGATCATGCCCTCACGCAGACGGAACGGCGCGTGGGATTTCTTTGCCAGCGTGCCAACAGCCTGCTGACCTGCGATCTTGGTCAGATCCTCGATTGCCGATTTGGCTTTCTTGGAATCACGAACGGCCTCGGCACCACAGCCGATGTTCAGAACGATCTTTTCCAGACGCGGGATCTGCATGTCGTTCGTGTAGCCGAACTGCTCTTTCATCGAGGCCTTGATGGTCTCGCGGTACTGAGCCTTCAGACGCGGGGTGTAGTTTGCGGTGTCCAGCATCAGATCACGTCTCCCGTGGTCTTGGCGAAACGGACCTTCTTGCCGCCTTCCATGCGGAAGCCAACGCGGGTCGCCTTGCCGTTTGCATCGACGATGGCCAGGTTCGACAGGTCGATCGGCAGCGCCTTCGGCGTGCGGCCACCCTGCGAGGTCTGGGACTGGCGAACGTGACGGATTGCAACGTTCACGCCTTCGACCACGGCCTTACCGGCTTTGGGGTCGACGGACTGGATCTCACCGGTCTTGCCCTTGTCCTTACCGGCAAGAACGACGACCTTGTCACCTTTTTTCAGCTTGGCAGCCATTACAGCACCTCCGGAGCAAGCGACACGATCTTCATCATGCCTTTTGCGCGCAGTTCACGCACAACCGGGCCAAAGATACGCGTACCGACCGGCTCACCTGCGTTGTTCAGGATCACGGCGGCGTTGCGGTCGAAACGGATTGCGGTACCGTCTTCACGACGGACTTCCTTTGCGGTGCGCACGACGACGGCCTTGCGGACGTCACCTTTTTTAACGCGACCACGCGGAATGGCCTCTTTCACCGACACCACGATGATGTCGCCGACAGAGGCATAACGGCGGTGCGAACCGCCCAGAACCTTGATGCACTGAACTTTCCGGGCTCCGGAGTTGTCAGCGACATCCAGATTTGTCTGCATCTGGATCATTGGTAGTCTCCCGACGTCCCGGGCCGCTCTGCAGAGAACATTGACCCGGGGGTTTCGAATAAATCAGGGCGCGTCAGACGCGCCCGGAACACTTAGTGTGCGGCTTCTGCCTCGTGGGCAGCTTCCTCGACCTTGCGGGCTTCTTCAGCAGCCGCCTGGCGTGCTGCTTCGTGCTCTGCAAGCATCTCTTCGGTCATGACTTCCCAGCGCTTCGTCTTGGACTTCGGTGCGCATTCACGGATGAGCACGGAATCACCAACGTTGAACTGTTCGTTCTCGTCATGTGCGCGGTACTTCTTGGACTTCTTGATCGTCTTCTGAAGCACGGGGTGCTTAAAACGACGCGTCACCGAAACGGTCACGGTCTGCTTGTTGGCGGTGGAGGTCACGGTGCCGGTCAGGATTCGTTTGGGCATCGATTACGCCTCCACGGATGCGGCCGCTGCGGCCTTTTCGTTCAGAATGGTCTTGATGCGTGCAACTTCGCGACGCACCTGACGGATCCGCGCGGGGTTTTGCACCTCACCGGTGGCCATCTGGAAGCGCAGGTTGAACGCTTCTTTCTTCAATTGGACAAGCTGGTCCCGGAGTTGATCCGGTGTCTTGTCACGGAGTCCCTGGGCGCTCATTGCACCTCTCCTTTTCAATCAACATCACTGGAGGGCCCCTGCCTGCGTGGCGTGCAAGGTCACCCTGATTCCAGTGGAGTCCGTGGATGAAGCGCCCCTATACGCCCGAATCCCTACGCTGGCAAGCGGTTTCGGTCCGTATTTATTGGGCGTCAGCAGATAAACGGGCCGCGCCCGTCAGGCGTCAAAGCGCGACTTCAGCAGCGGCGCAAGATGGCCGTTCTTAATCGCGTCCGGATGCACCACCCCGATCTGCGCGGGCATTTCCGGAAGTTCAAGGATCTTGGCAATGGAAAACCGGTGATAACCGCCACCGCTGCGCAGACATGTGCCATCGCGCGCCACATGCACAAAGGACGCGCCATGTTCGCGCCGGTAATAGGCGTCGGGCAGCTCGTGCATCCGCAACAGTCGGCCCCGCGCCTGCGTCTCGGCAAAGATACGGTCCAGCTTGGCGTAGCGGGATTTCACGTCCTCCACGCTACGACATTCATCCGGGGCACGACCCTTGGCGATCTCGGCGACCATCTTCTGAAAAACCGGTGTCTCTTCCCAATCGGCCCCGTCGACCCACCGCATCCGACAGCTTTGGAACTTGTAATTGTCGGTGGCGCTGGCGCGGGATTTGTCCCAATCGCCGCCCATCACGCGCCCGCTGGCCCGACGGCGCAAACGCAAACCCGGCAAGGTCTGGTAGCACTGGGTGATTTCGCGCGGATCAGGAAAGATCGCCATGTCCGACAAAGGACCATCCGCGCCAAAGCGCACACGGTTCACCAGATCGCGGGCAAACTTGCGCGGACGGTGCGCCTCGATCGCGCGGACAAGCGCGCGCAGAACGCCGTTGTTCAATTCTGAATGCGTGATCAGCGCCATTGTCTTGGAACCTTCGCGAAAGTGACACGAAATCTTTACATAGGTGCAAATGCGCGCGCAACAAAGCCCGATCAACGGCACGTGATCCGGCGGAATGGGGCCAATTTGGCGAAAATCCCGATCTGTGATAGGCTGCGCTATGCGATCTGCCATGAACATAGCCGCGATCATTACACTGGGTGTCGCGCCCGCCCCCGCAGCCGAGGACACAGACTGCGCCTGCCACAACCGTGACGGGGTCAAGGTGCCGGTGGGCCAGACGTCTTGCCTGACGGTCGGCAACCGCAGCTTTACCGCCCGCTGCGCATGGTCACAGAACCTGCTGACATGGCGCAAACTGCACGACGGCTGCCTGTCCAGTCAGACACAGGCACCGCCTGCACATCAGGGGTAATTACCCCTCGGCGGCCTTGCGCATCTCTTCCTCGAACTGCTTGCGCAGCGTCTTGCGCAAACCGGCGGCGCGCTGGCGGCGCTCTTCGGTTTCGGTCAGAACCTTCAACTCCGGCACGGGCGCGGATTTGCCGTTATCGTCCACCGCCACCATCGTGAAATAGCACGAATTGGTGTGCCGCATCTTGCCGCTGCGGATGTCCTCCGCCTCGACCCGAATACCAATCTCCATAGAGGTGCGGCCCGCGTGGTTCACACTGGCACGAAAGGTCACCAGCTCGCCCACATTGATCGGCTCACGAAACACCACCTGATCCACGGACAAGGTCACCGCATAACGCCCCGAGAACCGCGACGCGCAGGAAAAGGCCACACGGTCGAGCAGGTTCAACAACGCCCCGCCGTGCACCTTGCCGCTGAAATTCGCCATATCCGGCGTCATCAGCACCGTCATCTCTAGCTTGCGCGCATCCATTGGCTGCCCCCGTTCCGCTCATTCACCCCATTTATAGTTAAAACTGACGGAAACGCGTTCATCTTCTTCGGCCATGTTCATGGGCACCTCGTGGCGCAGCCAGCTTTCCCACAGCAGCACGTCGCCCACCTCGGGTTTGACGTAGATGAACGGCTTTAACATCTCGCGGGCGTCTTTCTTGCGCGCCGGGGCCGCCATCATCATCTGCAATCGCGGATCTTCAAGCTTCAGCGCCGACGCGCCTTCGGGCATCGACACATAGGTCGTGCCGGAGATCACCGAATGCGGATGGATGTGCGAGCTATGCGTGCCGCCCGGCGGCAGGATGTTGATCCAGATATCCTCCAGCATCAGCTCCTTATCTCCCAGATCAAAGTCCAGTTCCTGAACGAAGGCAGCCACATGCGCGTCCAGCACCTTTACCAGATCCGCGAAGATCGGGAACCGCCAAGGCAAATCCGTCAGCGACGCATATGAGGTGTAGCCGGGATAGCCTTGGGTCTCGCACCACTCCTGTCCGGCCTCGTCATCCTCGGCCACAGAATAGCACGATGCCTCAAGCTCTTGGGCATCGATGGTCCCGTGATCGGACAGCGGCGCGTGATACAGCGGGGTCGCGAACAAAGAGCGGATCTTGGCCATCAGGGATCTCCTTTTGTGCCGGTGTCGCGCCATTCGGACCCTGACGCAAGGCCGCATTGGCTTTGCCTCACCGGCTTTCGGGGAATCTTAAGGGTCTTGGGCGTAGCGTTCAAAAAATTTCCCGCTTTGGATGTAAACATTATGACCCCATTTATGATCATAGCATTGCTGTCCGCCGGTCTTCTGGTCACCGCATGGGAGTCCGGCTCTGACGATATCGCAGACCCCGCCACCGACACCCCCGAAGAAGACCCCACCCCGACGGAAGAGGACCCAACCCCCGAGGACACGGTCGAGGCCGCAGCCCCAACGCCCGATGAAAGCGAGGTGCCAGTGGCTTTGCCCGATGACGACGCCGCCACGCCGGAGGTTTTGCTGGTCTCCTCTGGCGATATGCTTGTCGGCACTTCGGGCAATGACACCATCGCGCTGGAGGCAGAGATCGACGGCCCGCTGGTCGTGGATGCCGCCGCAGGCAACGATGAAATCGACCTGACAGAGGTTTTCGACACCACCGACGGTGTGCCACAGGTGCTGGCTGCAGGCTCGACCATCAACGGCGGCGCGGGCAACGATGTGATCCAAGCCCACGGCGATGGCACAGTTCTCCAGTCAGGTGATGGGCGCGACGACATCGCTGGCAATTTCAGTGACAGCACCATCGATGGCGGCTTTGGTAATGATAGCCTGACAATCACCGGTGCGGGCAATCTGCTGTCCGGCGGCGACGGCGCGGATGCCATCATCATCGACGGGACCGACAACACGGTGCACGGTGGCAGCGGCAATGACACCATCACCGCCACTGGCGGGGGCGTGATCACCGGCGGCGGCGGTTTTGATTTTATCGAGATCCTCATGCAGCCGGATGACATCGCAGGGCTTGATCTGACCGGCGGCACGGGGATCGACGTCTTCGAACTGCATTTTGACGATCTGCCTGGCGATGCCACAGCGCCCGCTCTGGATGACCCGGACGCGATTCTCCCCCGCGACATCGGCGTTATTCAGGACTTTGACGGAGGCAACGATCTGCTCGTCATTCAGCTGCCGTCCGACAGCGCTGGTTACAGCTTTGGCGAGCTAACCCTGCGCGAAGTCACGGACCCCGACAGCGGCATCACCGGGACAGAGGCAACCCTGTCCTATATCCATGAAAACGGCGCCGCCCGCGCGCTGACCGTGCATATGGCCGGGGTCAGCAATCTGCCCGCGAGCAGCATCCAACTGGTTGATCCGGTTATTCTACCGGCACCGAACCTGCCCCCGGTACCACCCATCGCCTGACCCAAAAGAAAAGCCCCCCGATATCCATCGAGGGGCTTTCCAAATCTTGCTCGGGTCAGAAACCCGCGAGGACTTACCAGTCTTCGCGAACCACGACGCGGGTCTTGATCGGCAGCTTCATAGCGGCCAGACGCAGCGCTTCACGTGCGATATCTTCGGCAACGCCGTCGATTTCGAACATCACGCGGCCCGGCTTCACCTTGCAGACCCAACGGTCCACGGAACCCTTACCTTTACCCATGCGAACTTCGATGGGCTTTGCGGTGACGGGCACATCCGGGAAGATGCGGATCCAGACACGGCCCTGACGCTTCATGTGACGCGTCATGGCACGACGTGCAGCTTCGATCTGACGCGCGGTGACGCGCTCGGGCTCGAGAGCCTTCAGGCCGTAGGTGCCAAAGTTCAGGTCAGACCCGCCCTTTGCTTCACCCTTGATCCGGCCTTTAAAGGCCTTACGGAATTTAGTGCGTTTCGGCTGAAGCATTGTTACCTCCGGTCATCACGACGACCGCCAGCACCACGAGGTGCGGGACCGTCCTGAATTTCCTGGCTCTTGCGGTCACGAGCAGCAGGATCGTGCTCCATGATCTCGCCTTTGAAGATCCAGACCTTGATACCGATGATGCCGTAGGGCGTCGTTGCTTCGACGTTGGCATAATCGATGTCGGCGCGCAGGGTGTGCAGGGGCACACGACCTTCGCGGTACCATTCGGTCCGTGCGATTTCAGCACCGCCCAGACGGCCAGCAACGTTCACCCGGATACCAAGGGCGCCCATACGCATGGCGTTCTGAACCGCACGCTTCATCGCGCGACGGAAGGACACACGACGCTCCAGCTGCTGAGCGATGGACTCGCCAACCAGCGTTGCGTCCAGCTCCGGCTTGCGCACTTCAACGATGTTGAGGTGCAGCTCGGAGTCGGTCATCTTGGCCAGCTTCTTGCGAAGCACCTCGATGTCGGCGCCTTTCTTGCCGATGATCACGCCCGGACGCGCGGTGTGAATGGTCACACGGCACTTCTTGTGGGGGCGTTCGATGATCACACGGGCGATACCGGCCTGCTTGCACTCATCCTGAATGAAATCGCGGATGGCGATGTCTTCCAGCAGCAGGTCACCGTAGTCTTTGGTGTCCGCGTACCAACGCGAATCCCAAGTACGGTTCACCTGAAGGCGCATCCCGATCGGATTGGTCTTGTTACCCATTAGGCTTGCTCCTCGACCTGACGCACCTTGATGGTGATTTCCGAGAACGGCTTGTTGATGCGGCCAAAACGACCACGGGCACGGGGGCGACCGCGCTTCATGATCAGGTTCTTACCAACATAGGCCTCGGCGACGACCAGCTCGTCGACGTCCAGACCGTGGTTGTTCTCGGCGTTGGCGATAGCGGACTGAAGGCACTTCTTCACGTCCACGGCGATCCGCTTCTTGGAGAAGGTCAGGTCCGTCAGGGCCTTTTCCACCTTCTTGCCACGGATCAGCCCGGCGACGAGGTTCAGCTTTTGCGGCGAGGTGCGCAGCATGCGCAGCTTTGCCATCGCTTCGTTGTCCGCCACGCGGCGGGGATTCTTATCCTTGCCCATGGCTTACTTCCTCTTGGCTTTCTTGTCCGCCGCGTGACCGTAGTAGGTGCGGGTCGGAGCGTATTCACCGAACTTCTGGCCGATCATGTCCTCGGTCACATTGACCGGAACGTGCTTGTGGCCGTTGTACACACCAAAGGTGAGACCAACGAAGTGCGGCAGGATGGTGGAGCGGCGCGACCAGATCTTGATGACCTCGTTCTTGCCGGATTCCTTGGTTTTCTCGGCCTTCTTCAACACGTAAGCGTCGACGAAGGGGCCTTTCCAAACAGAGCGTGCCATAGATTAGCGACCCTTCTTCTTGGCGTGGCGCGAGCGGAGAATAAGCTTCTGCGACGCCTTGTTGGTGTTGCGGGTGCGCTTGCCCTTGGTCGGCTTACCCCAGGGCGTCACCGGGTGACGACCACCAGAGGTCCGGCCTTCACCACCACCGTGGGGGTGGTCGATCGGGTTCATGACGACACCACGGACGGAGGGGCGAATGCCCTTGTGGCGCATACGGCCCGCTTTACCGAAGTTCTGGTTCGAGTTGTCGGGGTTCGAGACCGCGCCAACCGTTGCCATGCACTCCTGACGCACGAGGCGCAGTTCGCCCGAGGACAGGCGGATCTGAGCGTAGCCACCGTCACGGCCGACGAACTGGGCATAGGTGCCCGCGGCGCGTGCGATCTGGCCACCCTTGCCGGGCTTCAGTTCGATGTTGTGCACGATGGTACCGATCGGCATGCCGGAGAACGGCATCGCGTTGCCCGGCTTCACGTCTGCCTTGGCAGATGCGATCACCTTGTCACCAACGCCAAGGCGCTGCGGTGCAAGGATGTAGGCCTGCTCGCCATCGTCGTACTGGATCAGTGCGATGAATGCGGTACGGTTGGGGTCATATTCAATGCGGACAACGATGCCGTTGACGTCGAATTTGTTCCGCTTGAAATCAACGATCCGGTAGAGACGCTTTGCGCCACCGCCACGACGGCGGGAGGTGATACGTCCGGTGTTGTTCCGGCCGCCCGACTTGGTCAGACCCTCGGTGAGGGCCTTGACGGGGCGTCCTTTATACAGCTCCGAACGGTCGATCAGCACCAGCCCGCGCTGGCCCGGCGTCGTCGGCTTGTACGACTTAAGTGCCATGCTTTCTGTCTTCCGTAAGCTTGGGGGTTCGGATGAACCCTATGTTGTTAGCCCCCCGAAGGTGGCCGTAGATATAGGCCCCCGAAGGTGCCCGATTCTGCATCAGCCGCGCAAAATGCAAAGCCCCGGACGAATCCGGGGCCGCAGCCGATGGGGTCGTGTAGGGGATGGAGCCTAGCTGGTCAAGAGCCAATCAAGATGGCGCTTGGACATGTCAGGCTTCCATGGGATAGTGGCACATCTCTCATAGCAATAAAAAGAACTGCGAATGCGTGTGGAGCAGAAAATCGGACAGAGAGGGAGCCTGAAATGGCTTCAAGTCGCGGTCAACAAGTCTCCCCAGCGACTTCAACCGGCGTCCCTCCCACCGATAACATGGCTCTCACCATTGGCACAGGATCATTATGCCGAATACCGCGACGAGAGCTTTCTGGATCACGTTGGCCTCTCACACCTCGGCGCGTCGCTTAAGACCTTCTGGCCACAGCGTGGACCGCAATGGGATGCGCTTGGGACGACATTCAAAGGTCCGGTACTCGTTGAGGCAAAGGCTCACACCAAGGAGTTCCTGTCACCTGCTTCGCAGGCAGGAGCGGCGTCCCACGCCATGATTGCGCGGGCCTTTGGCGCGATGCATGATGATCTCGGACTTATATCTCCGTGTGATTGGACCAAGGCGTTCTACCAATACGGCAACAGGCTGGCGCACCTCTGGTGGCTAAGAAATAACGGTGTCGATGCGTCATTACTGTTTGTAAGCTTCGTGCACGATACCGAGATGCGTGGTCCGGTCTTACCCGAAACTTGGCATGCAATGTTTGCTGCGGCCAATCATGCCCTTGGCTTATCGAGCGGAATGGATCTAATGAAGCACGTCCATCACGTCACGCCCGACGTAAGGGAACTGTACGTTGCCTAGTGATTGCGTAGGACGTGCCATACACGCCTCGGAGGAGCTGCTCTCTGACCTGTGCAACTGGCAGCTTACCCCTCAGCGTCCGCAGACCACATCTGACTTCCAATACGATTAACCCAAGAGTCGGCGCGTCCCCTCGGAGGCGGGCCAATGGCACCGGCGCATCGTAGGGCGATAGGGCGCTGTGGCTTTGACGCGGCGGGCCTGCGGCCCTTGTTCCGCGCTTCGGTCGTTTCCGAGACAGCGCCCGATCGCCGCACATCACGGACCCGTGAAACCCTAAAACTCAACGTCACGCCTAAATCCGGGGCCCCAGCCCTTGGAAGCGCACGCCTCACCGCAAACGGGCCGAAACCCCGCTTAATACCTCTTACCAACCGACCGTTTTCTCCGCGGAAACCGGTCGGGACTCACCTTTCAATTAGGTTAACGCAGCCGAATCAATCCACCGTGCGTCGCGTTAACCCCCTGCCCCAGCGGCCAAAACCACCGAAATTAACCATTCAAATCCGGCCACGTCTTAACAAAAAAGGCCCCCGCGTTAAGCGAGGGCCTTTCGATCTTTACGATCCGGGCTGAATTACAGGCCGGTGGCCACGTCGATGGTGTTGCCCTCTTCGAGCATCACATATGCCTTCTTCACGTCCTTACGCTTGCCGGTCTTGCCACGGAAACGCTTCACCTTGCCTTTGGTGATGGTCGTGTTCACGGCCTTCACCTTGACACCAAAGAGCGCCTCGACGGCGTCTTTGATCTGCGGCTTGTTTGCGTCGATGGCCACTTCAAAGACAACCGCGCCGTTCTCGGACGCCATGGTGGTCTTTTCGGTGATGATCGGCTTGCGGATCACGTCGTACTGTTCTGCCTTAACGGTCATTTCAGTCGTGCCTCCAGAGCTTCGACACCCGCCTTCGTGATCACCAGGGTGTCACGCTTCAGGATGTCATAAACGTTGGCACCGATGGTCGGCAGGATGTCCAGACCTTCGATGTTGCGCGCTGCCTTGGCGAACGCTTCGTTCACGTCGGAGCCGTCAATGATCAGGGCGCGCTTCCAGCCCAGCTTGGACACCTGAGCCGCGAGGGCCTTGGTCTTTGCTGCACCTTCAACGTTCTCGATCACGACCAGCGAGCCGTTCTTGAGCTTGTCCGACAGAGCCATTTTCAGGCCCAGTGCGCGGACTTTCTTCGGCAGGTCGTGGCCGTGCGAACGCGGCGTCGGACCCTTGTAGATGCCCCCCTTGCGGAAGATGGGCGCCTTGCGGGAACCGTGACGTGCGCCACCGGTGCCTTTCTGGCGGTAGATCTTCTTGGTCGAGTAGGACACTTCCGAGCGGGTCTTGACCTTGTGCGTGCCAGCTTGCGCTTTGTTGCGCTGCCAGCGCACGACACGGTGCAGGATGTCGGCGCGCGGCTCGAGACCGAACAGGGCCTCGTCCAGCTCGACTTCACCAGCGGAACCGCCGTCGAGGTTGATCACGTCGAGTTTCATGCCTCGCCTCCTTCTTCAGCAGGTGCCGCTTCCGCGGTCGCTGCGGAACGCACAGCCGCCGGCAGGACAACGTTGTCCGGGGTCGGCTTTTTCACGGCATCCTTGACGGTGACCCAGGAACCCTTCGGTCCGGGGACGGCGCCTTTGATCAGGATCACACCGCGGTCTGCGTCGGTCTTGACGACCTGCAGGTTCTGCGTGGTCACCCGAACGGAACCCATGTGGCCGGCCATTTTCTTGCCTTTGAACACCTTACCGGGGTTCTGACACTGACCGGTCGAGCCGTGCGAACGGTGGGAGATGGACACACCGTGAGTGGCGCGGAGACCACCGAAGTTGTGACGCTTCATACCACCTGCAAAACCCTTACCGATGGTGATGCCGGAGACGTCCACGAACTGACCTTCAAAGTAGTGGTCTGCGATGATTTCCGCACCCACTTCGATCAGGTTCTCGGGCGCCACGCGGAATTCAACCACCTTGCGCTTGGGTTCGACACCGGCCTTTGCAAAGTGGCCGCGCATTGCCTGCGAGGTACGCTTTGCCTTGGCGGCGCCACAGCCCAGCTGGACAGCGGAGTAACCGTTGGCTTCTTCAGTGCGCTGCGCAACAACCTGCAGGTTGTCGAGTTGCAGCACGGTGACGGGGATCTGCTTGCCGTCTTCTTGGAAGACGCGCGTCATGCCGATCTTTTTCGCGATCACACCAGAGCGCATGGTCACCCCCTTATACCTTGATCTCGACGTCAACGCCGGCGGCGAGGTCGAGCTTCATGAGGGCATCCACGGTCTGAGGCGTGGGATCGACGATGTCGAGCAGACGCTTGTGCGTGCGGATCTCGAACTGGTCACGAGATTTCTTGTTCACGTGCGGGCCACGCAGAACGGTGAATTTCTCGATCTTGTTGGGCAGCGGGATGGGCCCGCGGACCTGTGCTCCGGTGCGCTTGGCGGTGTTGACGATCTCCTGAGTGGAGGCGTCCAGCACGCGGTAGTCAAACGCTTTGAGCCGGATACGGATGTTCTGGTTCATCGAACAGTCCTATTTTGGCATTGAGGTTGAGAGGACGAGCCCCGCTCATCGGAACCCCTCATCGAACCTGAAAGGGCGGAGAATCACCCCGCCCTTCACGACCCTAAGATCGTGTGGCGCGTATAGGGGGTTTGGACGGATGGGGCAAGCGTTTGTTAGGGGCTGTGTATGGTGGTCAGCTCCGGGTCAAACGCGCACACCATTCCCCATACCGCATTCCCAGTCTATCCCTACATCTATAACGTGAAACGTGAAACGTGAGGCTGACTGACGTATGATTTTTGATGAAGTTGATATAACAAAGTTGCCGACGAACCGCGAAGAGGCGTTTGCTCGCTATGAAGCAAAAATTCGTATAGCCTTCGAGCAACGGCGCTCAAATGACCGCGAGTACAATGTCGATCATAATGGGAACTATGAAGGGTTCTTCGAGCCCGAACGCGACTACGTGAATTCCATACTGGCCTTCCTGGATGAATACGGACTCGACACGCAGCTTCCGGACATCAGTGAACTTGGCGATCCAGAATTCATCCAACGCTTCAACGCGTTCCGCTCGAAAGTTGGGTATCTTACTACTAGGTACGCCCTCAGAGCAGAGCGCTTCGAAAACGGTGACGCCGGAACCGTGATCGCTATCGGCCAAGACTATAAGTCGCAGATTGGCGAACACCTTTCTAAAATTCGAAAGATCGTGAACTCCGAAGTTAAAGAGGGTTTTAAGAGGGACTCAATCTTCAAAAAGGTTTCGTCGCTCCAGTCCGAAGTCGATCGTGATCAGACCACGATTGACGCCGCGTTCGGGCGAATGATTGACCTGACTCAAGCTTTAGGAAGCGCAGCAGAAAACCTGAAGCCAGCTATCGATCAGTTAGAACGTGTAAAAGAAATTTTCTTTGGGCACTCAAAAAGAACGGATCAGCTTGCTGCACCCAATCGACCGAAACAGATCGAAGACAAATCCCAAGAGGGCTTAGACGCACCAAATACCGACGACGAAATACCGTTTTGAACAGAAAAGGCCGCCCCAGTATGGAGCGGCCTTCTTTATCTCAACCGGGTGCTGACACCGCGTTCTCGTGCGCTTCCTACGGAAGCCACTGCCACGCGGCGTCACACTGGCGTTGTTTCAAAATCATTCAATGATTTTGGAAACAACGCCGGAACCAACGGTGCGGCCGCCTTCGCGGATGGCGAAGCGGAGACCGTCTTCCATCGCGATGGGCGCGATCAGTTCAACGTTGAACTTCAGGTTGTCGCCCGGCATCACCATCTCGGTGCCCTCGGGCAGCTCAACGGTGCCGGTCACGTCGGTGGTGCGGAAGTAGAACTGCGGACGGTAGTTCTTGAAGAACGGAGTGTGACGGCCGCCTTCTTCCTTGGTCAGAATGTAGACCTCACACTCGAACTTGGTGTGCGGCTTCACCGAACCCGGCTTACACAGAACCTGGCCACGCTCGACGCCTTCACGGTCAACACCGCGCAGCAGGGCGCCGATGTTGTCGCCGGCTTCACCGCGATCCAGCAGCTTGCGGAACATTTCAACACCGGTGCAGGTGGTTTTCGAAGTGTCGCGGATGCCCACGATCTCGATTTCGTCACCCACGTTGATCACGCCACGCTCGACACGGCCGGTCACAACGGTACCACGACCGGAGATCGAGAACACGTCTTCGATCGGCATCAGGAACGGCTGGTCAACAGCACGCTCGGGCTGCGGGATGTACTCATCCACTGCGGCCATCAGTTCCTTGATCTTGTCTTCGCCGATGTTGGCGTCACGGCCTTCCATCGCCGCCAGCGCGGAACCCGCGATGATCGGAATGTCGTCGCCCGGGAAGTCGTATTCGGACAGCAGTTCACGGATTTCCATTTCGACGAGCTCGAGCAGCTCTTCGTCGTCGACCTGGTCAACCTTGTTCATGAACACGACCATTGCGGGGATGCCAACCTGGCGGCCCAGCAGGATGTGCTCGCGGGTCTGCGGCATGGGGCCGTCAGCTGCGTTCACAACCAGGATCGCGCCGTCCATCTGCGCCGCACCGGTGATCATGTTCTTGACGTAGTCGGCGTGGCCGGGGCAGTCGACGTGCGCGTAGTGACGTGCTTCCGTCTCGTACTCCACGTGCGCGGTCGAGATGGTGATCCCGCGGGCTTTCTCTTCGGGCGCGCCGTCGATCTGGTCGTAGGCTTTGAAGTCACCGAAGTACTTCGTGATCGCCGCCGTCAGCGTGGTCTTACCGTGGTCAACGTGACCGATGGTGCCGATGTTGCAGTGCGGCTTGCCGCGTTCAAACTTTTCCTTTGCCATCTCTAAAGACGCCTCGTGGTTCAAGGGGCCAGACTGGCGGCCCGGGTTTCCATCGCGCGCCATGTATTGAGTCGCGCGCGGAAAATCAACCCGTCACATTACTCTGCGCTTTGCGCGACATCCTCGGGTGACGGCCCCGCCACAACCACAGGGGCGGACAGGGCGGGCGCAAACCACGTATCTTCAGTCATACGTTCCCGCAGCCATGTCTCGATCCGCAGCGCGGCCTCTTCGGCCAGCGAGTCGATCTGGCGCTGTTTGCTCATCCCGTAAGAGGGCAGAACCTGAATGACGCGGATGACATGGGTTTCCTCGTTCATCTTGGCTTTGGCAGCATCGTCCCAGACCGTCACACGCAGCGACAGACCCGATTTGGACGGCACCAGCGGCACGGGAACGGCCAGCGAATATTCCTCGAGGCTGATGCCGAGGTGGTAGAACTTACCCCCCTCATAGCGGCGAAAGCGCTGTTCGATGGCCGTGTCCACCGCGCTGATCCAGTCCTCTTTCGGGGCGTCTTTGGAAATGCCAACCATGTTCAGGTTCGGCGCAACCACAACTGCATGTCCCAGCGTGAAATCGCCCAAAGGCTCCACCGGTTCGGACAAATCCTTGGTCGCGTTGGAACAGGCCGCCAACCCGAGAAAACCCAGCAAAAGAACAAAAGACCGCAGCATCGAAATCCCCCTTTGGACCTCAATTTCCGTACCCTCTCCGGCGATATGGTGCAATTCGGCGGGCTTTTGTCTCCGGCGCATTCCCGCCTATGTTTGCAGGGATACCACAGAGAGGGAGCTTTTGGTGCCGACGTCTGACAAACGACAGCCGGTTCACGTGCCGCTGGTGACACAACCTATGGGGCTGTGGGCCTCCCTGCAGGCGACGCGTCAGAACGTGCTGTCCATCATCCCCGATCTTGCTACGCGGCAACCGATGGTGTCCGGCAAAACCGGCAAGCGCTGGCATATGGTGATGGACCCCGGTGCCATCCGACGGATGCTTCTGGAAAACCTCGACAATTATCCGAAATCTCTGGTGACAAAGAACCTGCTGCGCCCCGCGATTGGCGACAGCCTGTTCATTGCCGAAGGGGCGCATTGGCGCTGGCAACGACGCGCGGCAGCACCGGTGTTCAGCCACCGCAACGTGATGAACCTGTCGCCTGTCATGTCACAAGCGGCTGCGCGTTCAGTGGACCGGATCCGTGCATCAGGGCCTGCGGCGATAGATTTCCTAGACGAAATGGTCAGCGTGACCTTTGACGTGATCTCGGATGTGACCTTTTCCGGTGACAGCGCCTTTGATCGCGACGGGGTGCATCGCGCCATCGACGCCTATATCGCAGAGGCGGGCAAGGTGTCGTTGTTTGATATCCTCGGGATGCCCGATTGGGTACCGCGTCCGGGCCGCGCCTTTCATGCCGGTGGCGTCGCTCAGATGAAACGCATGGCGGACCGTGCGATTGCCGACCGCGCGCAGCGCGCGCCGGGGGATGTGCCCGATTTGATGGACCTGCTGCTGGCGGGCGAAGACCCCGAGACGCAGCGCCGCATGTCGCCTTCGGAACTGCGGGACAATCTGCTGACCTTTATCGTGGCCGGGCATGAGACCACGGCGCTGACACTGGCGTGGTCGCTGTACTTGCTGGCCTTTGATCAGGACGCGCAGGACCGCGCGCGCGCCGAGGCGCAGGCCGTTCTCAACGGGCCCACCGCGAGCGGAGCCGATGTGGCCCGCCTGCCCTACATCCGAAAAGTCATTGACGAAGCGCTTCGCCTGTATCCGCCCGCTGGCATGGTGTCCCGCACCGCAATGGGGCCTGATACGCTGTGCGGGCGCGAGATCCGGCGCGGCGATACCGTTATCTTGCCGATCTACGCCTTGCACCGACATCACATGCTGTATGATGATCCGAACCGGTTTCACCCCGACCGCTGGGACCGCAAACCAGACCGCTATGCCTATCTTCCATTCGGGGACGGGCCGCGCATCTGCATTGGCGCCAGCTTTGCGCTGCAAGAAGCGGTGATCACTCTGGCAACTCTGGTGGCCAATCTGCGGTTCACGCCGGTGCAAGGCCGCGACCCTGCCCCCGTCATGATCCTGACCCTGCGCCCGCAGGGCGGCGTCTGGTTAAACGCCGCACCTGTCTGATCCGCGTGAGGTACCTTTACCGGTGCGCGCCGGGCACCCACAGCACGTCATCCTTGCCATCGTTATTGGCAATGCGAGACGCAACAAAGAACCAGTCTGACAACCGGTTGAGGTATTTCACGGCGGCGGCGTTGATGGGTGCCTGACCGGCCAGATCCACCGCAAGCCGTTCCGCCCGTCGCGCCACTGTGCGGCAAACGTGCAGATGCGCCGACAGCACAGACCCACCGGGCAGGACAAATGAGCGCAAAGGCTCCAGCGACGCATTCATTGCGTCAATTTCCGCCTCCAGCCGCGTGACCTGCGCCTCGACCATGCGCAGGGGCGGGTATTCGGCGTCAGCGTCTTTCTCCATATCCGGGCGGCACAGGTCCGCGCCAAGGTCGAACAGGTCGTTCTGAATGCGCGCCAAAGCCGCATCCATCTCGCCAGAGGCCTCCAGCCGCGCGACGCCTACGAAGGCGTTCAGCTCATCCGAGGTGCCATAGGCTTCGACACGCGGGTCGTATTTTTTGACGCGCGTGCCATTGCCCAGCGCGGTGTCACCCGCATCGCCGGTGCGGGTATAGATCTTGCTTAGGACAACCATGAATGCCTCCCTCAGCTTTTGCTGCGCACATAGGCAAAGAGCATGATCAGCAGAACCGCAATAAACTGCGCCGCGACCCGCCATTGCATCGCCTTGTTCGACCATTTCTGACTGAACTTGCCGCCCTTGGCAAAGCTGCCGATGCCGAACATCAACACGCCCACCACGGCGAACATGGCCACGGCCATAACGATAAACAGCGGATCGTCTCTCATGTCTTGTTCCTTGCATGTGCCACGTGCTGTGGCCGGTTTGCCGGTTTGCCGGTGGACATAGCCCTGTGCGCCGCAAAAGCGAACCGCGCGGGTTGTCGCGGGCTAGCCCTTGGAAATCAGCCAATCCAGTTGGCGGGTGGTCATCAGCCGTCGGGCCGCCCCCATCAGATGCGTGGCGCGGGTGATGTAGTAGCGCGGACGGGGGCGTGCCGCCTCGCAGGCATGGATCAGCTTTTCCGTCACCGCCGAAGGCGGCAGCTCGAACACATCCTTGCCCCGGGATTCATACAGACGTGTCAGCAGCTTGTCGCGGTACTGCGCAGCGCGTGGACTGTTTTCCCAGTCCACCCAAAGTTCAAAATGCGGGATCGAATTGACCCGGATCTTCGACGTCACCGGCCCCGTGTTCAGCGCCACCACGTGAATGTCCGTGTCGCGCATTTCGATGCGCAGCGTGTCGGTCAGCCCTTCGGTGGCGAACTTAGTTGCGCTGTAAGCCGCGCGCCACGGCATCACCACAAGGCCCAGCACGCTGGAATGGTTGATGATCCGCCCGTGCCCCTGCGCCCGCATCACCGGAATCACCTGCCGTGTCAGATCGTGCCAGCCAAAGACGTTGGCCTCGAAGATCGCGCGCAGGGCGTCGGTCGGCAGATCCTCCAACGCGCCGGGGGTGGCATGTGCACCATTGTTAAACAGGGCATCCAGCGTGCCGCCCGTGGCCTGCAACACCTCGGCCAGTCCAGTGCGGATGCTATCGGGCTCGGTGTAGTCAATCCGTGGGCTGTCGAACCCCTCCGCGCGCATCCGGTCGCAATCCGATTGCTGGCGGCAAGAAGCAAAAACACGCCAGCCACGGGCTTTCATCCCGTGGGCAGCGTCATATCCGATGCCCGAAGAGCATCCGGTGATCAGGATCGTTTTCTGTGTCATGCGGCGCTAGAGACTGAAGATCCCCCGCGCCGTCAACATATCAGTTTACCGCGACAAGGAAATCGTCGGACATCCAACCGATATCATCGCCCTGCAGCGCGCGCAGCTTCACCCAACCGGTGCCATTGTCGTCGAGAACTTCAACCTCTTGGCCGCGCAACAGTTGCGTCAGCACGTTGTGGCTTGTCGACGGACCACGGCGCAGGTTCACACGGCTTGCAGTCACCTCGCGGTAATCAACAGGGGCTTCTGTAACATCCAGCGCGGCAGGTGCGGCAGCAGCCACCGTGTTGGAGGTCATGACAGCGGGCGTCACCACCGCAGCGGCCTGCGTCACATAAGAGGTTTTGACGCGCTCAACCTGCGAGGCGACAGCGGGCTGGATCACTGCATTCAGATCGCCGGGCGTGCTGCGTGCAACCATTTCCTCGCGCGCATCCGCCTTCGGCAGCGGCGTCTCGATAACATCCGGCACCGCCAGCAATGTCACACCGTTTTGTCCGGGCTGGAATTGCGCCCCACCCGACAGCTCGTACCAAGCCCAACCAAGTACACCAAACGTCAAAAGGATAAGACGTACCATCCCCGAACACCCCCCAAGATTCTTTACGACCGGAAACAGCAACCGGCCAAGTCTTCAGCAGCTAGAAGACCTGTCAATTGATTAACCGATTCCCCGACTGTCCCGAAGGGGAAAGGTCACAAGATTTCCCACAACGTCGCTTGCTGCGCCCGAAAGGCAACGGTATCACAAACGTCATGTCCGACGATGATCTCGATCCCATTGATCCCACCCGCAACATGGCGGAGCCTCTCCGCCGTGCCATTGGCGAGCGCTACCTGACGTATGCGCTCTCGACCATCATGCACCGAGCCCTGCCCGACGCACGGGACGGGCTAAAGCCAGTGCACCGTCGTATCTTGTATGCAATGCGCAGGCTGCGACTTAGTTCCACTGGCGGCTTCCTGAAATCTGCAAAGATATCAGGGGATACCATGGGGGACTTCCACCCGCATGGCGACGCGGCCATCTATGATGCCATGGCCCGACTGGCGCAGGATTTCACAATCCGCTACCCGCTGGTCGACGGTCAGGGCAACTTTGGCAACATCGACGGCGACAACCCCGCCGCCTCGCGCTACACCGAGGCGCGCATGACCGTCATGTCCGAAGCACTGCTGAACGGGCTCGACGAGAACGCCGTTGATTTTCGCCCCAACTACGATGGCCGCTTGACAGAGCCATCGGTGCTGCCGGCCTCTTATCCCAACCTGCTGGCGAACGGCTCCTCCGGGATCGCGGTGGGCATGGCGACGAACATTCCGCCCCACAACATCGGCGAGCTGGTCAATGCCTGCCTGCATCTGATCAAATCGCCCAATGCGGTGGACGACACCCTGTTGCAATACGTGCCGGGGCCGGATTTCCCGACCGCCGGTGTGATTGTCGAACCCGCCGAGAACATCGCCAACGCCTATCGCACCGGGCGCGGATCGATCCGGCTGCGCGCGCGCTGGCATGTAGAGGATCTGGGACGCGGCCAATGGCAGGTCGTCGTCACGGAAATCCCCTATCAGGTGGCGAAATCCAAGCTGGTCGAACGCATTGCCGAGGTCATCCAGACCAAAAAGGTGCCGATTCTCGCAGATGTCCGCGACGAATCAGCCGAAGACATCCGCATGGTGTTGGAACCGAAGTCCAAGAACGTTGATCCTGACGTGCTGATGAACGCGCTGTTCCGCAACACGGATCTGGAAACGCGGTTCTCGCTGAACATGAACGTGCTGATCGACGGCGTTACGCCAAAGGTCTGCTCGCTCAAAGAAGTGCTGCGCGCCTTTCTTGATTTCCGCCGCGAGGTGCTGGTCCGCCGGTCCAAACACCGCATGGCGCAAATCGACAACCGGCTCGAAAAGCTCGAAGGCTTTATCATCGCCTTCCTCAACCTTGACCGCGTGATCGACATCATCCGCTATGATGACGACCCCAAGGCCGCGTTGATGTACGAGGATTGGTCAAAACCGCATCAGGCGGGCATCCCCCGCGCGACTGACGAATCCGATTACCGCTCGCCACTGGTGGGCGTGGACGTCAAATCGCTGACCCTCGCCGAGGACCCCGACGCCATCGAACGCGGTGTACTGGCCGACGATGGCACGGACGCCAAGGTGCCCGCCCGTTTTGTCGGCCGCTCCGAAGGGCTGTCCGATGTGCAGGCCGAGGCGATCCTCAACATGCGGCTGCGCGCGCTGCGCCGCCTTGAAGAGCTGGAACTGATCCGCGAACGCGACGCCCTGATGGAAGAGCGCGCAGGGATCGAGGATCTTCTGGCCTCCGAGGATCTGCAGTGGACCCGCGTCAAGGAAGAGCTTCAGGAGGTGAAGAAACAATTCACCAAGGGCTACAACCGCGGCCAGCGCCTGACCACCTTTGCCGAGGCGACAGAGGCTGAAGATGTGCCGCTGGAAGCGATGATTGAACGCGAACCTGTGACGGTCGTCTGCTCGCAGATGGGCTGGATTCGCGCCATGACCGGCCATATCGACCTCAACCGCGAGCTGAAGTTCAAGGACGGCGACGGGCCGCGCTTTATCTTCCACGCGGAAACCACCGACAAGCTGCTGGTGTTCGGATCGAACGGGCGCTTCTACACCGTTCTGGCCGCCAACCTGCCCGGCGGGCGCGGCATGGGCGAACCTGTGCGGCTGATGGTCGATCTGCCCAACGATGTCGAAATCCTCGATATCCTGATCTACCGCCCCGGCGAGCGTTTGCTGGTCGCCTCCAGCGCGGGCGATGGCTTCCTCGTGCCAGAGGACGACGTTGTCGCGCAAACGCGGTCCGGCAAGCAGGTGCTTAACGTCAAGGAACCCACCCGCGCCTTGGTCTGCAAACCTGTCACCGGCAATGCCGTGGCTGTCGTGGGCGAGAACCGCAAGATGCTAGTGTTCATGCTTGATGAGCTGCCCGAGATGGGTCGCGGCAAAGGTGTCCGCCTGCAGAAATACAAGGACGGCGGCCTGTCGGATGCGCGGACCTTCACCCTAGAGGCCGGGCTGACTTGGCTGGATCCGGCGGGGCGCACCCGCACCGTCGGCGCCGACGAGCTGCAGGAGTATATCGCAAAACGCGCGGGCACGGGCCGCATGGCCCCGCGCGGCTTCCCACGCGACAACAAGTTCAACTGAACCTGACCAAAACCGGGGCCACGCGCCCCGGTTTTTCATTGCGCGCATCCGGATATAGGGCCGTCTCGGCGCTTTACTCCGTCAACTTGGCCGGTAGGCTGACACATGTTAACCAGTCGACGAGGCAACGGTGCAGGACCACAACATCAATATTGACTACACCGGCGCCAAAGGCCCGCTTTTCGGTCTGACGCTGAAAACCGGCCTGCTGACTGTCGTGACGCTTGGGCTTTATCGCTTTTGGCAAAAGACCCGCATCCGCCGTTATATCTGGGCCTCTGTCGATGCGGGCGGTGACCGTTTTGAATACACCGGCACCGGACTGGAAAAATTCCTAGGGTTTCTGGTGGCGGTGGTGTTTCTGGCTGTCTACCTCGGCCTGTGGCAAATCCTGCTGTTCTTTCTGGGCGTGACGTTTCTCCCCGACAGCGGCCAAGGCGCGCTGGCCCAAGCGGTTGTGCTCTCGCTGCCTGCCTTGGCGGTCGTCCCCTTTGCCCTGTTCGCCATCTACCGCGCCCGCCGCTACAAGATGGCCCGCACGCGGTTTCGGGGCATCCGGCTGGGCATGGAAAAAGGCGCGTGGGGCTATGTCTGGCGCGCGCTGGGATACGGTGCCCTGACGGTCGTGTCGCTGGGCGCGCTCTGGCCGCTGATGACCTTCCGGCTCGAAGCCTACATGACCAACCACAGTTATTTCGGCACCACGCCGCTGCGCCAACTGGGTCATTGGACCGCGCTGTACCGCCCCATGAAACACCTGCTGATCGCCCTGATGATCCTGTTTGGATCGGTGGCGCTGTTTGCGCTTGGCGCGGCGCGGGACAGCATTGGCCTGCCGATCTTGGGCGGGCTGGCTGGGATGGTCGGGGTGATCTGGCTGGTTGTCGGCTATGTGTCCTATTCGGTGAACAGTTTTGCCTATCTGATGAGCCATAAGGTGATCGGCCACCCCGGCGAGGGCGACGACATCCGGTTTCACGCCAGCCCCAAAACCCGCGAAGTCATCCGTATCTACGTGCTTGGCGTGATCCTGATCGGCCTGATCGGGTCGGTGGTGTTTGGCGCGATAGGCATCCTGTCCGCGCCGATTCTGATGGGGCCGAATCTGTCTGCTCCGGGTGGCGATGCCGACGCGATGCTTATGCAAGCGGTGGTTCTGGGTGCGGTGATCGTGATCGGTTATCTGATCGGCATCGTGGTGCTGCGCGCCCTGACCATGATTTTGATCACGCAGCCCACGCTGGCGCATTACATCGACACCATCACCGTCACCAACCCGCAAGCCCTGGACCGCATCAGCCAGCGTGAGGCGCTCACCGGCATTGACGCCGACGGCTTTGCCGATGCCTTGGACATCGGGGGGGCGATCTGATGCACGGCCCGATGGCGTACTTCTATGACGGGCTGACCGCGCGCCGACACGCGGCGCATGTGGCCCTGTCCACCGACCGTTCCGCGCTGATTATCACCTCAGACAGCCTGCCCGATCCGGTGCAATGGCGCCTGATGGATCTGCGGACGGTCACCAAACGCGCCGGAGGCGACCGCCTGTCCGTCACCCGCCACACCGCCAGCTTTGACGAAGCGCCCCGCGACACAGCGCGGCTGGTGATCCTTGATCCCGAACTGATCGACTGGATGCTGCGCACACGCCCTGATCTGGGCAAGGTCGAACGCCAGCCCGGTATGCTGCGCAAGCTGGCCGTCTATGCTGCGGGGGCCATTGCTGCGACCGCGCTGATCCTGCTGGTGATCCTGCCTGCCTTGGCCAATGTGCTGGCGCGCGTGATCCCCATCGACCGCGAAATCGCCTTTGGCCGCACGGTCGTGACCCAGATGCAGCAGCAGCTTGAATGGATGGGCGGGGCAGAGACGCTGGTCTGTGACGATCCTGCCGGTCTGGCGGCGCTGGACGTCATGCTAAACCGCCTGACCGCAACCCGTGACATGAGCTATGCGATTGATCTTCAGGTGTTCGATCATCCGATGGTCAACGCCTTTGCCGCGCCCGGCGGGCAGGTGGTTATCCTCCAAGGGTTGATCGACGAATCCCGCAGCGCAGAAGAGCTTGCCGGTGTGCTGGCCCATGAACTGGCCCATGTGGAAAGCCGCGATGCCACGCGGCTGGCTTTGCGCGCGGCCGGGTCTGCCGGTCTGCTGAGTATGCTGGTCGGCGATTTCACGGGCGGGGCCTTGTTCGCCGGTCTGGGCGAACAGCTCTTGTCCGCACATTACACCCGCGATGCCGAAGCCGCAGCGGACATGTTCGCGCTTGAAATGATGGAGGCGGCCCAGATTGATGCCACGGGCTTTGCCGACTTCTTTGAAACGCTGGCAGAGCACGAAGGCCATGACGGTCACGGCCTGCCCGAATATTTCTCGTCCCATCCCGTCACATCGGACCGCGCGGCACGGGCCCAGCTTTTTGCGCTGGAACAAACCCAAACGCGCCCGATTCTAAGCGATGCGCAATGGCGTGATCTGCAACAGGTCTGCGAATAGCCCTGCACCACGCGGCGCCGCAGCGTAAGATCCTTCCTTTTTCTGCGCCGCTATTGCAACTTTAGTGCAGCCTCCCTACCAATTCGTCAGAGCGATGGTGACAGGCAACGCGACGTAGTTTGCCCATAGCGCGACGTTTTTGCCCTGTTTCCACAGGTCCCGCCGCGCTACACCACTAGCCAGAGGAAGTGTGCGGGACGCATCCATCCCGCGAATTGAGGAGAAACACGCTTATGAAGGTACTCGTACCCGTCAAGCGCGTGATCGACTACAACGTGAAGGTTCGCGTCAAAGCGGACGGTTCCGGTGTCGATCTGGCGAACGTCAAAATGTCGATGAACCCCTTCGACGAAATCGCTGTAGAAGAGGCCATCCGCCTCAAGGAAGCAGGCAAGGCGACCGAGGTCGTTGTTGTTTCCATCGGCGTGAAGCAGGCGCAGGAAACCCTGCGCACCGCGTTGGCGATGGGCGCAGACCGTGCCATCCTCGTGAACGCTGCCGATGACGTGCACACCGATATCGAACCGCTCGCCGTGGCAAAGCTGCTGGCTGCCATCGTCAAGGACGAAGAGCCCGGTCTGGTGATTGCCGGCAAACAGGCGATCGACAACGATCTGGGCGCAACCGGCCAGATGCTGTCCGCGCTGCTGGGCTGGTCGCAGGCGACATTCGCCAACACCGTTGACGTGGACGGCGATTCCGCCGTTGTCGCACGTGAGGTCGACGGCGGCCTGCAGACCATCAAGGTCAAGCTGCCCACCATCATCACCACCGACCTGCGCCTGAACGAGCCGCGTTACGCTTCGCTGCCCAACATCATGAAGGCCAAGAAAAAGCCGCTGGAGGAAAAGACCCCCGCCGATTACGGCGTCGATGTCTCTCCGCGTCTGGAAATCGTGTCCACGGGCGAGCCCGCCGCACGCGAAGCCGGTGAAATGGTCGGTTCGGTCGACGAACTGGTGGCGAAACTCAAAGAGAAGGGGATCGTGTAATGGCCGTTCTGCTGCTTGCTGAAATCAATGACGGCGCACTGGCGATGGATGCCACCGCCAAGGCCGTGACCGCATCCAAAGCACTGGGTGACGTGACCGTTCTGGCCGTAGGCTCGTCCGCCAAGGACGCCGCCGCCGAGGCCGCAACCATTGACGGTGTGTCAAAGGTTCTGGTGGCCGAGGACGCGACCTACGGTCACCGTCTTGCGGAACCCACAGCGGCGCTGATCGTGTCGCTGGCTGGCGACTACAGCCACATCGTGGCCCCCGCAACCACCGACGCCAAGAACATCCTGCCGCGTGTTGCCGCGCTGCTGGACGTGATGGTGCTGTCGGACGTGACCGGTGTTGTGGATGCCGATACCTTTGAACGCCCGATCTACGCGGGCAACGCGATCCAGACGGTGAAATCCAAGGACGCGACAAAGGTCATCACCTTCCGGACCTCAACCTTTGACGCGGCTGCGACCGGTGGCTCCGCTGCCGTGTCCGACGTGGCAGCGGGCGAGAACCCCGGTCTGTCCGAATGGGTCGAAGACAAGGTGGCCGAATCCGACCGCCCCGAACTGACCTCGGCGGGGATTGTTGTCTCCGGTGGTCGCGGTGTCGGCTCCGAAGAGAACTTTGCCATCATCGAAAAGCTGGCGGACAAGCTCGGCGCGGCTGTCGGTGCATCGCGCGCAGCCGTCGATTCGGGCTTTGCCCCGAACGATTGGCAGGTTGGCCAGACCGGCAAGGTCGTCGCCCCGGACCTGTATGTCGCCGTGGGTATCTCTGGCGCAATCCAGCACCTCGCAGGGATGAAGGACTCCAAGGTCATCGTGGCCATCAACAAAGATGAAGAAGCGCCGATCTTCCAGGTCGCGGACTACGGTCTGGTAGCCGATCTGTTCGACGCCGTCCCCGAGCTGACCGAAAAGCTGTAAGCACAACGCAACGCGAGGACCCAGTTTGGCCCTGCAGCGTATCGTTTAAGCCCGCCCCCGTGGCGGGCTTTTTCGTGGCCTTAATCCGGTGGCGCGGCACGACCCAACATCGGGGCCAGAACCTGCGCCAGTTTTGACGCGGCCTCTTGATGGGCGCGCGGGCCTTGTAACTCCTGCGCGGCATAGCTTTCGAAATCGGAATAGACCATGCCCGTGGTCCCGTCCTCGCGCGCAGCGGCAGAGGGCAGCACCTCCACTACCTTGGTGACACGCGGTTGCAGCGTCTCGATCATGTCGCGCGTAATGAACAGCGGATCCTGTCCCAGATCCGGCAGATCATCCTGTGGCGGCGGCGATCCGGCAAACCACAGCAGGACCACCTGCCCATGTATCTGGGTCAAAAGCTGCTTCATCCGCGCCACCCAAGCCAGCCGCAGCTCATCCACTATAATTGCAAATCGCTCCTCGCTTACCTCCTGCAGGCGTCCCAGCATATGGCGCACAAAGTGGAACTCGGTAAAATCGACCTCTGGATACAGCTCCTCCAGCCGGTCGGAGGCGCGCAGAAACCGGTCATTGCGACGCGGATGGACTGCGTAATACCGATTGGCCATGTTCTGCGCGCCCATGATCTGGACGACTTTGACCTCTGCCTGCGTGATCAGGTCCAGCACCGCAGGATCGTTGAGATAAAGGTCCACACCCGCATTCACAGCACCGAAATTGACGCATGACACGGCAACCGCATCCTCAACCAGTTTCGGAAACGGCGTTTCAATGAACCGCCCGTATGTCTCAGTCGCGCCGACAAAGGCCACATAGGCCCCGTCCAGTGGCCTGCGCGGCCCACGAAACAGGACGCGCGAATTGCCATAACGGCACGGATAATATTCCAGAGTCGACTGACCCCCGCCATGCATAGACATAGCACCACCCCTTTTCTTTCACCCGAGGAGGAGAATCACCCAAACCCTTTGCGAATTCGCTAATGTTAAAATTTCCCGAGAACCTGAATTGTTTCCGCCTCTTGCGGTTGGACCTCGCAGGGCCATATGGTGCGCCGGAACAGCCGTGGAGACAGCATATGGAAATCAAGTCGGTCGGAGTCGTCGGCGCAGGCCAGATGGGCAACGGGATCGCGCATGTGATGGCCCTTGCCGGCTATGAGGTGCGGCTGAACGATGTCCGCCAAGATGCGCTTGATGATGCCGTCGCCCGGATTACCAAGAACCTCGACCGGCAGGTGAGCCGCGACAAAGTCAGCCAGTCCGACCGCAATGCGGCGCTGGCGCGCATTTCGACCACCTTGGATATTGCCGCCATCGGCGACACCGATCTGGTGGTCGAGGCGGCCACCGAACGCGAAGAGATTAAGCACAAGATCTTTGAATCCTTGGCCAATCACCTTCGGCCAGAGACGATCCTGACCTCGAACACCTCTTCGATTTCGATCACCCGTCTGGCGTCCCGCACCGACCGGCCCGAACGGTTCATGGGCTTCCACTTTATGAACCCCGTTCCGGTCATGCAGCTGGTCGAACTGATCCGCGGCATTGCGACGGATCAGGAAACCTATGACGCCTGCCTGCAGGTGGTGAACAACCTTGGCAAGACCGCCGCCAGCGCCGAAGATTTCCCGGCCTTTATCGTTAACCGTATCCTGATCCCGATGATCAACGAGGCGGTCTATACGCTGTATGAGGGGGTCGGAAACGTGCAGTCCATCGATATGGCGATGAAGCTGGGCGCAAACCATCCCATGGGGCCGCTGGAACTGGCCGATTTTATCGGCCTCGACACCTGCCTCGCCATTATGAACGTGCTGCACGACGGGCTGGCGGATACCAAATACCGTCCCTGCCCGCTGCTGACAAAATACGTTGAAGCCGGCTGGCTTGGCCGGAAAACGCAGCGCGGTTTCTATGATTACCGCGGCGAAACGCCGGTGCCGACGCGCTGAGCCACTGGGCGGGCCACGCGGCCTGCTTATTCGCCTTTCAGGCCAAGCGTTTTCTCACGCAGCCAAGCGACCAGTTCTCGCGGACCGCCGACAAAGGATTTGATCTCCTCCGGCGTCACGGGTTGCCCCACCACAGGGGCCTGCGCGCGTCCGCAGGCGTGGATCACCTCGTGGATCAGCAGCCCTTGGCGCAGCGTCGCAGACAGTTGGTTCGCAATCTGGTAAGCGCGCGAATTCTGCCCCGGGAAATAGATCGGGACAACAGTCGCACCGGACCGCTGGATCATCTTGGCGGTAAACGGGTTCCAGCCCTGTTCAATCGCGGGGCCCCACCAATCCTCGGACGAGGCGACAACCCCCGACGGGAACAGTGCAATCACGCCGCCCTGTTTCAGGTGATCCATCGCCTTGGCGCGCATCTCCAGTGACTGCTCGCGGGCGTCCGCCTCGTGCGGGAAGGGCACGGGGATCATAAAGGGATCGATTTCCTGAACACCCGTCAGCAACGACCGCGTCAGGATCTTGTAATCGGTGCGCACGCGGCCGATCAGTTCCGCCAGAACCATCCCGTCAACCAGACCGTGCGGATGATTTGCCACGACAATCACAGGGCCGTCTTTTGGAATGTTGTCGATCTGCGCCTGCGGGGTTTTCAGGTCAATCCCCATGACCTTAAGCGCTTGCGCCCAGAACGCCTGCCCCTCGACATAGCCCAAGGCCTCGAACCGGCGCACAAGGCGCAGCAGAGGGATTTTGCCGGTGGTCCATTCCATCACCCGGATGGCATTCGCCTTCCACGGGTTGGTAAAGGTGTTGGCATAGCTGACACGCCGCTTGTCATACGGCTCTGATGCCTCGGTGGCGGGCCGTGCAGAAATGCCCGTTGTCTGGCTGCTGTCTACCATGGCCCCTGTCCCATTTTGGTGACCCGGGGCTTAGCAATCCTCGCCGAAACGGTCGCCCACCAGGGCCTCCACCGCATCGGCCAGCGCCTCGGCGTCCGGGCCAGAGGTTTGAACCTCAATAGTGGTTCCTTTGGCCGCTGCCAACATTAAAAGCCCCATGATGCTGTCGCCACCTGCGGACATGCCATCCCGCGACACCTCGCAATGGGCATCAAACCCTTCAACGACTTCGACAAGTTTCGCCGAAGCCCGCGCATGAAGGCCTTTTTCATTTATGATTTTAAGGGTGCGGCGGAAGCTGTCGCTCATGCGTTTGGTCTTTCTTGCGGTCTGGGTACGCGCGTCTCAGCCGGGCTGGGACGGGACGTTTTGACTGTCGATGTATTTGCGCCCGGCCTCCAACGCGCTGCGCACAGCGTCTGCCACCGGCAGATGCCTGCTTTTGGCCAGCTTGATCAGCATGGGCAGATTGGCCCCATACAGGATGCGGCGATCATCGGGGCGGCAGGCGTTCAAAGACAGGTTTGACGGTGATCCGCCAAACATGTCGGTCACCACGACCACACCCTGCCCCTGATCGACGGAATTGGCCGCCTCCATGATCTCGGATTGCTTGAGCGGCCGGTCACAATCCGCCTCGATCGAGATAGCAGCCATACCGGGCTGCCGACCAACGACATGCTCCACCGCAAGCAGATATTCCTTTGCCAACCCACCATGGGCGACGATGACAATCCCGATCAACCGGCTTTCCTTCCACTCAGATCGTCCGCAGACACCCGTATCGGTGCTGCACTGCGGCGTTCCAGTTCACGGTGGCGAATAGACACGCGCCAGCCCTGACGTGCAAGGGCGGCCGAGATGCTTTCGGCAAGGAAAACGGAACGGTGCTGGCCCCCGGTACACCCGAAGCCGATAGAGAAATGGGATTTCCCTTCTTCGATACAAGCGGGCAACAACATCGTGATCAGATCCTCGACCTTATCCGCGAAAGGGGCAAAGCGCGCATCTTCGGTGATATACGCCCCCACCTCGGGATCGAGCCCCGTCCCCTGCCGCAACTCGGGCTGCCAATGCGGATTGCGCAGGAACCGGCAGTCGAACACCATATCCAACCCCTGCGGAAGACCACGTTTGTACGAGAAACTGTGCACCGACAGCGCCATGCCCTGCCCCGTCACCGCGCCGAACCCGCCTTCGATCTCGGCGCGCAGATCGTGGACCGTCAGCTCGCTGGTGTCGATCAGGATGTCAGCCCGGCTTCGCAGGTCTTCGAGCAACTGCTTTTCGCGCAAGATACCGTCGTTGGGGCTTTCGTCGCGGGCCATCGGGTGCCGCCGGCGGGTTTCGGAATACCGCCGCATCAGCACCTCGACCGAGCAGTCGAGGTACAACAGATCAACATTCTGCGTCTGCTTGCCCAAGGTTTGTCGCAGATGCAGCAGACCCTCGACGCTGAAATCGCGGTTGCGGACATCGATCCCCAAGGCAAGCGGCTGGTCCAAAGGATCGCTGCCCTCCAGCAGTTTGGGGATCAGGCTGAGCGGGATGTTATCGATGGTCTCGAACCCGATGTCTTCCAGCACCTTGATCGCAGAGGACCGGCCCGCGCCCGATGGCCCGGTGATCAAGACAACCCGTGTTTCCTGCGTCGACTCACCCATGTCACTCTCTTCGTCCCGCTTTCATGTATTGTACGAGCATGGCGGGGAAATAGGCACCCTCGGATTTGTGCAGTAACGGGACATCTACCCCAAGGAGATTTCTCATTCGTATAGGCGGGAGGCGGCTGTCTTCTGTGATGTCCATATCAAGCACCGCATGCAATGGGGCCTTAACCGTATCCGCCGAGAGAATGCCCAGCCCGCGCGCCTCGATCATGCCGTTGATCGACGGAGGGGCCTGCAGCAAGATCGCATCTCCGCTGCGGCGCAGGATCGTCTGATCGTCCGCAACCAGCACCGCACCCAGCCCCATCATGGCCAGCGCCAGCGATGATTTACCACTGCCGGATGCTCCGCAAATCAGCAGACCGCGGCCATTGACCGCGACCGCTGATCCGTGGAGCCGCATGTCCATGCTTTAAACAGGAAGCCCGACGACAAAACGCGCGCCCAAGGGCTCGGATGTGGCATCTGCCTCCGTCGGGCGGATGTTTTCCGCCCAGATCACGCCGCCGTGCGCTTCGATAATCTGCTTGGAGATCGCCAGACCGAGGCCCGAGTTGTTGCCGAACTCCTGCTGCGGACGCGATGTGTAAAATCGTTTAAAGATTTTCTGCAGAGCCTCTTCGGGGATGCCGGGGCCGGTGTCCTCGACCACCACAAGAACGCGATTGTCGCGTCGCCGTGCCCAGACGCGGATCGCGTCCCCGTCCTCGCAAAACGAAATGGCATTGGTGATCAGGTTCACAAAGACCTGCGCAAGACGTGCCTCCAGCCCGTTGATCGGAATGGGACGTTTCGGCAGATCAGAGATAAATTCGATCCCGCGTTTGCGCGCATCCTCACCCAGGAATTCCGACAGGTTGCTGATCATCTTGATCAGGTCGAATTCCAGCTCTTCCTCTTTGACCAATTCGGAATCCAGACGCGACGCGTTGGAGATGTCGCTGACAAGACGGTCCAGACGCCGTACATCGTGTTCGATCACGTCCAGCAGCTTTTGCCGGTGCTCTTCCTTCTTGACCATGCGCAGGCTGCCCACGGCAGAGCGCAAGCTGGCCAGCGGGTTCTTGATCTCATGCGCCACATCCGCAGCGAATTGTTCATTGCTGTCGATCCGGTCGTACAGCGCGGACACCATCCCCCTGAGCGCGCCGGACAAACGCCCGATCTCGTCGGGGCGTGCGGTCAGATCCGGAATACGGATGCGGCCGGTGGTTTTGTGCTTGCGGTCCCGATCGCGGCCGATCTCTGCCGCGTCGGCCAGATCAGAGATCGGATTGGCGATTGTGGAGGCCAGAACAAGGCTCAGACCAATAGAAACCAGCGTTGCAATGATAAACATCTGCAGCACGCGTTCGCGTTCGGCCCGGACAGCGGCGTCGATCTCCCTTGCAGAGGATACGACCGCCACAGTTCCGGCAATCGCATCGCCCACGCGGATCGGAGAGAACGCGTGGAATACCGTATCGCCCGTGTAGGTCTGCTGCGCGACGCGGGTCACGCCAGACGCGCCGGTTTCGATATCGCGACGCAGCCGATCCTCGATCAGCATGTCTTGCTCGTCCGAGAAATAGCTGAACAGCCCAGCAGCCCCCTGCCACAAACCGTTCAGGAAATCCGAAATGACCGTGCTGTCATCCTCATTGGCACGAGGCGCAATGACCGGCGCCATCTGTCCGGCGGTCTCGCCCACAAGAAACGTCGCCGCGTCAAAGACATAGACCTGCATCCCTTGGCGCAGATCAATGCCGTTGAGCGTGCGCGCCACATCCACGCCACCGTCCGCCCCCAAAGGCGCGCTGTCATCGGTAAGCTGCGCCTCAAAGGTATCGGCAATCAGCTCCACCTCGGACTGCAAGGAGTTGACGCGCTGGATCGCCAACGTGTCGCGCGACGAGTTCAGCCACAGCACACCCGCGACCAACACATTCAACGCAATCAGGTTAAAGGTGATGATCTTGCGGGTCAGCGGTGATCGGTTCAGCGTGAAAAGACCGCGCTGCGCACGCTGCGCACGCAGTTCTTGTTCAACAGTGCTGTCAGGGGCGACCCAATCGTCCCCCAAAACAACATCGGCATCCCGACGATTTTCGTCGTCCCCATCGCGCATGGGTATCCGTTCGGCCAGGGCCATCGATCACTCTTCGTTGTAGCGGTACCCGATACCGTAGAGCGTTTCGATGGCGGAGAAGTCAGGATCGACAGTCCGCATTTTCTTGCGCAGGCGCTTGATGTGGCTGTCGATGGTGCGGTCATCAACATAAACTTGGTCGTCATAGGCGACGTCCATAAGTTGATCCCGAGATTTCACAAAACCCGGACGTTGTGCAAGGGCTTGCAGCAACAAGAATTCCGTAACCGTCAGCGACACGTCTTGGCCGCGCCAGCTTACAGCGTGGCGCAGCGGGTCCATCGTCAGCGATCCGCGGGTCATCAGCTTGGTGTCTTCGGTCTCGCCGACCACCTCGCCGGCGACGGCCTCTTGGCGGCGCAGCAATGCACGGATACGTTCAACCAACAAACGCTGGCTGAAGGGTTTCTTCACGTAGTCATCCGCACCCATCCGCAGGCCGAGAACCTCGTCGATCTCGTCGTCTTTGGAGGTGAGGAAAATGACCGGCATTTTGGACTTCTGGCGCACGCGTTGCAGCAGATCCATGCCATCCATGCGCGGCATCTTGATGTCGAACACGGCCATATCGGGCATCTTCTTGTTGAAGGCGTCCAATGCGGCTTGGCCGTCGTTATAGGTCTCGACCTCAAAGCCCTCTGCTTCCAGCGTCATCGAGACCGATGTCAGGATGTTCCTGTCATCGTCCACTAGGGCGATCTTAGACATTTTAGTGTCCTTATACTGCTCTGTTACCTTGTTTTTTCCTCAGTATCCGCGAAATCCCGCATCCGGGCAATCCTTAACTGCGAATCGGCCATTCGCCTGCCGTACATCGGACCCGAATTTGGCAAAGGAATGGCTAAAATGTACCACCCCTTTTGTATAGTATTCCGCCTTTCGGCGGCAGACGTTCCGGATCGGGGAAAATGGTTGCGCTAAAATATAAATGATTGCGCTAAACCCACCGCGTCACCCTATTGCGCCACAAGACCCCCATGTTAAGGGATTGATTACCGGCGACATCCGCCGCGCAATAAAATTACGCCATCAGTGCGCTGCATAGGAGCAAGCATATGACATTCGGACGGGTAAACCCCCAGTTCAAGCTCGAGGATCAAGGGATCACGGGGCTCGGCAATGTCTATTATAACTTCATGGAGCCCGCGCTGATCGAAGCGGCGCTGAAACGGGGCGAGGGCACGCTGGGCAAGGGCGGCGCATTCCTTGTGACCACCGGCAAATACACGGGCCGCTCGCCGCAGGACAAATTCATCGTGCGCACTCCGGAGGTCGAGGACACCATCTGGTGGGAAAACAACGCGCCGATGGAACCGGACGCCTTTGACCGCCTGCACGCCGACATGCTGGAGCATATGAAGGGCGGCGAATACTACGTGCAGGATCTGGTGGGCGGCGCGGATCCCGCAAACGCTATCGATGTGCGCGTGATCTCGGAACTGGCATGGCACAACCTGTTCATCCGCCACATGCTGCGCCGTCCCGACCGCGAAGACCTCGACAGTTTCACCGCCGATTTCACCATCATCAACTGCCCGTCGTTCAAAGCCGATCCGGCCAAACACGGCTGCCGCAGCGAAACCGTGATTGCGCTGAACTTTGAAAAGAAGCTGATCTTGATCGCGGACACTGAATACGCGGGCGAGAACAAGAAATCTGTGTTCACCCTGCTGAACTACATCCTGCCGGGCAAGGGCATCATGGCGATGCATTGCTCTGCCAACCACGCGCCGAACAACCCGGTGGACACCGCCGTCTTCTTTGGTCTGTCCGGCACCGGCAAGACAACGCTGTCCGCCGATCCCGAGCGCGTGCTGATCGGTGACGACGAACATGGTTGGTCAGAGCGCGGCACCTTCAACTTCGAGGGCGGCTGCTACGCCAAGACGATCAACCTGTCCGCCGAGGCAGAGCCGGAAATCTACGCCACCACCGAGAAATTCGGCACGGTGATCGAGAATATGGTCTTCGATCCCGAGACCTTCGATCTCGATTTCGAGGACGACAGCCTGACGGCCAACATGCGCTGCGCCTACCCGCTGAACTACATCTCGAACGCTTCCAAAACCGCGCTTGGCGGCCACCCGAAGAACATCATCATGCTGACCTGTGATGCCTTTGGTGTGCTGCCTCCGATCGCGCGACTGACGCCAGCGCAGGCGATGTACCACTTCCTGTCCGGCTTCACATCCAAGGTGGCGGGGACAGAGCGTGGCATCACCGAGCCGCAGCCGACCTTTTCGACCTGCTTTGGCGCGCCCTTCATGCCGCGTCGTCCAGAGGTTTACGGCAACCTGCTGCGTGACAAGATCGCCAAGCACGGCGCGACCTGCTGGTTGGTGAACACCGGCTGGACCGGCGGCGCCTATGGCACCGGCTCGCGGATGCCGATCAAGGCGACCCGCGCCCTGCTGCACGCAGCGCTGAACGGCTCCCTCAACGATGCGCCCATGCGCAAAGACCCGAACTTTGGCTTCGAGGTGCCGACCCATGTCGAGGGCGTGCCGGACATGCTGCTCGACCCGCGCAAGACATGGGATGACAAAGCCGCCTATGATGCGCAGGCTGAAAAACTGGTCACGATGTTTGCGGACAATTTTGCGCAATACGTCCCCTACATCGACGAGGACGTCAAAGCCGCTGCAATCGGCTAAGACCCACAACAGCGAACGACATCAGACCCCCGATCCTGTCGGGGGTCTTTTTATTGGGGCGAGTGTTGCGCTACCATGGGCCGTACCCAGACCGGAGCCCCCATGCGCTTGATGTTCCCCGCCCTGATGTCTTGTCTGCTGCCGCACAGCGCGGTCGCGCTGGACATTATCGAACACGGGGTAATTTGTGACGCGCCCATCGGACGCCCCGTGCCCGCCCCCGATACCGTCAGCGGCATCCTCAACACGATTGAGCAGGGTCTGGCATTTGATGTCACCACGACGGTTGTGCCTGCCGAGCTTGGGCTGACCTTTGGCATCCGCGCGGCCTTGCCGCAGGGCAGTCCCGCCATCGATCTGACGGTCGTGGTCACCCATCCGCCGATGGGGCCAAGCGGGCAGCAGGTGGAAAGCTGGCCCACCACGGTTTACCCCGACGCGCCCGCGCTGAACCTGTTCACCTTTGAAGAGCCCTTTGAGCTGATCGAAGGGCCTTGGCACTTTGCGCTGATGCAGGGCGAAGAGACGCTGGCCGAGAAGCAATTCACCATCACGCCCAAGGGAACCGCGCCGGAGGTTCAAAGCATCTGCTTTGGCGCAATGATCCTGTCCTGAGGCGAATTGTCCGTCGCACACGGCGAACACGCACAACCCCCAGCGCGCAATCTTTGAATCTTAACCATTTTCCGCACGCCGAATCGGCGTCTATCCACAACTTATTCCAAGAGTCACCAAAAATTTGCTTTACGGCGAATCATTCGACAGGCACGATATATAGTAAGGGCGCGGGTCGAGCCCCGCAGCCCTAGAGCAGTCAGCAAGCGCTAGGGCAAAATACTTTACCCCGCGCTAAAAATGATAAGCGAGGTGGCGAAATGGCCCTGTCCGAACACTACCTGACGGAAGAATTGCACCCGATCGACATCGTCGAGAGCATTGCCGCGTATAACGAATGGGATTTCGACCGCGTTGGTGATGACCAGATCGCGATGGCCGTGGACGGCCAATGGCGCGTTTATTCGATCACCCTTGCGTGGTCCCACGCAGACGAAACTCTGCGCATGGTCTGCTCGTTCGAAATCGATCCCCCCGAGGACCGGCTGAACACCCTGCATGAGGGGCTGAATGCGGTGAACGACCAATGCTGGGCAGGCTGCTTTAGCTATTGGGCCGAACAAAAGCTGATGGTCTACAAATACGGGCTGATGCTGGCGGGCGGCAATATCGCTTCGGCAGAACAGATCGACACGATGATTTCTGCCGCGGTAATGTCGGCCGAACGCTATTACCCCGCGTTCCAACTGATGTGCTGGACCGACAAAACCGCCAAGGAAGCCCTGCAAATCGCCATCGCCGAGGCCTACGGCCACGCCTGATCGCCGGCGATTGCGGACGCCCCTGCTTCGCGCTACGCCTGTCACGACACGAGACAGGAGATCGGCATGCACGACGGGGTGATCGCACAAAACGGGCTGGTGCTTTTGGGCTGCGGCAAAATGGGGTCCGCCATGCTCGAAGGCTGGTTGAAACGCGGATTGCCTGCCGGTTCGGTCTGGGTGCAGGACCCCAACCCGTCGGATTGGGTCAAGGCGCAGGGCGTGCATCTGAACGCCCCCTTGCCTGATAGTCCGGCCATCGTGCTGATCGCCGTCAAACCGCAAATGATGTCAGAGGCGCTGCCCGCGCTTCAGGCCATGGGCAACGGGCGCACGCTGTTTGTCTCTGTGGCGGCGGGGATCTCGATCGCCACCTACGAGACGCTGCTGGGGCAGGACACGCCCATCGTGCGCGCCATGCCCAACACCCCCGCCGCCGTCGGTCAGGGCATCACCGCCATCATCGGGAATGCAAAGGCGGGCAGCGATCACCTTGATCTGTCCGAAAGCCTTCTGTCTGCCGTGGGCGAGGTCGTCCGCCTTGACCATGAAAGCCAGATGGACGCGGTCACGGGGCTGTCCGGCTCTGGTCCCGCTTATGTGTTTCACATGATTGAATGTCTGGCCGCCGCAGGCGAGGCACAGGGGCTGGCCCCCGATCTGGCGATGTCACTGGCCCGCGCCACCGTGGCCGGTGCCGGTGCTCTGGCGATGCAGGCCGACGACACGCCTGCGCAGTTGCGCCGCAATGTCACCTCGCCCAATGGCACGACACAGGCAGGACTGGAGGTGCTGATGAATGACACCGACGGGCTGCCCCCGCTGATCCGGGCCACGATCAAAGCGGCTGCAGACCGCTCGCGCGAGCTCGCCAATGGCTGAGATCTCCTTTGACGACTTTTTGCGGGTCGATATCCGTGCCGGCACCGTTCTGCGCGCAGAACCCTTTCCCGAAGCCCGCAAACCCGCGATCAAGCTGTATATCGATTTCGGCCCCGAGATCGGGGAACGCAAATCCTCGGCCCAGATCACCCATCACTACAGCCCCGACACGCTGGTCGGCACGCAGGTCATGGCAGTCGTGAACTTCCCTCCCCGCCAGATCGGCCCCTTCATGTCCGAGGTTCTGGTGCTGGGCGTGCATGACAGTGACGGTAACGTCACCCTGTCACGGCCCGATCATCCGGTTCCGAACGGCGAACGGCTCTGTTAAAGGCGCTGAAACCGTCAGCTTGACTTAGGCCCGCCCATGATGATGCTGGCGCGCACCCGAAGGAGACCCGTTATGTTCCAGCCCGCCATCACCGGCCACGGTGTGTTCACGCCATCCCAGATCATCACCAACGACGAACTGGTGGTGGCCTTTAACGCCTATGCCGACCGCTGGAACGCAGATCACGCGGACGACATCGCCGCCGGCACGCTGGAGCCCAAGGCGCATTCCTCCTCCGAATTCATCGTGAATGCCTCGGGGATCGAACAGCGTTACGTGCTGGACAAATCGGGCGTGCTGGATCCGGCCCGCATGTACCCCAGCCTGCCCGCCCGCGACGACGAGGCCCCCTCGCACATGGCGGAAATGGCGCAGGATGCCTGCAAGACCGCATTGGATATGGCGGGTGTGGATGCCGCTGACATTGATCTGGTGATCTGCGCCGCATCGAACCATGAACGGGCCTACCCTGCCGTGGCCATCGAGATCCAGAAGCTGATGGGCTGTGGCGGCTTTGCCTTTGACATGAATGTGGCCTGCTCCTCGGCCACCTTTGGCATTCAGGCGGCGGCTGACATGATCCGCACCGGATCAGTGCGGCGTGCGCTGGTTGTCTGCCCCGAAATCTGCTCGGCCCATTTGGAATGGCGCGACCGCGATTGCCACTTTATCTTTGGCGACGTCTGCACGGCGGTGGTTCTGGAACGGACCGAAGATGCAAAGGGCGCGCGCTTTGACGTGTTGTCGACCCGCTGCGCCACGGAATATTCGAACAACATCCGCAACAACGACGGTTTCCTGCGTCGCACCCATGACCAGATGGAAGACCGCCGCGACATGCAGTTCATGCAAAACGGGCGCAAGGTGTTCAAAGAGGTGCTGCCCATGGTGTCGCAGCATATCTCTGACCACATGGCCGATCAGGGCTGGCAGGCGGATGACTTGAAACGGCTCTGGCTGCATCAGGCCAACAAAACCATGAACGATTTCATCGGGAAAAAGGTGCTTGGCCGCGTGCCCGAGGACGGCGAGCAGCCCAACATCCTGCAGGATTACGCGAACACGTCCTCTGCCGGATCGATCATCGCCTTTTCCAAACATTCCGGCGATCTGCAGCCCGGCGACAAGGGTGTCATCTGCTCTTTCGGGGCGGGCTATTCCGTCGGATCGGTACTGGTCGAACGCGCCTGACGCCAGACCTGTACCAGATGAACGGCGCTGCCTGCGATCAATCCCCAGACCGCGCCGCCAATCCCGAACAAGCTTAGCCCCGACGCGGTGATGACAAAGGTCAGCATGGCCGCCTCACGCGTGTCGGGGGCCGTCACTGCGGTCGCCATCGAATTGATGAACACCGGCAGTAGGGCCACGCCCGCCAGCGCGGCCATCGCCATGGGCGGTGCTGCGGCTGCAACAAAGGTGACGACTGCGGCGAACACGCTGAACACAGCATAGAACAGCCCCGCCCAGACCGCCGCCCAATAGCGCTGTGCCGGATCGGGGTGGGCGTCATCGTCTGAACACATCGCCGCAGTGATCGCCGCAAGGTTGGTTGCGATCGCGCCAAAGGGGGCGGTGATGACCGACAGCGCGCCCACGGTCGCAAACATCGGTCCGGGGTTCGGCGTGTAGCCATTCGCCTTGAGCACAGCGACACCGGGAATGTTCTGCGTGGCCATGGTGACGATGAACAGCGGGATCGCAAGGCTGATAACCGCCTGCAGCGAAAAGGACGGCGTCACCCAAACCGGCGCGGTCATCACATGATCCGGCAGGGGCAGCGTGCCGTTCCACCAGATCACCAGCCCCAGTGTGACCAGAACCGTGGCCGGAACCGCGAACAGGCGTGACAGCCGCGACACCAGAAACCAAGTGCCAAGGATCGCGCAGCCCACCACCGGTGCCTCGGACAAGGCGCGAAAGGGTGCAAAGCAGATGGGCAGCAGAACTCCGGCCAACATGGCCAGCGTGATGGGTCCGGGGATGGATTGCGCCAGACGCACCAGCGGACGCCAGAACCCGGCGATCACCACCAGCAGCCCCGCCACCACAAAGGCCCCGACCGCGCCGGAAAAGCCCGCCGCATCCGCGCCAGATCCGGCCAACAAGGCGGCCCCCGGCGTTGACCACGCACAAGACGCAGGTGTGCGGGTCCACAAGGCCAGCACGATACCCGCAACGGCCATGGCCAATCCGCCCGCCATCAGGGCCGATGATGCTTGCGCCGCCGAAGCACCCATCGCCTCGACCCCCGCCAAAAAGATCGGAAAGGACGAAAAGAACCCGACAATGGCCACCACAATCCCGGTGGCCAAGGCGCGGATGCCCCCCATCAAAGCCCCACCTCGGCCCGCCAGTGGCGACGACACAAAGACACGTAGGTTTCATTGCCGCCGACCTGCACCTGCGCACCGTCGGTCAGGGCCTTGCCGTCGGCGCCCCGCCGGATCACCATGGTGGCGTTGCGCCCGCAATGGCAGATTGTGCGCACCTCGCGCATGACATCGGCAATGGCCAGCAGCGCGGCTGAACCGGGGAACAACTCGCCCCGGAAATCCACGCGCAAGCCATAGGCCATGATCGGCACGTTCAGATCATCCACCACGCGCGCCAGTTGCCAGACCTGATCACGGGTCATGAACTGCGCCTCGTCGATGAAGACGCAGGCGATCGGCCCCTCCTCCATCCGGTTGCGAATCTTTTCGAACAGATCGCAGTTGTCGCCGAACACATCGGCCTCGCGCGATAGTCCGATCCGCGACCCGATGCGCCCTTTGCCTGCGCGGTCATCAAATGCCGCGATCAGCAGGTAGGTCTCCATCCCGCGTTCGTTGTAATTGTGGGCAGCCTGCAACAACAGCGTCGACTTGCCCGCGTTCATGGTGGAATAATGAAAGTGAAGCTTGGCCATGTGCTGCTTTTGCGTGACTGTCAAAGGCGTGACAAGTCTGCGCAAGGCCCAAAGGGAAAAGCGGCATGGACCGGTGCCCGGGGGAAACACCCCAGGGGTCTCGGGCCCGATCCATGCCGAACTGGAAGGCGGCGCAACACTCGTTACGCTTTGGGGATATGGAACTGCACCACCCACCCCCGAAACAGATAACCACCTCGGGCGCTGGCCCCGACCTTGCCGAGGTTGATTTCACAATGACTTTCCCTTCGGTTAAGGATAATGGGAAAGGAATGTTCCGGTTCCCCTACCGAATGAGGGGAGAGACGAAGGGGAAGGCATGTCCAGCGTTGCACGCTACCTGAAGAAACACACCGAGGCTTTGGTCAAGGATGTCGGCGTCGAAGCCGCTTGCGAGATCACTGGAAAATCAAAGGCGACCCTTGGCCGCTATTATTCAGACCATAGCGAACACGCCGACCGTTTCATGCCTGTCGATGCTGTGGCCCTGCTCGAAGAGGCCGCATCCTACCCGCATGTCACCTCTGCTTTGGCAGAGCTCAAAGGCATCACGCTGGAGTTCGATGAATCCCGCCGCAATTCCAAGCCCGAAGGCGGCGTGAACAGTGACGTGATTGCCCTGTCACAGCGGTTTGCCATGCTGATGGCCGAATACAACCAGTCCATCGAGGACGGCGTGATTTCCGCCAACGAGGCAAAGCGCCTGCTGAAAGAGACCCTCGCCATCCAGAAGGTTCTCATCAATATGAAACTGCACCTCGAAGATGAGCACGTCAACTGAACGCAAGACGTCCCGGCCCGCCATCGTGGCCGAGACGTATTTCCCCGACAAGGGACAGGCCTGTCTGCGCGCGCTGGAGACGACACAAACCGCCGAAGAGGTCTGGCAACTTGTTTGCCAGCTCGGCGCGGATGTGGGGCTTCCGTTTATCGACTTTATCTCCGCCAGCGATTGGCGCGATTGGAAGCGTGCGCTGTTTGTGCGCACCTCTTACGACGCCTCATGGCTGGAAAAGGCCAACACCAGCCCGGAACTGTACCACGGATCGTATTTCCGCATTCACGGGGAACACAGGCTGACCCCGATCTGCATGGGGCTGGAATTTATCGACGACCACCCCGACCTGCCGGAATATCGCCGCGACATCCTGAAACAGGCCGCCGCGCGTGGCATGCGCGCGGGCATCTCCATCCCCTTGCGCCAGCACACGCCGCGCGCCACGGCGATGGTGTCCTTTATCGGCGACCACGACCGCGAGGCATTGCTGGATATCCTGTCGCGGGAATACGGAACCTTGGCCATGTGCGCCTGGGCCGCGCATCACCGCTACCTGCTGCACTTCTCCGAAGAGTATTTCGACCGCAACGGGATCACGATCAAACAGCGCGAACTGCTCGAGATGATCGGCTCCGGTCTGCTGGACAAGCAGATCGCCGAACAGCTTGGGGTGACGGTCTCTGCGGTGCGACAGCGTCAGAATGCGCTGATGCAAAAGACCAACACGTCTAAGCGGACCGAACTGGCCGCGCTAGCGATGTCATTGGGCCTGCTGCCCGATCCGCACAACCCGCCCGAAGACGACGTGACCGACGGGTCAGAGGTGCACCCCCGCATCGATGGTCAGACCAGCTGACCCCAAAGATCGTATTCGCCGGCCTCGTCGACCTCGACCGTGACGATCTGGCCGGGTTTCAGATGGTCCGCGCCTTCATCGATAAACAGGTTGCCGTCGATCTCGGGCGCATCGGCCTTGGTGCGGCAGGTGGCAATGCCATCCTCGTCCACATCATCCACGATCACATCCAGACGCGTGCCAACCTTTGCGGCCAGTTTGGCCTCTGAAATGGCCTGCGCCTTTTGCATGAAGCGGTCCCAGCGGTCCTGTTTGACCTCTGCGTCGACGTGATCCGGCAGATCGTTCGACCGCGCGCCGTCAACGTTTTCGTACTGGAAACAGCCCACACGATCCAACTGCGCCTCGTCCATCCAGTCCAGCAGATGCTGGAATTCGGCCTCGGTCTCGCCGGGATACCCCACGATAAAGGTCGAGCGCAGCGTAATATCGGGGCAGGCCGCGCGCCAGGCCGCGATCTCGTCCAGCGTCCGCTCTGCCGCGGCGGGGCGCGCCATCCGGCGCAGCGTGTCGGGATGGGCATGCTGGAACGGAATGTCGAGATAGGGCAGGATCTTGCCCTCCGCCATCAGGGGAATCGCCTCGCGCACATGCGGATAGGGGTAGACATAATGCATGCGCACCCAGACCCCCAGCTCGCCCAGATCGCGGGCCAGATCGAGGAAGGGGAACTTGCTGTCGCGGTCCTTCCAATCGGTGCCATAGGCCGAAGTATCCTGACTGATGACCAACAGCTCCTGCACACCGGCCTCAACCAGCTTTTCCGCCTCGCGCAGCACAGCCTTGGCCGGTCGGCTGGCCAAACGTCCGCGCATGTCAGGGATGATGCAGAACTTGCACTTGTGGTTACAGCCTTCGGAAATCTTCAGGTAGCTGTAATGGCGGGGGGTCAGGCTGACACCGGACGCGGGCAACAGATCGACAAAGGGATCAGGCGACGGCGGCACCGCCCCGTGCACCGCATCCAGAACCTGCTCGTACTGGTGCGGCCCCGTCACGGCGAGCACCTTGGGATGAACACCGGTGATATACTCCGGTTCTGCCCCCAGACAGCCGGTCACGATCACCTTGCCGTTCTCGGTCAGCGCCTCGCCAATTGCCTCAAGGCTTTCGGCCTTGGCACTGTCAAGAAACCCGCAGGTGTTCACGATCACCGCATCCGCACCGCTGTAATCCGCGCTGATGCCATAGCCTTCGGCACGCAAACGGGTGAGGATGCGCTCGCTGTCCACCAATGCCTTGGGACAGCCAAGCGAGACCATGCCAATGGTCGGCTGGCCGTCACGGCGGGTTTCAGAGACGCGCGCACGCGCCAGATCAGGGCGGAGATCAGGGGGATTCTGCATGGGCGGCATATACGCCTTTGCCTGCTGTGCGAAAAGCCCCCACAGCACCGCCCGATACGAAAAAGGCGCCCGACCGGGGCGCCCTTTCAGTCATGTTGCCGATGTTAGCGGCGACGGTCGCGACGCGCGCTCATGGGCTGGAACGCCACACCCACATGCGCCTCGCAGTAGGGTTTGCCCTGCTGCACAGGCAGACCGCAAAACCAGAAATCATCGGTCGCGGGATCGCCCACGGGCCATTTGCATGTCCGCTCTGTCAGCTCCATCAAGGTCAGCTTCTTGGCCTTCTTCTCGACTTCGCTGACCTTGGCCAGCGCTTCGGGGCTGATTTCATTGGCAGAGGGCTGCGGCGGCAGGGGCTGACCGGCCGGAATGATCTGCTTGCGCGCAGGTGTCGGCGCGGGCGTGGTGGCCACAGCCGTGGCTGCGGCGGGCGCAGGCTCGGGCTTGGGCGCGGCGGGCTTTGCCTCCACCGGCTTGGGCGCGGGCTTGGGTTTGGCCGCTGCGGGTTTGGGTTCGGGCTTGGGCTCTGCGGCGGGGGTGGCCCCTGCACGGTTCGACAGGCCCAGGCGGTGCACCTTGCCGATCACGGCATTGCGCGTCACGCCACCCAGTTCTTTGGCGATCGTACTGGCCGATTGGCCTTCGGACCACATCTTCTTGAGCAATTCAACGCGTTCATCGGTCCAAGACATCGAGGCTTCCTACTGAAAAAGCGGCCACGTGTCCGGGCCGCCTGACGGTCTATTGGTTGGCTCTATTCTAAGCATCATGGCACGAGATACAAGGCGGGGCGGCACAATCCGGCCACTGGCTGCCACCTTGCGCCTATCCGGCGGACGCCGCGCGATCCCCGCCAACAGCCAGACCGATCACATCAGCGCGGGTCTTCGGCAGGTCGAGATGAAAGGTTGTCCCCTGATCCGGCACGGATACGCAGCTGAGACGACCGCCATGGCGTCGCGCGATACGGGTACAGATCGACAGGCCCAGTCCCGTCCCCTCATATTCGCTGTCGCTATGGAGACGACGAAGCGGCTGAAAGATGTCCTCCGTGTGGGCGCTGTCTATCCCGATCCCGTTGTCGGTGATGGAAATGCGCCACAAATCGCCGCGATCTTCGCAGGATAGCTGCACCAGCGGGGCCGCTGCTTCGTTAAATTTCAGCCCGTTGGCGATGAGATTCTGCAAAAGTTGAGCCAACTGCGTCTCATCCCCGCGAATCACCGGCAGGGGGGAGATGACAGATACCTCCGCACCCCGCCGCGCGATATCTGCCGACAGAGCCATGCGCAGCTTGTCAACAACAGCGGACAGGTCCACCTCTGCACGGGGCTGCGCCGCCGAGGCCACCGCACAGTGTCGGTGCAGATCGACGATCAAACGGTCCATATGTTCGGCGCCATTGCGGATAAAGCCAAGCACCTCGGCATGTGTTTGCTGTTGGGGCGCTTCCAGATCCTCCATCAGCATGTCGCCCCCCCCACGCACGGAGCGCAAAGGCGCGCGCAGGTCATGCACCAACACGGCGGCAAAGCTTTGCAACAGCTCGCGGCGGTCATCATCACGGCGGTCCGCCTCTGCCCGCGAAATTGCGTCCGCAACGGCCAAGCCAAGACGCGGCCCCAGATCCACGCCACGTCGCAACACGTCACGCGCCCCTCGGCGCATCGCGGCAATGGCGTGTTCGCCATCGTAGTCCTCCACCAGAACAATCACCGGAAGAAACCTGTCCCGCGCAAACAGGTCGTCCAACAAACATCGCCCCGCCCCGCCAAAGAATGCACCGTCAATCACGACACAATCCGCAAGGAATGTGTCATTCAATGCAGACAGACAACCATCGGCGCTATCTGTGACCTGTCCGCGCAAAGGATCGGACATCCCCTGTTGCAGGGTCGCCAAGGTATCGTTTGCGCGATCCGTGTCGGGATCGGCCAGCAGTAATCTGATCATGGTCCACCGTCATGTTCTTGGGCGCTTTGCGCCAGCCGGGCTGTGGCCATTCTGGCCCGGTGCCGCCATTTTGGGACACGCGCGAAATTCCTTAAACCGCCACTCGTTTTCGTGGCTTGGCGCTCCATATCCCACAGCAACGTAAGCAAATCGTATATCAGCGCGAAATTAGCCCGTGGTGGACTCACACGCTGATCTGCGGCATGAAATTAGCAGTTTATAAAGGAATCGATTGATGGCAGACGGAACATTCGCAGTGCTGATGCTGGTCCTCGGGATGACCGATATGGGCCTGAACCACTGCGGGACAGCCGACGGCTGCATCGGAAAATCCGATACCACGCCACGCCTTCTGGTTTCTGGCGGCGAGGTTCTGGAACGCAACGCCGACACCATGGGCGAAGTCTACCTGCGCTACGATCTGCCCTACAAACGCGGCCCCTTTGGCGAGGCGATTGGCCTGTCTGTCGCCGAAGGTGGCGAGACATGGATCGGCTTTGGGCACACCTACAAGATGCAGCTCGGATCGACCCCGATTTACGGCGAGCTGCACGCCATGCCCGGCCTGTATTTCGACAACGGCGGGTTTGACCTGGGCGGCCCGATCGAATTCCGCTCCGGCGTGGAAGTCGGTTGGGAGGCGCGCAACGGCCTGCGCATGGCGCTGAGCTATGACCACCGGTCAAACGCGGGGATCTATGACGAGAACCCGGGGATCGAAACGGTGGCCTTCCACGTATCGGTGCCGCTGCGCTGATGCGATGGGGCGCGGAATGCGCCCCTGCCCCGATCAGGCGCGCGCCTCGGCGGCGCGGCGCAGATCGGCCATAAGCTCTGACAGCAGTTTCGCGCCGAATTCATTGGTCAGACGGCCGTCCGCATCCCATTGCTGCGCCGTCTGCCCCACCAGAACCTCTGGTCCTGTCAAAAGATGCGGGCGAAAGGCGGTCAGACACAGCCGTGTCATCGCCTGACTGCGCGCACCCCCGGCGGCCCCCGCCGCAGCGGACACGATGGCCACAGGTTTGTCGCGCCACGGGTTGCTGCCGGTGCGGCTGAGCCAGTCAAAGGCATTCTTCAGCGCGCCTGTAATCCCCTTGTTGTATTCGGGGCTGGCCACGATCACCGCATCCGCGCCCGCGATCATATCCGCCGCATGCTGGACCGCATCGGGGATGCCCTGCCCGGCCTCCAGATCCTCGTCAAACAGCGGAAAGCGGATATCAACCTCGGCAAAGGGCGCGTCCTCGCCAAAGCGCCGCGCGGCTTCATGCATCAGCAGCCGGTTGGTCGATGCGCGGCGCAGCGACCCGCAAAGGCCGACAAGGGACAGGGTGGACATCAGGCAGGCTCCTTTTCAGTGCTGCCAGATGATCTAAACGAAAAAACGCCGCGGCAAGGCCGCGACGCTTTGAATTGTCGTAAATGACAGCGCGATTACGCGTTGGGCAGGATCACGATCTCGACGCGACGGTTCTGCAGCTTGCCATCGGGCGTCAGGTTCGACGCGATGGGCTGGTCTTCGCCACGGCCGATGACCTGAATGCGACCAGCGGGCACGCCCTGACCGATCAGCACGTTGGCCACGGACTGTGCGCGGCGCTGCGACAGCTGCAGGTTATAGGATGCTTCACCATCGGAGTCGGTGTGACCGATGACCTGAGTGGTGGTGTTCGGATAGGCCAGCAGGGACTGCGCCACATCGCGGATGTCGCCTTGCAGATCAGGACGCAGGGTCGAGCTGTCGGTGGCGAACAGGATGTCCTGCGGCATGGTCACGATCAGGCGGTCACCGGTGTTCTGGATATCCACGTTGCTGCCAAGTTGCTGGCGCAGCTCTGCTTCCTGCTTGTCGAGCTGGTTGCCGATGGCGGCCCCTGCGGCGGCACCCACCAGCGCACCGGCCAGCGTGGCGCGGTTGCGCTCGCCCTTGTCGTCACCGCCTGCCAGACGGCCTGCGACCGCGCCGGTTGCCGCACCGATCAACGCGCCGGACTTGGCTTTGCGGTTCGGGTCGGTTTCGTCAAAGACAGGACCGGTGGTGCAGGCGGTCAGGCCCAGCGCGGCGGTCATGGAAAGCAAAAGGGAAGAGCGGATCATAGTCACTGTGTGCCTCTCGTCGGTGGCCCGTCTGACGCGGGCGCGTTGTTGTCCAGACGGTTAATGCCACAGTCAAACGGTTGGTTCCCGTGAAAATACGGCAATCCCCCTGTACAGGCGACAAATCGCCCATGTGGTGTGCGCCCCACTGTTGCAGCCACGGATGCAGGCAGGCGTTTCCAACAGGCGTGGCACAGGGTAAGCTGCCTAAAAAACATGCGAGCAGGAGACATTCATGAAACACCTACTGGCTGCGGCCCTTGCGGGTCTGATGCTGGCCGCCCCGGCGCAGGCCGCGTGGCGCGACCGTGCCGAAGTGATCGGCGTCGATGAAGACGATATGCTGAAACTGCGCGCAGGCCCCGGCACCGGCTTTGTGGTGATCGTCGGCCTGCCCAACGGCACCATCGTACGGGTGCGCGATTGCGAGCGGACAGGGGCCACCAAATGGTGCGAGGTCGCGCTGGACGTGGCCCCCGGCTTGCGCGGCTATGTCTCGGACGCTTATCTGAGCGCGCGTTGACGGCCTTTTCCCTGACAGAACTTGCCATCCTGACGCTTGCGGGCTTTGCCGCCGGCGTCCTGAATGCCGTGGCAGGCGGCGGAACATTCCTGTCCCTGCCTGCGCTGATCTACGTGGGCGTGCCGCCGGTGGCCGCAAATGCCACGGCGACGCTCAGCGCCTTGCCCGGGTATCTCAGCGGGGCATGGGGCTTTCGCCACGACATCCGCGACGAGGGGGTTCTGGATCTACGGACCATTGCGGGGATCGCAGCTGTGGGCGGGCTGACGGGCTCGGGCCTGTTGATTGTCACGTCAGAGGCCGCGTTTTTGTGGATCGTGCCATGGCTTTTGACGCTGGCCACGACTCTCTTTGCCTGCGGCCCCGCGATCCAAAGACGCCTGCGCGGCGGCGGCGAGCTTGGTCCCGTGTCTGGGGGGGCGGTGGTGCTGGCCGTGTCGGTTTACGGCGGGTATTTTAACGGCGGTCTTGGCATCATGCTTTTGGCAGCCTTTGGCCTGCTAGGCTTTCGCAACCTTCACGGCATGAACGGGCTGAAAACGGCGCTGTCCGCCCTGTTGTCCCTTGTCTCGGCGGTGACCTTTATCAGCGCCGGTCTGATTGCGTGGGAGCAGGCGGCCATCATGGCGCTCAGCACGGCGGTCGGCGGCTACGTGGGCGCGCGCAGCAGCCGTCACTTGCCCGTGCCCTTGCTGCGGGTCGGGGTCATTTGCGTGGGCGCGGTCACGGCGCTGGTGTTCTTTGCCCGTTAGGGGTCAGGCATCCGCCCGCGCGCCCTCATAGGCCAACAAGGCACGTTTCACCGGCAGTCCCCAGTGATAGCCCCCCAAGCCGCCGGATTTGCGCAAGGCCCGATGGCAGGGGATCAGATAGCTGATCGGATTGCGCCCCACCGCCGTGCCGACGGCCCGCACTGCGCGCGGCGTGCCGATGGCCTGCGCGATTTCGGAATAGGTCGTGACATGGCCCGACGGAATGCGCATCAGCGCCTCCCAGACCTTGATCTGAAAGGGCGCGCCAATCAGAAACAGCGGCACCTCGGCCTGCTGCCTGCCAAAGGCCGCATCCACCCAAGGGGCCAGCCGGTCCGGCGCCTCGACATAGCTGGCATTTGGCCAGCGCCCGCACAGATCGGCCATGGCCTCTGCCTCGGTGCATTCGGCTCCAAAGCCGATCCCGCAGAGCCCCCTATCCGTCCCCATCACCAGCGCAGGGCCAAAGGGGCTGTCAAACCAGCCATAGTGGATCGTCAAACCGGCACCGCCACGGGCAAAATCGCCGGGGCTCATCGCCTCCCACCGCAGGAACAGATCATGCAGCCGCCCGCCGCCGGACAGCCCCGTCGCATGGGCGGTGTCCAGCGTGGTAAAGCGGTTCTGCAGCAGCCGTTTGGCATGGCCGAGCGTGAAATACTGCTGCAACCGCTTGGGCGACACGCCCGCCCACTGGCTGAACAGACGTTGGAAATGGGCGGTGGACATGCCCATTTCCGCCGCCAACTGGTCCAAAGTCGCCTGCGGCCCCAGCCGGTCCACCGCCTCGATGGCGCGGCCCATGATCTGATAGTGATAGCTGGCGGTGTTTTCAGGCAGAACAGTCACGGCTTGGGTCTCCTTTGCCCCGACAGTAGCGGGACAAAGGCAGGCGCACGATCCGTTTTATGCGCTTTGTGCAGGTCGAATCCGCAAAATCGGCAGCACCAGCGCGTCCAGCAGCAGCACGGCAGCCAAAGCCACACCGGCCAGCGGAAAGGCAAGGCTTAGCACCAGCGCAACCGCCACCGCGCCTTTCCACTGCGGCATGTCCCGCGGTGCTGGCGGGGCTGCCAGTCGCAGACCGCCTGCCGGACGGCGCTTCCACCACAGAACAATCCCCGACACAGACAGAAAGATCACCGCCAAACACACCAGTGTATTGGCCAGAACGCTCCACAACCCCAAGGTCCCCATATGCAGCGCGATGCCCACGGCCATAGCCTTGCCCATCAAGGAATAGTCGGCATAGCCCACATCGGCGAGGATCTCTCCGCGGTAGCGATCCAGATGCACGATCCGGTCCGATGTCGGGTTACGGCTGTCGGTGGACATGGAATCGCGGCTCAGGCTCCAGACACCGGTGTCGCCTTGCGGCCAGTTCAACTGGTATCGCCCGGCGAAACCGATCTGGCGGGCGAAGGCATCGACCTGATCCACGCTCGGACGCAGGCCCGCGCTTTGGTCAGAGGCGCCGCTGGCGGGGGACTCGCTATGGTCGCCGTGACCTGCATGGGCGTCAGAGGCAGGCATCGGCGTCTGTTCCAGTGCCCAAGGGACCTCCTTGGTGCCGCCGTTCAGCGCCTCTGCGTGGCTGATATCGCTGACGGGAATGCCCGAGTATTTACCGGCGGGAAAGCTCGACCAGGCCTGGACCAGCTTGCCGCCCCAGACACCGGCCCATGCCAGCCCCGAGATCAGAAACGCCAGAAGAACCACGGACACCCAGATCCCCACGGTGGCGTGCAGTGATTTCCACAGGCTGCGCCCCCGCGCCCCCAGCCGGGGCAACAGCGCGCGCAGCCCCTGCCCGTCGCGCGGCCACCACAGGTACAGCCCCGTCGCCAACAGGATCACGCCCAAAGACGCCGCCAGTTCAATCATCCGGTCACCCGTCACGCCCAGCAACAAGGTGCCGTGGATGTTGTCCATCGTGTCGTACCAGCCGCTGCGACGGGCAAAGGTGCTGACCACCTCTGCGGTGTAGGGATCAACCACTGCCATCATCGGCCCCTCTGCCGTATTGACGCGGAAGATCGCGGCCAGATCACCGGCGCGCGGCGCGATATACTGTGCAACCGTCCCGTCAGGATAGGCCGACTGCGCAGCGGCCACCTGCGCCGACAGCGCAAGCGGCGCCTCCGCAGGGATGACGGAGATACGCTCGCCATCGCGCCCGTCCAGATAAGCGATCCACAGCATCGTCATGCCGGTCATGGCGAGCATCAGAAAGAACGGAATGACATACAGCCCCGCATAGAAATGCCAGCGCCACACCGCGCGGTAGAATTTGGATTTGGTATCAGTGGTCATTGGCTTGCCTCCGCAAAGGACGGGCAAACGGATTGGGTCCGCGCGGCGCGCGGCATTGGAAAGAAGGTCATGGAATACCCCTATTGCGCCAAAGACACGCTTTGGCCGGTGTCGTGATGTCAGGAAATGTCAGGCAATCACGACAACGGGGGCGCGCGGGGCGCGGCATCATGCAACGGCAGCCGCGTGGCATCGGTCACCGTCAAAGGCAGGGTCAGGGCAACGTCCCGCGACAGCGCCACAGGGTGCGTCACATCCGGCGCGCTGCCGCCATCGACCGCATGCACCATCAGACACAGGTGGCCGTCGGTCTCATCCTCGGCAACAGGGTTACCGTTGGCATCCAGCGTGATGGTGCGCAGCCCCTCGCCGGTACAGATCACGATGATCTGCGCACGGCTCAGCCCCAACGCCACAAGCGCCGCCGTGGATTTCGGCAGCGCGATGCCGAGGATCACGGCACACAGAAGGGAAAGACGGAACAGACCGTGCAACATGCGGCTGTCCTACCCGCATGTTGCTCCATCTCAAAGCGAAAAGGCGCGCCATGACCAAAGGCCGCAGCACGCCGATACGGGGCTTACAGATCGCCCAGAAAGCGGGAGACGATCATCTCTTGTTGTTTGCTGCCGTCGGGGTCGGTTGTGGTCTTGAAGCGCGTCAGCTCTTCGGCCCAGTCAGAGGTGCGGATGCGCAAAGGCGGCTGTGTGGTAGAGATGACGGACATCACCACTTGGGCCACCTCATCCGGTGTCTGGTAGGCGCCCGCCCCCATCCGCGACTGCGCGCCCCCGATATAGGTCTGCAGAACGGGCAGATACTCATCGTCGAACATGCCGCCCGTGTCCTCGATTTGCTTGAGCACCGTTGCCGCAAACTCTGTCGAGATGCCCCCCGGTTCAACGGCGGTGAACCGAATGCCAAAGGCCGGTGTCAGATAGCTGGCCATGGCTTCTGTCAGACCTTCGACCGCGAATTTCGCCGCGCAGTAGATCTCGTTAAATGGCTGTCCTACCAGCCCGCCGACGGAGGTGATATTGACGATATGGCCCGAACGCGCCGCGCGCATATGCGGGATCACCGCCTTGATCGTGCGGACAACCCCCATGTGGTTGATGTCCATAACGCGGCTGATCTCCGCCTCTGTGGCCTGTTCGATCGTGCGCACAAACCCTTGGCCTGCATTGTTCACCAGAACATCGATCCGCCCGTGCAAGGCGATGATCTGATCGACGGCCGTGTCGATGCTGGACTGATCCTGCACGTCCAGCGTCAGCACATTAAGCGACACACCTGCCTGCTCCGCAGCCGCGTCCAGAAGCGCACGTTTGGCCGTATTGCGCATGGTGGCATAGACCGTGTGGCCCGCCTGTGCGGCCTGCACCGCGACGGAGATGCCCAGTCCGGTCGATGTGCCGGTGATAAGTATGATCTTGCTCATGGTAATTCCTTTGCGGGTCAGGCCGCGATGGACAGCCAGACGCGGTCAAACGTCTGCTCTACGCTGTCTTTGGGTATGGGTTGGCCGCGCATCACCGCGCCGCGCGCCATCTGCATGGCAGGCGCGGTCAGCAGCAGCGACAGCAGTTTGGTATCCAGCGGGGCAAGCGTTCCGTCCTCGACCCCGCGCCGCAACAGCGCGGCAATATCGTCGGCGAAGGCATCCGCTTCGGCCTGTTGCGCCTCGGTCAGCAGACGCGCCGCCGCCCCGAGGTCGAGAAACAGAAAATCACGCGGTCGCTCTGCGATCCAGTCGAACATGTCGAACCAGATGGCGCGAATCATGTCCCGTGTGGGGGTGATGTCGCGCTGCCGCGTGACCGCCCCGTGGAACTGGCGCTTCAGATCCATATACACCTGTTGCAGCATGTCGGTCTTGTTGTCGAAATGCACATAGACCGTTCCTGCCGACACCTGCGCACGCTTGACCACATCGCCCACGGACAAGGCGGCAAAGCCTTTGTCCACGGCCTCGAACACGACAGCATTGCGCAGTTTCAGGCGGGTTTCATCCTTGGTCAGGCGGGGCATGTGGTGTCCTTCTTGATACAGGTACCAAATATGATAATGAACATTCATTATCAATAGGTGCGACATTCACCTTCCTGTGAGCCCCAAGACTTGCGGGATTGGCCGCCAGCGGGCATTACGCCCGTCATGGCAAAGCAGATGGACTATCACACCCTGCGCGAGGTCTTTACGCGCTTTCGCGAGGCAGAGCCCGAACCCAAGGGCGAGCTGAACCACACCAACGCCTATACGCTGGTGGTGGCGGTGGCGCTGTCTGCGCAATCGACCGATGCCGGTGTGAACAAAGCCACCGAAAAGCTGTTCCAGATCGCGGATACGCCGGAAAAGATGCTGGCGCTGGGACTTGATGGGGTGATCGAGCACATCAAGACCATCGGCCTGTACCGCAACAAGGCCAAAAACGTCATAAAACTTAGCCAGATTCTGGTGGATCAGTATAATTCCGAGGTCCCCTGTTCCCGCGCTGCATTGGAAAGCCTGCCGGGCGTCGGACGGAAGACCGCGAATGTGGTGCTGAACATGTGGTGGCACTACCCGTCGCAGGCCGTGGACACACATATCTACCGTGTCGGGAACCGTGCGGGCATCTGCCCCGGCAAAGATGTGGTTGCTGTGGAACGCGCCATCGAAGACCACATTCCCGTAGATTTTCAACAACACGCGCACCACTGGCTGATCCTGCATGGACGCTACATCTGCGTCGCGCGTAAACCGAAATGCAAGGCGTGCCTGATACGCGACCTGTGCCAGTTCGAGGAAAAGACCGAATGAAAAAGTACCAGCTCGCCGGAATCGGCAATGCCGTTGTGGATGTCATCGCACGCGCCGACGACAGCTTTCTCGATCATATGGGGATCGAAAAGGGCATCATGCAATTGATCGAACGCGAGCGGGGCGAAACCCTGTATGGCGCGATGGGCAACCGCGTCCAAACTCCCGGCGGGTCGCTGGCGAACACCGTGGCGGGCGCAGGCGCGCTTGGCCTGCGGACCGCGTTCTTTGGCCGGGTCAAGGACGACGCCCTGGGCCGCTTCTACGCGGATGCCATGACGAACGAGGGGATCGCCTTCGTCAACGCCCCCGAGGCGGAGGCCGAGCTTCCCACCTCGCGCAGCATGATCTTTGTCACGCCGGATGGCGAGCGATCGATGAACACCTATCTCGGCGTGTCGTCCGAGCTTGGTCCCGACGACGTGGATGAAAATGTCGCCGCCGATTCCGAGGTGATCTTCCTCGAAGGATATCTGTTCGACAAAGACAAGGGCAAAGAGGCATTTCTGAAGGCCGCGCGCGCCTGCAAATCCGCCGGTGGCAAGGCCGGCATCGCGATCTCGGACCCGTTCTGCGTCGAACGCCACCGCGACGATTTTCTGAAACTGATCGCGGAAGAGATGGATTTTGTCATCGGCAACGAGGCGGAGATCTGCTCGCTCTACCAAAACAACGATCTGGATGCGGATCTCGCGGCAGTGTCCGCGATCTGCCCGCTGGTGGTCTGCACCCGCTCGGGCGACGGCGTGACGATTATCAAGGATGGCGAACGCACCGACGTTGGAGTGACCAAGGTCGTGCCGGTGGACGCCACCGGCGCGGGCGACCAGTTCGCCGCCGGTTTTCTGTACGGGATGATCACCGGCCGCGACATGGAGACATGCGGGCGCATGGGCTCCATCGCGGGCGGCGAAGTCATCGGCCATATGGGCCCCCGCCCAGAGGCAAGCGTCTCCGAATTGTTCAAAGCCGCCGATCTGATCTGACCCGCAGTCCTTTGGTGACGTGAGATCGCGTGTTTTTCACGCCGATTTCACGACCACCACCTTTGAGTGATCGCGCTTCAGGCATTAAACTTCTGGCAGTAATTTTGGGCCGGGGTTTTGATGACCAGATACATTGTCCTACGTGATCGCGCCAAGGTCTGGCGTCGGACCACTGGTCCGACGGCCCCCTTTATCGCGCCTGCGGGGGGCAGCCTTTCGGGTGATCCGGTAATAGAGACTGCAGACCTGTCTCCCGATGCGCTGCGCGCAACCATGACCGATCCCGACTGCCTTGCCGTCTGTCCGACCATGCCCACCCGATTGGTGCAGCCGGAACCGGTGGACGGAATGGATGCGCAAGCCACCGCCCCCGGCTGGGGCGTAACCGCCATCGGGGCAGACCAGTGCCCATGGGACGGCGCAGGCTGCCGCATGGCCGTGCTGGACACAGGGGTCGACCGACAACACCCCGCCTTTGACGGGGTGGGCTTTGTCACCCGCGATTTTGTCGGCACCGGCGTCACAGATGCCAACGGCCATGGCACCCATATCGCGGGGACGATCCTCGGCCGTGATCTGGGTGGCGTCCGTATCGGCGTGGCGCGTGGCATCACCGATCTGATGGTGGCCAAGACCTTGTCCGACAGCGGGTTGGGCTGCACCGGCGCCTTCATGGAGGCCTTTATGTGGGCCGTGGATCAATCCGCCGATATCGCCATGTTCGCGCTCAGCTTTGACATCGCGGCGCAGGTGTCTGCACTGGTCGAGCAGGGCTTTCCGCTGGTGCAGGCCAACACCGCCGCGGTGAACGCCTATCGCGGGAACCTGCGCCTATTCGAGCTGGTCACGCTGATGCTGCCCGTCGCGCGCAGGCCATTGACGATCGCCGCCGTTGGAAACGACAGCCTGCGCTTTATCGCGGATGATTTTGAGACCGGCCCCTCGGCCCCCGCCGCGTCAGAGCGGGTTCTGGCCGTTGGTGCCGTGGCCAGCGATGGCGAGACCTTTAGCCTTGCGCATTTTTCCAACCTCTCGCCCGCACTGGTCGGGCCGGGCGTCGGAATCACATCTGCGGCTTTGGGTGGGGAGTCGCGGGCCCTGAACGGCAGCTCCATGGCGGCAGCCCATGTGGCGGGGGCCGCCGCGCTTTGGCTGCAACAGATGCGCAACACGGGCGAGACGGTCAATGCCAACAAACTGGCAAATCGGCTGATCCAGACCGCCAAGGACAGCGGCCCCTGCGCCGCGCTTAGCCGGACGGAACGCGGTCACGGTATGGTGCAGGTTCCGCAAGGCTAACGCAGCAGACGCCATGCCTTGCGCCGCCAAAGCGCTGCCGCCAAACCAAAGAGGACGCCCAAGCCCAGCACGATCTTCCCTGATGAGGCCATGGTGCCGTCGATCAACGCGGCGTGGGCCACTGTGGCCCCCACGGCCAAGCTTACCGCACCTATATGCACAGCCCGAAACCTGCGGGGGTGAAGCCTGCGCCGCAACACAGCGACACCTGCGGCCAAAACGACGGCCCAAAGCGCCAGAACGCCCCAAACCGAAAACCACGTCGGCGCACGCAGCAACAGCGCGTCGACCACATCCGGCGGGCTGGTCAGCCATAGACCCGCGACATGCGCCAGCACCAAAGCGAGCAGGGCAATACCGCCCCACCTGTGCCACAGACCAATGCGCCGGACAGGCAAGACTTGGGCGATCCACAAAGGCTGCAGCACCATCACGCCCAGCGCCAGAACACCCGCAAGACTGGCGGCGATATAGACCGGCTGTCGCCACGCCATCAGCGGGCTGACGGCCGCTTGCGCCAATGGCAGCATCAAAATCACCGCCACAGCGGACCAGATCAGCGCCGCCCGCATTCAGGCAGGTTGCAACACAAAGTCAGCCTGCAGGCTGGTTGCACGGGGATCGGCCATCACAGGCCGCAGGAACACGGTTTTGAAATCACCACTGTCATAGGCCAGATGCCCATGCGCCTGTCCGAAAGCGGGGACAATCTGCGGCATCTCCAGCCGGAACACGCCGCTTGCATCGGTCAGCGTGGCCCCATGGCTTGCGGGATCCCGTTCATGCCCTTCGGTTGTATGGGCCCAGATCTGAATGCGTTGCCCGGCCAGCGGCGTGCCATCCCCGGCTCGCCGCACCGTTCCGGTCATCATGAACCCACCATTGCCGATGCGGTCCACGATGGGCGCTCCGGGGCGATAATTATTGGCGCCGCTGCGCATCGACGGGGTCGGGGCCAGCCCGGCCGCCCGCGCAGGCACCCGCAAACCAGAGGCCGCAATCAGCAGTGCAGCCCCCGCAGAAGACAGAAACGTTCGTCGTGACAGCATGGGAAACCCTCCGGCAGTGACGCCACAAAACATAGCGCCTCCCGTGTCCGGAACGAAGGCCCCCCACGTCTTTGTGACGTCAGTGTGCCTCGGCCCAGTTGGCCCCCTGCCCCGCATCCACGACCAAAGGCACATCCAGCTTCAGCACGGGATCACAGGCGTTCTCCATCACGTCTTTTGCCACGCCGATCAGATCATCCACCGCGCCGGCCTCGACCTCGAAGATCAGCTCGTCATGCACCTGCAACAGCATCTTCGCGGGAAGCTGAGCAATCGCGTCCGGCATCCGCACCATGGCGCGCCGGATGATATCCGCCGCCGTTCCCTGGATCGGCGCGTTGATCGCGGCCCGCTGGGCAAAGCCCGCACGCGGCCCCTTGGCGGCAATCTCGGGCGTGTGGATCTGGCGGCCAAACAGGGTTTCGACCCGCTTGTGTTCCTTGGCAAAGGCCTTGGTGTCATCCATGTACTGACGGATGCCGGGGAAGCGTTCGAAATAGCGATCAATGAACCCCTGCGCCTCGGCACGCGGGATGCGCAGATTGCGCGCCAGACCAAAGCCCGAGATGCCGTAGATCACGCCAAAGTTGATCGCCTTGGCCTGACGGCGAATGTCGCTGGTCATCTCGTCCATCGGCACGTTGAACATCTCCGACGCGGTCATGGCGTGGATGTCCTGCCCGTCGCGGAACGCCTGCTTCAGCGTCTCGATCCCCGCCATATGGGCGAGAATACGCAATTCGATCTGCGAGTAGTCGAGCGAGACAAGCACCTTGCCCTCGGGCGCGACAAAGGCCTCGCGGATGCGGCGGCCCTCCTCGGACCGGACCGGAATGTTTTGCAGGTTAGGATCATTCGACGCCAAACGCCCCGTGTTCGCCCCCGCAATAGAATAAGACGTATGGACGCGCCCCGTATCGGGATTGATATGCTCCTGCAGGGCGTCGGTATAGGTCGATTTCAGCTTGGACAGTTGCCGCCAGTCCAACACGCGCCCCGGCAGGTCGTGTTCGGTCGCCAGATCCTCCAGCACATCTGCAGGGGTGGAATACTTGCCGGTTTTGCCCTTCTTGCCACCGGGCAGGGACATCTTCTCAAACAGGATTTCTCCCAGTTGCGCGGGGGAGCCCACGTTGAATGTCTCCCCCGCCAAGGCGTGGATCTCTTCCTCCAGCATGGCCATCTTCTGGCTAAAGGCATTGGACATCCGCGACAGCACATCACGATCCACGGCAATGCCGGTCATCTCCATACGTTTGAGCACCGGCACAAGCGGCCGTTCCAGCGTCTCGTAGACGCGGCTCACACCGGCACGGTGCAACTGCGGCCGGAAGGTCAGCGCCAGCCGCAAGGTGATGTCAGCGTCTTCGGCGGCATAGCCGGTGGCCTTGTCGATCGGCACGCGGTCAAAGGTGATCATGCTCTTGCCAGAGCCAAGCAGATCCTTGATCGGAATGGGCGTGTGCCCAAGATAGCGCTCCGACAGGGTGTCCATCCCATGCCCGTGCTGCCCCGCGTTCAAGGCATAGGACATCAGCATCGTGTCATCGATCGGCCCAATCTCGATCCCGTAGCGCGACAAAACCTTTGCGTCATATTTCATGTTCTGACCGATTTTCAGAACCGCCGGATCTTCCAACAGGGGTTTGAGCGCATCCAGCGCCGCCTGCATCGGGATCTGCCCTTCGGCAAGCGCGTCGCCGCCAAACAGATCGTCACCGCCTTCGGCCCGATGGGCCAGCGGGATATAGCAAGCCTCGCCCGGCGCCACCGCCAAAGACACCCCGACCAGCTCGCACAGCATATCGTTCAGTCCGGTGGTTTCGGTATCCACGGCCAGACTGCCCACCTCCTGCGCGCGGGCGATCCAGCCCGCCAAGGCATCCAGATCACGCACGCATTCATAAGCCGCGGCATCGATTGCGGGCCAATCCGGTGCGCTGGTCTCGGCTTCCACGGCTTTGGGCTCCGGAATCGCCGGGGCCTCCTGTCCGAAACGGTCCGCCACGCGCTTTGTCAGGGTGCGGAACTCCATATCCGTCAGGAAACCCAACAACACATCAGGCTCCGGCGCGCGCACCTCGAGATCATCCAGACCAAAGGGCAGATCCATGCCCTCGTCCAACTGGACCAGCTTCTTGGACAACTCGATCTGCGCGCGCTTCTCGATCAGGGTCTGGCGGCGCTTGGGCTGTTTGATCTCCTCGGCACGGTCCAGAAGCTCCTCGAGCGATCCGAACTCATTGATCAAAAGCGCCGCCGTTTTGATCCCGATCCCCGGCGCGCCCGGCACGTTGTCCACCGAATCGCCTGCGAGCGCCTGAACATCCACGACCCGCTCCGGCCCGACACCGAACTTCTCGAACACTCCCTCGCGGTCGATGCGCTTGTTCTTCATAGGGTCAAGCATTTCGACCCCGTCGCCCACAAGCTGCATCAAATCCTTGTCAGACGACAGGATGGTCACACGCCCGCCAGCCTCACGCGCCCGACACGCCAGCGTCGCCATGATATCGTCCGCTTCAAAGCCTTCGATTTCCTTGCACGCGATGTTAAAGGCTTCTGTCGCCTGACGCGTCAACGGGATCTGGGGGCGCAGATCCTCCGGCATGGCCTCGCGGTTGGCCTTGTACTGATCGTACAGATCGTTGCGGAAGGTATGCGATCCCTTGTCAAAGATCACCGCCACATGCGTGGGCGCATCGGGGCCTGCGTTTTCCTCGACATAGCGCTGCAGCATGTTGCAAAAGCCGCTCACCGCACCGATGGGCAAACCGTCGGACTTGCGCGTCAGCGGCGGCAGCGCGTGAAACGCCCGAAAGATATAAGCCGATCCATCGATCAGATGCAGGTGACAGCCCTTGCCGAATGCCATGTCGCGCGCTCCTTGAGGTTTGCGCCAGATGTGCCACGACACAGGACGGGACGCCAGACCCGACTGTCACAACCGCCTGAGGGCGGCTCAGACCTTGCCCTCGAAATCCTTGTGCACCAGCTTGGCATCACAATAGGGGCATTCGACAAAACCCACCTCTTCGGGGATCTGCAACCAGACGCGCGGATGCCCCAGCGCGCCCTCGCCGCCGTCACAGGGAACACGGTACGCATGCACAATACGGGTTTCGGGGGCCTCGATGGTCATGAACATCCCTTTCACAAAGCTCTTACCGCTATATGAGCCAAGCCCGCCCACGGGGCAAGCGCGACAGAGATCTTGTCGCGCCTTGGTTTTTTCTTGGTAAAAATACCTCCGCCGGAGGCATCCGGCAGGCGGCCCACCGGGCAGCCTGCCGCAAGACATGGCACGCCTGACCGCTCAGGCAGGCTGCAGCATCCGGCCCAATGTGCGCCCTGCCAGCACATGGACGTGCAAATGCGGTACTTCCTGCACCCCGTCTCGGCCCGCATTTGCGATCAACCGCCAACCGTCGACCTCCAAGCCCTCCATGCGACAAACCTCACCCACCGCGCGGATGTAATCGACGATCTCTGCATCCGACGCCGTCTGCGCGAAGTGATCGAAACAGACATAAGGCCCCTTGGGGATCACCAGAATATGAGTGGGCGCTTGCGGCTGGATATCGCGAAAGGCCAGACTGTGCTCGGTCTCCAGCACGGTCTGGTTCGGGATCTCCCCGCGCAAGATCTTGGCAAAGATGTTCTGGTCGTCATAGCTATGGGCCATCTGCGCCTCCTATAGGTCCGTTTCGCGCATCAAGGCCCATTCCGCAGGCAGGCGCAACCATCTCGCGTCGAAGCAGCACTTTGCTTCTGCTGCGTTTCTCTCTAGGTACATGCCCATACAGACCAGAGGTTCCCATGTCCGTTTCCATGATGTCCACCTTCATTAAGCCCATGCACCCCGAGGGCCGCAAGTTCGTCGCCATTGCGGCGGCGATCACCCTCGTGCTGTTCCTCATCTGGGAGCCGCTCGGCTGGATCGGTGTCGGGCTGACTGTCTGGGTCTACTATTTCTTCCGCGATCCCGAACGCGCCACCCCCACCCGCGATGACATCATGGTCTCGCCCGCCGATGGCATCGTCTCGCTGCTGGAGCCGGCTGTGCCGCCCGCCGAGCTGGGCCTTGGCGATCAGCCGATGGTGCGCGTCTCCGTGTTCATGTCGGTATTCAACTGTCATGTGAACCGCCTGCCCACCGCAGGTGTGGTCGACAAGGTCGCCTACCGCCCGGGCAAATTCCTCAACGCCTCGCTGGACAAAGCGTCCGAGGACAACGAACGCAACGGTCTTGCCGTCACCCTGCCCGATGGCCGCCGCTATGGTGTTGTCCAGATTGCAGGTCTGGTGGCCCGCCGCATCCTGTGCTGGACCGCCGAGGGCGACACGCTGGAACGTGGCGAACGTTTTGGCCTGATCCGCTTTGGCTCGCGTCTCGACATCTACCTGCCCGAGGGCGTCACCCCCACCGTCCGCATCGGCCAGACCATGGTGGCGGGCGAAACCGTGATCGCCGACCTGACCGGCCAGATTGCCGAGCGCTGAGATGAGCCAGCAGCCCGACGACCTCGACGACCAGACCGCAAGCGACTCCAAAGCGCAGCGCGAAGTCAGCCTGATCCTGCTGATCCCGAACATGGTGACCCTGATCGGCCTGTGTTTCGGACTGACGGGCATCCGCTTCGCGCTCGAAGGGCACTACAGCTGGGCGGTGTTCCTGATCATGCTGTCGGCGCTGGCGGACCTGTTCGACGGGCTTCTGGCGCGGCGTCTGGGGGCGCAATCGGAAATGGGCGCCCAGCTCGACAGCCTGTCGGACTTTCTGTGCTTTGGCGTGGCCCCCGCCATTCTGGTCTACGAGGTGCACCTCGGCGAATGGCGCGGCCTTGGCTGGATCTTCGCGCTGATCTTTGCGGTCTCTGCCTGTCTGCGTCTGGCGCGCTTCAACGTGATGTCCGGTCAGGCTGACCCTAACGACGCCCCCAAACGCCACTTCGTGGGCGTGCCCGCGCCCGCCGGTGCGCTGCTTGGGCTGCTGCCGGTCTTTCTGTCCTATATCGACGTGCTGCCCATCGGTGCGGCCCCGGTGCTGGTCAGCGCTTGGCTCGCCTTTGTCGGGGCGCTGATGATCTCCAACCTCCACACCCCCTCGCCCAAGGGCGTCAAAGTGCCCCGCCGCATGGTCGCGGTGTTGTTCTTCGCCATCGTCGTGGCCATGGGGCTTTTGTTCACCCGGCCCTGGGCCCTTCTGGTGATTGTGGATCTGGCGTATCTCGCCGTCATCCTCTGGGCCTTGGTCAAGGCACGGGGTCGCCTGTTCGGCTGACCCCGATCAATCCGCAAACAGGTGGTCGAGCTTGACGATGTCATGCGCCGTGCTCGTCGGCACGGTCAGGAACTCGGCCACCGCACGCGCATTCACCTCGGTCGGGTCAATTTCACGCATGTGATTGTGATGCTCGAACTCCGCATCCCGCATCCGGTCGCTTTCATGCGTCATGTCATTGCGCACTGTGGGCAGCAAACGCTCGATGGTTTCCCGCGGTGTGCGATCACCGGCCAGCCCCACACGCATCGCGTGGCCGATCAGGTAATCGTCCGAGAACTGGCACTCGATTTCCAGAAACCGAGTCGTTGACCGGTCGCGCCCGAAATCCTCGAGCAGATCCAGATTGGCCGGATCCATACAGACCACCAAGCGGTCTGTGTCGTAATAGTCGAACAGCATCCGCATCAAAGCCCGCCGATGCCTGTGACGCTTGCCCATGGTGGACTGGATGCCCCCCAGATCCGGCAAATGGCAGGATTCCTCGTTAAACAGATATTCGACACACGGGATGTTCGTCATCTGGCGAATGCGGTCCACCAGACGTTTGGCCACGTGCCATTTTTTGCAAACCACGATCAGCAGCTCGCGCTCCCGACCGAGCGACGATTCCTTCTCCCAGAAGCGGGGGGCAAATCGGCGACCGATGCGCCCCTTGCCCGACAGGAACTTGAACAGAGACCGCCCCTCGTTAGAGATCTGGAACTTCGCGCCCTCGGTCGAAAAGAGCACCCCCAGCCGACGCTTCAGCTCCTGCGCCTCCGGAGAGATCTTGCGCGCGAACAAAAAGTCCTGACTGAGCAACAGGTCATAGTGATCGTTATAGAACACCACCGGCATGCCGTATTCGGTGAACATCAAAAACGTCAGCGTCCGGCATTCAATTTCTCCCTCAGGGACCAAATGGCGCACCAAGGTCTGGAAAAACGTCTCATCCGGGATCCAGGTGGTCGAGAAAAAGCGCATCACATCGCGCCGACGCTTCGTGAAATCGATGATCCATTCGATGGTCCGGCGCCGCAGACACCACCACTGCGACCCGATCATCACATCGATATCCGCCGGAATTTCGCGCGTCAGCCCCAGCCGCTTTTGCAGCTCGAACATGCCATAAAACCTGCGCTTTTGCGTGCGCTCATTGAACCAATGGCGGTAGATCAGCCGCTCTTCCTTCCAACCGGTCTTGATCCAGTCCGATTGGAAATAATCGAAGCTCTCGATGTAATCCTTGTCATGGCGATCCAGAAAATCATGCGCGTATTCCGCCGATTTGATCGCCATGCAGTCACCCGACAGCATGTAGAAATGCGTGGCGCGCGGGAATGCATCGACTGCGGCTTCAACCGCATGCAGCGTCGCCGCCACCAAGGACCACTCCCCCCAGCCACATTTGATCCGTTTCTTGGCAAAGGTGACATTCGGGTTGTCTCTCAATGCCTTACGGATCTGCGCGTAATGCTCTGGCCGCGCCGAGGCGTCGAAGTGGATCGCCATATAATCCCCCGCAGCCGTAAGGCTTTGGGCCTGACGGATGATCGCGTCAGGGTCCTTGTGGCACAGCAGGATAAAGGCAATCTTCGCCATCTGGGAAACGGTCTACCCCGTAAAGGTGTGATTGTTTACGTTACTAAAGATGAACGCCCATTGAATAAACCGTCATTTTAGGGTTATTTCGCATAGGAACGGGTCCTAGGGTACAACGATCCGAAAAGCAAAAAGAACAGGCAGCCAGAGGCAAGACAATGGGCTTTCCCGGAACTTGGATGACCGAAAGCGAAAGCGTCGTATACCGCGTGGTGCCGAAATGCGCATGCTCGACCATCGGTCAAATCATGTATTATTCTGATCACGGCGAATTCTTCGACGGCGATATTCACGACGCCACGGGCGGCATGCACAAATGGGCCATCGAAGACAGCCAGCCCAAGATCAACGCAAACGTCAAAACCCGCGCCTCCTACGCCTTCACCTGCGTGCGCAACCCCTACACACGCATCCTGTCGTCCTTCTTCGACAAGATCTGCGGCATCCAGCGCAATGGCCGCCGCTACCGTGGCAATCTCGTGCCATTATTGATCCAGAAATACGGGATCGAGGTCGGCGGCGACGACGGCAAAGACGACTTCGACCAGATCCGCAGCTTCCGCCGCTTCTTGCTGTTCACCCGCGACACCATCCGCTGGCGCCGCCCGATGGAGCCTGACATCCACTGGTCCGCCATGTCCGGCCACGTCTCGACCTTCATCGTCAACGGCGGCCGCTACAACAAGATCTTCTGGACCGAGCAATTCAACGACGGCATGCAACAGGTGCTCGACGCCATCGAGACGCCGCACAACGTCGACCTCTCGGCCATCCCGCGTTTCAACGAATCCGAAGGCCACGGTCCGAAACGCGCCCACCCGGTCGAAGACTACTTCGACGATCTGTCGATGCATCTGGTCTATGAAATCTACAAACGCGATTTTGACCTGTTCAAATACGACTTCGAAAATCCGGGCAACAAGATGCCCATCGCGGAAATCGACCTCGACGAAGTCCACGCAAAGCTCGGCGACTGACCGCACGCCTTTGCTTTTTCTTGGCTCAAATACCTAAAATGCGCCCGGCCAATGGTCGGGCGCCCGTGTTTCAGGCCTCGATCGCCTTGATCAGATCGACCCGCGTCCCGTGACGCCCGCCTTCGAACTCCGTCTCCAGAAACGCATCCACAATCGCAAGCGCAAGGCCCGGACCCACGACCCGTTCGCCAATCGACAGGATCTGTGCGTCGTTATGCGCGCGGATCATCCGGGCAGAGAACTCGTCCGCACAAACACCGCAACGGATGCCTTTGACCTTGTTCGCGGCCATCATGATGCCTTGGCCGGTGCCGCACAGGATGATGCCGAACCGACACTCCCCCGAGGCCACCCGCTCCGCTGCAGCCTGCCCATGGATCGGGTAATGTGTGCTCTCAGGCGTGGTCGGGCCGATGTCGACCGCTTCCCATCCCTTCGCTTCGATGTGTTGCGCGATCTGCTGGCGCAGCGCGATGGCGGCGTGGTCGCTGGACAGAACGATACGCTTGTTCTCGGACATGGTGGATCTCTTTGCATGAAAAAGGGGCGTCGCGGTGCCTTTACCACGACGCCCCCTGCTTTTCCTACCCCGTTCAAACGGTGGGAATGGCGATCATACGTCCTTCGGCCTGCAACTGCGCATGCGCCTCATCAAGGCTCAGCCGCGCCCGTTCGATCAGGATGTCGACCTCCTCTTTCGAGATCACCAACGGCGGCGAGATAATCATCCGGTCGCCCACATGGCGCATGATCAGATTGTTGGCAAAGCACCGCTCCCGCGTGATAAACCCTGCGGTGCCGCCCTCGCCTGCGAATTTCGCGCGCGACGCCTTGTCCGGTGTCAGCGCGATCGAGCCCATATGCCCCACAATGCTCGCCTCGCCGACCAGAGGGTGATCCATCAGCCCTTCGAACTTTTCCTTCAGATAAGGCGCCACGTCGGTGGCAGCGGTGGTGACGATGCCCTCTTCGTCCAGCAGCCGCAGGTTTTCCAGCGCCACGGCACAGGCCACGGGATGCCCCGAATATGTGTAGCCGTGGTTGAACTCCACACCGTCAATGACCTTGGCCACCCCGTCGGACACGATCGACGCCCCGATCGGCTGGTAGCCAGAGGACAGCCCCTTGGCCACCGTCATGATATCGGGGCGGATCCCCATCGTTTGCGAGCCGAACCATTCGCCCGTGCGGCCAAAGCCACAGATCACCTCATCCGCGATCAGCAGGATGCCGTATTTGTCGACGATACGCTGGATTTCCGGCCAGTAGGTGCTGGGCGGCACGATAACGCCTCCGGCTCCCTGAATGGGCTCCGCGATAAAGGCCGCGACCTTATCCGCACCAAGCTCAAGGATCTTCTCCTCCAACAGCTGCGCGCGGGCCAGCCCGAACTCCTCCGGCGTCATATCGCCGCCTTCCATGTACCAATAAGGCTGGTCAATGTGGTGAATGCCCGGAATGGGCATGCCGCCCTGCGCGTGCATCCCCTTCATCCCGCCAAGCGAACCTGACCCCATGGCCGACCCGTGATAGCCGTTCCAGCGCGAGATCACATGGCTGCGTTCCGGCTGCCCCTTCTCCTGCCAATAGGTCCGCACCAAACGCAGGTTGGTGTCATTCGCCTCCGACCCGGAATTGGCAAAGAACACATGGTTCAGATCGCCCGGGGCAAGCTCGGCCAGGCGCGCTGCAAGGTTGATCGCCGGCACATGGCTGGTCTGGAAAAACGTATTGTAGAACGGCAGTTCGCGCATCTGGCGCGCGGCGGCCTCGGCCAGCTCCGGGCGGCCATAGCCGATGTTCACACACCACAGCCCGGCCATGGCATCCAGAATGCGGTTGCCTTCGGAATCATTCAGCCAGCAGCCGTCCGCGCGGGTGATGATCCGCGCGCCCTTGCCGCCCAATTCGGCGCCGTGGGTGAAGGGATGCATGTGGTGTGCGGCATCCAATGCCTGCAAATCTGCGGTCGGTGAATTGGGGGTCAGGATCGTCATCAGGAGCCTCCTTCAAGGTTGGCGCCGAGAATATGATCAAATTATCCAAAGTCAATCTGGCCCGTAACATGACACCCCGAAACGGGATCGCCCCGGGCGGGCGGGGCGCTTTTGCGCAGCAAACAGCTCCGCGCGACCGACACCTCAAACAGCGGCGGCGATCATCTCCATCCCCTGACGAACATCGCCTGCCACCGCTTCCGCCGCCGCCGCAGTATCCCCTGCGTCCAGCGCGTCGAGCAATTCCTTATGCAAATCCCGCATGGAGCGCGTCCCCTCCTGACCACAGACCACCCGCAGCGACGGACCGAACCGCAGCCAAAGGCTCTCTGTCAGCGATGTCAGCACAGGGGCCGCAGCCTGCGCGTTCAGCGCCGCGTGGAACGCATGATTCTCCCGGAGGTAAACTTCGACATCACCCCGCGCGATACCGCGATCCAGTCGCGAATCGATCTCGCGCAGCACAGCGATCTGGTCTGGCGTGATCCGCTCGGCCGCGCGAGCGGCCAAACGTGGCTCGATCGCCAGCCGCGCCTCCGTCAAATCCTCGACCGCATCGGCATCCAGCACAGGCACCACAATCCGGCGGTTGCCAAGGCTCTCCAGCGCGCCCTCCGCCGTCAGCCGGCGCAAGGCCTCGCGCACCGGCGTCATCCCCGCCCCCAACCGATCCACGACACCTTGGATCGTGACAGGTTCACCGGGGGCCAGCACGCCGAACAGCACCAGATCGCGCAGATCACGATACACCTGTTCATGCACCGGAACACCCGCGCCTGTGCCGCGCTCTGCCTCGTGTTTCACCATAAACCGCCGACCCTTACCTGTCTTTTCCCTGCCAAAGCATCGCCGAAGTTGCCAGACCATGCAACTTATGATCAAAATTCCGCACGGGCCGAAAGACGCCCCGCGACCCACGGGAGATTCTCATGACAAAGACACTGATGACCCTGACCGCATCTGCGGCGTTGATGGCCGGACTGGCCCACGCCGAAGAGGTGCGCGTCTACAACTGGTCCGATTACATCGACGAAGCTCTGCTGGAAAAGTTCGAGCAGGAAACCGGCATCGATCTGGTCTACGACGTCTTTGACAGCAACGAACTGCTGCAAACCAAGATGCTCGCAGGCGGTTCCGGCTACGATGTGGTTGTGCCCACCGGCACCTTCCTGCAGCGCCAGATCGCAGCGGGGTCTTTCCAGCCGCTCGACAAATCCAAGCTGTCGAACCTCGACAACATGTGGGATGTGATCTCCGACCGGACGGCCAAATATGACGCGGACAACGCCCATGCGATCAACTACATGTGGGGCACCACCGGCATCGGCGTGAACGTCCCCAAGGTCAAGGAACTGCTCGGCGAAGACGCCCCCCTGAACAGCTGGGATCTGGTCTTCAAAGCCGAGAACATGGAAAAGCTTGCCGAATGTGGTGTCCACTTCCTCGACGCTCCGGCTGAAATGTTGCCCGCGGCTCTGAACTACATCGGCGAAGACCCCGACAGCCATGACCCCGACGTCATTGCCAAGGCCGAAGCGGTCTACGAACCCGTCCGCCCCTACATCCAGAAATTCCATTCCTCGGAATACATCAACGCATTGGCCAATGGCGAAATCTGCGTGGCGGTCGGCTGGTCCGGCGACGTGCTGCAGGCCCGCGACCGCGCCGCCGAGGCGGACAACGGCGTCGAAGTGGAATACATCATCCCGACCGAAGGCGCTCAGATGTGGTTCGACATGATGGCGATTCCGGTCGATGCCCCCAACCCGGACGGCGCGCATAAATTCCTCGACTTCATCATGAATGCCGAGAACATGGCCGCCGCATCGAACTACGTCTACTACGCCAACGGCAACAAGGCGTCGCAGGAATTCCTCAACGAGGACGTGATCGGTGATCCCGCCGTCTACCCCGACGAGGCGACCATGGAAAACACCTACACCACAACGCCCTACCCGCCCAAGGTTCAGCGCGTAGTGACCCGCCTGTGGACCACCATTAAATCCGGCACCTAATTCGAGGCTGTACAGAAACTTGCAAAGCCCCACGCCACGCGTGGGGCTTTTTCCATTTCCACCGCCGCCGGAGCCGATGCCATCGGCGTTAACTGCCTGCCAGAAACGGAGTGGAATTGACCTGCTCCCCTGAACAGTCCGGTGTTCTGAGTTAGCCTGTTCTCCAAACGAGGAGACAGACGATGAAGAGAAGCCGTTTCAGCGACGAACAGATTATCGGGATATTGAATGAGCATCAGGCTGGGCTTGGGGCGAAGAGCTGTGCCGCAAGCACGGTCTCAGCGATGACACTTTCTACAAATGGCGCTCGAAGTATGGCGGCATGCATTGCCCCGGCAACACATGCAAAGCATGTGTGAGAGGGAAGTGCCCGAAGCCAAGAGGCTAAAGGCCTTGGAGACTGAGAACGCAAAGCTGAAGAGTTGGAGGGATCAGCAAAGTCCCCAGTGGGGCGTTTGCCCTGAACAACGCTCGCGGAGCACATGCTTGACGTGGCCACACTGAAGGAAATGCTGGAAATGGGACAGGCGAACGCCATGCGTTCGAGTGAGCCTGCGGACCCTTCTGAAGCCCGGTGCAAGGCGACGAGCCGTGGACTGGGCCATGACAGAGAAAAGCTACGGGCGTGCGCCTTGGCCGGGATTGATCCGCGCGTCTACAGGCGGCGGTCAACCAAACTGGACCTGTCGCGGTTTGATGCCGCTCCTTTGATAGCATTTCCTGCAACAAAGGAGACTGAGCTACTCCCCACAGATCAAAGAAGCCTCTGAATCGCAGATCGGGCGTCATGCTGTAAGTGTGGGAGCGGCGCACCGCTTACTTATGTTTGACTTTGGATTTGGTTGCGGGAGTAGGATTTGAACCTACGACCTTCAGGTTATGAGCCTGACGAGCTACCGGGCTGCTCCATCCCGCGACACTTTGATTGTGCATTGGCCGCATGGCTTTGCACGTGTCTAGCACTTCGTGTTTTATGGAAGTGCGCGTATCGCATCGTTTAGAGAGGATTGTCTGGATCTACTAGGTTTGGCGGTTACCTACTCTCCCACGTCTTAAGACGCAGTACCATTGGCGTAGAAGCACTTAACGGCCAGGTTCGGAATGGAACTGGGTGTCTTGCTTTCGCTATGTCCACCAAACCGAGAAGATCCAGAAGACGTTCCCGGGGAACGTCTGATCAATCACGTCGCGCCCCGGTTTTCGGGGTGCGTGTTGTCCAGGTTTTGTACACGTTGTGTGTATGCTTGTATCTGGTAACGGTTCGTTTGGAACCTTGCTGTTACTGGATCAAATCAAGCCTATCGGACCATTAGTACCG
>NZ_JBLZNC010000005.1:0-307205 GCF_048553715.1 Sagittula sp. SSi028 | reverse complement strand
GCGCAAAATCGCCGAAAACGACTACGCAACCCTCGGCGACACCTCAACCCTCGCCGACCCATCCGTCGTCGACGACCTCATTCACAACAGAATGAACAAGGGCGAATAGGCTCCATTCCGCCGGCAGAACGCGAATCGTTCTGCCGGCGACCCACGCCATCCGCATTCAGAATGCACCGCGGCACCGGATTTTTTCACCAAGATTGGGAAAACAATCCTAAATCATCTCTCCGACCATTTCAGCCACGGAAACCCCGTTAGGACGCGTTAAGCAGAGATTCCCGATTTGCTTTCAAATTGAGGCATCGCACTGCGAAACTGGCGGAGATGTGATACAACGGACAGGTGGGGGCACGCTGGACGGAGCATGTTATGCAAATTGCAGGCCTCTCTTATTCGAGTGCGCCGCAAACCATGGCACAGACCATCGGTTTACCGGGCGCAGGTGACAACAAACACTCGGTAACCGAGATTCAGCCGATTCTGGATGCGCGCCGACCGGAGACCAAGCTGGGTTCTGCTGACTCACCGCTTGCTTTCTGGAACGCAGTACGGGGGGAACCCGACCCGGAGACACACACGCCGCCCCCGTCGATCATGCAGATCAAGATCAGTCAAATCCTGCAGGATCAAGCGCTTGGTCAAACCGATGAGGCCACCGAAGACGTGGCGACGCACGAAAACACGGGTCAATCTGATGCCATCGACAAAAATGAAGATGCCGCTCGGACGCGCCTATCGGAAGACACCGAGGATGCGCCTGAACCGACGAAGGGAACTCAGAAGGAATATAAAGCAGACGCGACGCCCGAACGTGTCCCGATGATTATGCCCCTGAAGCTTCCGCAGGCATCGCCTTCCGAACAAACCGGCAACGCGACCAATGTACCGGCTGCCTATGAGGAAGCCGCGAATATCTCGCGTAAAGACCTGCTAAGCATTGCTGAACACGCTCAGGGCAACAAAAGATAAACGCGCGCTCAGCCTAGTACCGCGACGAATCAGAGAAATCCAATTAGTGGACCGCACAATGGCGCGTAAAACGACAGATTCGCGCGGTTCTCCGTGTTATTCAAGTCACAGGGTCGCTTTTCACTGCGTCATTCCTCACATATAAGCCCCGCAGACGCGCGAAACAGCGCGAGCGTTTCAGGCTTAGGCACGAGGATGGTATGAGCAAAAACAACCACGACGCAGACGTGGCCTTTATCAAGGCGTTGGCGGAACTCCTGCAGGAGAACGACCTGACCGAGCTAGAGGTCAGCCGCGAATATGGCGAAGATGATGCGCTGAACGTACGCGTGTCCCGTGCCGCTCCACAGCAGGTCACTTACGCAGCGCCCGTCGCAGCACCTGCCCCGGCTGCGGCCGCAGCACCGGCGCCCGCAGCCGCAACAGCGGCCGCAGCACCAGATATGCCCGAAGACCCGGCTGCCCACCCCGGCGCTGTGACCTCGCCCATGGTCGGCACCGTGTATATGCAGGCAGAACCCGGCGCACCGGCGTTCATTTCGGTCGGCGCTCAAGTGTCCGAAGGGGATACACTGCTGATCGTGGAAGCCATGAAAACCATGAACCACATCCCGGCACCGCGCTCCGGCACGGTAAAGCGTATCCTTGTTGAGGATGGCGCCCCGGTCGAATACGGCGCGCCGCTGGTCATCCTCGAATAAGGGGGCGCGCATGTTTGATAAAATCCTGATCGCCAATCGTGGCGAGATCGCCCTGCGGGTCATCCGCGCATGTCGGGAAATGGGCATCCCCTCTGTCGCGGTACATTCCACTGCCGACAGCGACGCTATGCATGTGCGCATGGCCGATGAGACCATTTGCATCGGCCCCGCGCCTTCCCCGGACAGTTATCTATCCATCCCCGCCATCATTTCTGCGTGCGAAGTGACCGGGGCGACGGCTATTCACCCGGGCTATGGCTTTCTGTCGGAAAACGCCAAGTTCGTGCAAATTGTCGAAGATCACGACATCACGTTCATCGGCCCGTCGGCAGAACATATCTCGATGATGGGTGACAAGATCACCGCCAAAGACACGGCGAAGGCGCTTGGCATTCCTTGTGTTCCGGGTTCGGATGGCGGCGTTGCCACGCTGGAAGAGGCGCTGAAGATCGGCGAGGACTTCGGCTATCCCGTTATCATCAAGGCCACCGCCGGCGGCGGCGGGCGCGGGATGAAGGTCGCCACATCCGCACAGGATATGGAAAAGGCCTATCGCACCGCCCGAGCCGAGGGCAAAGCCGCCTTTGGCAACGACGAAGTCTATATCGAAAAGTATCTGCAAAAACCGCGTCACATCGAAATTCAGGTGTTTGGCGACGGCCAAGGCAATGGTGTCCATCTGGGCGAGCGCGACTGTTCGCTGCAGCGTCGCCACCAAAAGGTCTTCGAAGAAGCGCCCGGCCCCTCGATCACCGAGGAAGAACGCGCACGGATCGGCAAGATCTGCGCCGATGCCATCGGCAAGATGGGCTATCGCGGCGCCGGCACCATTGAATTCCTATATGAAGATGGCGAGTTCTACTTCATCGAGATGAACACACGTCTTCAGGTCGAACATCCGGTCACCGAGGCCATTTTCGGCGTCGATCTGGTGCGCGAGCAGATCCGCGTTGCGGCAGGCGAAAAGCTGTCCTTCACGCAGGACGACTTGCAGATCAACGGCCATGCCATCGAAGTGCGCATCAACGCCGAGAAACTGCCAGAATTCCGGCCCTCGCCCGGTACGATCAGCCATTTCCATGCGCCCGGCGGTCTGGGCGTCCGGATGGATTCCGCGCTGTATGACGGGTACCGGATCCCGCCCTACTACGACAGTTTGATTGCCAAGTTGATCGTGCATGGCCGCGATCGGCCCGAAGCACTGGCACGGCTGAACCGTGCACTGGGTGAGCTGATCGTCGACGGGATTGATACCACGGTTCCGCTGTTCCATGCGCTTTTGCAGGAAAAAGATGTCCATACCGGCGAGTACAACATCCACTGGCTGGAGAAATGGCTCGCCGCCGGCAATCTGAAATGACGCTCTGGGGCCGGTACGAAGCGCGTGACCGGCCCCGACACCCGATTCTCTGCCAACGTATGTTTATAACCAAAATCTACGGCGCGCCCTGAATTGCGGTTGCGCAGCCGCTGGCTGTTAGCTACATCTTTACGCTACGTCCGCGAAATGTGGCTTTAGCCCCCCAAGTCTTGCCGCAATGCAGCGGCTGACCCTTGACACATCTCGCAATCGGGCTGTTATAGAGGGGTAGGTAAACGCTCAACATAGGTACCCGCCATGAAACTCGCAAAAATTGCCGCCATCGCATTGCTGGCCTCCGCTCCGATCACTGCTTCCGCTCAGGAAGCTGATCCGTTCACATCCTCCACCGGCTCTGAACTGCTGCCGCTGTTCATCATCGGTGGTGCTGCTTCGATCATCGCAATCACTGCTGGATCGAGCGACAGCGATTCTTCGGACGGCACCGAAGACTAATTTCTGGTTACCACCAGACAGAATCATGAAAACGGCGGCGCGCGAGCCCGCCGTTTTTTCTTTCGGGCCGCCAAGGATCAGCTACAAGGGTTTACAGGCCGCTCTTAACCACAATGATCAATGCCCGTGACGCCCGAACTTCTTCTTCATGCCTACCGTTCCGGCATATTCCCCATGGCAGAACGGCGGGATGATCCGGAAATCTTTTGGGTTGATCCGCGACAGCGGGGCATTCTGCCGATTGACGGGTTTCATGTCTCTCGCAGTTTGGCAAAGCGACTGCGGCGCAGCGATTACACTGTCGCGCTGACGACTGCATTCGGTGATGTCATTGATGGATGCGCAGACCGGTCCGAGACGTGGATAAACGCCGAAATACGCGAGCTGTACCTCGAATTGTCACAGCGCGGCCATGCCCATTCTCTCGAAGTCTGGCAAGGCGACGCACTGGTAGGAGGCGTGTATGGCGTATCTATCGGACGCGCCTTTTGTGGGGAAAGCATGTTCTCCCGCATCACCGACGGCTCAAAAATCGCTCTGTCGTGGCTGATCGCGCATTTGCGACAGTGCGGGTACACTTTGTTTGATACGCAGTTCCTGACCCCGCATTTGGCCAGCCTAGGGGCCATTGAAATTCCGCGTGCGCAGTATCATGCGCGGCTGGCGGAAGCCCTGGAGGGGCACGCGGACGCAGCCAGCCGTCCCCTTCCCCGGGATGGCGTCGAAGTTGTGGACCGCCTGAAACAGGCTCAGTTCACCACGCAGCGCAATACCCAGACGTCATAACGCGCATGGTCCAAAGGGTTGAGCGCCGGTGAAGCGGCGACCATCCATCCCTCGAAAACAGGCGCAGCCACGCCCGCCTCGCGGATCGTGAGGAACGCATAGGCGTTGCCTGATGGATCGCCTGCGGGATAGCGGCATTCCCGCAGCGTGACATCCAACAAGCCCATGGCGTGTGTTTCGCCATTCGACAGCGTCACATCAGACACCTTGGCATTCAGCTTGTCCAAGCTCCGCAGAACCGCGCCCGGCGCGGCATTCACCGCCTCTTGGGCGGAACCCGCGACCGGCATCAGCATCAGCAGTGCGAAAGCGATAAACTTCATGGCACATTGCCTTTGATTCAAAAGGGCCAAAACGACCGGCCGTCAAACGCGCCTATCACCAGACGATCAGGTTTATTCGGGCGTCCAGGCTTCGTAATCCGAGCGAACCGCGGGCTTTGGCGCGCGGATCGATCCAGACGGCGCATAGGCCAAAGCTGTACCGGTCAGGTTTTCCTGATGCGGCTTTTCCCATGCCTTATGGGCCAACGGACGATCGCCGGGCTTTTCGTCAAATGTATGATGCAACCAGCCATGCCAGTCGGGAGACACCCGAGACGCCTCGGACTCGCCGTTGAAAATCACCCAGCGGCGGCCATTGTCGCCCTCGTAATAGGCGTTGCCCTGCTCGTCCTCGCCTACTTTTGTCCCCTTTCTACGGGTGTAAAGCAGCGTGTTCAGCGTAGCCCCATTCCACCAGGTGACCGCGCGCAGCAACGTGTTCAGAATGCCCATGGATGACTCCCTTAGGTTTGAAGACTGTATGGCGAATGTCTTGCCTCACGTCCAGTGGCACCGTTGTCGCAAAACCGGCGCAGTTGCGCCCATTTGAAAAAAACTCTGCGATGCATCGGCAGCATGTGCCACAGTGGTCAGGTCAAGCAAACAGACCGGATGCCGAGCCCTAAGATGAAAGACATAGATCACGCCACCGAATGCATGGGCGTGCGGGTGCCGCACTCTCCCTTTCTTAACGAAACACGCATCAAGCGGATCGAACAGGCCCGCTATGAAGGGGACGAAATCGCAGGCGCGCTGCGTGTTATCAAAGAAGGTGACCGCGTTTTGGAAATGGGGGCCGGTCTGGGGATCGTCGGCGCCGTCATCGCCAAAAATGCCAAACCCGAGGCTGTCCTTTCATTCGAGGCCAACCCGAACCTCATCCCACATATCCGCGCGCTGCACAGCCTCAATGAGCTTGAAGGCATCATGGAGGTGCGCAACGAGGTTGTCCTGACCGGATCTGACCAACCAAAGGCGATGACATTCAATGTCGACAACAGTTTCCTCGCCTCTTCCCTGATCAAGAACGAACGTCGCAAAACAACGCCCGTCTATGTGCCAACCGTGGATTTCGCCAAGCTTGTGGAAGATTTCCGGCCCGATGTCCTTGTGATTGATATCGAAGGGGGCGAACTGGATTTCCTGAACAGCGCAGACCTGACAGGTATTCGTGCCGTCATCATCGAATTCCACCCCGGGGTGTATGGAAAATCTGGCACCACGACCTGCAAAGAACGGTTGAGATCCTTCGGTTTCCGCCGCGTTGATGATGTGTCGACCCGTTTTGTCTGGACCTGCGAGCGTCAGGACACCACGCAAACCAGCCCGTCACCGGATGGCGGCTGGGCCACCGAGATTCAGACCTTTGCAAACCCGGTGATTTGCCCGCCCGCTAAACGATCCTTGGTTTTGGAAACTGGCGTGTTCGATGCGGATGGATCGCCCGTCAGCCAAGCGGTCCATTGGCAAAAGGAACGCTGCATGACGGTCGCGCCCAGCCTTCCGGACACAGCTCCGGACAAGCTGGACGGGACGTGGTTGTGGGGCGGCGTCCTGTGGCAGTATTTTCCGCATTTCATCACGGAAAGCATCACGCGGCTTTGGGCCTTGGGCGCGCCAGAGGCCAAAGACCTCAATGGCATCCTGTTTGTGCCCAAGAACCCCGAAAAAGCGAACGTACTGGATTTCCAGACAGATTTCCTGCGCTTGATGGGCGGCGACCTGCCGGTTCATGTGGCGACCAAGCCGGTGACCCCTGAAAAGCTGTTGATCCCCGGTCAGGGGTTCGGCCTGGGCCAGATCGTCCGTGGGACCGATAGCTTCAAGACTGCGATGCACCAGCGTTTTGGCAAAGATGTCAAATCCGACGGGCCCGAAAAGCTGTATATCAGCCGTTCCCGGCTGAGCCAGAATCGCGGGGCGCTCCTGGGGGAGGCTTTCGTGGAGCTGTACCTTGAGGATCAAGGATATGAGGTTTTCCACCCGCAGGATCACAGCTTGGAAACACAAATCGCGCGCTATCGGGCGGCAAAACAAGTCATCGCCTCGGAAGGGTCCGCCCTGCATTTTTACGCGCACGCCGCGAATGGTGATGCCAAGGTCGCGATGATCACACGTCGGAAATCTCGAGCGACCCGATTTATCGCGGAGCACATCCACAGCTTCACCGGCACGCCGCCCCTTGTGATTGATACAGTGCGGCGGAGCTGGCTACCCGAGGGTACAGATCGCAAGAGACTGGCCATGGGCGAACCCGATTTCCCCGCCATCCAACGCGCTTTGATCGACGGCGGATTTATTGCCGAAGGTGCCACATGGGAGCAGCCCAGCGAAGCTGATATCAAAGCGCAGCTTGGCGCAGGGTTTCGAGAAATCAGCGCCGACGTGGCGCAAACTGCGGGCTCCTGACACCGGAGCCCGCGACCCGATTAAGCTAGGCAGGTCAGTTCGATTTCGATCCGGTATTTGGGATCGATCAGGTTGCATTCCACCATAGTTGCAGCTGGCGGATTGTCCCCGAAAACCTCGGTCAGCACGGGCCAGCATGCCTCAAATTCAGAGGCGTCGGGCAAATAGTAATTGACGCGCACCGCCTTTTCAAAGCCGCTGCCGGCCTCGGCCAAGGCATTCTTGATTGTGTCGAGGGCGGACCGGCACTGTGCCGCCACATCATCCCCCTGCCCCACGGTCCCGGCCACATGCACGAAACCGCCCGCGACAACAGCGCGGCAGTAGCCGATTTTCGCCTCGAACGGGCTGCCTGTGTGAATTCGTTTGATGGTCATAGCGTCTTTCCTTGGCTGACTGCGCATATCTATGGCCAAGAAAAAAGGCGGGGAAAAGCCCCCGCCTTCTATAACGCAACGGTTCGGTTTTAGGCCGAAGCGCCTTCTTTCTTTTGGTCGGCGTAGATCATCAACGGTTTGGCATCGGCATTGACCGATTCCTCGTTTACGACGACCTCTGTCACCTCTTCCATGCCCGGCAGTTCGAACATCGTATCGAGAAGGATCCCTTCGAGGATGGAGCGCAAACCGCGCGCACCCGTCTTGCGTTCGATGGCCTTTTTGGCGATCGCGCTCAACGCATCGTCGGTGAACGTCAGCTCGGTTTCTTCCATCTCGAACAGGCGCTGATACTGTTTCACCAGCGCGTTCTTCGGCTGGGTGAGAATGATGACCAGCGCGTCCTCGTCCAGATCTTCCAGCGTGGCAACGACCGGCAGACGACCCACGAATTCGGGGATCAGACCGAACTTCAACAGATCCTCCGGTTCCAAAGATTGGAACGTCTCGCCAATGCCTGCTTCGCTGTCATCGCGCACATCCGCACCAAAGCCCATGGCAGAGCCTTTGCCGCGCTGCTTGATGATGCGGTCCAGACCCGCGAAGGCGCCGCCACAGATGAACAGGATGTTCGTGGTGTCCACCTGCAGGAATTCCTGCTGCGGGTGCTTGCGCCCGCCCTGCGGCGGAACCGAGGCCACAGTGCCTTCCATCAGCTTCAGAAGCGCCTGCTGCACCCCCTCACCCGACACGTCGCGCGTGATCGAGGGGTTCTCGGACTTGCGCGTGATCTTGTCGACTTCATCAATGTAGACGATGCCGCGCTGCGCGCGTTCGACGTTGTATTCCGACGCCTGCAACAGCTTGAGAATGATGTTTTCCACATCCTCACCCACGTAACCGGCTTCGGTCAGCGTGGTCGCATCGGCCATGGTAAAGGGCACGTCCAGAATACGCGCCAGTGTCTGCGCCAAAAGCGTTTTACCGCAGCCCGTAGGACCGATCAGCAAAATGTTGGATTTCGCCAATTCGATGTCAGAGGATTTCTGCGCGTGGTTCAGGCGCTTGTAGTGGTTGTGGACCGCCACCGACAACACGCGCTTCGCCTTGGCCTGACCGATCACATAATCGTCCAGAACGTCACAGATTTCGCGGGGTGTGGGCACGCCGTCAGCGGATTTCAGACCCGCGCCCTTTGTTTCCTCGCGGATGATGTCCATGCACAGTTCGACACACTCGTCGCAAATGAACACGGTCGGCCCTGCGATCAGCTTGCGCACCTCGTGCTGGCTCTTGCCGCAGAAACTGCAGTAGAGCGTGTTCTTGCTGTCACCACCTGAATTCGTCGCCATGCTCAGCACCTTTCCCGGGTTTCCCGGTGTTCCTTGCCACCTTGCCCGCCGGACTGCGGACGAGGCGGGCCTTGCGCCATGATCCGGACAGCTTAGGCCACCCACCGGAGCGCCACAATCCGAAAATTGGCCCCATCCCTAACGCGGACGGGGCCAGTCTGTTCACTTGTCTGTTTCTTCGCCTTCCGGCGCGCGGCTTGTGACGATCTCGTCGATCAGGCCCCATTCCTTGGCCTTTTCCGCATCCATGAAGTTATCGCGTTCCAGAGCGGATTCGACCGCCTCATAGGTCTGGCCGGTGTGCTTCACGTAGATTTCGTTCAGACGACGCTTCAGCTTCAGGGTTTCTTCGGCGTGGATCATGATATCCGTCGCCTGACCCTGATACCCGCCGGAGGGCTGGTGCACCATGATGCGCGAGTTGGGCAGCGAGAACCGCATGCCCGGCGCACCGGCAGTCAGCAGCAGCGAGCCCATGGACGCCGCTTGCCCGATCACCAGCGTCGACACCTTCGGTTTGATGTACTGCATGGTGTCATAGATCGACAGGCCGGAGGTCACGACACCGCCGGGGCTGTTGATATACATCGAAATTTCTTTCGACGGGTTTTCCGCCTCAAGGTGCAACAGCTGTGCGACGATCAGGGACGACATGCCGTCGTGGACCGGACCGTTGAGGAAAATGATGCGTTCCTTCAGCAGGCGCGAGAAGATGTCGTAGGCCCGCTCCCCGCGCGAGGTCTGTTCGACCACCATAGGGACAAGGTTCATGTAGGTTTCGATGGGGTCGTTCATTGGTATCCTGCCAAACTCTGCTTCAAGAAGCGTTCCTATCGTCTCTGTGTTACCTGAGTCTTAGTATCGGGGCAGAAGGGCTGCAAGGGGAACCGAGGTCACGAGATATCCACCGCCTTGTGCTTGAATGGCGGCCCGCGCCTTCTAGCTGATTGGTCATGACAGGCCCTGACGTGATCCCGACCCGCTCTGCTGCGCTTGAGGCGCTTGCAAAATTCGCCCCCCGTGCCGGCCATCTGTATGCGTTGCAACGTAATTACGATCTGGGCGCGGACCAGCACGACAACGTGTCACAGCTCTCGCCCTATATCCGGCATCGGCTGATCACCGAGCAAGAGGTTCTGGACGCCGTGCTCGCCCATCACAGCCCGCAGGATGCGCAAAAATTCATCGCCGAAGTGTTTTGGCGCACCTATTGGAAAGGCTGGCTGGAAATGCGGCCGGATGTATGGAAGCAGTACCAGAGCGATCTCACCCAGGCATGGAACAATGTGCAGACACAATCGGGGCTGCGCAGCCGGTGGCAGGACGCCTGCATGGGCCAAACCGGCATCGTCTGTTTCGATCATTGGGCGCGGGAACTGGCGCAAACCGGATACCTGCACAACCATGCCCGGATGTGGTTCGCCTCTATCTGGATATTTACCCTGAAACTCCCGTGGGTACTGGGCGCTGATTTCTTTCTCAGGCATCTGCTGGACGGGGATTGCGCGTCGAACACCCTGTCATGGCGCTGGGTGGCGGGGCTGCAAACGCGGGGCAAACACTATCTGGCCGAGCCCGAGAATATCGCGCGCTTCACCAAGGGGCGCTTTCGCCCGCAAGCGGGCGATCTGGACACGGATGCACAGCCGTTGGACGGCCCCATGCCGCCGGATCCCAGCGCCCCGCCGACCGCTCAGGACATCGACCTGACACGCCCCAGCGCGTTGCTGCTGCATATGGATGACCTTGCCCCGGATGATCTGTTGGATCAGGGGCTGCGCCCGATGGTGACCATTATGCTGCCCCCTTCTGAACGGATGACGCCTTTGCGGATGTCGGACAAAGTCCAGACCTTCCGCAGCGCCGCTTTGCTGGACGTGACCAACCGGCTGGCGGACCTTCTGGGCGATGTGGTGACCTGTGCGCCCGGCCAGACCCTTGCTGCCGCAAAGGCCGCCGGAGCCGAACAGATCGTGACCCATTACGCTCCAACGGGGCCTGTGGCCGACAATCTGGCTCAGATTGACGGCCTTCCCCTACATCAGGCGCTACGCCCCTTTGACGCGCGGGCGTGGCCATACGCCACCAAGGGTTTCTTCAAATTCAAGGATAAGATCCCCGCACTGCTGGCGGCGATGCGCGATAAGGCACCCGCCTGAATGCCCGCAGGCGTTAGTCGAAATCACGCAGCCGCGCCACATAGCGCGCTAGGGTGTCGATCTCGAGGTTGATGCGATCCCCGACCGCAGCATCGCCCCAAACCGTCACCTCTTTGGTATGCGGGATGAAGTTGACGCCGAACCGGCAGCCATCGACCTCGTTCACGGTCAAGGACGTACCATTCAGGGCAACCGAGCCTTTGGGCGCGATGTATTTCGCCAAAGCCTCCGGCGCCTCAAAGGTCACGCGGGTGCTTTCGCCCTCATCCACGAGCGACAGGATCGTCGCCACGCCATCCACATGGCCGGACACGATATGCCCGCCGAGTTCATCCCCGACCTTCAGCGCGCGTTCCAGATTGACACGCGTCCCATCGGCCCAGACGTCCAGATTGGTCTTAGAGATCGTCTCCGCGCTGATCACCACATCGAACCAGTCCGGCCCCAGATCGACAACCGTCAGGCAAACGCCGTTGCACGCAATCGACGCGCCAATATCGATCCCGGCCGTGTCGTAAGACGTCCCGATCCGGGCGTGAAGATCACCACGGTTCTCCAACGCCTTGATTTTACCGATGTCTGTCACGATACCCGTGAACATGCGCCCTCCTGACCGGCCCCGTCTACGGGCCTTAATTTCGCCGCCATCTGTTGTTAGAATAGCAACAAACCATTCACATACTGTGCAAGGATGGGCAAGACGGCAGCAGCGTCGCAGCCACAGGCCCACCCCGCGTCTTACGAGTTCGGATTACCAAATGCCCCACAAGACAGGAGAACAGCGGGTCTTTTTGTTCCTTCAGGGACCACATGGGCCGTTCTTTTCACGCTTGGGGCGTATGTTGCGGCGGACCGGCGCGCAGGTCTGGCGGGTCGGCTTCAATGCGGGCGACCGCGCATTCTGGTTCCACCCCCGCAGCTACCTGCCCTATCGCGGCACACAGGATGACTGGCGCGGCTGGTTCTGCGACCTTCTGACTGAAAAAGGTGTCACCGATATTGTGCTGTACGGCGATGTGCGGCGCATCCACGCCGAAGCCGTGACAGAGGCAAAGCTGCGCGGATTGACGGTGCATGTTTTCGAAGAAGGGTACATGCGGCCATACTGGGTGACCTATGAACGCGGCGGGTCCAACGGCAATTCGCGCCTGATGCAAATGTCCGTGTCAGATATGCAGCAAGCGCTCGCCCTGTCGGATATGGAGGCGCCCCTGCCCCCGGCCCATTGGGGCGATATGCGGCACCACGTCTTTTACGGCGCGCTGTACCACTGGTTTGTCATGTTCAGAAATGGCGACTATCGCAATTTCCGACCGCACCGCTCCCTAACGGTTGTGCAGGAATTCTCGCTTTATTTGAAACGGTTGCTTCTGATGCCGGTCAGCGCGATTGACCGGCTGATCGCGACCACCCGCATCCGCATGGGCGGCTTCCCTTATCACCTGTGCCTTATGCAGTTGGAACACGACAGCAGCTTTCAACAGCACAGCCCGTTCAAAACCATGCCGGATTTCGTCGATCTGGTGGTTTCCGGTTTCAAGGAGGGCGCCCCCGGCCACCACCATCTGGTGTTCAAGGCCCACCCGCTTGAAGATGATCGCGCAGGCATCCGCCGTGCAATTCGCCGCGCTGCGCAAAACCACGAGGTTGCTGAGCGTGTCCATTACGTCCGCGGAGGCAAACTGGCGCAATTGCTCAACGACGCGCGGACGGCTGTTACGGTGAATTCCACCGCCGCCCAACAGGTGCTATGGCGCGGGATCCCGCTCAAGGTCTTTGGCGATGCGGTCTATGCCAAGCCGGAATTTGTCTCGACCAAGCCCTTGGCAGAATTCTTTGCCGCCCCGGGTCGGCCGGACAACAAGGCCTACAAGGACTATCGGCGCTATCTTCTTGAAACCTCTCAGCTTTCCGGCGGCTTTTATTCCGCACGCGGGCGCCGCCAGCTGCTGCGTCAAGTGGTCGATATGATGCTGCTGCCAGAGGACCCTTACGACAGTTTCGCCTCCGGCACCGCGGCCCCGCGGCAACAGTTGCGCGCCGTAGAATAAGCATGTGTTTCACAACGCTGGCTTTTTGCGAATTCCAGCGCTAGCCTGACAAAAAAAGACTGAGGCAGAACATAGGTCGAGGAGACCGAGCAGTGAAACACTCCCCCACCCGTTGGGCGCGGAGCATCGCCTTATTGGCTGCGGTGTCAGTACTGGCATCTTGCGGCCTGCCGCGCGTTGGCCCGAACAAACGTGAAATCTTTGCCGGATCGGTACAGCGCGAAGGCGATGCTTTTATCGTCTCTGTCAATGACCGCGTGACCCGATCCACCGCCGTCGTGCCCGCTCTGGGCTTTTCCGACGCATTCCGTAACGCCTCCATCGTGGGGTCCGATACGATCCAGGCGGGCGATACGCTGGGCCTGACGATCTGGGAGAACGTTGATGACGGGCTGCTGGCGGGCGAAGCCGCGAATTCGACCATCCTCGAAGAGGTGCAGGTCGATGGCGCCGGGTTCATCTTTGTGCCCTATGCCGGCCGCATCCGCGCCGCAGGAAACACGCCCGAACGCATACGTCATATCATCACCCAACGGCTGGAAGACCAGACCCCCGATCCGCAGGTGCAGGTGCGCCGCGTGGCCGGGGACGGATCGACCGTCAGCCTTGTGGGCGCTGTAGGTTCGCAAGGCGTCTTTGCCATTGAACGCCCCACCCGCACCCTGTCCGCCATGATCGCACGCGCCGGTGGTGTCACGATCGAACCCGAGATCGCACAGATCAAGATCATCCGCGGCAACCAGACGGAAACCATCTGGTTTCAGGACCTGTTCAAACAGCCCGAATTTGACATTGCCCTGCGCGCCGGTGACCGGATCCTGATCGAGGAAGACACCCGCGCCTTCACCGCCCTTGGCGCAACCGGATCGCAAGCGCGCGTGCCCTTCGAAGCCCAGAGCCTGTCCGCCGTCGAAGCCATTGCGACCGTTGGCGGCCTGCTGTCGGCCACCGCAGATCCCACCGGCGTCTTTGTGTTCCGCAACGAACCTGCAGAGATCGCCAATACGGTTCTGGGGCGGACCGATCTGGTGGGCGCACAGCGCATGGTCTACGTGCTCGACCTGACGCAGCCCAACGGCATGTTCATGGCGCGTGATTTCGTCATCCGCGATCAGGACACGCTGTACGTCACCGAAGCACCCTATGTGCAGTGGGACAAAACAATTGCCTCGCTCACAGGATCTCTGAGCTCCGTGGCGACCGTGACGTCGATTGCGGACACGCTTAGCGGGTCGGAATAATACCGTTGAACAACAACGATGGACAGCATTACGCCGGGGGGGAAACCTCCCGGCGTCTCTATGTCTACTCCGCAGGATTTCTGCGGCAAAAGCGGCTGCGCCGCATTCTGTCCCTTGCCGGATATCAGATCCGCCTTGGCCGCCCCTCGCCGGATGATCACATCGCGGTCTGGGGGCAATCGCCTTATGCCTATCGCGGCGAGGCGATGGCCGCCAAGACCGGTGCGTCTCTGCTGCGCATCGAGGATGCATTCCTGCGGTCACTGTTCCCCGGTCGCGAAGGCGAACCACCGCTTGGCTTGCTGATCGACGGGACCGGCGTCCATTTCGACGGGCGCGCGCCATCTGATCTGGAAACCTTGCTGAAAACACATCCCTTGGACGACAGCGCGCTGTTGGACCGGGCGCGCGGCGTGATCGCCCGCATGCGGGAGGCGCATCTATCCAAATACAGCGCGACCCTTCCCGATGCCCCCTGCCCCGAGCCCGGCTATGTCCTTGTAATAGACCAGACGCGCGGTGACGCGTCGGTGCGTGCGTCGAATGGGGACCGCGCGCGGTTTCTCGAAATGCTGTTCGTCGCACGCGAAGAAAATCCCGGCGCGCGCATCATCCTGAAAACCCACCCGGAGACTACCGCAGGCCATCGGGCGGGCCATTTTACCGCTGAAGATGCCACCGGTCCCGTGTCGATCTACGACGGCAATGCCTCGCCCTGGACGCTGCTCGAAGGGGCGACGCGGGTCTATACGCTGTCTTCCCAGATGGGGTTCGAGGCCATTCTTGCAGGGCATAAACCACGGGTCTTTGGCCAGCCGTTCTACGCGGGATGGGGGCTGACCGATGACGAAGAGATCATCGCGCGCAGGCAACGCAGCCTGACACGGGCCCAACTGGTCGCAGCGGCGATGATCCTGTACCCCCTGTGGTACGACCCCCACCATGATCGCCTGTGCGATGTAGAAGCGGCTCTCGGCGCGCTCGAAGCGCAAAGCCGGGCGTGGCGCGAGGATCGCGCGGGCTGGGTCATCACCGGCGCGCGGCTGTGGAAAAGAAAACCGCTTACGGATTTCTTGGGCAAACACAGTGCGCTGCGGTTTGAGGCGGATGTGGATAAAGCCAAGCAACTGGCGCAGGACACCCGGCGCCCGCTGGTGTCTTGGGCCAGTTTAGGTCTCACGCATGGCGCACGGATGGAGGATGGCTTTCTGCGATCCCGTGGGCTTGGCGCGGAACTGGTTCCGCCACTGTCTTTGGCCATCGATCACAGCGGGATTTACTACGATCCCACGCGCGCTTCCGATCTGGAGACGCTCATCCAAAGCCGCGCCAAAGGCCTCAGACCCGATCAATTCGAACGTATCCACAGGGTTATCCAGAGAATGGGTAACGAAAACTTAACCAAATACAACCTATCGGGAGATTTGCCTGCGATCCCCGAAGGCCACCGGGTTCTGGTGCCCGGTCAGGTCGAGGACGACGCATCAATCCTGCGGGGCAGCCCCCATATTGCCGATAATGAAACCCTGTTGCGCCGCACGCGCGAGGCCAATCCCAACGCAGTGATTATTTGGAAACCACACCCCGACGTCGAAGCGGGGCTGCGCAAGGGTGTGGTCACCGCGCCAGAGCGGTTCGCGGATGTCACGCTCGACCAGGCTGATATGGGTCGTCTGCTGCGCGAGGTGCACGAGGTCTGGACCATGACCTCCGGCACCGGTTTCGAGGCGCTCCTGCGGGGTATTCCCGTGACGACTCTGGGCGCGCCATTCTACGCGGGGTGGGGCCTGACCACCGATATCGGGCCGGTGCCTGCGCGCCGCCTGTCCGGCCCCCGCCCCTCAATCGAGGCATTGGCCTATGCGGCACTGATCGACTATCCGCGCTATTACGATCCGATCAGCGGCCTGCCCTGCACAGTCGAGGTGATCGTTGACCGGTTGGCCCAAGGTACGCGTTTCCGTGCGGGGCTTGCCAATCGGCTGCTGTCAAAAACCCAAGGTTTGTTCGCAAGTTACAGCCATTTGTGGCGGTAGTGACTGCATCATTATCCGGCGAATTAAAATTTTATCAGCAGAGTTATCCACATGGGCGGCTTCCGTCTGACCCGCGCATACCCCTACGTAACCTTATGTTCCTAAATCGTTACGTAGCGGCAGCTTTGCGCCATACGTGCTGAAGGTCGCCGCCTTGCGTTCGAACATCCACAAGCTCAAAGCGCGGCGCCTCTGCCAGACGATCCACGCCCAATGCGCCGATGCCGGGGTGCCCTTCGGCCCCCAAAGCCATGCCCGCGGTGAAAACATGCAGCTCGTCCACCAGATCCTGCGCCAATAAAGACGCCGCAAGCTGGCCGCCGCCCTCACAGAACACCCGCGTCAAACCGCGTTGCCCCAGCGTGGCGAGTAAATCCTGCGCATCCAGTCGACCACCAGCCAAGCGTGTCGGCAACATGGTGGCCCCCAGTTGCTCCCATGTCTTAACCAGATCCGACTGCGCATCCGGCCCGTGCGACAGCCAAACCGGCACGTCTTTTGCTGTGCGGGCCAGATCGCTCAGCAGCGGCAGATCCAGATGGCGGCTGGCCACAATGCGCACCGGCTGGCGGGCGACATCGAAACCGCGCACTGTCAGGCGCGGATTATCCGCCCGTGCTGTTCCGCCGCCAACCAGAACCGCATCATGGGTGGCGCGTAAACCATGCACCGCTCGCCGCGCTTGCGGACCTGTGATCCACTGGCTTTCTCCGGTGGCGGTGGCGATCCGCCCGTCCATCGTCATGGCCAGTTTTAGCGTCAACCATGGCCGCGATTGTTCGACCTTTAGGAAAAAACCCGCATGATCGTGCATCGCCTCAGAGGCCATGATGCCGGTGATGACCTCGATCCCGGCGGCGCGCATCCTGTCAAACCCCTGCCCCGACACGCGCGGATCGCTGTCGGTCAATGGCGCGACAACGCGCGCAACGCCTGCCGCGATCAGCGCATCGCAACACGGTGGCGTGGCCCCGTGATGCGCGCAAGGTTCCAAGGTGACATAGGCCGTGGCGCCGCGCGCCAAGGGACCGGCGGCCTTTAGGGCCACCACCTCCGCATGGGGGCGACCACCCGGCTGGGTCCAACCCCGCCCGACAACACGACCGCCAGCCACCAAAATGCAGCCCACAGCCGGGTTGGGCCAAGTCTGCCCCATGCCACGACGACCCAGCGCAAGCGCCTGCGCCATCCACCTCTTGTGATCGGTCACTTGGGCAGCTGGACGTTTTCTGGCCGCAACTCCGAGACAAATTTGTCGAAATCGTCAGCGGCTTGGAAGTTCTTGTAAACGCTCGCAAAGCGTACGTAGGCCACGGTGTCGATCCGGGCCAGCGTTTCCATAACGATCTCGCCGATCTGCTTGGAGGGGATGTCGGTTTCGCCCATGCTTTCCAAGCGGCGCACAATGCCAGAGATCATCTGATCCACGCGATCAGGCTCGATCGGGCGTTTCTGCAATGCGATCCGGATGGACCGTTCAAGCTTGTCACGGTCGAAATCTTCACGGCGACCGTTCGTTTTGATCACCACGAGATCGCGCAACTGTACACGTTCGTATGTCGTGAACCGACCACCGCAAGACGGGCAAAACCGCCGCCGCCGGATGGACACATGATCCTCGGCTGGTCGTGAATCTTTAACCTGAGTATCGATATTTCCGCAAAACGGGCAGCGCATTGGCTTGTCCCCTCGTTTTATAAATCCCGCCTCGATTGGAGGTTGGCCCCCCTTATCCACAGGCACTATAGGCCATCATCTAAGTTTTGGGTAGGGAAATATTCCAGCCCCTAGATGGGGCACTGCCATCAATGCGGGCAACGATGCTTACAGTAAACTGGCCACAATCTGACGCCGGTGGGGCGCGGTGCGATGTTCCACGACATAGACACCCTGCCACGTTCCCAGACCAAGGCGCCCATCAATCATCGGGATGGTCAACGACACCGGTAAAAGCGCGGATTTGATATGGGCCGGCATGTCATCCGGCCCCTCATACGTATGCTTCAGATAGGACATGCTGGAATGATCGGCTGACGGCACAAGACGCTGAAAGTATTCAATCAAGTCACTGCGAACCTCTGGATCCGCGTTTTCCTGAATCAGCAGTGACGCGGACGTATGTCGTATAAACAAATGGAGCGCCCGCGCCTGTATGTCGGCCCCGACGCTCCAGTCCGTCAATTGATTTGTGATCTCGTAAAGACCGATCCCGTTTGTGCGGACTTCGAAAATTTTCTGCATTTGTGTCCCCTGTTGAGACACGCATACCGCGAAGCAACTCGCCAAACCAGAGGGTCGGTTCAGGCCTCTACAGCGACACAGGCCACACGGGGCAGATCATCGTCGGCCGAAACAGGCAGGGGCGTTCCGCGATCCGTGGTTACCGGCATGGACGCAACCTGCGCCAAGGTTTCCTGACAGCGCGCGAGCTCTTCGGGGGCCACTTCGATGGTAATGACATCGGCACTGCTGCCCATCTCCGGTCCGATCACCTGTGTGGTGGCGGCAACGGCGGTGGTTGCGAGGGTGGCTGCGAAAGCAAACATAAGCGGCTGTTTCATTGATCGTCTCCTTGCACGGACAACCAACTTGGCCGCAAAAGGTTCCCCGATTCTGAAACAACCGCCGGATATGATATCTATTCCGGGCAAAGACCCCGAAAATTCGTCACATATCGAACAGCTTCGCACCCATCTGGTCGATCATCGCCTGCGCTTTGGAAACAGAGGCCTTCGCCGCCTCGTCGCGGTCACGAATAACGTCCGCCCGGATCAGGCTATGCGTTTTCGTCTCGCCATCAATCTCGCCTTCGATCTTGGCGCTGATGCGGAAACCACCATCTTCGGAAATCGGCTGCGGGGTGATGCGGAATCCTTTGTGTTCCACCACGTCCGAGGGCTTCTCCGCCGCTCCGCCGCCGAACAGGCGCGCTAGAAATCCTTTTTTCTCGCTCATGTCTCAAACCTTTGCTGCTGACGCTTTGTGCCAAAGAAAACGCCCCCTCCCGGGGGAAGGGGCGCGAATGAATTACGGGCCAGCGCAGGCTTACTGGTCGAGGAACGACCGCAGCTTGCGGCTGCGCGACGGATGCTTGAGCTTGCGAAGCGCTTTCGCCTCAATCTGGCGGATACGTTCGCGGGTCACGCTGAACTGCTGGCCCACCTCTTCAAGCGTGTGATCAGTGTTCATGCCGATGCCAAAGCGCATCCGCAGGACACGTTCCTCGCGCGGCGTCAGCGACGACAGAACCCGCGTGGTGGTTTCCTTCAGGTTTTCCTGAATAGCGGAATCCAGCGGCAGAACCGCGTTCTTGTCCTCGATGAAATCGCCAAGCTGGCTGTCTTCCTCGTCGCCAATCGGCGTTTCGAGGGAGATCGGCTCCTTGGCGATCTTCATCACCTTGCGAACCTTTTCCAGCGGCATCTGCAGCTTTTCCGCCAGCTCTTCCGGCGTCGGCTCGCGGCCGATCTCGTGCAGCATCTGACGGCCGGTACGCACCAGCTTGTTGATCGTCTCGATCATGTGGACCGGGATACGGATCGTGCGCGCCTGATCGGCAATAGAGCGCGTGATCGCCTGACGGATCCACCACGTCGCATAGGTCGAGAACTTATAGCCGCGACGATATTCGAACTTATCCACCGCCTTCATCAGGCCGATGTTGCCTTCCTGAATGAGGTCAAGGAACTGCAGGCCACGGTTGGTGTATTTCTTGGCGATCGAGATCACGAGACGCAGGTTCGCCTCGACCATTTCCTTCTTGGCCTGACGGGCTTCTTTCTCGCCCTTCTGGACCTGCTGCACGATGCGGCGGAATTCGGAGATGTCCAAACCGACATACTGGCCGACCTGCGCCATATCAGAGCGCAGCTCTTCGACCTTGTCCGACGAGCGTTCGATGAACATCTGCCAGCCGCGACCGGACTTCTCGCCCATACGCTCCAGCCAGTTCGGGTCCAGCTCGTGGCCACGGTAGGCCTCGACAAATTCACGACGGTTGATGCGCGCCTGATCGGCGAGCTTCACCATCGCGCTGTCGATGGACATGATGCGCTTGTTGATGCCGTAGAGCTGGTCGATCAGCGCCTCGATACGGTTGTTGTGCAGGTGAAGCCCGTTCACCAGCTCAACAATTTCCGAACGCAGCTTCTGGTACATCGCTTCGTCGGTGGCATCGAAAGAGCCATCTTCGTTCAGCGTCGCGGAAATCCGGCTGTCCTGCATTTCTGCAAGCGCTTCGTAATCCTGCGCGATCCGGTCGAGCGTCTCCAGAACACGCGGTTTCAGCGCGGTTTCCATCGCGGCCAGCGACATGTTGGCCTGCTCGTCCTCGTCATCGTCGTCATCGTTGCGGATGGGATTGCCGTCCGCGTCATATTCCGGCTCGCTGGATTTCTGCGTGGGCTGATCGGTGGTTCCGGCCGCCGCCGATGGATCGACCACCGGCTCCTCAAGCTCGCCGTCCTCGCCCATCTGGTTGCCAAAAGTGGTCTCCAGATCGATCACATCACGCAGCAGGATGTCCTCGGACAGAAGTTCCTCGCGCCAGATGGTGATCGCCTGAAAGGTCAGCGGGCTTTCGCACAGCCCGAGGATCATCGTGTTGCGACCGGCCTCGATGCGCTTGGCGATGGCGATTTCGCCCTCACGCGACAGCAGCTCGACCGAGCCCATTTCGCGCAGATACATCCGCACCGGGTCGTCAGTGCGATCCAGCTTCTCAGTCGTGCCAGAGCCCAGCGCCACGTCACCGCCGCGCTTTTGCTCCACCAACTGGGTGTTTTTGTTCTCTTCTTCTTCGGCTTCTTCGTCGTCCTCGGTCACCTGAATGCCCATCTCGGAGAGCATCGACATGACGTCCTCGATCTGGTCAGAGGACACCTGATCCGGGGGCAAAACCTGGTTAAGCTGGTCATAGGTGATGTAGCCACGCTCGCGCGCTTCGGCGATCATCTTCTTGACCGCAGCCTGACTCATATCAAGGCTGATCTCTTCGTCCTGGTCCTGGGACTTGGTGTCTTCGTTGTCCTTGGCTGCCATGCGGCTCTCCTGATCGGGGGCGACGAGCTGAGTGATTCGTTAAACCGAGTACTTACCGTGATTCGGCGATTCGGACACCCGTCTAGCCTTATATGTTTACCTTTTTCTCACCATGGTGAGCATTATTTGCGCCCCTTGTCGAAGCGAATCGTCGATAGAAGCGAATCAAACGCGCTTCTTTCGTCTTTGTCGATCAGGGCACCGTTCTCGCCGATGGCGTAATCCATCTCGCTTTCGTCGGTCCGGCGCCCGATATCGGATTTGGCGCGGGCCGCCTGCCCCAACCGCCATGTCAAAGCCTCGTCGGCCTGATCCGCAAAATCCTCTTCGGCCTCTTTCAGTTCGGCCTGCCAGCCACGCAACGTGTCCAGTTTTGCCAGTTCTTCGGACACTGTGATACGCGCGATATCCAGAACACCGGGTGTGCGAATGCAGGGAACCACCACGATATGGCGTGCCCCCATCAGAGATTCAAGACGCCCCTGCCCAATTTCACTCGCCGCCTTGGCCGCCACTTCGTCGGGGCAATCGTGGCAGGCCAACATGATGTCGCGCAGGGCCTGCAGTTGCGGATCGGCAAAGACCAACGCCTCAAGCTGGCTGTCGAACTCCGCGATCAGTGCGGGATGACAATACAGCGTCGCAAGAATGACTTCCTCGCGCAGGCGCACTTCTGGTGCTTCGCCGGGCGAGGCCAGCAGCGATGCTTTCGCCGTCGGGCTGGGCGGTGGTGGTGCGTTCCACGGCCTGCGTTTGCCCCCGCCCTTGGCGCCGGAATAGCCGGTTTTGCGCGGCGTGAAGCTGCCACGATCCTCTGATCTCTGCGGCGCGGGGGCGTCGAAACCGGTGTCATACTCTGGCTGATACCCCGCATCGGGCGGCATATCGAAGCCGGGATCATACCCCATATCCGGCGGAGGCATGTCGGGCATCGGCGCAAAACCACGGTCCGGTCCGCTGTCGAACCCAATATCAAAGCCGCTGCCGCTGCGCCCATAAAGCGCGTCCAAACGGTCCCGCACCGCCAAAGCGTAGTGATGACGCAAGCTGCGGTCGCGGATCAGCTTCACCCGCTCTCGTAGGGATTTGTCCAAGGCTGCACGCCGCTCGGGGCTGTCAAAGCTCTTGTCTTCCGTCTCTTGCCGCCACAGCAGGTCCACCATGGGCATCGCCGCATCCAGCACCGCCTGAACAGCTTCCGGCCCTTCGGCCCGCAGCAGATCATCGGGGTCCTTGCCTTCGGGCATGATGGCAAACCGCAGCGATTTCCCCGCCTCCAGCAGCGGCAACGCCAGATCAATCACACGATAGGCCGCGCGCAGACCGGCCTTGTCCCCATCCAGCGCGATGATCGGCTCTTCGGACACGCGCCACATCATTTGCAGCTGGTTTTCGGTAACAGCCGTGCCCAGTGGCGCGACAGAGGCATGAAATCCCGCCTCGGACAGCGCGATCACATCCATGTAGCCCTCGGCAACGATCAGCGGCTTTCCCCGTCCGGATGCCTCGCGCGCGGGACGCAAGTTGTACAGGTTGCGCGATTTGTCGAACAGCTCCGTCTCGGGAGAGTTCAGATACTTGGCATTGTCATTGGGATCCATCGCACGCCCGCCAAAGGCGATGGCCCGCCCGCGCGCATCACGGATCGGAAACATGATCCGGTTGCGGAACACATCATAGGGGTCGCGCCCCTTGTCGGATTTGCGCGACAGACCGCAGGCCACCAGATCGTCGATGGCAATCCCCTTGCCCGTCAGACCCAGCCGCAGATTGTCCCAGCCAGCGGGCGCAAAGCCGATCTCGAACCGGTCCAGCGCGTCAGCCGTCAATCCGCGCTTTTGAAGATAGGCGCGCGCCTCGCCCGCGGCTTGGGTTTTCAACTGGAACCGGAAGAAGCGCACCGCCTCTTCCATGACTTTTGTCAGCTGTGTCCGTCGGTCGATCTTTTCCTGCGCGCGCGGGTCCTTGGCCGGCATTTCCATTCCCGCCTCGGTGGCGAGAATCTCGACCGCTTCCATGAACCCGACATTGTCGAGCTTCTGGACAAAACTCAGCGCATCGCCTTTTTCATGGCAGCCAAAGCAGTAGTAGAACCCTTTCCGGTCATCCACATGAAAAGACGCGGTTTTTTCGTGGTGAAAGGGGCATGGAGCCCACAGATCGCCCTTGCCCGGCTGGGACTTGCGCTTATCCCACATGACTTTTTTCCCCACCACATCGGAAAGGGTCAGGCGGTTGCGCAGTTCATCTAGGAAACCGGGGGGCAGGCTCATGGCGCGCAGTATCCTCCGAGCGTGGGGCGATTCTCAAGGGGGCGCACACGATAACGTGGCACCCCTCGGACGGACCAGCAATTTCGAACGTTTAGGTTACAGACCTTCGCACTGCGCCCGCGCCATCGCACCCACAGCGGGCGACAACTGTTCTGCTGGCAGGGCAAAGACAAAAGCCGCTAGTTGATCTGCGGCCTCCTCCCCCATGTCCGCGCGCAGGCTGCGGCGTACGGCGCGCTCGGATTTACCGGTTTGGCGGCTTTCCACCGCCTCGTTGAACCACGCTTCGGTCTGTGCGCAGCTGTCGTCTTGTGCCTGTGCAGCCGGTGCGACGGTCAGTAGGATCATGGCAAAGAGCGCGTGACGCATGAGAAGCTCCGATTACATTGGGTCGCTTGGGTTCTAGTGCAGCCCCGGGGTATGGGCAACGGCTGTGCCAGCATCGGCGAAATCATGCACATCCCCCAAGGGGAAACGACGGGGCCGAGGCCCCGTCGTTCATCATCTTGTCGTTCGGATTAGCTGTCCGACCACGAAATCTTGGGCGCGAAACGTGGTCGCGTAAATCCGTAGGTGTAGAAGAGATCCGCCTCATTCAGGACAGGAATAACGAACGGGGGTACGTATTCGGTTCGCGTTTCCACCAGAATGACCCGCTCATTGTTCAACAGATTGGGAAGCTTGTCCGTAAAGGTTTTCAGATCTGCAGTTGTCAGGTCGTCGAAATCACCGCGTGTTTGCGACCATTCCACCTGATATCCCTCTCCGACGGACGCGATAGATCCGTCCGGATTATAGGATGTCCCGTCATAGTTCACCAAAGTCACTCGCAAGGAATATGGTCCCTCGGAGATCGTGAGGAATTCGAGAACATCCTCCATACCGTCGATATAGGCGTTGTCGATAGGATCGGTTTCACGCGAAAGCGCGTCCGAGATCGTATAGGCGGCTTTGGCATTCAGGCTTTTGTAGCGAAAGGCATCAAAGAGCGAGAACATCGACGCGAGAACCGCGAGGATCATGGGAAACCAGATCAGCGCCTCGATGGAAATGCTGCCTTCGGTGTCTTTGGCAAAACGTTTCAGCACACGGTTGAAGCAAGATTTGAAGATCATGGCGATTACCTCGGCTCTTGTACAAATGCGGATGTCACCATCAATTGGGCGTAGCCATCGCTGTCTTTATACAGCTCTTTACCCAAACCGGTCGTTGGCATCATCGGCTTGTATTTCAGACATGCGCGGATCAGCATCAGTGCGTTGTCGGTACCGGGGGTGAAGTTACGCACCGGGCGCGGCTCTTCCTCGGCGTTGCGGCAATCTGGGTTTGGATCAATCGTCCAAAAATTGCGCGGATCAACTTCGACCATCTCCAGGCGAAGGTTGTTTTCACAATCCTCCAGAATGGCGGCCTCCTCGCAAATCTTGTTGCGCGCTTCTGCGAAGGACGGGACATCCCCGGTCGACAAGCGAATGTCACGCACCACCAGATCAACCGATCTTTCCAGCATCGAATGTCGCAAGTTCATATAAGCGATTTCCACACCCGCCGTCAGGATCAGGAAGAAGACGGTAAAGTAGAAGGCAAATTCGATGGTTGCGTTGCCGTCTTCGTCACGACGAAAGCGGGAGGCAAAGGTTTGGATGCTGGACATCATTGGATCAGCCTCAGGTTATTGATCTGACGGGCGATGGTATCGAATGTATCAGCGATTTCATCACCGGTGACATGGAAGGCGTGGCTTGCCGAAGACGCGCAATAGGCGAGAGCGTCCGCTTCAGCGTTCGTCGTCTCAAACGCTACGGTGAATACGGTCACACCGTTCGCGCGCGCCAAATCGCATTGAGCACGATATTCCGCTTGTGCCTGGGATCCTGCCGTCATCGTGTAATACGAACTCGACCCTTGCGTTCTAAGATCTGTGGTCGCGTTCGATGGATTTTCACCATCGTTTGGGCGATATTGCGGCGTGACGGCACCATCCGACATCATAACGATGTATTTTTCCGTCTCGGAATCGCCCCACTGAATTGGCCGACCTTCGAAACGCTCGTCTACCAAGCCTGCTTCGATCAGCGCGCTCAATGCCGACTGGTTCACAGGATCCAAAAGCGCCAAACCGTATTTCATGCCATATTGCAAACCTGTACCATCGTGCAGACGCATTTCATCAATGAAATCAATCAGGGCGCTGCGATCATCCGAATAGTACTGAATGGTCATTTCCTCAGATGGGCACCACCCCCAATCCATATGCGTCTCGTCGATTGGCCAGTACATAAAGTGGGGCACGTAATCTTCGGAAGTTGGCATTGCCGTCGTGTTGAATTCTTCGGGGTATATTTCCACACACGACGAAGGCATGTTCATATTTTGCTGCTTCTTTTCGATTCCGGGGGGCACTTCGCGCCCCTCTTCTTCGGCCAGAGCAGCTTCCGCTGCAGCAGCTGCTTCCGCATTCATCCGAGATTGGTTCGGAGAAACATAGAACTGCTCCCAATATCCCAGATCGATACCCGAATAGTCATGTGTATCGCCTCGGTGATTACCCTTGTTTAGGGTCGGACCAATATCATTGCGCTGGCCGTTTTCATCGCCCTTAACTTGATAGTAATAGATCTTTTTATTCGACGTTTGAACAGAGGCGCCCAAAAACTGCTCTGGCGTCGTCAAGCGGTCGTCGGCGGCAAAGAAGGCTGCGACAAAACCTTTAAAATGATCATCAGGATCACGCGATGCGTCGGACGTATAGTTTTCGACCTTGTGCGTCACATCATAGATACCGTCGTCATCGACATCAAAATAGTAGACCATATCCACGATGTTTTGGTTGCGCATCTTGAAGTATTCGGCATCGTCAATGGCAGCCGCAGTCGCCGTTTCTGAGCTGGAACCGTCGTCATATGCGCATTCTTCAGAGGCTGCGCCTTCATCCGCATTTTCAGCGTTATTGTTGCACAGCGAATTTCCCGGCGCGTCCTGATCACCATTCCCCCATCCGTTGTTTTGATTGATCTTCGGACGTTCGCCACGGAAATAATCAAACAAAATGTCGCCGGGGTTTACCTGCCCCGCAAAGGGCACAAGGTTGAGCGTGGTGACACCATTGGAGTCATCCGTCATGACCTTGTCCACGAACGAGGTCGCAGCTGGTTTCATTTTATTGATGCGGTCATTGTTGCGCATCGATCCGGAGATATCGAGAACCAGACTAATCTCGACGTTGGATATTTTTTCCTCAGCCACGGATTTCGCCGGAGCGATCAACTGATCAACGCCCGACATATGCAGAAAAATTGGGTCCATTGAGGACGTGCCCGTCGCGGAGACCGTTCTGCTGTTTGCCGCCTGAAAGACTTCAACGTTCGGAACGAGTGATCGCACAGGTGAATTCGCAAGATAGTCTTTGACCACCGTTTTGGGGTCTTGCGTCTGGTCCAAGTCTGCGGCCGCCAAAACAGCACGGTCCATTGTGTTCTGCATTACGGTCCGATTGGTTTCGAAACGCATGATATCAACAGAAGCACCCGTGATGGTCAGGATCAGAACCAACATGAATACTGAGTAAATTGTGATATTGCCCGTCTCATCCTGTATCAGATGTCGAAGCATTGCCCGAGGGCGAAGGTGTACGGTCATTTTCTTTCTCCCGCGGTGCAAGGTCTTTGCGGCATGAAGAATGATTGACCGGGCAATCGGGCATCACTGGGACGTATTCAGGATTTCTTTAGACTTTCTTAACCAAGTTTTTCACAACACCTATCTCTTTTGGGTAGGGTTTGCCTTCTTTTCGCCCCCCCGAGGAAACAAGGCGAAACCTATTTAGACCCACACAGCGCCAAACGAACACGGGCATCACGCACCGAACAACGGGCTGCCCGAATCTTAAAACTCCGTGGCAAACCCGGTGCGGCCAACGCCTCAGATCGGTCACTTTCGGCAAGAACACCCGCTCATTGACCCCGCTCCGGAAACGAAAAGGGGGAACGATCCCTATTGGACGCAAAACCCAGCAATTATTGACCAAAAACCATCCAAACACGCCCCAGTTTGGCCATTTTGAAACGACATAAACGAGGCATCCAATCACCGGAGTCGAGTCGCAGACCCGTTTCCAAAGTGTGTCACAAGGTGCCAGTATGATGAACGCAATGTTCAAACCGAAATTCCGCGCCACCGCTTCTGCCAGTGGTGGCTTTCTGGGACGTTTTTGGGCCCAGCAGGACGGTGCGATGTCCTATGTCGCCCTTATCGGATCGCTCATTATGGTGATCTTCGGCGGCATCGGCATTGATATGATGCACGCGGAACTAAAGCGAACCAAAGTCCAGAACACATTGGACCGTGCCGTTCTGGCCGCCGCAAACCTCGAAAACAGTCGCGACCCGAACCTCGTGGTCGAGGATTACTTTCGCGCCATGAACATGAGCGACCATCTCACCGGCGTCGACGTGGACAACGGCTTGGGCTCCAAACGCGTCTCCGCCGACGGCCACGGCCAGATCAGCTCCGACTTCCTCAGCCTGATCGGGGTGAGCGAGCTGGATGTCTATGGCGCGGCCACTGCCGAAAACGCTGTGGCGCCCACGGAAATCAGCCTGGTTCTCGATGTCTCCGGCTCCATGGCCGGGGCGAAGTTGCAGCAGCTCAAGGACGCAGCCAAGGAATTCGTTGATACCGTTCTTGGTGACGGTGGCGATGACAGCCGCATTACCGTGTCCATCGTACCTTATAATGCGACCGTAAACATTGGCCCGGAGTTGGCGGAACGTTTTGCGCTCGACCTTGATCACACGTTCTCGACCTGTGCGACCTTTGCAGACAGTGCCTTTGACACGACGGTTCTGTCGCCTGACACGCCGCTGGAACAGATCGCGCATTTCGACCCCATCAACACCGGTGCTGCTTTTGTTGATACGCCCTGGTGTTCCGAGGGGACGACGTCGAACGTGATCGCCCACAGCGCCGATCCCGACGAGCTAAAAGCCTTCATCGACAGCCTCGAAGCGCAGGGCAACACCGCGATCGACCTTGGTATGAAGTGGGGAACCGCTCTGCTGGATCCGTCCACCCAGGACGCCGTGGCCGACATGGCCGCTGAAGGTGTTGCCGCCGGATCTGCTGCAAACCGTCCCGCTAGCTATGAGGCCGCCGCGCAGAAATTTGTCGTTGTCATGACGGACGGCCAGAACACCACCCAGTTCGACCTGAAAGATTACATGAAGGATCCGCTGAACATGTCGAACGTCTGGGTCGACGACAACGGCACAGAAGATCGAAGCGATGATCGTTTCTCGATCAAGATCCGTGAAAATTCCGGCGATTCAAACGACTGGTACTATTGGCCCCACCGCGAGGGTCGCAGTGACGCCTATCAGCGCGGCCCCTACAGCCGTGCGCTTGGCGGCGCCGCAACGACAGTCAATGGCGTGGCTGTGGTCGGGGGCGTAAGCGAAAATGACGCGCTGCAGTGTTCCAGTTACAAGGGCAGCGGCAGCCATTCGGGTAACACCACGCTTGTGGCCGGGGTTTTGTCCAATGTGTTGGAGAACCTCCAAGACATTCCCGTCATCGCCCAAAGCACAGATGTGCTGAGCAACTTGCTGAACGTCCGCTTCGACGCCACCCCAAGCTGCACCACCGTCCCGCCCATGCGCCTGAACTGGTTGGAGCTGTTCGGCAACGTGAAGACCACCGAATATGGCGCGGATTGGTACTATGACATGTACCGTGACGGGGTTGTATCCTATTCGGATTACTACAACGCCTATTATTCTTTTGAAACGAAGGTCGATGGTGATGACGCCGACGCCCGCCTGCACCGCATTTGCGACGCCGCAAAAGAGGCAGGTGTCGTGGTCTACGCTATCGGGGTCGAGGCGCCGCAGGCAGGTCTGGACGCCATGGGCGACTGCGCGTCTTCGGCGGCACATTTCTACGACGTGACCGGCGACGAGCTGGTCGACACCTTCAGCTCGATCTCGGACATGTTGGTGGAACTCCGCCTGACCGAATGACCTGACGACCACGCCAGAACGGCGTGTCCCGAAAACCAAACCTCTCCCATGTGGGGCCTATGCGGCCACCACGCTGGGCCACTGCAACCCACTTCCTCATGATCGAGGCCGATATGATGACCCGTACTGTTAAGCCCCTGCTGCGCCGGTTTGCGGCTCGTGACGATGGCACTGTCGCGCCGGAAGTGGCGCTTTGGATGCCGCTGTTTCTTTTGCTGATCGTGTCTGCGATCGAGCTGGGGACGATCACCATCCGTCATACCGTATTGGAACGGGCGTTGGATCAAACGGTCCGCGACGTCAAACTGGGAACCGGGCCAACAACTCACGCTGGCATGAAAACCGCCATTTGCGATGCTGCCCGCGTCCTACCCGGCTGCGAAGAGACCCTGCATCTGGAAATGCTGCCGCTCGACATGTCGGAATGGTCCAACCCACCGGCATCCGCAGATTGTGTGGACGTATCCGAGGCGATCAACCCCCAGCGGCAGTTCCAGAACGGCGGCGGCGGGCAGATCATGTTCCTGCGCGCCTGCTACAAATTCCGCCCGGTCACCCCCATCGGTTCGTTGAACGCCAGCCTTGCAAAGGATGACAACGGCTATACCGCGCTTGTCTCGTCCTCGGCCTTTGTGAACGAACCCGGTTAAGCTTCTGCTCAGGAGACAGAATATGCTGCCTGCATTTATACAAAAACGTCTGCGCCGTTTCTCCTCTGCGGAAGAGGGGTATATCTCGGTCGAGGCGGTGATCGTCCTGCCCGTCATGCTTTGGCTGTTCGGCGTGGGCTGGGTCTACTTCGATGCCTTCCGCCAGCAAAGCGTGAACCAGAAAGCCAATTATGTGATCGGTGACATGATCTCGCGCGAGACCGACGGGGTCAGCGGTCAATATATCTCGAACACGTACAATCTTCTGACAATGCTGACCAAGTCGTCGGGAGATTACACAGATCTGCGAGTAGCTGTCGTACAATACGACGAAGACAGCGATACTTGGTCCGTTGTCTGGTCGCGTCAGCGTGGTGGCACCATGTCTGGTCGCGAAAACCGTCTGACCGACGCCGATCTGGCCGATTATGCGGATCGTCTGCCGCCCGCGATGGACAACCAACAGCTGGTCATCGTCGAAACGTGGGAGGACTGGGCCCCGACCTTCAACGTCGGCATCGGGGATTTCGAGATCCGGACCTACAGCTTTACCAGCCCGCGCTACGCACCGCAGATCCCCTTCTCGAACTCGTGAATATCAGGGCAGCCAGACCGGCTGCCCTTTTCCCTTATTCGGGCGCAGCGATCTTGACCGCGATAATGTCAGCCACGGGTTTCGTTGCCGAACCCGCCGTGACGCCACCAATCGCGATGCGCCGCCCCATGCGCCACCACAGGCCCGGACGCCACGCACGCGTCTGCGGCGACTTCAGGATCAACAAAAACCCGTTCGACGGCTTCATTGCAAAGACGGAGCGGTCGACTTTTTCGATCTCGTCCAACCGCGCCAGAACAGTGCCGTCCGTGTCCGTCAGTTCGGTCTCTGTCAGGATCAGCGCGTGCGAGGTGGCTTCCCACATACGGCTGGAAAACCACAGTGACAGCCCCCCGACAGCCAGCAGAAACACCTGCCACAACCGGTTCTGCGGCGGTTCGGCAAATGCGATGTACAGCAACAAAGCACCCAACAGCAGCATGGCCCCCGCGCCGATCACGCGCCGCCCCATCGATGTTTCGATCCGTGCCAATTCCTGTGCCATACCGCCCTCTTGTCTTGTTGGTCGCGCATGTCTAGCGACTTCGCCCCCCGCAGGAAAGCCTGTTGCCTGCAACCCGCAAACCCGCCACGCTAAGGCATGACCGACACGCTCCATTGCTTTGACAGCCCTTTGGGACCGATTTCTGTAACCGCTCGCAATGGGGCGATCACCGGGCTGCATTGGCGTGCACCCACCCCCGACACGGATCCGCCCTGCCCGCTGCTGCAACAGGCCGAGACGCAGATTGGCGAATATTTCTCAGGCCAACGCCGGTCGTTTGATCTGCCACTCGCGCCGCAAGGAAGCGCGTTCCAGATAGCGGTCTGTGACGCCATCGCTGCGATCCCTTTCGGAGAGACCCGCGAATACGGTGCGCTTGCGCGGGATCTCGGGGCCTCGGCTCAGGCCGTGGGACGGGGTTGCGGCGGGAACCCGATCCCCCTGCTCATCCCCTGTCACCGTGTCTTGGGGCGGCAGGGCCTGGGCGGGTTTTCCGGAGCGGGTGGTGTCGAGACGAAGGTCCAGCTTTTGCGGCACGAAGGCGCGGCCAGCTTGCTGATCTGATGTCAATCGCGGCCGGGGTCGCGAGGATACACGCCAAGAATATCAAGCGTATTGGTGAAGTAGCCCAATTCCTCCAGCGCGCGGGCCACGGCCGGATCCTCGGGGTGGCCCTCGATATCGGCGTAGAATTGCGTCGCGGTGAACGATCCGCCAACCATATAGCTTTCAAGCTTGGTCATGTTGACGCCATTGGTCGCAAAACCGCCCATCGCCTTGTACAGCGCGGCGGGGATGTTGCGCACCTGAAAGACAAATGTGGTCATCATGCCATGGCTGCCACGACGCGAATTGTCCGGCTCAGGCGACATCAGCAGGAACCGTGTTGTGTTATGGGCGTGATCTTCCAGATGGCGGGCAAGCACATGCAGCCCGTTGATCTCTGCCGCCAGATCCGACGCCAAAACCCCAAGGGTCCGCGATCCCGTCTGCGCCAGCTCTGCCGCAGCACCCGCGCTGTCGGCCCATGATTCGCCGCGAATGCCGTATTGGCGCAGGAAACTGGCCGCTTGGGGCAGTAGAACCGGGTGGGCCCGCACGGTTTCCAGTTCTTCAATCGCCACGCCGGGCTGTGCCATGAGCGAGATATGAACTCGGACAAAAGCCTCGTCCACGATGCGCAGACCGGAATCCGGCAACAGGCGATGGATGTCTGCCACGCGACCGTAGGTGGTGTTTTCCACTGGCAGCATGGCCAAGTCTGCACGCCCTTCGCGCACGGCGGCAATCACGTCCTCAAAGGTCTGACAGGGCAAAACCTCGGCGTCCGGGCGGGCGTCGACACAGGCCTCGTGCGAGTAAGCGCCAAGCGCCCCCTGAAAGGCAATTCGCTGGGTCATGGGGGTCGTCTCCGGTCAATTCGTGACACACTCGCACAAAATGGGCGATTGGTCGCGGCTTCTACCGCTTGCCACGCGCAATTGGAAGGCGTAGTTACGCGCCCGACGGATATCCAAGACGAACAGGGCTCCCTATGTTTGACACGATGACAATGACGAAGGTTGTGGGCGGCGTCTGCGGCTCCTTGCTGATCTATTTGCTGAGCAAATGGGGTGCCGAAGTTCTGTACCACACCGGCGCGGACTCCCACGGCGAGGAACACGCCGCAGCCTATGTCATCGAGACAAGCAGCGAGCCCGCCGAGGCAGAGCCCGAAATCGATTTTGCCACGCTGATGGCAGATGCGGACGCCGGTGCCGGCGCACGCGTGTTCAACAAGTGTAAGGCCTGCCACCAGCTGAACGGTGCCGACGGCGTTGGCCCGCACCTGAACGGTGTGGTGGAGCGTGAGATCGGCTCTGTTGCCGGCTTCGCCTACTCCGGCGCTCTGAACCAGGTTGGTGACGTCTGGAGCTACGACAACCTCAACGCCTTCCTTGCAAACCCCAAAGGCGCCGCACCCGGCACCTCCATGGGGTTCAACGGCCTGCCCAAGGCTGAGGACCGCGCAAACGTGATCGCCTACATCGAATCTGAAAGCTGATCGGTCCGGTTCTCTGCGAACGATCCGACGAACACGAGGCCGCCCAATGGGCGGCCTTTTGCGTAAAATGCCTCACGTTCCTGTCAACGCCTGCGTGAGGGGCAACAATCTTACCTTGAATGTGGTCCCGCAGAACACTTAGCTTATTTTTAACCAAAATTGCCGAGACATGGAGAGGGCGCACAGCCCCCCGTTCAGGGAGAGCACAGATGACCAAGTCCACGCCGTTCCGTATTGATCGCAGACAGGCGCTTGGCCTGATCGGGGCCAGTGCCGCCTCCAGCGTTCTGCCCCGCACCGGCTGGGGCGCCTCCCACGACGCCACCGAAATGGTGCGCGCGCACGGATATTCCTTCTACGGCGACCTTCAATATCCGGCAGACTATGCGCATTGGGGCTACGTCAATCCCGACGCCCCGCGCGGTGGCGAAATCGTTATCGGCGCGCGTGGCACGTTTGACGGGTTCAACCGCTGGGCATGGCGCGGCAACCCTGAAACGAATTCGGGCGTGGTGGCGGAATCGCTGTTTGGCGAGATGCCGTGGGGCGGTGGCCTGCCCGCCGACAGCATCACCGACAGCTACTGCCTTGTCGCGCGCGAGGTCGAATACCCCGAAGACCAGTCATGGGTCACGTTCCACCTGCGCGACGATGTGACATTCCGAAACGGCGCACAGGTCACGGCAAAAGACGTGGTCTTTACCCATAACCTGTTTCTTGAACAGGGCATCCGGTCCTACGCCCGCAGCGTTGGCGAACGTGTCATCGGGGCAGAGGTCATTGACGAGCTGACCTGCAAATTCACCTTTGCCGAGGGGATTTCGCGCCGGTCGCTGATCTCGCAGGTGGGCGGCTCGCCGATTTTCTCGGAAGATTGGTACAAGGAAACCGGCGAACGGCTGGACGAGCCGTCGGTGCTCTCGCCCATGGCCTCCGGCCCCTATCAGGTGGCTGACTACGAATTTAACCGCTACGTCGTCTACGAACGCAACCCGAACTACTGGGGCTGGGACCATCCCGCCAACAAGGGGCGTTTCAATTTTGACCGTGTCCGGTTTGAATATTTCGCCGATGACACCGCCGAATTCGAGGCGTTCAAGGCAGGCGTGACCAACTTCCGCACCGAAGGGTCAACCAAACGCTGGGCGACGGGATATGATTTCCCCGCGGTCGAACGTGGCGATGTGGTCCGCGAAACGATCCCGGATGAAACGGCGCCGAACAACTCCGGCATCATTTTCAACACCACGCGCGCGCCGCTGGACAACCGCAATATCCGACATGCGCTAAGCCTTGCCTTCAACTTTGAATGGGTTCGGGAATCGCTGCAGTTCAGCCTGACCACGCAGCGCAAATCCTATGTCGAAGGACAGGATTGGGAGGCCAAGGGCATCCCCGAAGGCGCGGAGCTTGAATTCCTGCAATCGCTGGGCGACGTCGTCCCGCCGGAGATGCTGACCGAAGAGGCGGTGCTGCCGCATACCTCGAACCCGCGCAATCCCATCGACCGCCGCAACAAACGCGCAGGCCTTGCCCTGCTGGAGGCAGAAGGCTGGACGCTCGACGCGTCTGGCAAGCTGGTCAACGCGGATGGCGAACAGATGTCGCTGAACTTCCTCGTGATCTCCACATGGGACGACGTGCGCAAGGCCTCGATCGAGACCTATGTGCGCACGCTGCAGGATTGGGGCATCGCGGTGGATGCGGCCACTGTTGACAGCGCGCAAGGGCAGCAGCGGTTCCTCGACAAGGACTACGACGTGATCCACACGCGCATCCTGACCTTCGCTTCGGCGGGCACGGGATTGCAGCAGCTGTTCGGGTCCGAGACGGCCGTGGTGTCGTCCTACAACCCCTCTGCCCTGCAAAGCCCGATGGTCGATGCCATCATCGAGGCAGCGCTGGCCACCACCACCCGCGAGGACGAGATCATAGCCCTGACCGCACTGGACCGCGCCCTGCGTTGGGAACGCATTCAGGTGCCAGAGGGCTTTGTCGCGGAATACTGGACCGCGCAATACGATATGTTTGAACATCCCGCCGATTTGCCGCCCTACGCGCTGGGGGTGCTGGACTTCTGGTGGATGAACGAAGACAAGCACAAGGCGCTGAAGGACCGTGGCGTTCTGAAATGACCGCCGCCGCGCGTCCCTCTGCCCCCACAAGAATCAGGTGAACTGACACGATATGGCCGCCTATATCCTACGCCGCTTTCTGCTCATCATCCCGACGCTGCTCGGGATCATGATCTTCAACTTCGTTCTGGTGCAATTTGTCCCCGGTGGGCCTGTGGAACAGGTTCTGGCTCAAATGCAGGGACAAGGCGATGTCACCGCAGGCTTTACCGGCGGGGGCAATGACGTCGGAGAAGAGACCTTTGGCTCTGACAGCGACTATGTCGGCGCGCGTGGCCTGCCCAAGGAATTCATCGAGGAGCTGGAACGCGAATTCGGCTTCGACAAGCCGCCGCTGGAACGGTTCCTGACAATGATGTGGAACTACGTGCGGCTGGATTTTGGCGAAAGCTATTTCCGGTCCATATCCGTTATTGATCTGGTGCTAGAAAAGATGCCGGTGTCGATCACACTGGGCCTGTGGTCCACACTGATTGCCTATATCGTCTCCATCCCCTTGGGCATCCGCAAGGCGGTCAAGGACGGGTCAAGCTTTGACACATGGACATCGGCCATCATCATCGTGGCCTATGCCATCCCCGCCTTCTTGTTTGCGATTCTGTTGCTGGTGTTGTTCGCCGGTGGCAGCTACTGGCAAATTTTCCCGCTGCGGGGGCTGACATCGGACAACTGGGAAAACCTCAGTCTGCTGGGCAAGATCGCGGATTATTTCTGGCACATCGCGCTGCCGGTCGCGGCCTCGACCATTTCCGCATTTGCCACGCTGACCTTGCTGACGAAAAACAGCTTTCTCGACGAGATCAAGAAGCAGTATGTGATGACCGCTCGCGCCAAAGGGCTGTCGGAAAGCCGCGTTTTGTACGGACATGTGTTCCGCAACGCGATGCTGATCGTGATCGCGGGTTTGCCGGGCGTCTTCATCGGCGTATTCTTTGGCGGCTCGATCATCATTGAAACGATCTTCAGCCTCGATGGTCTTGGTCGGCTGGGGTTCGAGGCTGCGGTGCAGCGCGACTATCCGGTGATCTTCGGGACGCTGTTTCTGTCGTCGTTGATCGGGATGGCCGTCGCGATCCTGTCCGATCTCATGTATGTCTTTGTCGATCCGCGCATCGACTTTGAAAAGCGCGAGGGCTGAGAGATGACCGACATCACCCAGATCCCCGAGGACAAGCGCGGCCTGTTCACCCTGTCCCCGCTGAACAAACGCCGCTGGACCAACTTTACCAAGAACCGCCGCGCCTTTTGGTCGCTGTGGATTTTCCTGATCGTCTTTGGCCTGTCTTTGGTGGCCGAATTTCTTGCCAACGACAAACCGATCCTTGTGACCTATCGCGGGGAACGCTTTGTGCCGGTGTTCAACTTCTATCCGGAAACGGCCTTTGGCGGTGATTTCCGAACAGAGGCCGATTACCGCGCGCCCGAAGTCGCCTGCCTGATCCGGTCGGGCGGGTTGGAAAGCTGCTTTGACGATCCCGAGGGCATCATCGACCAGATCGACGCAGGGACATTCGACGAAGAAGGCTTTGTCGAAGGGCGTCTGGTCTGGCCACTGATCCGCTACAGCTTTGACACGCCGGTGGACCGCATGGGCGCGGCCCCCTTGCCCCCGAATGTCATCGGGTTCTACGAAAACGACGCGGGCGAACGCCAATTCGGCCTGCTGCCCGCCGACATCCGCGGTGACAACCTGCTGGGCACCGATGACACCAAACGCGACGTGCTGGCGCGGATCATCTACGGTTTCCGCCTGTCCATCGTCTTCACCTTGGTGGTGACGTTCTTTGCCTCGATCATCGGCGTGGTCGCCGGTGCGGTGCAGGGCTATTTCGGCGGCTGGCTCGACCTGATCTTTCAACGGGTGATCGAAATCTGGGGCGCGATCCCTTCGTTGTACGTGATCATCATCATGTTCGCGATTTTCGGGCGCAGTTTCTCGTTATTGTTGATCCTGACCGTTCTGTTCAGTTGGACATCCCTGGTGGGCGTGGTGCGTGCGGAGTTCCTGCGCGCCCGCAATCTGGAATACGTCCGCGCGGCGAAGGCCTTGGGCGTGTCGAACCGAACGATCATGTTCCGTCACATGCTGCCCAACGCCATGGTGGCCACGCTGACCTTTTTGCCGTTCATCGTGACCGGCACCATTTCGACGCTGGCTGGGCTGGATTTTCTGGGCTTCGGCCTGCCGTCCTCGGCCCCCTCGCTGGGTGAGCTGACCTTGCAGGCGAAACAGAACCTGCAGGCGCCGTGGCTGGCATTCACTGCGTTCTTCGTCTTCGCAGTCATGCTGTCGCTTCTGGTGTTTATCTTCGAAGGCGTCCGCGACGCATTCGACCCGCGAAAGACCTTCTCATGAGCAAGATCCTTGATGTCAAAGACCTGAAGGTCGCATTCCGTCAGGACGGGAAAACCAATCTGGCCGTCAAAGGTGTCTCTTTCCACATCGACAGAGGCGAGACCGTCGCACTGGTGGGCGAAAGCGGATCGGGCAAATCGGTCACCGCCCTGTCGACCGTGTCGCTGCTGGGCGAAAATGCCGAGGTCACTGGCTCGGTCACCTATGATGGGCAAGAGATGATCGGCGCGCGCCCTGCGCGTCTGCAACAGGTGCGCGGCAACGATATCTCCTTCATCTTTCAGGAGCCGATGACCTCGCTGAACCCGCTGCACACGTTGGAAAAGCAGCTCGCGGAATCCATCGAACTGCATCAAGGGCAAACCGGCGCCGCCGCGCGCCAGCGTATCATTGACCTGTTGCACCGTGTGGGGATCCGTGATCCCGAAAGCCGCCTGAACGCCTATCCACACCAGTTGTCCGGTGGCCAGCGGCAGCGTGTGATGATCGCTATGGCGCTGGCCAACGGGCCGGAGCTTCTGATCGCGGATGAGCCGACCACAGCGCTGGATGTGACCATTCAGGCGCAGATCCTCGACCTGCTGGAAGACATCAAACAAAAGGAAGGCATGGGGATGTTGTTCATCACCCATGACCTGAACATCGTGCGCAAGATCGCCGACCGCGTCTGCGTGATGAAAGATGGCGAGATCGTCGAACAGGGGCCGACCCGCGCGATCTTTGACAATCCACAGCACCCCTATACCCAGAAACTGCTGTCCGCAGAAAGCGTTGGCACCCCCGATCCCGTGCCCACCGACGCCGAAGAGATCGCGCACACCGACCATCTGAAAATCTGGTTCCCGATCCAGAAGGGGTTGATGAAACGCACCGTCGGCCATGTGAAGGCGGTTAACGATGCCTCCCTTTCGGTCCGCGCGGGCGAAACCATCGGCATCGTCGGTGAAAGCGGATCGGGCAAGACCACACTGGCGCTGGCCGTGATGCGCCTGATCAAATCGGAAGGCGACATTCGCTACCGTGGTGAGGACGTGCGCAAATGGTCAACGCGTGATCTGCGCCGCCTGCGCTCCGAAATCCAGATTGTGTTTCAGGACCCGTTTGGCTCGCTCAGCCCGCGCATGACCTGCGAACAGATCATCGCAGAGGGTCTGCATGTACACGGGTCGGCGGACAAGCGGACGTTCCGTCAGCAGGTGGCCGAAGTCATGACAGAGGTCGGGCTGGACCCGATGGCCATGCACCGCTACCCGCACGAGTTCTCTGGCGGGCAGCGCCAGCGCATCGCCATCGCCCGTGCCATGGTTTTGCGCCCGCGTCTGGTCGTTCTGGACGAGCCGACAAGCGCGCTGGACATGACCGTGCAAGTGCAGATCGTCGATCTGCTGCGCGATCTGCAGCGGAAATATAACCTCGCCTATCTGTTCATCTCCCACGACCTCAAGGTCGTGCGGGCCATGTCGCACAAGGTCATGGTGATGAAACAGGGCGACGTGGTCGAGACCGGCACCGCTAGGGACGTCTTTGAAAACCCAAAGACCGAGTATACCCGTGCGTTGCTCAGCGCCGCGTTCGAGACCGTCTAACCCTAGATCGCCGAACTGTGGCCTGCCTTGCTGAGGTCATAGGCGTCGAATCCACGCGCGATCATCCGCGTCAACGGACGCACCGACGGCGGGATGAACAGCCCGTCTTCGGTGATTTCCAACAGATGCTCGAACCGCGCATTAACGTCGTTGAACATGCCGAAAAGCCGCGCCCGTGTGATCGCGAAATCGCGCAGGATCTCGGCCGCATCAATGCGGAAATCGCACATCACCGCCTCGATCAAACGAGCCCTGAGGAGATCGTCTCCGACAAACGCATGCCCGCGTTTCGTGGCAAACCGCCCCGCGCGGATCGCCGTGGTATAATCGGACGTTCCCGACGCATTCTGCGCAAACCCCTGCGGGAACCGTGAAATCGAGGACGCGCCAAGCCCGATCAGCACATCGGACCGATCATCGGTGTAGCCTTGGAAGTTGCGGCGCAGGCCGCCGGTCTTCTGGGCGATGGCCAAGCCGTCACCTGCTGTTGCAAAGTGATCGATGCCGATTTGAGTGTAGCCATCCCAGACAAACAGCCGCCGTGCCACATCAAACAGATCAAGCCGTTCCTGCGGCGTGGGCAAGGCATCGGCAGGGATCATCTGCTGACGCTTCGCCATCCATGGCACATGCGCATAACCATAGAGCGCCACGCGATCCGGCGCAAAAGACAGCAGTTTCTGCACGGTTTCGGTCATACGTGCCCGCGTCTGATGAGGCAGGCCAAACAGGATGTCTGCATTCAGGCTGGCGATCCCGCGGTCGCGGATCATGTCGACCGTTTGCCGCGTCAGATCAAACCCCTGCCTGCGGCCGATGACCTCTTGGATTTCGGGATCGAAATCCTGCACCCCGATGGAGGCACGGTTCATGCCCCCCGCAGCCAGAACATCCAGCCGTTCGGCGTCGATTTCTTTGGGGTCAATCTCGACCGAGAATTCACCACCCGGCGCCATAGGGGCCACATCGAACACCGCATCCATCAATCGGCGCATAAGGTCCGGCGACAAAAGGGTCGGCGTCCCCCCGCCCCAATGCAGACGCGACAGGCGCACCCCACGCGGCAGATGCCGCTTCAGCAGGGCGAGTTCCAACAGCAAGGTGTCGACATAGGCCTCCACCGGGCTGGCGGTGGCTGTGCCTTGGGTGCGACAGGCACAGAACCAGCACAACCTGCGACAAAAAGGTACATGCAGATAGAGGGATATGTCACCATGCTCGGGAATAGACGATATCCATTCCGCGAATCGCTGCGTGTCGACACCCCCGGCAAACTGCGGTGCGGTGGGATAAGAGGTATATCGCGGGACTTTCGCGTCAAACAGACCGAGCCGCGCAAACTGTGTTCGCTGTTCCATGGGCCCAGCGATAAGCGGAAAGACCGATCCGGGCTTTGACCCAGATCAAGACGAGAAAGACGGAGTCAAAATGCAGACACCTACGTTGTCGACCGTTCAACAGGAATGCGCGGAATGTCCGATCCGGCACCGCGCGGTCTGCGCCCGCTGCGAAGGTGAAGAGCTGACCCGTCTGGAAGAGATCAAATATTACCGCAAATTCGAGGCCGGTCAGATGGTTGTCTGGTCCGGCGACCGTATGGATTTTGTGGGGTCTGTGGTGTCGGGCATCGCGTCGCTGACCCAGACCATGGAAGACGGGCGTCGCCAGATGGTCGGCCTGCTGCTTCCTTCGGATTTTGTCGGCCGTCCGGGGCGCGATCACGCGGCCTATGACGTGGTGGCCACCACGGACATGGTCATGTGCTGCTTTCGCAAAGCGCCCTTTGAAACCATGATGGAGCAGACCCCCCATATTGCGCAGCGCCTGCTGGAAATGACGCTCGACGAACTCGACGCCGCACGCGAATGGATGCTTGTGCTGGGGCGCAAGACGGCGCGGGAAAAGATCGCCTCGCTGCTGTCGATCATCGCGCGCCGCGATGCGACGCTACACATGCGCGCCGGGCAATCGGGGCCGGTGGTGTTTGATCTGCCGCTCACGCGGGAGGCGATGGCCGATTATCTTGGCCTGACGCTGGAAACCGTCTCGCGTCAGATATCGGCATTGAAAAAGGACGGCGTGATCGTGCTCGAGGGCAAGCGCCACATCACCGTGCCCAATATGGAACGTCTGATGCATGAAGCGGGCGATGACGCGGACGGGGGCGTCTTTGCCTGAGACACCGCTGCCCTTTGCCACCTGCGATGTGTTCACCACGCAGGCCTATGCAGGCAATCCCTTGGCCATCGTCGAACGGGCGGATGCGCTAAGCGACCAACAGATGCAAACCATCGCGCGCGAATTCAACCTGTCCGAGACGATCTTTGTCCAGCGGCCCGATGATCCTGCGCATACCGCAAAGGTGCGGATCTTCTTTCCGACTGCAGAGATCCCCTTTGCCGGTCATCCCACCATCGGCTGCGCCATTCATCTTGCGTTAAAATCCGCGCCTTCAGGGGATTTCCAGACAGAGACCACCTTGGAGGAACAGGCAGGCCTTGTCCCCGTGCGGGTCTGGCGGACGGGTAACCAATTGCGCGCACGGTTCACGGCCCCCGTGGTGCCCCATGCGGTCCCTGACGTAACGGTGCCTGATGTCGCAGTGCAGGCAGCGGCGGTGGGATTGCACGTAAAGGACATCGGGTTTGGCGCCCACGAGGCCGGCATCTGGCAGGGCGGGCCGCGGTTTTTGTATCTGCCGGTCCGCGATCTCGACGCGCTTGGCCGCGCCACACCGCATGAACCCGCGTGGTCCCAACTGATGGACGCCGCACAGGTGGACAGCGCCTATCTGTACACCACAGGTGACGATTGCGATGTCCGCGCGCGGATGTTTTCGCCCACGGCAGGGATTCCAGAAGACCCCGCCACGGGAAGCGCCTCTGCCATTCTGGCGGCGCAATTGCTGTCGGTGGGCGTTTTGCCCGACGGGGACAGCGCCCTGTCCTTGCGCCAAGGCGTCGAGATGGGCCGCCCTTCGGATCTAGACCTCGGGATCACCGTGGCGCAAGGGAAATTGACCCAAGTGACGCTGGCCGGATCAGCGGTTCCGATCAGCACCGGCCATATCCGGCCACCCGCCCCTTAGGCGGTTTTTACAAAGACCGGGTCAAATCCGCCCCACATCATCCGCTTGCCGTCAAACGGCATATCCATGTCGCGCCAGCGCTCATCGGTCTCCATCGAGGCAAAGCAGGCGTCCGCAGCGGCCTTATCCGGCCAGATCAGCCATGACAGCACGACCTTCTCCCCCGCCTCGCGTTTGACGGCCATCGGGAAAGAGGTCACCTCGCCATCCGGCACGTCCTCTTCCCAGCACTCCCAATGCGCGGTTGCGCCGTATTCGGCAAACAGCGCCCAGGCGAACTCGGCGCTGTCGATATAGGCTTGTTTGTTGCCCTCAGGCACAGGGGACAAAAAGCCGGTGACATAGGTCATTCGCAACACTCCCGGATTGATCTGCAAACAGCATGCCCTTACGGCAATTTTCAATCAATACGGGAAATGCGTACCCCTCTCTCAATGGGCCATCACAACCGGAATCTCCGCATGTTCCAGCATGTGCCGTGTCGCCCCGCCCAGAACAGCCTCGCGGAAGCGCGAATGCCCGTAGGCTCCCATGACGATCAGATCGGCCCCCACATCTGTCGCGTGACGCTTCAGAACATCGGACACCCGTGGCAGGGTTTTGGCCAGCACGTTGATCTCGACCTTGACCCCGTGGCGCGCAAGGTATTGCGCCAGCAAACCGCCGGGGTCAGACCGCGTCTGGCCATGTTGCGGCGGGTCGATCACAACCACATGGACCCGCTTGGCTGCTGTCAGCATGGGCATGGCACGTCGGATCGCGCGCAGGGCTTCGGGCGCATCGTTCCACGCCAGCACCACACGTTCAGGGTGCGCTGTGGCCCCCTGCCCTGCGCCTGAGGGGATATAGACCGGGCTGTCCCCGTCGAACAAAGCACCTTCGACAGCCGGTTCCATCTCAACCCCCACGCCGGCGCCATAGGGCTTGGCCACGACACAAAGATCGGCGAACCGCGCGCGCTGTGCCACATGGCGGCTGACATCCATCATCTGCGCGACGCCGTGTTCCACCACATAGGCCAGACCTGTGCCTGCCAACATGTGCTCTACCCGCTGCGCTAGCTCTTGGGCCTCGGCCCGTGCGCGTGACAGGGTTTCCTGCAACACAACCGCTGTGGCCCCAGCAAAATAATATCCGCCCTGTGTGCGATCCACCCCGAGGCAGAGCACATCCAGATGGGCGTCACAGTCCCGCGCCAGATCGCTCGCCGCGCCAATGGTCTGCTGCAGAGCGTCCCGATCCGTCACAACTGCAAGAATTGTTTTATACGTCATCTCCGACCTCCTGTCCGGTTACACGGAGCAGGCTAGTCCCGTCGCGGCATGTCCCGCTTTGACCGGCATCAACAAATTGGCGCGTTTCTATTGATGCAGATCAAGGTTCTCTTTGGGTGAAACGCGGCATGACGGTCCCAGTCTAGAACACCCGCCCAAGCGGTCGCTCGAATCGTATGGGTCAGACGAAGGGACGCAACATGCAAAATTATATCAAGCTCATCGTGTATGGCCTGATCGCGCTTTTCGCAGCGATCGCGGCCAATTACGCACGCGATGTGGCTTATCTGGTAAACGCGCTGACCATCATGCTGGTCGCGGCGGTGGCATTTGTCATCGTTCTGCGCAACACCGATGAGCCGATCACGCCCATCGACGAAACCCGCTATATGGATGACGTGATCCGCTATGGCGTGATCGCCACGGCGCTTTGGGGGGTCGTGGGCTTTATCGCGGGGACCTTTATCGCGGCCCAGCTGGCCTTTCCGGGGCTGAACTTTGACTGGTCCGAAGGCTATCTGAACTTTGGCCGGCTGCGCCCGCTGCACACCTCGGCGGTGATCTTTGCCTTTGGGGGCAATGCGCTGATCGCAACGTCGTTCTACGTGGTCCAGCGCACCTCCGCCGCGCGTCTGTGGGGCGGCAACCTCGCATGGTATGTGTTCTGGGGCTACCAGTTGGTGATCGTTCTGGCGGCCACCGGTTATATTCTGGGTGCCACCCACGGCAAGGAATACGCCGAACCGGAATGGTACGTCGACTGGCTGCTGACCATTGTCTGGGTCGCCTATTTCGCGGTTTTCGTCGGCACAATCGTCAAACGCCGCGAACCCCACATCTATGTCGCGAACTGGTTCTACCTGTCCTTCATCATCACCGTGGCGATGCTGCACATCTTCAACAACCTCGCCATTCCCGTGTCGATCTGGGGGTCCAAATCGGTGCAGGTGTTCAGCGGCGTGCAGGATGCCATGACCCAGTGGTGGTACGGCCACAACGCCGTGGGCTTCTTTCTGACGGCGGGCTTTCTGGGAATGATGTATTATTTCATCCCCAAACAGGCAGAGCGTCCCGTCTACAGCTACAAACTGTCGATCATCCACTTCTGGGCGTTGATCTTCATCTACATCTGGGCCGGTCCGCACCACCTGCATTACACCGCGCTGCCGGACTGGGCGTCGACGCTTGGGATGGTGTTCTCTGTCGTGCTCTGGATGCCGTCCTGGGGTGGCATGATCAACGGTCTGATGACGCTGTCGGGCGCATGGGACAAGCTGCGCACCGATCCGGTGATCCGCATGATGGTGATCTCTGTGGGCTTCTACGGCATGTCCACCTTTGAGGGCCCGATGATGTCGATCCGTGCGGTCAACAGCCTGAGCCATTACACCGACTGGACCATCGGCCACGTGCATTCCGGCGCGCTTGGCTGGAACGGGATGATCACCTTTGGCGCTCTGTACTTCCTTGTGCCGAAACTGTGGAACCGTGAGCGGCTTTATTCGCTGGGTCTGGTCAGCTGGCACTTCTGGCTCGCCACCATCGGGATCGTGTTCTACGCGGCCTCCATGTGGGTGACCGGCATTATGGAAGGCCTGATGTGGCGCGAAGTGGACGCCAATGGCTTCCTCGTGAACAGCTTTGCCGACACCGTCGCCGCGAAACTGCCGATGTATATCGTCCGCGCATTGGGCGGGGTCATGTACGTCGCTGGTGCCATCATCATGTGTTACAATCTGTACATGACCGCACGCCGCGCCCCTGCCGTTCAGGCACAGGCGGCCAGCGCTCATGCGACACCGGCCGAATAAGGAGGACCGGGTATGAGCATTCTAAGCAAACACGCCATCCTTGAAAAGAACGTCACCCTACTGGCCACCTTTGCCTTTCTTGTGGTGACCATCGGGGGGCTGGTGCAAATCGTGCCGCTGTTCTACCTCGAAAACACCATCGAGGACGTCGAAGGCATGCGCCCCTATACGCCGCTGGAACTGGCCGGGCGCGAAATCTATCTGCGCGAGGGCTGCTACGTCTGCCACAGCCAGATGATCCGCCCCATGCGCGACGAGGTCGAACGCTACGGCCACTACTCGCTGGCGGTGGAATCGAAATTCGACCACCCGTTCCAATGGGGATCCAAGCGCACAGGCCCCGATCTGGCGCGCGTCGGCGGCCGCTACTCTGACGAATGGCATGTGGATCACCTCAGCGATCCGCAGTCCGTGGTGCCGGAATCCGTGATGCCCAAATACGACTACCTGTCGAACCGGCGTCTGGATGAGGGTGTCAGCCTTGCCTCCGGCATGATCGGTGCGGATGACATCGGCGATATCATGGCGGCAAATGCCATGGTCGGCGTCCCCTACACCGAAGAGATGATCGCCAATGCCTCGGCTGATTTTCTGGCGCAGGCCGATCCCGACAGCGCGGGCTATGACGATCTGCAGGCGCGCTACGCAAGCGGCTTTGGCGCGCCGGATATCAACATCCGTAACTTCGACGGCACCCCCGGTGTGTCCGAGATGGATGCGCTTGTCGCCTATCTGCAAATGCTTGGCACGCTTGTGGATTTCTCCACCTTCACCCCTGACGCCAGCCGCTGAGGAGACCGTGATGCAATCGACCTATGACTTCTTGCGCCACTTCGCCGACAGCTGGGGTTTGCTGGCCATGTTCGGATTTTTCGCCGGTGTCGTGATCTGGGCCTTCTTGCCCGGCGCACGCAAACGCCAAAACGATGCCGCGAACATTCCCTTCCGCCACGATGACCGTCCCGCAGCAGCGGGCGATCACACCGACACCAAAGGAGGCCAGTGATGAGCGATAAGAAAGACATCAAACCCGGCCACGACTATGAGACCACCGGCCACAGTTGGGACGGGATCGAGGAATACAACAAGCCGCTGCCAAAGTGGTGGCTGTATACCTTCTACCTCTGCATCGTCTGGGGGATTGGCTATTCGATCCTTTATCCCGCATGGCCCGGCATCAGCGGCGCGACCAAGGGCATCCTTGGGTTTTCGACCCGCGGCGAGGTCGCCCAGGACATCGCCAGTGTTGAGGAGGCCAATGCCTCCATCAACCACGAACTCGCCGCTGCCGATCTGGTGGCGCTGACCCAAGACAGCAGCGCGGATCTGCACCGTTACGCCGACAACGCAGGTGGCGCGATCTTCCGGTCGTTTTGTTCGCAATGTCATGGTGCGGGCGCGCAGGGCGCGGTGGGCTATCCCAACCTGCAGGATGACGCATGGCTTTGGGGCGGCTCGATCGAAGAGATCTACACCACCGTCAAAACCGGGATCCGGCAGGAAAGCGACGAGGACTGGGTCCGGCAGTCGCAGATGCCAGCCTTTGGCCGTGATGGCCTGCTGGAGCGCAGCGACATTCGCGCCGTGGTCAACCATGTGATGACCCTGTCGGACAACACGGCTTTGGACGCCACAGTGCTGGATCACGGGGCGGAGGTCTACGCAGACAACTGCGCCGCCTGCCACGGGGATGACGGCGCGGGCGACCGGACGCAGGGTGCACCCAACCTGACGGACCAGATTTGGCTATATGGCGGGGATTACGATGCCCTGTACGAGACGATCTATTCCGCACGCTACGGCCAGATGCCGGCCATGGGCGGGGCCCAGTTGACCGAGGCAGAACTGCGCGCCGTATCGATCTACGTCCACGGTTTGGGCGGCGGCGAATAATCTTCCCTGCCCCTGTGGGTCCGAAAACCTATGGGGGCAGGTCCACGACGGGCACTCAATTTTTCCGAGTACGTTAACCTTATCTTCAGCTTAAAGACAGATTTGTATCGGGCATACCCAGTGAGGATTGTATCATGCCCGGTAGTGCACAGGTTCATATCGCCCCGGTCGACCCAACCTGTGCCAGCGTTCGTGCGGTCTTTCGTGACCATCACGAGGCGGTCATTCTTACAGATACAGATCACATCACCATCTGGGCCAATGCAGTGGCCAGCGAGCTGACGGGCTTTGCACCGGACGAGCTGATCGGATTGGAAATCGAACACATCCTGCCGCGTATGACACCTGGGGACACAGTTCTGTTGCCGCAGCAGACCGGACAACAGCGGACCTTTGTCCATAAAACCGGACTGCGGATAGAGGCCGAGATCACCACTTGGCCCTTCCTACGGCGCGATAGATCCCTGTGCGGTCATCTCACGATGCTCAAGGATCGCTCTCGCGAACACAGGATTGCGCAGGCGCGTCGCGCCATGTTCGACCTCATCGTCGATCAGACGCCCACTGCCGCCGAAAAGATAAATGATCTTTTGCGCATCGCTTGTGAGCTGTTGTGCATGCCCGTGGGGATTGTGGCACAACAGGTGGGTGACACGCTGACTGTGCTGCATTCGCGATCCACCTTGACGCCCCCTTTGACCGGCTGCGTGTATCCCGCGCGTCTGAACGATTGCGCGGCCAAGCTGGACAGCCCGGCCCCGGTCTTGCACCAGGATGATAGCATTCTACGCGCGCATCCCCTTCTGCCGGATATCGACGTGCAGTGTTCACTGGGCGTCAGGCTGAGCGTGGGCGGCTCGGTTTTTGGTGTTCTGAATTTTCTCACCCCTCTGCCGCGCACAGCGTACATGCCGGTCGAGCAGGATTTTCTGGCCGATCTTGGTGCGATGGTGGCGCAGCTTCTGGCACAGGATCAACAGCGGTTGGCGCTGGAAACCGCGGCCTCTATGGACTGGCTGACGGGTGCGGCATCCATCCGGCAGTTTCGCAGTGATCTGGAACAGACACTTGCACTGGCGCGTCGCAATGACAGTGATGCCACCCTGATCCTGTTCGATATCGATCATTTCAAGGCGGTGAACGACAGCCACGGCCATGACGTCGGCGACCGTGTATTATCAGCAATGGCGGAACTGACGCGCGCGACCATCGGCTCTTACCTGCAACTGTATCGCATCGGAGGCGAGGAATTCGCCATCCTGCTGCCCGGATCGCGCGGTGATGCGGCGGCCATTCTGGCCGAACAGTTGCGCACGACTTTGGCCACCGAGTCGCAAAACTGGCGTGAGCTGCCGAACATCACCGCCAGTTTCGGCGTGGCCGAGCTCGACCAGGACCAGACCTCGGCGGAGGGTTGGCTCAAGACGGCGGACGTCATGCTGTATGCGTCCAAACACGCGGGCCGCAATCGCGTGACCAGCAACCGTTTGCTGTCCGGCATCGAGCTGCCCGACCACATGCCGCCGCTCAAGCTGCATCAAAGGGCACCGCGCAAACGGTCTCTCGCGCGTTAAACCGCATCGCGCCTTTTGCGAAAAACCTGAACCCCAGATGTGGAATTTGATACAGGTCAAAGCCGGCGGCGGCCTGCTTTGGCAAAACGGCTGCAGACAATGCCAGCACAAGGCCGCCTCTCCGTGTCCGACACTCCTTCGCCCGAGCCATCGCTTTACGCCAGCCGAGAGCCGATCTTTCCCCGCCGTGTGGCGGGGCGCTTCCGCAATCTGAAGTGGATCATCATGATCGTGACGCTGGGTATCTACTACGTCACCCCTTGGCTGCGCTGGGATCGCGGACCTGCCCTGCCCGATCAGGCGGTTCTTATTGATCTGGCACACCGGCGGTTCTTTTTCTTCTGGATCGAAATCTGGCCGCACGAATTCTATTTCGTTGCCGGTCTGCTGATCATGGCCGGGCTGGGCCTTTTCTTGTTCACCTCAGCCTTGGGACGGGTCTGGTGCGGCTATGCCTGCCCGCAAACCGTATGGACGGATCTGTTCATTCTGGTCGAACGATGGATCGAAGGCGACCGCAATGCCCGACTGCGGCTGCATCGCCAAAAGAAGCTCGATTTGCGCAAGGCGCGTTTGCGGGTGACCAAGTGGACCGCGTGGCTGCTGATCGGTCTGGCAACAGGCGGGGCATGGGTCTTTTATTTTGCGGATGCCCCCACGCTGGCCCGCGATCTGGTCACGCTGAACGCCCATCCCGTGGCCTATACCACCATGGCGATCCTGACGCTGACGACCTTCTTTTTCGGCGGCTTCGCGCGGGAACAAATCTGTATCTACGCCTGTCCATGGCCGCGCATTCAGGCCGCAATGATGGACGAGGATACGCTGACGGTCGGCTATCGCGACTGGCGGGGCGAACCCCGCGCCAAAGGGCGCGGGCGGGATGGCGCAGGCGATTGTATCGACTGCAACGCCTGCGTAAACGTCTGCCCTGTGGGCATCGACATCCGCGACGGGCAGCAGCTGGAATGTATCACCTGCGCGCTGTGCATCGACGCCTGCGACGATGTCATGGCCAAGATCGGCAAGCCTCGCGGTCTGATTGACTATCTGGCGCTGTCGGACGAGCCGCGCGAACGCCAAGGGGCCACGCCCCGCCCCGTTTGGCAGCATATCTTCCGCCCGCGCACCATGATGTATACCGCGCTTTGGGCGCTGGTGGGGGTTGGTCTGGTCTTTGCCCTGTTCATCCGCCCCGAGATCGAACTGACCGTCGCGCCTGTGCGCAACCCCACCTATGTCACGCTTGCAGATGGCAGCATTCGCAACACCTATGAGGTGCGCTTGCTGAACAAACATGGCGAGGACCGCCCCTTCCGCATCAGTGTCAGCGGCGCAGACGCCTTGCGACTGGACATGGCGGCAAACGGCGACGTGACCGTCCCCGCCAACGAGACCTACCTGCAACGGGTGTTTGTGGTCGCGCCGCGCGGCTCCGATCCGGCAGAGGCAGAACGCACCGGCTTCCGGCTTTGGGTCGAGGATCTGACAACCGGCGACCGCGCTTTCAAGGACACTGTTTTCAACGGACGGACCACACAATGACCACGCTCCCGCAAACCACCGAATTCCGCATCAAAGGCTGGCACGTTCTGACAGGCTTTGTTGCGGCCTTTGGCATCATCATCGCGGTCAATGTCACGCTTGCGGTGAACGCGGTGCGCAGCTTTCCCGGCGTAGAGACCGACAATTCCTATCTCGCCTCCCAGACCTTTGACAGCCGCCGTGACGCGCAGCTTGAACTGGGCTGGGATGTGGCGGCCCGCCATGACGGCCAGCGCCTGATCCTGAGCATCAACAACGCCAAGGGCTATCCCGTGCGGGTCCCCGATCTGCAGGCCACGCTCGGCCGTCCGACCAATGTGGCCGATGATCTGCTGCCGGTGTTCGACTGGGACGGCAGCGCCTATGTGGCCGAGCTCTCCCTGCCCGCAGGCAACTGGGACCTATGGATCAAGGCGCGTGCCGACGACGGCACTATGTTCCAGCAGCGGCTGACCGTTGCCATGACCCGCTAAAAGACTCTCATTGCGCATGGACATATCATGACTGCCACGCTTCGCCCTCCGGTTTCGGCCTGCCCTGCCTGTGCGGCAACCCCCGCCAGCGAAACCTTGGCCGCACGCGCTCCTGAACAGACCGAGGCGGCCCAGATCACCCTCTCGCTGCCCACGATCCACTGCGCCGCCTGCATGTCCAAGGTGGAACATGCGCTGATGCAGGACCCAAAGGTCCAATCCGCCCGCGTGAACCTGACGCTCAAACGCGTGACCGTGCAGGCAAGCCCCGGTGTCACCGCCGCAGATCTGGTTCCGCGCCTCGCCGCCGCAGGCTATGAGGCGCACGAACTGGACCAAACTGCGCTGGCGGCAACGGCCACGGACCGCGCAGGACGCGATCTGTTGATGCGGCTGGCCGTGGCAGGCTTTGCCGCGATGAACGTCATGCTTTTGTCGGTGGCGGTCTGGTCCGGAGCCGAGGGCCAGACCCGCGACATGTTCCACTGGATTTCCGGCGCCATCGTCCTGCCGGCGGTGGCCTTTTCGGCACAGCCGTTTTTCAACAATGCCTGGACCGCGCTGCGGGCCGGTCGGTTGAACATGGATGTCCCCATCAGTCTGGCCATCGTTCTGGCGATTGTGACCTCGGTCTGGGAAACCGCCTTGTCTGGCGAGCACGCCTATTTCGATGCCGCGATTGCGCTGACCTTCTTCTTGCTGACAGGGCGCTATCTGGATCACCGCACAAGGTCCATCGCCCGCTCCGCCGCCGAGGAACTGGCCGCGCTCGAGGTGCCGCGCGCCACCCGCCTGACGCCATCGGGGGTGGAAACCGTGCCTGCGGCAGAGCTGCGCATCGGTGACCTGATCCGCGTCATGCCCGGCGGTCGCATGCCGGTGGATGGCGAGATCGTCGAGGGCACCAGCGAGCTGGACCGCGCGCTTTTGACCGGAGAAACCCTTCCCGTTCTGGCCCAGCCCGGCGGGCAGGTCAGCGCGGGCGAGGTCAATCTGACCGGGCCACTGACCATCCGCGCCAGCGCCGTTGGCCGCGACACCTCGCTGCAGCGCATGGCTGATCTGGTCGCCGTCGCCGAATCCGGGCGGTCGCAATACACCTCGCTCGCGGATCGCGCGGCGAAGCTGTATGCCCCCGGCGTGCATATCCTGTCCGCGCTCAGCTTTGTGGGCTGGCTGCTGTATGCAGGCGATTTGCGCGTGGCGCTCAACATCGCCTCTGCCGTTTTGATCATCACTTGCCCTTGCGCGCTGGGGCTGGCGGTGCCTGCGGTGACCACGGCTGCGTCCGGCCGTCTGTTCCGCAAAGGGCTGCTGATCAAAGATGCCACCGCGCTGGAACGGCTGGCCGAGGTGGACACCGTCGTGTTTGACAAAACCGGCACGCTGACCTCTGGCACGCCGGAATTGGTAAATATGGATCAAGTGACCTCTGCCGATCTGGGCGTTGCCGCGGCATTGGCCCACGGGTCCAACCACCCGCTGTCCCGCGCCATCCAAAACGCCACACAGGCCGCAAATATCACCCCCGTAAATCTGACCGATCTGCGCGAAATCCCCGGATACGGCACCCAAGCCATCTGGAACGGGCGAGAGGTGCGGCTGGGTCGAGCCGCATGGGTCGGGGGGACCCCAACTGCGCAGACCAGCGCGTGGCTGCGGATCGGGGACGCCGCCCCCATGGCCCTGCTGTTCGAGGACAGCCTGCGCGAGGGTGCACAGGACATGGTCGCACGTCTACAGGCCGCCGGGCTGACGGTCATGGTCATGTCAGGAGATGCCACCGCGCCGGTCGAAGCTCTGGCGCAACGCCTTGGCATCCGCCATTGGCTGGCCGAGGCGCTGCCGCAGGACAAATCTCAGCGCATCCAATCCATGACCGCCCAAGGGGCCAAGGTGTTGATGGTCGGCGACGGGTTGAACGACACCGCGGCCCTGACGGCGGCGCATGTGTCCATCTCGCCGGCGCAGGCTTTGGACGCGGCGCGGGTGGCCTCTGATATTGTGCTGCTGGGACAATCGCTTGCCCCATTGCCCGACGCCTTAGGCACCGCGCGCAAAGCCGTCAAACGCATCCGCGAGAATTTCACCGTGGCCACATGGTACAATGTGATCGCTGTGCCTTTGGCGATTGCCGGGCTATGTTCCCCCTTGATTGCAGCGCTTGCCATGTCGGCCAGCTCAATCACCGTATCGCTCAACGCGCTGCGTCTGCGCTGAAAGGAGCCCCGCCATGAACGTGCTGACCTATCTGATCCCGATCTCGCTTGTTCTGGGGGGCGTGGGGCTGGCGTTTTTCGTCTTTACCCTGCGCAGCAACCAATACGACGACCCCGAAGGCGATGCGCAGCGGATCCTGTCGGGGGATTACGACGACCGGCCCAAACAGGACTGACACGAAAAAGCGCGGATCAAGTCCGCGCTTTTCCCGATATGCGCAAACGGCTCAGGCCAGAATGCTTTCCGGCGTAACGGCTTGCAGGCCCAGCGCCTCGCCCACTGGGGCGTTGGTCAGTTGACCGGCATGCACGTTAAGCCCCTGCGCCAGATGCGGGTCCGCCTGACAGGCCCCGCGCCACCCCTTGTTCGCCAGCGCGATCATGAACGGCATCGTTGCATTGCCCAGCGCCAGCGTCGAGGTCCGCGCCACAGCGCCCGGCATGTTGGCGACGCAGTAATGCACCACCCCGTCGACTTCGTAGATCGGGTCCTGATGGGTTGTCGCTTTGGATGTCTCGAAACAGCCGCCCTGATCGATCGCCACATCGACAATGACCGCACCGGGTTTCATGGTCGACAGCTGCGCGCGGCTGACCAGTTTGGGCGCCGCAGCACCGGGCACCAGAACCGCACCGATGACCATATCCGCCTGCGCCACCTGTGCGGCGGTGTTGTCGCCACTGGCGTAAAGCGTTGTGAACTGCCCGCCAAAGACATCATCGAGGTAACGCATCCGGGGCAGCGAGCGGTCCAGCACGGTGACATCCGCCCCCATTCCAGCGGCCACCCGCGCCGCATGGGTGCCGACAACACCACCTCCGATGACCACGACCTTGGCCGGTGACACGCCCGGCACGCCGCCCATCAACACGCCGCGCCCGCCATTGGCCTTTTGCAGCGACCACGCGCCCATCTGCGGCGCAAGCCTGCCTGCGACTTCGGACATTGGCGCCAACAAGGGCAATCCCCCACCGGGCGCGGTCACGGTTTCATAGGCAATACAGGTCGCGCCAGAGGCCAGCAGATCCTTGGTCTGTTCGGGATCGGGGGCGAGATGGAGATAGGTGAACAGCAACTGCCCCTCGCGCAGCATGGCACGCTCAACCGCCTGCGGCTCCTTGACCTTGACGATCATATCCGCGGTGGCAAACACCTCTTCAGCAGTATCAGCGATGCGGGCCCCTGCCGCGACATAGGCGTCATCCGCAAACCCTGCGCCCAGACCGGCCCCTGCCTGCATGACCACCTCATGCCCGTGCGATACGGCCTCGGCAGCGGCGGCGGGGGTCACGCCGACGCGAAATTCCTGCGGTTTGATCTCAGTTGGGCATCCGATAAGCATAGCGTCCTCCTGTAGCCGGCGCATCCCGCGCCAACCGTTGTGCTTTGTCCCAAAAGCTGCCACGGAACGCTTGCAAAGGGGTCCGAATATCGTTCACCATTCGGCAGCGGGACGCGGGATCCTTCGACTTTAAAACGCTTTGGCCGGAGAATTCTTCGCAAATGATACTAGACGAGACAGATCGGCGTATTCTTCGGGTGCTTCAGCGCAAGGGTCGCATTTCCAATGCCGACCTGTCCGAAGAGGTCAACCTGTCCGCATCTGCCTGTCACAGGCGGGTGCAACGGCTGGAGACAGAGGGCTACGTGCGCGATTATGTGGCGCTGCTGAATGCCCGCAAAATGGGCCTGCCCACCACTGTATTTGTCGAGATCACCCTGTCCACGCAGGCCGATGATGTGCTCGACGCCTTCGAGACTGCGGTGCAGCGGGTGCCTGCTGTTCTGGAATGTCACCTGATGGCGGGCACAGCGGATTACATCCTGAAGGTCGTGGCCGAGGACACAGAGGATTTTGCCCGCATCCACCGCCAATACCTGACGCGCCTGCCCGGTGTGGCGCAGATGCAGTCCTCCTTTGCGTTGCGCACCGTGTTCAAGACCACCGCCCTGCCCGTCTGATTGCGCAAACCGCTCTTGAGCCATGGGCGATCTGCGGCTTTACTCCCCCGACGTCAGGAGGAGGAGGCGCACCCGATGCAAGGCACTTGGGATCATATCGTCGTGGGCGCAGGCAGCGCGGGCTGTGTTGTGGCGCGCAGGTTGGCGGATGCGGGACGGCGGGTGCTGCTGCTGGAGGCCGGTGGCCGTGACAACTACCACTGGGTGCACATCCCGATGGGATATCTGTATTGCATCAACAACCCGCGCACCGACTGGTGCTTCAAAACCGAAGCCGAGGCCGGTCTGAACGGGCGCAGCCTGCTGTATCCACGCGGCAAGGTGCTGGGCGGCTGTTCGTCGATCAACGGCATGCTGTATCTGCGCGGTCAGGCGGCGGATTACGACGGCTGGCGCCAGATGGGGCTGACCGGCTGGGGCTGGGATGACGTTCTGCCCTATTTCAAAAAGTCCGAAGACTACGTCGATGGCCCGTCGGATTTCCACGGCGCAGGTGGCCCGTGGCGGGTGGAAAACCAACGGCTGCATTGGGATGTGCTGGACGACTGGATTGCGGCCGCCGAAGCCACGGGCATTCCCCGCACCGATGATTTCAACACTGGCGATAACGAGGGCGTCGCCTATTTCCGCGTCAACCAACGCAAAGGCTGGCGGATGAACGCCGCCAAGGCCTTTCTGCGAGGCGCCCCCGAGGGGCTGTTGCGGGTCGAGGCACACTGTCATGTCAAACGGCTGATGATCGAAGAAGGCCGTGCCGTGGGTGTCATCGTCGACCAAGGGGGCAAGACGCATGAGCTGCGCTGCGCCTCCGAGGTCTTGCTGTGCGCCGGTGCCATCGGATCGCCGCAGATCCTGCAACTCTCCGGCATCGGTCCGGCAGACCATCTGGCTGAGCACGGCATTGCGCCGCTTTATGATGTGCCCGATGTTGGTGGCAACCTGCAGGACCATTTGCAGCTGCGTTGCTCATGGCGTCTGACCGGCGCGAAAACGCTGAACACTCTGGCCGGGTCGCTTTGGGGCAAGGGGCTGATCGGCATGGACTATATGTTCCGGCGGCGTGGGCCGATGTCGATGGCACCATCGCAGCTTGGGGCCTTTGCCCACTCGCGCGAGGGGTTGGCCAGCGCGGATCTGGAATACCACGTGCAACCGCTGTCGCTGGAGGCGTTTGGCCAACCGCTGCATGACTATCCTGCGTTGACGGCCTCGGTCTGCAACCTGCGCCCCGAAAGCCGGGGCAGCGTGCGACTGCGATCGGGGGATTACCGCGACGCGCCGCGTATCGCGCCGAACTATCTGTCGACCGAGGGGGACCGCCGCGTTGCCGCCGATGCCATCCGTCTGACCCGCCGGATCATGGGGCAGGCGGCGCTGGCGAAATACGCCCCGCAAGAAATCAAACCCGGCCTCACCTACCAGACCGAGGCCGAGCTGGCCCAAGCTGCGGGCGACGTGGGCACCACGATCTTTCATCCCGTTGGGACAGTGCGCATGGGGGCTGACGATACCGCACCACTGGATGCACAGATGCGTATGCGCAGCGTCGGCAACCTGCGGGTCATCGACGCCAGCGTGATGCCGCGGATCGTGTCCGGCAACACGAACTCCCCCACGATCATGATTGCCGAAAAGGCCGCTGATATGATCCTGACCGAGTGATCGCCCCCTACCAGCGTTCCTCGCGGATGTGGTCATCCAAAGACGCCTGTCGCGCCCAGCCGCGCGCGGCAAGCTCTGGCCCGTCAAACAGATCGCGCACATGCCCGACGCAAAGATAGGCCACGATCTCCACATGGTCGGGCAGATGGAACAGCGGGCGCAGCTCGGCCTCGTCAAAGATGCTGACCCAACCGACGCCGATGCCTTCGGCGCGGGCGGCCAGCCATAGGTTCTGCACCGCGCAAACCGTGGAATACAGATCCATATCGCGCTGGTGCGTGCGGCCAAGCACAACCTCGCCCCCGCGCGCACGATCACAGGTGACGACGATATTCAGCGGGGCCTGCTCGATGCCCTCCAGCTTTAGCGCGGCATACTCCGACCGGCGTTCCGGCGGGAACATTCCCTGCGCTTCGGTATTGGCGCGGGCAAAGGCTGTGTGCACCCGGGCGCGGGTGTCCGCATCCCGCACTAGGATGAAATCCCACGGCTGCGACAAGCCCACAGACGGCGCGCGGTGCGCTGCCATCAGGATGCGGCGCAAGACCTGCGGGTCTATCGGGTCGGGCAGGAATTCATTCCGGACATCGCGGCGGTGCGCGATCACATCGTAGACAGCCTGTCGTTCGGCATCGTCAAATATACGCGCCGTCACAGGCGCGGGTCTGTCCAAAGACATCGCGGGGGTCCCTCCCAAAGGCCAGCGCCTTGCGTGGTCCAGACGCAAGGCCATGCCGTCAGGCCGGTCTTCTGGCTTCGGATCCTCCGTGACAGACGCCTTCCCGGTTGCCCAGTGGCCTGTGTCTGTCCGTCCCCGTTACAGCGGCGGGCCCGCGCCGGTTTCCCACCGGCTTCCCGATTCTCCCCCGCATGCGGGGGCACCTGACACCTCATGAGATGCCAAATAAAAGACCCCGAGGCAATCCATGCCACGGGGTCAACACTGACTACACTACACAGTCACTTGTTACGCAGACGCGGGTTTAGCGCGTCTTCAGGCTGTCACGGATTTCCAGCAGGACATCCAGTTCCGACGGGCCGCTGGGCACTTCGGGTGCCACATCGTCGGGCTTTTCGGCGGCGGCTTTGACGCGGTTGACCATCTTGACCAGCATAAAGACCACAAAAGCGATGATCAGGAAGTTAATGATCGCCATAACGAAACGGCCAATTGCAAAGATCGGGGCACCGGCTTCTTCGGCCGCCGTGATCGAGGCATAGGTTTCACCGTTCAGCGAGTAGAACCAGCCGCTGAAATCGATGCCGCCGGTGAACAGCGCGATGATCGGGTTGATGATATCGCCCACCAGCGATGTCACGATGGCGGTGAACGCCGCACCGATGATAATACCCACGGCCATGTCCATGACATTGCCTTTGGCGATAAAGTCTTTGAATTCGTTGAGCACGTTACTTTCCCCACGTTCCCGCCCGGCTTGGCACCGGATCGGACTTGTTATTTTCCACGTGAGGCAATGTATCGCAGCTTCGCGGGAAAAATCCCGTGGGAAAAGCAGGCGGAGTTTCCCTCCGCCCGCAACTGCGTCAATTTAGAGACTGTTGAATGATGCCTGCAGGTGGATGTCACAGGCAGGCACGGCCCGTGTTTACTGCGGCAGCGCGCCGGTCAGGACGTATTCAAGGATCTGAACCACCTGCTGGGGTGTGCGGGCGACGGCAAGGGCGGCGGCGTCCACTTCCTTGAGCGCGTGATCATGTTCCTCGGGCTGCAGGATGATCAGCGATTTGCCCAGCGCGGCCGCCATGCCCGCGTCAAAGGCGGCGTTCCATTGCTTGTACTTGTCACCAAAGCGCACAACGACCACATCCGCGTCTTCGATACCCTTGCGGGTGCGGATGGCGTTCACCTGCGCGCCCAGACGGTCGTGCCAGAATTTCTTGTCCTCGGCGCCAAGGATGGCTACGCCGCAGTCATCGCTGGCCGCGTGATCTGTCACCGGCGCGCCAAACGCGATGTCCAGCCCCTGTGCACCCGTGGTGATCTGCTCGCGCCAATCGGTGTGGATTTCTCCGGACAGGTATACGTTCAGCGTCATGTCTTTGCTCCTTGCGGCTTTGGCCTTGGTTGCGACAGGTGTAGCCCGCCATCCCCGCGATGCAACCGCAGTTACCGCTGCCAGAACCGTTTGCCCTTGGGTTTCTGCGCCTTCAGATGCGCGCGCAAATCGGTGTAGCCGCCGATTTTCACCCCGTCGATAAAGATCAACGGCGTGGTGGCCACGTGGTGTTTGTCCTTGAAGGCATCCGTCGCCGCGCGGGTCCGCAGAACGTGCTCCTCGATCTCAAAGCCCTCTTTGCGCAGCAGATCGCGGGCGGCGATGCCGTAGCTGCAGGTGTATTTGGGCAATTCCATCCGGTGCAAAACGGCTTTGGGCATGATCGTATCCTTTTATGTCCGCCTTATAGATCGAAAACGGGGCCTGCCTGCGCAAGCCCCGCCCCATCACGTTTGCGCCAATGGCGCGGCTTAGCCGTCCAAACGGATGGTCGCGTTTTTCGGATCATAGGGGCTGTCGCACGTGACGACTGCGTCCCACAATTCGTCGAGGATCTTGACCTTCAGCTTGGTGCCTTCGACCGCCAGTTCGGGTTTCACATACCCCATGCCGATGGATTTTTCGAAGGCCACCGAATAGCCGCCCGACGTCAGGCGACCCACCCGCTCGCCCTCGGGCGTATACAGCGCCTCGCGGCCCCAAGGGTCCGCATCCGATGGCCCGTCGATCAGCAGTGTGCAGCATTTCGACCGGATGCCTGTCGCCTCCATCGCCGCTTTGCCCGCGAAGTCCTTGGACAGATCGATAAAGCGCGGCAGGTCGGCCTCTGCCGGTGTCGCGTCACGGCCCAGTTCGTTGCCAAAGGCGCGGTAGGATTTTTCCTGTCGCAGCCAGTTCTGCGCCCGCGCGCCCACGGGTTTCATCCCAAATTCCGCACCCGCCGCCATCAAATGATCCCACAGGTGGTTTTGCATCTCGATCGGGTGGTGCAACTCCCAGCCCAGCTCGCCCGTATAGGCCACGCGGATCGCATTGACCGGCACCATACCCAGTTCGATCTGACGCGCCGACAGCCACGGGAAGCGTTTGTTCGACAGCGCGGTGTCCGGATCGGCATCGCGGATCAGCTTCTTCAGCACGTCGCGCGATTTCGGCCCTGCGATGGCAAAGACGCCCCACTGCGTGGTCACATCCTGCACGATGACCAGCTTGCCGGTGGCCTCCATGAAATCTTCGGCGGCCTTTTGCAGGAAGTCGCCGTCATAGGCCGCCCACGCCCCCGCCGACACCAGATAGTAGTTGTTCTCGCCATTGCGGACGATGGTGTATTCGGTGCGGGTCGTCCCCTTGGACGTCAGCGCATAGGTCAGGTTAATGCGGCCCACTTTGGGCAGCTTGTTGCAGGTGAACTGGTCGAGGAATTCGGTCGCACCCGGCCCTTTGACCGTGTGTTTGGCGAATGCGGTCGCGTCGATCAGGCCGACGCCTTCGCGCACGGCCTTCGCCTCGTCCACCGCGTATTGCCACCAGCCGCCGCGCCGGAAGGACCGCGCGTCGTGGTCAAAATTCTCTGGCGCATCCAGCGGGCCGTAGTAGTTGGGCCGCTCCCAGCCGCCGACCATGCCGAATTGCGCGCCCAGTTTCGCCTGCCGGTCATAGGCAGGCGAGGTGCGCAAGGGGCGGGCCGCCGGGCGTTCCTCATCCGGATGGTGCAGGATGTAGACGTGCTCATACGCCTCTTCGTTCTTGGCCACGGCCCAATCGACGGTCTGCCAATCGCCGTAGCGCTTGGGGTCAAGGCTCGCCATATCGATCTCGGCCTCGCCTTCGACCATCATCTGCGCAAGGTAGTAGCCCGCGCCGCCCGCGGCGGTGATGCCGAACGAGAACCCTTCGGCCAGCCACATATTGCGCAGACCGGGCGCGGGGCCGATCAGCGGGTTGCCGTCGGGAGTGTAGCAGATCGGGCCGTTGAAATCGTCCTTCAGTCCCACGGTCTCCGAGGACGGCAGACGATGGATCATCGACATGTATTCTTCTTCGATGCGTTCCAGATCCAGCGGGAAAAGATCCGCGCGGAAGCTGTCGGGCACACCGTATTGGAAGCGCGCGGGCGCATTGCGTTCATAAGGCCCAAGGATCCAGCCGCCGCGCTCCTCGCGCACGTACCACTTGGCGTCCGCGTCGCGGATCACCGGATGCTGTTCATTGGTTTCACGGTATTTCACCAGCTCGGGGTCGGGTTCGGTGACAATGAACTGGTGCTCAACAGGGATGGCGGGGATCTTAATCCCCAAAAGCTGGGCGGTGCGCTGCGCGTGGTTGCCGGTGGCGGTCACCACATGCTCCGCTGTGATCACCTGCTGCTCGTCCGAGGGGACAAGGTTGCCCCCCTTCTCAACCATCTTGGTGACGGTCACGCGCCATTCAGAGCCGGTCCATTCGTAGCCGTCGACCTGCCATTTGCGCTCAATGGTCACGCCGCGCTGGCGGGCGCCCTTGGCCATGGCCATCGTCACATCCGCCGGATTGATGTAGCCATCCGTGGGGTGATAGATCGCCCCCTTCAGATCGTCGGTGCGGATCAGCGGCCAGCGTTCGGAAATCTGCGCCGGGGTCATCCATTCATACGGCACACCGCAGGTTTCCGCCGTGGTCGCATAGACGCGGTATTCGTCCATCCGTTCGTCGGTCTGGGCCATGCGCAGGTTGCCCACCACGAAAAAGCCCGCATCCAGTCCGGTCTCTTCTTCCAGCGTTTTGTAAAACTTGATGGAGTAGTCGTGGATGTGGGTCGTCGCATAGGACATGTTGAAATAGGGCAGCAGGCCCGCCGCATGCCATGTGGACCCCGATGTCAGCTCGTCGCGTTCGAGCAGCATCACATCCTGCCAGCCCGCGCGGGCCAGATGATAGGCAATGGATGTGCCGACGGCGCCACCACCGACGACAAGGGCTTTGACATGGGTTTTCATCGGACGACGCTCCGGCTTTGGATCTTGTTCCCATCCTTCATAGCGGACCTGCAATCCGGCGCGGGGCGCGCCCGACCTTCGATTGCACAAAACCGACAGCCGCGCGCATCATTTCACAGCCGTTGCATTGAAATCACCCTGCGTCGCGCCATCTTGCGGCAATTCCCCGCTGATTTGACGGGCTGTGCCTCTTTCGCCTGCCGCATCCCGCGCCTATAAGAAGCGCGGTCGCACCCCTGACGGAGTCGCGGCCCCTTCAGGCAATAGGCGCGCAGGCATTGGGTCTTTGGGCGCGGTCGGCGCAATGAGGCAGTAAAGAATGTTTGGCATGGATGGACTCTTGGGCATGTTCTCTTCGGACATGGCCATCGACCTTGGGACCGCGAACACGCTGGTCTACGTTAAGGGAAAGGGCGTCGTGCTTTCCGAACCTTCGGTGGTCGCATACCACATCAAGGACGGTCAGAAAAAAGTGCTCGCCGTGGGTGAGGACGCCAAACTGATGCTGGGCCGGACCCCCGGTTCGATCGAAGCGATCCGCCCCATGCGCGAAGGCGTGATTGCCGACTTCGACACCGCCGAAGCCATGATCAAGGAATTCATTCGTAAGGTGCACCGCCGGTCCACCTTCTCGAAACCCAAAATCATCGTCTGCGTCCCCCATGGTGCGACACCTGTGGAAAAGCGGGCGATCCGCCAGTCGGTGTTGTCTGCAGGCGCGCGCAAGGCCGGGCTGATCGCGGAACCTATCGCGGCTGCGATTGGCGCAGGCATGCCGATCACCGACCCCACCGGCAACATGGTCGTCGACATCGGCGGCGGCACAACCGAGGTCGCGGTGCTGAGCCTTGGTGATATCGTTTACGCCCGCTCGGTCCGCGTCGGCGGTGACCGCATGGACGAGGCGATCATCAACTATCTGCGTCGCCAGCAGAACCTGTTGGTGGGGGAATCCACCGCCGAGCGGATCAAAACCTCTATCGGTACGGCGCGGATGCCCGACGACGGGCGCGGCTCCTCGATGCAGATCCGTGGCCGCGACCTGCTGAACGGTGTCCCGAAGGAGACCGAAATCAGTCAGGCACAGGTGGCCGAGGCGCTGTCGGAACCCGTGCAGGCGATCTGCGAGGCGGTGATGACCGCGCTGGAGGCAACCCCTCCGGATCTGGCGGCGGATATTGTCGACCGTGGCGTGATGCTGACCGGCGGTGGCGCGCTGCTGGGTGATCTTGATCTGGCGCTGCGCGAGCAGACCGGACTGGCGGTGTCCATCGCCGATGAATCGCTGAACTGCGTGGCTTTGGGAACCGGCAAGGCGCTGGAATACGAAAAGCAACTGCGCCACGCGATTGACTACGACAGCTGACAGGCATGGGCGTGCCCCGCTGGGCGCGCCCTGACCCCGCTGTCTTGCTCCTGTCCCTTATGTTCCGGTAACCTGCCCCATGGCCAGCGACCGCAACTCCTCTGACGATTTCGCCACACCGCTCAAGCGTTTGCTTCTGGCGGTTCTGGTGATTGTGCTCGTGGGTATCTTTTTGGTCTGGCGGATCGATTCCCCGCGGATGGAGCGGATCCGCGCGCAGGTCATCGACCGCGTTGTGCCGAACATGGACTGGGCCATGGCCCCCGTGACCGGCACGATCAACCTGTTCCGCGATCTGCAAAGCTATCAGCGTCTCGCACAGCAAAACGACGAGCTTCGCCGCGAATTGCGGCAGATGACCGCGTGGAAAGAGGCAGCTTTGCAGCTGGAACAGGAAAATGCCCGACTGCGGGATCTCAATAACGTGCGGCTGGATCCGCAGCTGACCTATATCACCGCCGTGGTTCTCGCCGATTCGGGGTCGCCGTTCCGCCAGTCTGCGCTGATCAATGTGGGCTCCCGCGATGGGATCGTCGACGGCTGGGCCACGATGGATGGGATCGGTCTGGTTGGACGGGTGTCCGGTGTGGGCAACAACACCAGCCGCGTGATCTTGCTGACCGATGCCACCAGCCGCATCCCTGCGGAAATCCAGCCATCGGGCCAACGCGCCCTGATCACCGGCGACAACACCGGCGCGCCACCCATCGATTTTCTGGAAAACCCGGATATGGTGCGCCCCGGCGACCGGATCGTGACCTCTGGCGACGGCGAGGTCTTTCCGCCCGGTCTGCTGATCGGCGAAGTGGCCCAAGACCCCGGTGGGCGGTTGCGCGTCCGGCTTGCCGCCGATTACGAGCGTTTGGAATTTCTGCGTGTGTTGCGCGACCATGGCGCGCGCCGCGTGTCCACGCCATCGGGCCTGATCCTGCCGGAAAACCTGCCCGACACCGCCCCTGAACCTGCGCCCGTGGACCCGCCGGAGACCGCCTCAGATGGCTGAGAACAGCCCCTCGCGTCTTTGGTTCATGCGCGCGCTGTATCCCCTGCTGGCGCTCGGGATCATGTTCGCGCAGCTCATGCCGATCCGCATCATGCCAGAGGGTCTGGCCGGTCCCGATCTGCTGACCGCGCTCACGCTCGCCTGGGCCATTCGCCGCCCCGACTATGTGCCCGCGCTGTCGATTGCGGCGGTGATGCTGCTGGCGGACATGCTGTTCCAGCGCCCGCCGGGCTTGTGGGCGCTGCTGGTGCTGATCGCATCGGAGTTCTGCAAATCCCGTGGCCGTTACGTGCGCGAGAACACTTTTGTCGCTGAATGGATCAGCTTTAGTGCGATTTTGCTGGCAACGACGCTGGCCTATCGGCTGGTTCTCGCAGTTTTGATTATTTCGCCGGGAATGCTGTCCCTCGTGCTGATACAATATGGTATGACCGTCGCGGCCTACCCGCTGGTGGCTGCGGTGTCCTACCTTGCTTTCGGGGTGCGACGCTCGGCGCCGGGGGAATACGATCATACCGGCCGCAGCCTGTGACACCCAAAACCGGACAATCACACCATGAGACGCAGCCCCAAAGACACCATCGACAGCGCCCGCCGTATCACCCGCCGTGGCTTGATCCTTGGCGGGCTGCAGGTGGGTTTTGCCTCGACCTTGGCGTTTCGCATGCACCAGTTGCAGGTGGATCAGGCCGATGAATTCCGGCTTCTGGCGGAAGAAAACCGCATCAACATCCGCCTGCTGCCACCGGCGCGGGGCCGGATCTTTGACCGCAATGGCGTGGTGATCGCGGACAACGAACAGACCTACCGGATCACGCTGACGCGCGAGGACGCCGACGATGTGGACCGTGTCATCGCCCATCTTGGGCAGTTGATCGAATTGAACGAAAACGACCTCAACCGCGCCTTCACCGAGATGGAGCGCACACCGCCCTTTATCCCCGTCACCATCGCCGAGCGTGTGTCGTGGGAGGACATCAGCCGTGTTGCGGTTAACGCCCCCGCTCTGCCCGGCATCACGACCGAAGTCGGCCTGTCCCGCCTGTACCCGCAGCGCGATCTTTACGCGCATGTGGCGGGCTACGTAGGGCCTGTGTCGGAACGCGACCTCAACCGGTATGAGGACCCGCCCCCCCTGCTGCGCATTCCACGCTTTCAGATCGGCAAGGTCGGCGTCGAAGCCAAGCACGAGGAAATTCTGCGCGGCGAAGCAGGCACCAAACGTGTCGAGGTCAACGCCGTGGGCCGCGTCATGCGCGAACTCGACCGGCGCGAGGGCACCTCTGGCGCGGATGTGCAGCTGACCGTCGACACCGATTTGCAGGACTACGTGCAGGCGCGTCTGGGCGAGGAAAGCGCCTCCGTCGTGGTGATGGACCTTGAAAAGGGGGATATCCTCGCCATCGCCTCGGCCCCGTCTTACGATCCGAACCTTTTTGTGCGCGGAATTTCCCACACCGATTTCAACGCGCTGAACCTGAACGACCACCGCCCGCTTGCGTCGAAAACCGTGCAGGACGCCTATCCGCCCGGCTCGACCTTCAAGATGGTGACCGCGCTTGCTGCTTTGGACGCAGGTCTGATCGGACCGGATGACACGGCCTATTGTTCCGGGTCATTCGAGGTCGGCAGCCGCGCCTTCCGCTGCTGGAAGCGCTCCGGTCACGGGCATATGAACCTTGAAAACTCGCTGAAACATTCCTGCGATGTCTACTACTACGAGCTCGCCCTGAAAGTCGGCATCGAACGCATCGCCGCCATGGCGCGCCGGTTGGGACTGGGCGAACCCCACGATCTGCCCATGTCTGCCGTGACCTCCGGGCTGGTCCCGGACAAGGAATGGAAACGCCGCGAACGCGGGGCGGAATGGGTCATCGGCGACAGCGTCAACGCCTCCATCGGACAGGGCTTTGTCCTGACCTCGCCGGTGCAGCTTGCGGTGATGACAGCGCGGATTGCCACAGGGCGATCCATCAGCCCACGCCTTGTACGCTCCATCGACGGGGTGGAAACACCCCATATGGGCGGCGAGGATCTGGGCCTGAACCCCGTCCACCTGCGTCAGGTCCAACGCGGCATGTATTCGGTGTCCAACGACCGACGTGGCACGGCCTACAGCTCACGGATCATCGCCGACAACATGCGGCTTGCGGGCAAAACAGGCACCGCGCAGGTGGTCAGCCGCATCACCTCCGAAGCCGACCCGTGGGAGGATCGCGACCACGCGCTGTTCGTGAACTTTGCCCCATATGACGCCCCCCAAATCGCCGTTTCCGTGGTGGTGGAACACGGTGTTGGCGGGTCAAAAACAGCGGCGCCCATCGGACGTGACGTGACCTTGCAGGCGCTCTACAAAGGCGACCCGCCGCTCGACGCCTACCCAAGCAAGGACCGCGCCCGCATCAAGGAACAACAAGAACGTCTGGCCCGCGCCCGGCTTGCCCGAAATCGCACCACAGCCAGCCGCGCCTGATCGTGACACAAGGCAGCTTCATCGCATGACCTATCTTGAGTATAACATCAAAACCGTCCCCTCCGGCTGGCGCAAGATCCTGCACCTGAACTGGGCGCTGGTGTTGCTGCTGTCCGCTGTCGCGGGGATCGGCTTTTTGATGTTGTTCTCGGTTGCGGGTGGCTCGTGGACCCCATGGGCAGAACCGCAGATGAAACGCTACGCTCTGGGGCTGACCGTCATGATATTGGTCGGTCTGGTGCCGATCTGGTTCTGGCGCAACATGTCGCTGGTCTTCTACGCGCTTGCCTTTGTGCTGCTGATCCTTGTGGAGCTGGTCGGCACCGTCGGCATGGGGGCGCAACGCTGGATCGACCTCGGGTTTATGCGCCTGCAACCCTCCGAGCTGATGAAAATCGCATTGGTCGTGCTACTGGCCGCCTATTACGACTGGCTGCCCATGTCCAAAACCTCCCGCCCAATCTGGGTGGCTGTACCCGTTATCATCATCCTTGCCCCAACCGCACTGGTCCTGTCCCAACCCGATCTGGGCACCGCCCTTCTGCTCATGATCGCAGGCGGGCTGATGATGTTTCTCGCAGGCGTGCATTGGGCCTATTTCGCCACCGTCATCGGCGCAGGCGTCGGCGCCATCTGGGCTGTGTTCGAATCCCGCGGCACGGACTGGCAGCTGCTCAAGGACTACCAGTTCCGCCGGATCGACACTTTCCTCGATCCCTCCTCCGACCCCTTGGGCGCAGGCTACCACATCACCCAGGCCAAGATCGCAATGGGCTCGGGGGGCTGGACCGGCCGTGGCTTCATGCAAGGGACACAAAGCCGTCTGAATTTCCTGCCAGAGAAACACACCGACTTCATCTTCAACACGCTGGCCGAAGAATTCGGCTTCGTCGGTGGCGTCTCCCTGCTGATCCTCTACGTCCTTGTTCTCGTCTTCTGTATCGCCGCTGCCCTGCAAAACCGCGATCGCTTTTCCTCGCTTCTTATCCTCGGCATCGGGCTGACGTTCTTTTTGTTCTACGCGGTAAACATGTCCATGGTCATGGGGCTGGCGCCGGTGGTTGGCGTGCCGCTTCCGCTTGTCTCTTACGGGGGCTCCGCAATGCTGGTGCTGATGCTCGCCTTCGGCCTAGTCCAAAGCGCCCATGTCCACCGCCCGCGCTAACCGCTTGCCATTCACGCGCGCCACTGCTTTTCCTTGGGTCAAATACCTAGACCACAGCTGCCCCACCTCCTGACCCAAGCGGAGCCCACATGCCCAACATCCTGTTCGCAGCCCCCGCCGAGACATGGCAGGAATACGAACCACTCCTGACCACCGCGTTGTCAGAACAAGGCATCCAAGCGACCTTGGCCACTGATCTTCCCCCGGAGCAGGTGGATTACATCATATACACCCCCAATGCGGAGTTGCAGGATTTCTCGCCTTTCACGCGGCTCAAGGCTGTCATGAACCTATGGGCCGGGGTGGAACGCATCATCAACAACCCGACCCTGAACGTCCCGCTGACCCGCATGGTGGACGAGGCTGGCCTGTCCCAGGGAATGGTGGAATGGGTCACCGGCCATGTGCTGCGCCACCACCTCGGGATGGACGCGCATATCGTCAATCCGGACCGCATCTGGGACGACACCCCTCCGCCCCTTTCCAAGGACCGGCCCATTGCGATGCTGGGCACCGGCGCCTTGGGACAGGCCTGCGCAAAGGCTCTGACCCAGTTGGGCTTTCCCGTCACAGGCTGGGGGCGCTCGCCCAAATCCCTCCCCTATCCAACCACCCACGGCCCCGACGGTCTGACCCAAGCGCTCACGAACGCCCAGATCGTCGTTTTGCTGTTGCCCGACACACCCGCCACGGAAAACACGCTGAATGCGCAGACCCTTTCCTTGCTTGCGCCCGGGGCTGTGATCGTGAACCCGGGACGCGGTCCACTCATCGATGACGCAGCACTGCTGGATGCGCTCGACACAGGCCGGGTCGGTCACGCCACGCTTGATGTTTTCCGCATCGAACCGCTGCCCGACGGCCATCCCTTCTGGAGCCATCCGAAAATCACCGTCACCCCGCATATTGCTTCTGCCACACGGGCGGACAGCGCCGCAGCGGTGGTGGCCGCAAATATCGCGCGGGCCGAACGCGGCGAGACACTCCACCACCTTGTAGACCGCAGCGCAGGCTACTAAACCGCCCGCAAACCAGACAGGAGCGCAGCCAGATGGCCTTTTCCCGCAACGTCAAAATCGCCCCATCCATTCTCTCGGCCGATTTTGCCGACTTCGGTCGTGAAATTCAGGCCGTCGAACGCGAAGGCGCCGACTGGATCCACGTGGATGTGATGGACGGACATTTTGTGCCGAACCTGACTTTTGGCCCCCCGGCGGTCAAAGCGTTCCGCAAGCATGTCAAAACCTTCATGGACGTGCATTTGATGATCTCCCCGGTCGACAGCTATATCGATGCCTATGCCGATGCCGGGGCCGATATGCTGACCGCCCATGTCGAGGCAGGCCCACACCCCCACCGCACGCTTCAGGCGATCAAGGCCGCAGGCATGCAGGCCGGGATCGCGCTGAACCCCGGCACCCCGGCCGAAGCTGTCCGGGATCTGTTGCCTTTGGCGGACATGGTGCTTGTGATGACGGTAAACCCCGGTTTCGGCGGACAGAAGTTCATCGATATGACGCAAAAGGTGCGCACGATCCGCGACTGGATCGGCGACCGTGAGATCCACATCCAGATCGACGGTGGCGTCACCCCCGAGACAGCTCCACTGGTGGTCGAGGCCGGCGCAGACGTACTGGTCGCAGGTTCCGCAGTCTTCAAAGGCGGCTCTGTCGACGCCCCACAAGCCTACGGTGACAACATGCGCGCAATCCGCGCCTCCGTGGCGTGACCACCCTCGCCTTTGATCTCGATGGCACGCTGATCGACAGCATGCCACACATTCACCACTGCGTCAGCGCAGGTCTGGCTGATCTGGGACTTCCGGGCATCACCCGCGCAGACACCCCACAGTTCGTAGGTCGCGGCCTGCCCACATTGTGCACACGTGTTCTGGCACATCTCGACGCCGACTCCACTTTGGCGCAGGACCTCTATGACCGCACCATGATCCACTACGTGGCGACGCCAAACAGCCCGGACAGCGTCTACCCCGGTGTGACAGCCGCGCTTCACAGGCTGACGCAGGCCGGCCACAGGCTGACGCTGTGCACCAACAAACCCCGCGCGGCGACCTTGACCGCGCTGCGCGACACCGGCCTGCACACATGGTTTGACCACATCCTCGCCGGTGACAGCCTGCCCACGCGCAAACCGGATCCCGCCATGCTGCGCGGCGCGCTCGATGGCTGCCCGGCAGATCAGGCGCTTTATATCGGTGACAGTGAAACCGATTGCGAAACCGCCCGCGCCGCCGGTGTGCGGTTCATCCTATTTACCGAAGGCTACCGCCAATCTCCGCCCGAGGCCCTGCCCCATGTCGCCAAATTCGCCGACTGGGCCGCCCTCCCCGCGATCATACAAGACCTAGCGTAGCCGCGATTGTCTGCTTTTTCTTGGTTAAAATACCTAAATACCGCCCTCACCTCCGGGCGGCCCCGGTCATGGGTCACGCCCCCCCGCCGCTGCGGTATTTGAACACACCCGTTCCCTTGGCCACAAGCTCGCCGGTCTCGTCCATGATGTGCCCCTCGGCAAAAAACGTGGACCGACCACCCCCGGTGCGCTGCCCCTGGCCAATCAGCAACACCCCCTTGGGGCGCGACAGGAACTGCACATTCAGGGACAGGGTCAGGCACAGCTGCACCTGCGCAGGATCGCCGGTCCAGCAGCCCGCATACCCCATGCAGGTATCGAGAGCCGAGGCATAGACCCCACCATGCACATTGGCATGCCGGTTCATCAGGTGATCTGCGACCGGCAGTTCGATCCGGCACATATCCTGCGACCATTCCACAACCCGCAGGCCCAGATGCGCCTGAAACGGATAGGGGTCTTCGCGCATTCGTTCATCCATAGCTGTCCCGTGCTCCCCAACCAAGATCTGCAAACAAGGGCACATAGGCCCCCAGCTTCAACCCTTTTTCGGGGTTGGCCGCATTGCCGTCCAGCGCCCGTTTCTTCACGCCTTGCAAAATCGCCGCCATGCGGAAGAACGCAAAGGCCACGTAAAAGCCAAAGTTCTCGGGCCGCGCGATCCCACGGGCCTGACAATAGGCGTCGATAAAATCGTCATCCGATGGCAGGCCCAGCGCCGCGCGATCCACACCGGCCAGACCGCGCCCCTCTGCGCCCGGCGGCAATTGCCATTGCATGATGACCCCGGCCAGATCGGCAAAGGGATGGCCCAGCGTCGACAGCTCCCAATCCAGAACGGCAACACAGTCGGCCGCATTCTCTGCGAACAGCATGTTGTCGATGCGGTAGTCGCCATGCACCAGCGTCTGCGGCGTATCATCGGCGGGCAGATGCGTCTCGAGCCAGCCGATCAGCCGGTCCATGCCTGGCTGTTCCTCCGTCGCAGAGGCACGATACTGCTTGGTCCAGCGCGCCAATTGACGGGCATAGTAATTACCGGACGCGCCATAGTCCCCCAGCCCCACCGCGCCGATATCGACAGAGTGGATCGCCGCCAGAACGCGGGCCATTTCGTGGATGATCTCGGTCCGCGCCTGTGGCGTCTCGTCCGGCAGGCTCGGGTCGACCAGATTGCGCCCGCCCACATGATCCATCACGTAAAACGACACGCCCAGCACGCTGTGATCCTCGCACAGGGCCAGCATGCGCGGCACCGGAACCGCCGTCCCTTCCAGCGCTTTTTGCACACGGTATTCACGATCAACCGCATGGGCCGAGGGCAACAGATCCCCCGAAGGCTGGCGGCGCAGCACATACAGCCCCGATTGCGCCCGCAAAAGATACGTCGGGTTTGACTGACCAACCGCAAATTTCTCGGCCACAAAGGGGCCTTTGATCTCCGGCAGGGTTTCGGCCAGCCATGCAGTCAAGCGGTGCAACTCGTCTTCAGTCATCTTTGTATTTCCTCAACTCTGCACGGGCCACCTGCCTGCGGTGTACCGCGTCCGGCCCATCGGCAAAGCGCAGCGTGCGCACGTGGGTCCACATATGCGCCAGATCGAAATCCTGACTGATCCCCGCTGCACCGTGCATCTGCATCGCCTCGTCGATGACTTTTCCCGCCATCAGCGGGGCCACCACCTTGATCTTGGAAATCCACGGCTGGGCTGCGCGCACACCGGCGGTGTCCATCATCCACGCGGCCTTCAGGCACAGCAGGCGCGCCATCTCGATCTCCATCCGCGCGTTGGCGATAACGTCGTAATTCGCGCCCAGCTCGGTGATTTTTTTGCCAAAGGCCTCACGGGATTGGCCGCGTTTGCACATCATCTGGAGGGCTTTTTCCGCCTGACCGATGGCACGCATGCAGTGATGGATACGACCCGGCCCCAGACGACCCTGCGCCACTTCAAAGCCGCGCCCCTCGCCCAAAACAACATTGTCCGCAGGGATGCGCACATTGGTAAACCGCAGATGCATATGCCCGTGGGGCGCATCGTCGGCACCGAACACTTTCATCGGGCGCAGCACCTCTATGCCGGGGGTGTCCGCGTCCATGACAAACATCGTATGGCGCGCGTGTTTTGCGGCCTGTGGGTCGGTGCAGGCCATCAGGATATAGAGCGCACAGCGCGGGTCCCCTGCCCCGCTGATCCACCATTTCTCACCATTAAGAACGTAGTGTTCCCCGTCACGGCGCGCCTCAAAGGCCAGTTGCGCCGCATCCGATGACGCGACATCGGGCTCTGTCATCACGTAGGCGGAGCGGATCTCCCCCTCCAGCAGACGTCCCAGCCAGCGCTCTTTCATCCAGTCCGCGCCGTAGCGTTCCAGCACCTCCATGTTGCCGGTATCGGGCGCGTTGCAGTTAAAGACCTCTGCCGCGATGGACACCTTGCCCATTTCCTCGGCCAAATAGGCGTATTCCACCGTGCTCAGCCCGTAGCCGCGGTCCGAATCCGTCAGCCAGAAGTTCCACAACCCCTTTGCGCGGGCGCTGCGTTTGAGACCATCAAGGATCTCAAGCTGGCGGTCCGTGTGGTGAAACCGCCCTTGCGGATGCTTGCCCACTTCGGCGTGGAATTCCGCATCCAGCGGCGCGATTTCCTGTTCGATCATGCGGCGCACGGCCTCGACCAGCGGTTTCACCCGCTCTGTCATTCCCAGATCCATGTCTTCCTCCCCAAGACAGGTCTGCCCCTATGGCGCGGATGGCCTAGGGCGCAGCCAGATAGAAACGTGTGATCCAATTGGCGGCCAGCGCAGGCCGGTCCGCCCCTTCGATCTCGATTTCGACATCCCAATGCACGTCAAGCCACGGCGCGCCGTCCTCTGCCTCGTCTACGCCAGCGATGGAAAACCGTCCTCGGACCCGCTGCCCCACCCTGACGGGCGAGACAAAGCGGATGCGGTCGAAACCGTAGTTTACCGAAGAGGCGATGCCCGACAGCCCATAAATCACCTGATAGGACATGGCCGACAGCATCGACAGGGTCAGAAACCCATGCGCGATTGTCCCGCCAAACGGCGTCTGCGCGGCCATCTCATCATCGAGATGAATGGGCTGCCAGTCCTCGGTGGCGTCGGCAAACGCGCGGACCCGCGCGGCGTCCAGCGTGAACCAGTCGCTTTCGCGCGGGGGCATGACGCGCAGATCATCAGCCAGCATCAGGCAGCTCGTATCCATCGAACCTTTGGCGCAGGGTCAGCTTTGACACCTTGCCGGTTGCTGTCAGGGGCAGTTCATCGACGAACTCCATCGCATCGGGAAGCTGCCATTTGGCGACATGCTCCAGCATCATGGCATGGATTTCGTCCAAGGTCGGGCCGCCGTCCCTTGGCACCACCACCAACAAAGGCCGTTCGTCCCATTTGGGATGTGGCACGGCGATCACGGCGCAGCTTGTGACCTTTGGATGGCCCATGGCGATGTTTTCCAGATCAATCGAAGAGATCCATTCGCCGCCCGATTTGATCAGATCCTTGGACCGGTCCTGAATGGACAAAAACCCGTCGCTGCTGATGCTGGCCACATCGCCGGTGCCAAACCAGCCATCGACATCAAAGGCTTTCTGAGACGCTGCGGGATTGTTGAAATAGCCCGAGATCACCGCATTGCCGCGTACGAACAGCTCGCCCACGGCTTTGCCGTCATGGGGCAAGGCATTGCCTGCCTCATCGTTGAGCTTCATTTCCACGCCAAAGACGCGGCGCCCTTGGGTCGATTTAAGCGTGATCCTGTCCGCAGGATCCAGATCGACGCCTGCGGGCACCTGTGCGTGCGTGCCGACCGGAGACATCTCTGTCATGCCCCAAGCGTGGCAGACATCCACGCCTTGCCCGTCGAAAAATTCGATCATTGACCGGGGTGCGGCAGAGCCACCGATCACAAGCTGGGACAGTTTGGCGGGCGGTTTGCCTTGGGCCTCCACCTCGGCACGCAGCCCCATCCAGACGGTGGGCACACCCCAAGAGGCGGTGACCTCCTCCGCCTCCATCAAGCTGAACAGCGACGGGCCGTCCAGCTTTGGCCCCGGCATCACCAGCGACGCCCCGACCAGCGGCGCGGCATAGGGCAGACCCCACGAGTTGACGTGGAACATCGGAACGACGGGCAGGATGCGGGCGCCCTCGTTGAGCGACTTTGGCAAGGTAACGGAAATAAACAACGCATGCAGAACCGTCGAGCGATGGGTATACAGCGCGCCCTTGGGGTGGCCCGTGGTGCCAGAGGTATAACACAGCGCAGCGGCGGCGTTTTCATCGACCAACGGCCAGTCGTATTGCTCAGGCTGGCCGTCCAGCAGGTCCTCGTAACAGATCAACGGCAGCGCACTGTCCGGCATATGCGCCGCGTCCGTCATCACCACGATCTGCAAGTCTTTGGGCAAGTGGTCGGCCAGCGCCTCGACCAACGGCACAAAGGTCAGATCGACGCAGAGCACCTTATCCTCGGCATGGCCGATGATATACAGCATCTGTTCCGCCGACAGACGCGGGTTGATGGTGTGGCACACGGCCCCCATCCCGCTGATGGCGTAATACAGCTCGAAATGGCGATAGCCGTTCCATGCAAGCGTCGCGACCCGCTTGGCCTCGCCCACACCAAGGCGCGCCAAACCATGCGCCAGTTGCGCGGTGCGGCGGAATGTCTGCGCATAGCTTTGGCGGTGAATGTCACCTTCGACCCTTTGGGATACGATTTCTGCCTTGGGGTGCGCGGTCGCGGCATAGTCGAGAATCTCTATGATCCTCAACGGCATCTGCATCATCATGCCTTGCATCTGGCCCTCCCTTTGCCGTCTGCTGTGGCCCCTACCCTGCGCAAGATGCGCGGTCGCGTGCAACTAGTTTTCACAACCTGCGCGCGCGACCCAACGGAAAGGAACCCCTGCATCACCAGCTAGGGCGATGGGGCAAGCTGCCTAGTCCGGCGCGTCTTCGCCCTGCATTTCCAAGGCCAAAGGCGCAGGCGTTCCGCCCAGATCATCAATCCGCAGCCCGTTGGTGGGTTTCGACAAACGATTGCGCACAACCCAATGCAGGCGCGATTGCGCGCGGGTGATCGCCACATAGGCCAGACGTTTCCAAAGCGGCTGCCCTGCCTCGATCCGGCCCATGCGCGCGGCCGTGTACAGATCCGGCGCAAAGACCTGAACGTCATCCCACTGCGACCCTTGCGCCTTGTGGATCGTCACCGCAGCGCCGTGCAGAAAGGTCGCCCCCATGCGCGCGGCATAGGGGATAAAGGGTTCTTCCTCGTCAGGTTTTTCGATTTTGACGATAGATGCGGCAGAGACCTGTGGCTCGATCGCGCCTACGACGTGCAGCTTGGAAAACCCCGGTTTGCGCCCCGGCCCGAGATAGATGACCTGCGCGCCTTTGATCAGTCCGCGCGCCTCCAGATCCAGCCGCTTCTTGCGGTGCTTGAGCGGCAATTCCAGACCATCGCAGATCAGCGGCTCGCCCGGCAGCAGACTGTCGAGTGGCGCGCCATGCACCTGCCGGAAAGCATTGAGCAAGCGGATGCGCGTCGCATTGCGCCAGACCAGAACGGGCGAGCGGGCCATCAGGTCCACCTCCACCCGTTGGGCGTAGACCACGCGGTCATCGCGGCGCGCCGCATCCTCGACCATGCGTTCGAAGTCCTCGAACCCCAACTGCGGGTCGGCCAAGGCATGCGCCAGATCAAGAATGGGGTTGTCCGCCTCCTGACGGTGGACCCGTTTCAGTTCCAGCTTGTGTTTGTCCGGAATGCCGTCAAACACCATCTTGCCCGACTGTCCGACCGGCGCAAGCTGGGCGGGGTCGCCAAACAGGATCAGGTTGGGAAAGATCTCTTGCAGGTCGTCGAATTGCTTTTCATCCAGCATCGAGGATTCATCGACAAACCCGATGTCCAGCGGTTCGTCCCGCCGTTTCCAGCCGGTGATGAAATCCGACCCGCGCAAGCCAGCCGCAGCCAAGGCCGCAGGGATCGATTTGTGTAACTCATAGGACGCCTGCGCCCGGGCCAGCGCCTCCTCGGACAGGTCGTCCAATTCCGGTGCATCGCCTTCGCCGGTCAACCAATCGGCCACCTTTTCGTATTCGGGGTCATACACAGGTTTGTAAATGATGCGGTGAATCGTGGTTGCAGGCACCCCGCGCATCCGCAGCACTGACGCGGCCTTGTTTGTCGGGGCCAGTACGGCCAAAGTCCGGCTGTCGGACGCCTTGCGGCTTTCGTAATCGCCCGACACGATCTCGACGCCATTGGCTTCCAACGCCTTGACCAGCTCTGACAACAGCATGGTTTTGCCCGATCCCGCCTTGCCCATCAGGGCCATGACGCGGGCGTCGCTTTCCTTGGCAGGCAGGCAGTAGCCCGCGTCCAGATCAACCCCCGCCGCCCGCAGCATTTCGCTGACGCGGTCGTGGGCTTCGGCTTGGTCTTCGGAGAAGGTGATCGCAGTGCTCGACATGGCGCGCACCCTACCTGCGTCGCAGGCCACGGGCCAGATGCGAAACGCGCCTTTGCGCGCGTTTCGCCATCCTGTCAGGCTGCGATGACAGCGGCCTCGTCGACAATCTCGCCAAAGGAGGTGTCGAACCAGAGCTTTGATTGTTCCGGCGACACGTTGGCCGTGCGGGCCACCATGGATTGCGCTTCGGGTGTGAACTCCCACAGGCCGACCGCGATCATGCTGCGCCCCTCGCCCTCTTGCCCCAGAATATCGGGCGACGACCCGATGCGCTTGTAGATACGCACCATCCGTGCGTCGAAAACGCCAACATAGTGGGCAATGCCGAATTCCTGCATCACCTCACCACCGGCAAGCATCAAGGCCGCCGCCACTCCGGGAGATGCCTTTCGTGACAGGCAAAAACGTGTGCATTCCCAGATCAGCGGGCTTTCGATCCGCACACCGTCGGTCAGGTGCACAAAGTGATCGTTTACCATCGTCCGGCCCACTGTCGGAAGCAGACGCATCGAGCCGCCATGCGTGCCGTCGCTGTTTTCCCAGATAACATACAGCGGATTCTCGTCGTCGTATTCGTCCCGCTCAAAGCCGCGTGCATCGACGGTAACGTCCCAATTCAGGCGGGTTTTGAACTGGTCGGCGCGGTCCAGAAACATGGTGCGCGCCAGCTTGGGAAATTTATGCAGGTCGTTGCCGTAGATATAGCGGATCATTTCAGTGTCCCTCACACGTTGGATCTTGTGCAAGAACCCTGCGATTTACGCGGTTAAACGTTTTCTGCGCGAGCGCGCGCCCCTGTAAGGTTTCGTTAACAAACCTTGTCCGACTTATACGACAATTACGCCCCGGCTGAGCGCGCGGGCCACGGCATGGGTTGTGTTCATAGCGCCCAGTTTGTGACGTGCGCTTTCCACATACACCCGCAACGTATGTTCCGAGATCGACAATGTGTCCGCCGCCTGCGCCCGGTTGTAGCCGATGGCAAGCAGGGTCATCGCCTCGATCTCGCGCGGGGACAGCGGCTGCGCGGGATCAGGGGTGCGGCCCGGCTCAAACTCCAGCGCCTTGGAGTTAAAGTAATGCGCCATCAGGATCAGGTCGCGGCGATTGTCCGAGGTAAAGCGCTCCCACTCATTATCGGAACAGTTGTGTGAAAGGCTGAACAGGGCAAACTGCCCGTTGGGGCCACGGATCGGAATGGAATAGCCCTGATTGCCGATGCCATGGGCAATGGCATCTTCAAGAAAAGCGCGCGCAGATTTGCTGGACCAATCCAGACGCTTCCAGTTCACGGGATGAAACCGCTGGTAACAGCCCTGAATCACCGGATCGATCCGCAGATACCCTTTCTCGACGTAGTGATTGACCCATTCAAGATCGTAGGTGCCGCATCCATATTGCTCGCCCGAGCTGTTCACCCAATGGTAGACAATATGGTCAACGCCGTATTCGTCCCGCAGCTCTTCAATAAGCTGTTGAAGATCCTCCAGCCCCTTGGCGGATTCCAGTCGCTCGATCAGCCCGTCCAGCTGCGGCGCGTTTCGTAAAAAGCCCAATCCCGTTGTCCTCGGCGAGGGACGTGATCTCGGCCTGAGCCACGAATGACGCATCGTCAAGCTGCGCGGCAAGGCCGGACATCCCGTTTGCACGCGCGAAGGTTTTCAGGTCGGTCAACACGTCCAAAATCCAGTCATGTCCCATGGCCAGCCTCATCTCCAAGTGGTTAACGATCCATTAACAACACTCTAGCAGGCGACGAAGCCTCCGAACATTCACGGAAATTTCCTCCCCAAAAATAGCGAGGGGGTGGAGCCGTAAGCTATTGGTCCACCGTGATCCGTGCGCCAGACACGCAAACGCCCGCGAACCGGGCTACGATTCGCGGGCGCAGATTTGGCTGTTCCGGCCGTCAGATCACTTGCGCGCCTCAAGGCAATCCTCAAGCGTGCGCAGACCGGTCTTGGGTGCCTGCACCAGCACAGACATGTTGCCCGGCTTATGTTCGTTGCGCATCATCTTCATGTGCGCGTCGGGGATTTGCTCCCACGGGAACACCTCGGACATGCAGGGATCAAGACGACGTTCGATCATCAGCCGGTTTGCACTGGCCGCTTGTTTCAGGTTCGCAAAGTGAGAGCCCTGCAGGCGCTTTTGGTGCATCCACATATAGCGCACGTCAAAAGTGGTGTTGAAACCGGAGGTTCCCGCACAAATCACCACCATGCCGCCCTTTTTCACCACAAGGGTAGAGACGGGGAATGTCGCCTCGCCGGGGTGTTCAAACACCATATCGACGTTCACGCCCTTGCCGGTGATGTCCCAGATTGCCTTGCCGAACTTGCGCGCTTCTTTCAGCCACTCGTTATATTCGGGCGAGTTCACCGTCGGCAACTGGCCCCAACAGTTGAAATCCTTGCGGTTGATGACGCCCTTCGCCCCTTGGTCCAGAACAAACTGACGCTTGGATTCATCAGAGATCACCCCGATGGCATTGGCGCCTGCCGTGTTGGCCAACTGGATCGCGTAAGAGCCCAGACCACCAGACGCCCCCCAGACCAGAACGTTCTGACCGGGACGCAACTCATGCGGGTGGTGGCCGAACAGCATCCGATAGGCGGTCGCAAGGGTCAACGTATAGCAGGCGCTTTCCTCCCACGTCTGATGCTTGGGCCGCGGCATCAACTGCTGCGCCTGCACCTTGGTGAATTGGGCGAAAGAGCCGTCGCCAGTCTCGTAGCCCCAGATGCGCTGCGTCGGAGAAAACATCGGATCGCCGCCGTTGCACTCTTCGTCGTTGCCGTCATCTTGGTTGCAATGGATCACGACCTCGTCGCCGACCTTCCAGTTCTTAACCTTGTCGCCCACCTTCCAAACGATGCCAGAGGCGTCAGACCCCGCGATATGGTATGGGTCACCGTGCACGTCGAAGGGCGAAATCGGCTGGCCCAGACCAGCCCAAACACCGTTGTAGTTCACGCCAGCGGCCATAACGAGAACCAGCACCTCGTGGCTGTCGATCTCCCAGGTATCGACCACCTCGACCTCAAAGGATGTGTCGGGCGCACCATGACGGTCACGACGGATCGCCCATGCGTACATCTTTTTCGGCACGTAGCCCATCGGGGGCATCTCGCCGATTTCATACAGGTCTTTTTCGGGTGCGTCGTACTGGGCGATGCCCGTTTGCTGATCCAATGCCATAGCGGCCTCCCCTCGGGTTCTGGCGAAGATTTTCGCTGCATTTCGCATCCGCAGAATCGCAGCTCTGGGATAGAGGTACGACTGGGCACGAAATATTGCAACTACTGTTAGACCTTTTTTGTAATTTTATGTCTTCTTGAAAAGTCTCACCTTTCAGGAGCCATGAGCCCCCTTAGGATAAGAAAATCTTAAAATTATATATATCACAGCACCTTACGCACCCAGAAATCTAGTTTCTCGCGCTTTATCGATGGGAGTTGCTGCCTCCGTCTGGCAAACTTCCGTTGCGTTCCGGCATGCTGCACCTGCATCGCCGCGATGCCGCGAATTGACAGGGTCATAAAATTACGCATATTCGACCCAAAAGGTAATATGATTGCAAAGCGGCGCGACGCCGGAGGAGCCCCGATGACCGAACCCCGCAAGGATCGCCCTTGGCTGATCCGCACCTACGCCGGACATTCCACGGCCGAGAAGTCCAACGCACTCTACCGCAGCAACCTTGCGAAAGGTCAGACCGGCCTAAGCGTGGCCTTCGATCTGCCCACGCAAACCGGCTACGACAGCGATCATATTCTGGCGCGCGGCGAAGTTGGTAAAGTCGGCGTTCCCGTCTGCCATCTTGGCGATATGCGCACTCTGTTCCGTGACATTCCGCTCGAACAGATGAACACATCGATGACCATTAATGCGACCGCGCCATGGCTGTTGGCCCTGTATATCGCGGTGGCAGAGGAACAAGGCGCGGATATATCCAAGCTGCAGGGCACGGTGCAAAACGACCTGATCAAGGAATATCTCAGCCGAGGGACGTATATTTGCCCGCCCAAACCCTCGCTTAAAATGATCGGGGACGTTGCCGAATTCTGTTACAAGAATGTGCCGAAATGGAACCCGATGAACGTGTGTTCCTACCACTTGCAAGAGGCGGGCGCGACGCCGGAACAGGAACTGGCCTTTGCCTTGGCCACCGCGATTGCGGTGCTGGATGAATTGAAGCCGCGCATCCCTGCCGAGGATTTTGCAACCGTTTGCGGACGCATTTCCTTCTTCGTGAATGCTGGCATCCGGTTTGTCACCGAAATGTGCAAGATGCGGGCGTTTGTGGATCTGTGGGACGAAATCGTCGAAGACCGATATGGCGTCACCGATCCCAAAATGCGTCGTTTCCGATATGGTGTGCAGGTGAACTCCCTCGGACTGACCGAACAACAGCCTGAAAACAATGTCTATCGCATTCTGATTGAAATGCTGGCTGTGACCCTGTCGAAAAAGGCGCGGGCAAGAGCCGTTCAATTGCCGGCATGGAATGAGGCGCTCGGTTTGCCGCGCCCGTGGGACCAGCAATGGTCGATGCGTATGCAGCAGATTTTGGCATACGAAACGGACCTGCTGGAATATGGCGATCTGTTTGATGGCAACCCCGTTATTGATGCCAAGGTCGAAGACCTCAAGGCAGGTGCGCGCGCCGAACTCGCGAATATCGCCTCCATGGGCGGAGCGATCGGCGCGATTGAATATATGAAAGCGCGCCTCGTCGATTCAAATGCGGATCGTCTCAATCGGATCGAACGTGAAGAAACTATCGTGGTCGGCGTCAATAAATGGCAAACAGGCGAGCCGTCACCGTTGATGGGCGAGGACGGTGGGATAATGGTCGTCGACCCCGCTGTCGAAAAAGAGCAAACCGCGCGCTTGGTCCAATGGCGAGACAGTCGGGATGAAAATGCTGTCGAGGTTACGTTGGAACGTCTGCGTGCTGCTGCGAACGCGGGGGAGAATATTATGCCGGCCTCGATCGAATGCGCGAAAGCGGGGGTCACGACAGGGGAATGGGCCGGCGAAATGCGCCAGGTTCATGGCGAATTCCGTGGGCCGACCGGCGTTTCCCGCGCCATGTCCAACAAAACCGAAGGACTGGATGAATTGCGCGAGATGGTAAACAGCGTCTCGGACAAATTGGGCCAAAGGTTGCGTTTTCTGGTCGGCAAACCCGGTCTGGATGGGCATTCAAACGGCGCAGAGCAGATCGCTTTTCGCGCGCGGGATTGTGGCATGGACATCGATTACGAAGGCATTCGCCTGACACCCGAGCAGATTGTCGAATCAGCGCGCAACGGGGCGCATGTTATTGGTCTGTCTATCTTGTCCGGCTCGCACATCCCGCTGGTCGAGGACATGATGCTGCGCTTGAAGGCTGCAAATCTGGATGACATTCCAGTCATCGTCGGTGGCATTATTCCGGATGAAGACGCAGCGCGTTTGAAATCTATGGGAGTCTCCAAGGTATACACGCCAAAGGATTTCGAGCTTAACGCAATTATGAAAGACATCGTCCACTTGGTAGAGCCGGTTGAGGTGAATGCTGGTTAACTATCGATAACTGCGTGGAATTATTTTCAAGGGCGAGGGCATTCCTCGTCCTTTTGTTTTTGGCGACCTCAAAAATCACCAGACTAGAAAACACGCAACACAAGAAAAGCAATTGGAAAGCTATACTGACGCGAATTAGCATAAGCCATTATCCGCGCCTTCCTTTCCCACCGAAAACGTAAATCTTTCGTTAACCTGTCCGTTATTATACCTTCCCTTAAAGCTGAACCTTGCGTAAAGCGGCTGAAACCACAACGAAAGGAACATCCCTTGGAAAACCTCGAAAACATGTCGCGCGAAGAGCTGCAGAAACTGATTTCCGATGCGCAAAAGGCGCTGAAGACCGTTGATGCCCGTCGTATGGCCGAGGCAAAGCGCGCGGCTGAGCTTGCTGCAAAAGAATATGGCTTTTCTCTCGAAGACGTTGTCCAAGCCGGTGGCAAAAGCACCAAGGGCAGCCCGAAATACGCCAACCCGATGGATCCCTCGCAAACCTGGACCGGTCGCGGCCGCAAGCCCAACTGGCTGATCGAGGCTTTGGATCAGGGCAAATCGCTCGACGATATGGCACTGTAAGAGAGCCTCAATGACTATTCACATCGGTGCTGCCGCAGGTGACATTGCGGAAACCGTCTTGATGCCGGGCGATCCACTGCGCGCGGAATGGGCGGCCAAAACATTTCTTGACGATGCGACCTGCGTAAACCGCGTACGTGGCATGTTGGGGTATACCGGAACCTGGAAAGGCCACCGCGTGACCTTTCAGGGCTCCGGTATGGGAATGCCCAGCCTGTCCATTTACGCCAATGAACTGATCCGTGATTATGGTGCGCGCACGCTGATCCGGATTGGATCCTGCGGCGCGATGCAAAAGCACATCAAAATCCGCGATGTTGTCATTGCAATGACGGCGACCACACTATCCACGCCATCGTCGGGAATATTCCGCGAGATCAATTATGCCCCCTGTGCAGATTACCCGCTTTTGGAGGCCGCTGTCGCAAGCGCGCGCCAAAAAGACACTGGGGTGCATGTTGGTGGCATTTATTCGTCGGACGTTTTCTACGACGAGCGTCCCGATCTGAATGAACAGATGGTGCGTCACGGTATTCTCGGCGTCGAAATGGAGGCCGCCGAGCTTTATACCGTGGCCGCGCGTCACGGCGTGCGCGCCTTGGCTGTCATGACGGTTTCGGACCACTTGCTCACGCATGAGGCGCTGCCGGCAGAAGACCGCGAACGTTCATTTGGCGATATGGTGGAGATCGCTTTGGACGCGGCCTTTGCCTGATTAAGGCTAAACACTAACGCCCGTGGCGACGGTTGTACCCGTTCGCCGCGGGTGACTGCCAATCCCCCAAGGCGCCATCCGGCGGCGACAGAACTTCGACCACCAGCGGACCGCATTGGGCCACGTCAGAACTATGCTCGGACCCGCAATCCCCGCCCGGACAAGCGCTCAACGCCCCCAGCAAATTGATCTCTGCGAAACAGGTTAACGTGTCCCCTGCCCGCACGGGGCTGGCCTTCATGAAATACTGACCAGTGTCCTGCGTGAACCCTGTGCACATAAAGACGTTCAACACGTCGTGCACATGCGGTTCGGCCTCGGTCAAGGACAGCCCTTTCGCATCCGCCAAGGCACGCGTCAGATTCGAATGACAACAATGATGGTAGTCCCCGCCCGCCAGCAAATTATGGGTGTAGGGGTCGCATCTGGTGCCGATCACGTCATGCACGGAGCCACCAAAGCTGTCCCTGCCGTACCAATCCAAGCTGTCCTCGACCAAGGTGGCCATCGGACGCAGCGACGGAAAGCTCGACCAAAGGCGATCACCCGTGGTCACGTGACTGCCATGCAAAGCCCGCGTTTTGCCGGAGTAAAATCGTTCGGACAAATCATCCCGGTTCCACAGGTTCAGGTCACCCACCTGCGGTGTTTCGGAACACAGAATACGGAAAAACTGACCGGCCTCGACCTCGAAACTGCAGGCGTCACGCGGCGCGGCAATGTGACGAGAGACAACAACAGCCTCGGCCAGTGCCGCCTGATACAGCGGCAGATCGACCTGTGGCAGTGTTTCATTCGGATAACAGATGACCGGAGGAATGGCGCGGCGCGCCTCTGCATCGGGGGGAATGGACATCGGGCGGCCTTTCTAAATATCGCCACCGGAGATCAACACATTTCGCAGGCCAGCCCAAGGCCAGTGTCCCTATTTACTTGCACGATAGCAGATTGTCGGCTTGGTCCCGTAGGGCAAACTCTGTTCCGCCCCGCAATGAATACACCGCCACCCGACATCCACATCTTGCCGGTGTTCGCGCCACCGACAATGACGCGTCTCGGGCCGATTGAAAATCAGCAACAGCACAAAGGCTGCGATCAGGAGGAAGGGGATCAACATAGGCTGAAGCTACCCCCTCCCACCGGTCGGGCAAGCCCGATCACGCCGCTTCGGGCAGATCTTCGTAAACGGGGGCTGTGCTTTCGGGGCGCGGTTCCGGGGTGTAATAGGCAAACGCCTGATCCAAATCTTCCAGAGCGCGTTCGGCAGCTGTTTTGGTAGTGTCCTGCATCGGATTGACCTTTCTCGCGTCGATCCTCCCCGCGCAGGGATGTACGCCTGACGCAGCCCGATCACATCCGAAGAAATTGCAAACGCGTTATGTGGTAGGCACATAGCATGCAAAACCCCGCCGAGCCCAAAGGCTGACGGGGTTCAGAATGCCTAAGTGATGCGCGTTTACGCAGCGCGTTCCAGCATCATCTTCTTGATTTCTGCGATGGCTTTTGCCGGGTTCAGACCCTTCGGGCAGGTCTTTGTGCAGTTCATGATGGTGTGGCAGCGGTACAGTTTGAACGGGTCTTCCAGTTGGTCGAGACGTTCGCCCGTCGCCTCATCGCGCGAGTCGATGATCCAGCGATAGGCATGAAGCAGCGCTGCCGGGCCGAGGTATTTGTCGCCGTTCCACCAGTACGACGGGCAGGAGGTCGAACAGGATGCGCACATGACACATTCGTACAAGCCATCAAGCTTTTTGCGGTCCTCAATGGACTGCTTCCATTCCTTGGCGGGGCGGTTCGTTTTGGTTTCCAACCACGGCATGATCGACGCGTGCTGGGCGTAGAAATGCGTCAGGTCGGGGATCAGGTCCTTGACCACCGGCATGTGCGGCAGCGGGTAGATTTTGACATCGCCCTCAACCTCGTCGAGGCCGTAGATGCAGGCCAGCGTGTTGATGCCGTCGATGTTCATCGCACAGGACCCACAGATCCCCTCGCGGCAGGAGCGGCGGAAGGTCAGGGTCGGATCAATCTCGTTCTTGATCTTGATCAGCGCGTCCAGAACCATCGGGCCGCAGTCATCCATGTCCAGATGATAGGTATCCACGCGCGGGTTTTCCCCATCGTCCGGGTTCCAGCGGTAGATCTTGAACGCGCGTACGTTGGTTGCGCCGTCCGGCTTTGGCCAGGTCTTGCCCGTGCGGATCTTGGAATTCTTGGGGAGGGTAAACTGTACCATTTCTCTCTCCTTATCGAAACAGGGCTGGCAGGCCGGAGGTCGCCAGACATTGGATGGTCTCGGGCTGCGAGACGATATTGGTGACGATTTCCGCGGTGGAAGCGGTCGGCCCCCCGACGCTGTCCAGTGCCAAGGCACGGATCTGGACGGCAGACGCGTTGTTGATCACGCAGTCCAGCGTCGGCTCCAACGGCACACCGGGGAAACGTTCGGTGATGACCGGCGTAATCGCAGAGCGTGCCGCGCTGCGGGCCAGTTGGTCCTGCTGGTCAACAGAACAGCCCGCGACAGCGATCAACGCGAGGCAAGCAATCAGTCGAGACAATAGAGCGTCCCCCGATAGAACGGGCCGATCCCCGGCGGGCAGTGCCCGACAACGGATGGCGTATTTCGTGGCTGGCGGAAATCGATCTGCGCATGCCGTGCGGGACGCGATTGTCCGTAAAGGCATGCCTCGACCGCTGCGTTGTATTCCGCAGCATATCCGGTTTTTGCACCGCCCGTGTAGGCGATCCCGTTTGCTTGTGCCTGACAATATGCCAGCGCGCCTTTGTCTGCAAAGGCCGCACCGGCAGATGCCGTCAAAAGTGCCAGAGAGATCGCCAACACCCGCATCAGAACGTCCGCGCCTTCGGTGCGATCCGCTTGAGCTCGATGCCGCCTTGATCCTCGGTTGTGAGCGGGTCCACGATCACCGGACGATAGGACAGCTCCACCTTATCGGCGTCGACACGTGCGACCGTGTGCACGCGCCAGTTCTCGTCGTCACGCTCGGTGAAATCCTCATGCGCATGGGCGCCACGGGATTCCTTGCGCGCTTCGGCACCGACGATGGTGGCCAGAGCGTTCGGCATCAAGTTCGTCAGTTCGAGCGTTTCCATCAGGTCCGAGTTCCACACCAGCGAGGTATCGGTGACCTTCAGATCGCCCATCTTGCCCGCGATGGCTGTCATCTTCTCGACACCCTCGGCCATGGTTTCGGCGGTGCGGAAAACAGCGGCATCCGCCTGCATAGTTTTCTGCATCTCAAGGCGCAGTTCCGCAGTGGGCGTTGCGCCCTTCGCGTAGCGCAGACCGTCGAACCGGTCGAAGGCTTTGTCGATCTCGGCTTTGGGTGCCGTCGGGATTGCCGCCTCGCGGTCGACAACCTTGCCGGCACGAATGGCGGCTGCGCGGCCAAACACCACGAGGTCGATCAGCGAGTTGGACCCGAGGCGGTTCGCACCGTGCACCGATGCACAGCCCGCTTCGCCCACGGCCATCAGACCCGGCACCACGGCGGTGGGATCTTCGGCGGTCGGGTTCAGCACTTCGCCCCAGTAGTTCGTCGGAATGCCGCCCATGTTATAATGCACGGTCGGCAGAACGGGGATCGGCTCCTTCGTGACATCAACACCGGCAAAGATCTTGGCCGATTCCGAAATGCCCGGCAGACGTTCCGCCAAGGCTTCCGCGGGAAGGTGGCTGAGGTTCAGGTGAATGTGATCCCCATCTTTGCCGACACCGCGACCTTCGCGAATTTCCATGGTCATGGAGCGCGAGACATAATCGCGCGGGGCGAGGTCCTTGTAGGTCGGCGCGTAGCGTTCCATGAAACGCTCACCTTCGGAGTTGGTCAGATAACCACCCTCGCCACGCGCGCCTTCGGTGATCAGACAGCCGGACCCGTAGATCCCGGTCGGGTGGAATTGCACAAACTCCATGTCCTGCAGCGCAAGCCCCGCACGGGCCACCATACCGCCACCGTCGCCGGTGCAAGTGTGCGCCGACGTCGCAGAGAAGTAAGCACGGCCGTAACCGCCGGTCGCCAGCACAACCATCTTTGCGTTGAAGACGTGGAAGGTGCCGTCATCGAGCTTCCAGCACAGCACGCCCTTGCAAACGCCGTCTTCCATCAGAAGGTCGATGGCGAAATATTCGATGTAGAACTCGGCCTTTTCCTTCACCGACTGGCCGTACAGCGTGTGCAGAATGGCGTGGCCGGTGCGGTCGGCTGCGGCACAGGTCCGCTGGACCGGCGGGCCTTCGCCGAATTCGGTGGTATGGCCGCCAAAGGGGCGCTGGTAGATCTTGCCCTCTTCGGTGCGGGAGAACGGAACGCCGTAATGTTCCAGCTCATAAACAGCTTTGGGGGCTTCACGGGCGAGGTATTCCATCGCGTCGGTATCGCCCAGCCAGTCCGAGCCTTTGACCGTGTCATACATGTGCCACTGCCAGCTATCCGGGCCCATGTTGGACAGGGACGCGGCGATCCCGCCCTGCGCCGCAACAGTGTGCGAACGGGTCGGGAAAACCTTGGTCACGCAGGCTGTGCGCAGCCCCTGCTCTGCCATGCCCAGCGTCGCGCGCAAGCCCGCACCACCGGCACCCACCACCACGACGTCATAGTCATGCGTCTCGTATGTGTATTCAGCCATATCTCAGCCTCGTATCTGGGGGCGATCCAGCGCTTGGCGGACCTGCCCGAAAAATTTTACAGCGCCAGCTTCACCAAGGCGAACAGGCCAGCGGCGATCAGCACATAGGACAGCGCGTTGACAGCCATGGACAGCAGTTTGCCCTTGGTGCCGTGAACGTAATCCTCGATCGCCTCCTGGGTTTCGCCGTTGAAGTGGATCACACCCACCACCAGCATCAGCGCGGTGATAATCGCAGGCCAAGGGCGCGAGAAATAGGCCAGCACCTCTTCGTACGATCCACCCAGACCAGCCCCGAAGGTAAAGACAAACAGCGGCACCAGTACCACCAGTGCCATCGAGGTGCCCAGCATACGCTTGTGAAACTGCGTGCCGGTGCGGCCGGAGCCAAGACCCTGTGCGCGCTTACGATCCGTCAGAAATTGCATATCTGTCTCCTCAGACCACGATGGCGGTAAAGATCGCCATAACCGTCGCGCCGATAAACATCACGGCCCCCATCATCTCGGACGCTTCGATTTCAACGAAGTACCCAAGATCCCAGATCACGTGCCGCAGACGACCCAGCATGTGATACCAAATGGCCCAGCTGGCCAGCAGCATAAGGATGTCACCTACAAAGCTGGTCAGGAAACCGTCGATCACCGCAAAGGCATCCGGCGACGTCGCCGCGCAGAGCAGCCAGATCACCAGCAGAGCTGCGGTCCCCAGCGATGCGATGCCGGTGATGCGCACCATGATCGAGGAAATCGAGGTCATTTGCGGGCGGTAATACTGCCCGATCATGAAGGGTGAGAGCGGGCGATTGCCCCGGTTCACGTCGGCCATGGCACAGTCCTTCGGTCTATATCCGTTATCGGTGGTTTTAGAGGGTTTTCACGCGCTGTCACCCATTCGTCGATGCCGCAGGCGCGGTTTTTTGGCGCATTTGCTGCAAATAAGCGGCTTTGTGATCACGCGATGGCGACGTGTGATCACACTTTAGGCGCTAACCAAGCGACACCTCGCGCATAGGCCTCCCGCCCGTGAAAACCTGATAGATTCTCTTGGATGTTCAAAGCGGCATCAGCGCCCAGTAGTCCAGATCCAGCAGAACATCCGGGTTGTACTTGCCGGTCTCACCTTTCAATTCGAACGGCGCGCCGCCCTTTGTCGCAACAAGACGCAAACGGATCGCGCCCACTCCAGGCGCTTTGGTCTCCGCCTTGTCCAGCACTTCGGACCATGCGCGCACGGTCTGTCCCGCCAGACAGGGATTGGCATGGGCACCGGCATTCAGCCCCACGATCATCTGCGCGTTGGCCAAGCCGTTGAACGACAACGCCCGCGCCATTGAAATAACGTGTCCGCCATAGATCAGCCGCCCCTCGGGCCGCGCTGTAACGTCAAAATGCACCTTAGAGGTATTCTGCCACAGCCGGGTTGCCATCATATGTTCGGCTTCTTCGATGGTGACACCGTCCACATGGTCAATGGTCTCGCCAATTTCGTAGTCCGACATGCGGTGCGGCTCACCTGACAGGGTAAAATCGTAGGTCGAGAAATCCAGCCCCTCGGGAACCACCAGATCCTGCGGGTTCAGCGCGGATTTCAGGTCAGGAATGACGGTGTCGGGCGCGGGTGCATCAAGGTCCGCTTTGCGCAGCATGACCCACCGCTTGTAATCCAGCACACATTCGTCGTGCTGGTTGTACCCGCGCGAGCGCACGTAAACCACGCCGGTCTTGCCGTTGGAATTCTGCTTCAGCCCGATCACCTCAGAGCTCGCCCGCAGCGTGTCGCCCGCATACACCGGCTTTAGCCAGCGGCCCTCGGCATAGCCTAGATTGGCCACCGCATTCAGCGACACATCCGGGACCGTCTTGCCAAAAACAATGTGAAACGCGGCCAGATCGTCCAGCGGACTGGAGGGCAAACCGCTGGCACGCGCGAATTCGTCCGAAGAATACAGCGCATGCCGCATGGGGTAGAGCGCGTGATACATCGCGCGCTCCCCACCCGAGACCGTCCGGGGCACCGCATGGTCGATCACCATGCCCAATTCGTAATCTTCGAAAAAGCGTCCCGGATTGGTCTTTTGCATTACTGCGCTCCTAGCTTCATGTCGGGGGTGTAGGTGCCTTCGGCCTCTTTGGTGACGGCTTGCCCGCAGCGCATGACGCCGTTTGCAGCGTCAAAAGCGTATGTGGGCGATCCATGCAGCTCCCAGCCCTTGTTCAGGGCGTCGGTGACCTTGTGGCAGAATTCCGACGTGTCGTCGGCAGAAAGAAAACGATAGAGTTTCATAAGCTTATCCGAATGGCATAGGGCCGATCAGCCCGTGGATCAGTCCGATCACCACAAGCAGCACAACAGAGGCTGCAAGGAAGATCGCGTCTTTCTTGATCGCCCCCTTTTCAGGCGGCGTCCAGTCGGGTTCGGCGCGATTGATCACGGCCATCTCGACAATGGCCCACACCCCCAAACCGCCAAACAGGACAAAGGATTCCACATCGCCGTTCACCAGCAAATGCGCCAACGCCCAGATCAGAAAACCGGTCAGCATCGGATGGCGCATCTTATAGAAGAGCGCGCCCTTCTTTGGTCCGGGGGAGGTAAAGTACAACGCCCCGATCATCATCAGGTTATTGATCCCGACCGTTGCGGGATGCCGCCCCCAAAAGAATGCGCCATCGGCCATGCGGTAGCCAAAAATCATCATGAGGATCGACACACCCAAGGTTACGGCCACCGCGCGGCGCCCCGTGTCGCCCATGTCCGCACGCTTTTGCGGCGCAATACGTTTGAATAGATGTGCCGCCCACCAAAGTGCGACACCGAGAATCAGCAAAAGCATGGCTTTCTCCTGTGGCTATGCAGGGGCGACTGTCGTTTGTTCGGCGGCTCGGGGCAACGGCTTAGCCCGCAAGGGCGGCAATCGCCTCTGCTTTGGCGAGCGTTTTGCGCGCCGTGTCCACATGCAGGTTCTCGACGATCTTGCCATCGACGACCGCGACCCCTTGGCCCTGCGCCTGCGCCTGCTCGAAAGCCTCGATTTGACGGCGGGCCAGATCGATCTCCGCCGCATCGGGGGCAAAGGCCGCGTTTGCGATCTCGACCTGCGCGGGGTGGATCAGGGTTTTCCCGTCCATGCCCATGTCACGGCCTTGCGCACATTCCGCACGCAACCCGTCGTCGTCCTTAAACGCGTTATAAACGCCATCCACGATCACCTTGCCACAGGCGCGCGCCGCAAGAACGCATAGCCCCAAGCCGGTTTGCATTGGCAAACGGTCGGCGCGGAACCGGCTGCCAAGGTCCTTGGCCAGATCGTTGGTTCCCATAACCATGCCCTGCAGTCGCGGATGGGACGCAATTTGATGGGCATTCAGCATCGCCAGCGGCGTCTCCATCATAGCCCACAAGGGTTTGTCGGTCATCTGCGCAAGCGAATCCAGTTGCGCGACGGTTTCGACCTTTGGCAAAAGGATCGCGTCGCACGCCATCTGCGCCGCTGCGCGGGCATCCTCCTCCCCCCATGTGGTGTCCAGACCATTGATGCGCACGATCCGCGCGCGACCGCCATAAGACGTCTTCAAGGCCTCGGCCAAGGTTGCGCGGGCGGCAGGCTTTTCTTCCGGCGCGACCGCATCCTCAAGATCAAAGATCACCGCATCAATGGGCAGGCTGCGCGCCTTCTCAAGCGCACGTTCTTTGGATGCCGGTATATAAAGAACCGAACGATAGGGTCGGATGTCCAAAGTCATGCGCGCCTCCGCAAAGCAATAAAGTTGCGCATTGATGCGCATAATTGTTTGTATCGTTCAAGTCCAAATTTCCGCACTGCAGAAAACGGCGATAGTTGACGCTTTATTGAGCAATCGGATCAGCTTTGAACAAATGCGTTACGACGACGCGCGTCGCGTTAACGATATCGTAGGAGCCATGACCCGAGGATGGGCACACACCGTCCAATGCGACGGGGATGCCATGACAGGGCCCTTGGCGGGGCGGCATCCGGGAACCGAGGGGACCCAATCCGCGCGTGGCCCAGTGGCGCGCGCACCAGTCGAAAGGTAACGCCTATGACGACGAAGGTGAACGTAGCACTGCTGTCTGCCGGATTTCTCCTGGCCGCCGCAACTTTGGTCGACGCACAACAGCTTGAACACTGTGCGCCAAGGGACGCGGTGGTGGAACGCCTTGCTGCGAAATACGGGGAAACCCGTCAAAGCATGGGGCTAGGCTCAAACAACGCCGTGATGGAGGTTTTCGCCTCGGTCGAGAGCGGATCCTGGACCATCACGGTGACCATGACAAACGGGATGACCTGCCTTGTCGCCTCGGGGCAAGCGTTCGAAGAACTCGCCGAGGTTCTGCCGCCAAAGGGCGACGATGCATAACACCTTGCGCGGGCACCGCGACCGTGCCCGTGCCATGACGGGGCTCAAACGATCCCGTCCCAAATGAGCTTTGCCCCCGTCACGGTCAAAGCCACATAGGTCACGCCGAAAAACCACGCATCCGGCAGCCACTTGTGCAGCTTGACCCCCATCCACGTTCCCAGCAACGCGGCTGGGATCATCACCACATCCAAGGCCAGCGATTGCTGCGAGAATATCCCCATCGCGGCGTAGAACCCGACCTTGAACAAGTTCACCGCAAAGAACACGATCACGGTCGTCGCCTGAAAGGCGGTTTTGCCCAGCCCCTGCCCCAGCATATAAACTGCGGCGGCAGGCCCGCCCGCATGGCTGACAAAACTGGTAAACCCCAACACGATCCCCGACAGCACGCCTGCACGGGGCCCCAGCTTGGCGCCCAGACGGATCAACCCCGCTGATCGCGCGCCCTGCCAGCCCACAAAGGTAAGGGCGACCGCCCCGATCAAGACGCGGATTACGTCGGGATCAGCGACGGACCAAAACGCCGCGCCGGCCAAGGTTCCGGGCACTGCGCCCAGCAGCAAAACCTTTGCAACGCTCCAGTCCCATCGCCGCCAAAACGCCCACAGGCTGGCAACATCCATTAAAATCAACAAGGGCAGCATCACCCCGACAGCTACGGCTGGCGGCAGGACGATTGCCAGAATCGAACTGGACGCAAATGCGACGCTGGACCCGAACCCACCCTTTGAAATACCGGCGAAAATCACCGCAGGCGCGACAAATGCCACCATCGTCCAGCTCAGCAGATCCATTATGTGCGTCCAATTTTTTCTTTTCTCGCAGGGTGGTTTAATCCCAAATTCACCCGTTTGACAGAAACGTCACATCTTGCGCGGCGGCCCGCGCTCTTGCGTTGTTGCGCCAAGCGGCGTAGCAACTTGCCAAATTCAAGCAGGACCGGAGATTGAATCCATGGCACGACCCAAGATCGCCCTCATCGGCGCAGGTCAGATCGGTGGCACCCTAGCCCACCTTGCGGCAATGAAGGAACTGGGCGACGTCGTATTGTTCGACATCGCCGAGGGCGTCCCCGAGGGCAAAGCGCTCGATATCGCGGAATCCGGCCCCTCCGAAGGCTTCGATGCCAAGCTGAAGGGCACTCAGGATTACGCTGACATCGCAGGTGCGGACGTCTGCATCGTGACCGCCGGCGTCCCCCGCAAGCCGGGCATGTCCCGCGACGATCTGCTGGGTATCAACCTGAAGGTGATGAAGTCCGTGGGCGAAGGCATTGCTGCAAACGCCCCGAACGCCTTTGTGATCTGCATCACCAACCCGCTCGACGCCATGGTTTGGGCGCTGCAGAAGTTCTCGGGCCTGCCCGCGAACAAGGTCTGCGGCATGGCCGGCGTTCTCGACAGCGCGCGCTTCCGCCACTTCCTTGCCGAGGAATTCAACGTTTCCATGAAAGACGTCACCGCCTTCGTACTGGGCGGCCACGGCGACACCATGGTGCCTTCGGTCCGTTACTCGACCGTTGCAGGCGTTCCCCTGCCCGACCTGATCGACATGGGTTGGACCACGCAGGACAAGATGGACGCGATCGTTCAGCGCACACGTGACGGTGGCGCCGAGATCGTCGGCCTGCTGAAAACCGGCTCCGCCTTTTATGCGCCTGCGACCTCCGCCATTGAAATGGCCGAAGCTTACCTCAAAGACCAGAAGCGCGTGCTGCCGTGTGCAGCTTACTGCGACGGCGACCTTGGCGTAAGCGGCATGTACGTGGGCGTGCCCACGGTCATCGGTGCCAATGGCGTCGAGCGGATCATGAACATCAAACTCAACAAAGAAGAGCAAGAAATGTTCGACACGTCCGTCAACGCCGTGAAGGGCCTGGTCGAAGCCTGTAAAGGCATCGACAGCTCGCTGGCGTAAGGCCTGCAAAAATCAGAACCTATGCAGCAGGCCCCCATCGCGGGGCCTGTTTTGCTTCCGGCATTCGTCGTTTCGCGGCAACATGCCCCAAGATGCGGCCATCAACCGCACCGAGTCGACCTCCTAGCTTGTTCCATCCAAGTGCGGGCATTTGTGATCACACGATAAAAAGCTGTGATCACAAAGGGCGGAAAGTACCGCGATTTTGAGTGATCTCGTGTTTTTTCGTTTAACCCGTGGCAAGCCTCCGGCCTATACCCTTGGCAAATCGCAGCAACCACGGGGATCATGGACACATGAACATCCACGAATATCAGGCCAAGGCACTTCTGCGCAGCTACGGTGCGCCCGTTTCCGACGGTCGTGCCGTGCTCAAGGCGGAAGACGCCAAAACAGCGGCAGGTGAACTCGACGGACCGCTTTGGGTCGTCAAAGCCCAGATCCACGCAGGTGGTCGCGGCAAGGGTTCCTTCAAGGAAGCAGAAGCCGGTGAAAAGGGCGGTGTCCGTCTGGCGAAGTCGGTGGAAGAAGCCGCCGAAGAAGCCAAAAAGATGCTGGGCAAGACCCTCGTGACGCATCAGACCGGCCCGGCGGGCAAACAGGTCAACCGGATCTACATCGAAGACGGCTCTGATATCGAGCGTGAACTTTACCTCGCGCTTTTGGTGGATCGTCAGACCTCGCGCATTTCCTTTGTCTGCTCCACCGAGGGCGGCATGGACATCGAAGAAGTTGCAGAATCGACCCCGGAAAAGATCCTGTCGTTCTCCGTTGATCCCGCGACAGGCTACCAGCCCTACCACGGCCGCCGCATCGCCTTCTCGCTCGGCCTCGAAGGCGCAGCCGTCAAGCAATGCGTGAAGCTGATGGGCATTCTCTACAAAGCCTTCGTCGAGAAGGACATGGAAATGCTGGAAATCAACCCGCTGATCGTCATGCCCGGCAACGAGCTGAAGGTTCTCGACGCCAAGCTCGGCTTTGATGGCAACGCCATCTACCGCCAGCCCGAGGTTGCGGAACTGCGCGACACCACCGAGGAAGATTCCAAGGAACTGGAAGCTTCGAAATACGACCTGAACTACATCGCGCTCGATGGTGAGATCGGCTGTATGGTGAACGGTGCCGGTCTGGCGATGGCCACCATGGACATCATCAAGCTGTACGGCGCAGAGCCTGCCAACTTCCTCGACGTGGGCGGCGGCGCCACCAAAGAGAAGGTGACCGAAGCGTTCAAGATCATCACCTCTGACCCTAACGTCAAAGGCATCCTCGTGAACATCTTCGGCGGCATCATGCGCTGCGACGTCATCGCCGAAGGCGTGATTGCCGCGGTCAAAGAAGTCGGCCTGCAGGTTCCGCTGGTCGTCCGTCTCGAAGGCACCAACGTCGAAAAAGGCAAGGAGATCATCTCGAACTCCGGTCTGGACGTGATCGCCGCCGACGACCTGAAGGATGGCGCAGAAAAGATCGTGAAAGCGGTCAAGGGCTAAGGCCCGGCGCTGAGGAGAGGTCAGATGTTGCACGGTGTGGTTCAAAACGATGCGTTGGACGGGGTTTCCCCGCTCCGTAGGCGTGCCGTTGCGGAACCCGCCGTGGGCATCGCGGGTTTCCTTCCTGACGGAGGTGAACGCGATGCTGAAACGACTGCACAACCGGCCCTCGCCGGACAATCTGGCCGAGGCTGCCCTTCCCGGGCCCAGCAAGCACGAGCGGCTGCAGCCGTTGCTCTACGGGGCCGGATTGCTGGCGGTCGGGACCTTACTGATCAAGCTCAAGCCGCGCTTTGGCGTGGCGCCCAACCCGATCGTGCACAGCGCGCGAACACAGTCCAAACGTCGCAAGGCGGCCGCCTTTGCGCGGGATCGCGCAGCGGGGCTGGCCCCCGGAAACGTGACGGACAAACTGGGCAAATCGCTTGTATTGGGGGGCGTGGCCATGATGACCGCGCGCCTGCTGGACGAGGCGCTCGCCCGCAAATCCTGATCTCTTCTACAGTGGAAAAAACATCGGCCAACGGCCCCGCAACCTTGCGTGGGTCGTTGTCTTGCGTGCCTGCACGCCACCGCATTGCTGCCGGATACGCTCCGGCCGCCTCCCTATAACCTTACGAAGAAAGCGACAGACATGGCCGTTCTCATCGACGAAAACACCAAGGTCATCTGCCAGGGTCTTACCGGCTCGCAGGGGACCTTCCACACCGAACAAGCCATCGCATACGGCACCAAAATGGTCGGCGGCGTGACGCCCGGCAAGGGCGGTCAAACCCACCTCGACCTGCCCGTGTTCAACTCCGTCCACGAAGCAAAGCACGTCACCGAAGCAAATGCTTCTGTGATCTACGTGCCCCCGCCGTTCGCAGCAGATTCCATCATGGAAGCCATCGACGCGGAAATGGAGCTGATCGTCTGCATCACCGAAGGCATCCCGGTGCTGGACATGATGAAGGTCAAGCGCGCGCTGGAAGGGTCCAAATCGACCCTGATCGGCCCGAACTGCCCCGGTGTGATCACGCCCGACGCCTGCAAGATCGGCATCATGCCCGGCCACATCCACAAGCGTGGCTCGGTCGGTGTTGTGTCGCGCTCCGGCACCCTGACCTATGAGGCGGTCAAGCAGACCTCCGATAGCGGTCTGGGTCAGTCGACTGCCGTTGGCATCGGTGGCGACCCCATCAAGGGCACCGAACACATCGACGTGCTGGAAATGTTCCTCGCCGACCCCGAAACGCAGTCGATCATCATGATCGGCGAGATCGGTGGCTCTGCCGAAGAAGAAGCCGCGCAGTTCCTTGCGGACGAAAAGAAAAAGGGCCGTTGGAAGCCGACCGCTGGCTTCATCGCGGGCCGCACCGCGCCTCCGGGACGCCGCATGGGCCACGCCGGTGCGATCGTCGCAGGCGGCAAAGGTGGCGCTGAGGACAAGATCGAAGCGATGAAATCCGCAGGCATCGTTGTTGCTGACAGCCCCGCCACGCTGGGCGAAGCTGTGCTGAAAGCCATCGAACTGGGCTGATGCCTTTGGGGACAGCGCGGGCTTGCCCTGCGCCCGTCCCGCCCCATGCTTAGGACCGTGGCCGGACAATATGTTCCGGCCATGGTCGCACCAAATGACCTCCACCGGAGTGACTGGACGGACGCCCGAAACCGCTTCGGGTTTCTCTTTTGCCACTTCGCTGGTCGAACACAAAAGGACGCCACCCATGACCGACCAAAGCCCCAACGACCAATTCCGCGCCTCGTCCTTTATGCAGGGCCACAACGCGGAATATCTCGAACAGATGTATGCGCGTTATGCCAACGACCCCAACGCGGTCGACGACACGTGGAAAGCGTTCTTCGAGCAGATGGGCGACGATCAGACAGCCGTCACCGAAGAGGCGGCCGGCCCGTCCTGGGCGCGCTCCGATTGGCCGCCCCTGCCCGACGATGACATCACCGGTGCGCTGACCGGCGAATATCCCATGCCGATGGTCCCTGCCGAGGCAAAGGGCGCGGCCAAAAAGATCAAGGACAAAGCTGACGCTTCCGGTGTTGCGGTGACCGATGCCGCCATCCAGCGCGCCGTGCTTGACAGCATCCGCGCGCTGATGCTGATCCGCGCGTACCGGATTCGTGGTCACCTTGCAGCGGATCTGGATCCCTTGGGCCTGCGCGACACGTCCAACCATCCCGAGCTGGACCCGAAATCCTACGGCTTCACCGATGCCGATATGGATCGCCCGATCTTTATCGATAACGTTCTGGGGCTGCAGATCGCATCGCTGCGCGAGATCGTGGCCATCGTCAAACGCACCTATTGTGGCACATTCGCGCTGCAATACATGCACATCTCGGACCCCGAACAGGCGTCGTGGCTGAAGGAGCGCATCGAAGGCTACGGCAAGGAAATCGCCTTTACCCGTGAGGGGCGCAAGGCCATCCTGAACAAGATGGTCGAAGCCGAAGGTTTCGAGAAATTCCTGCATGTCAAATACATGGGCACCAAACGCTTTGGTCTCGACGGTGGTGAAAGCCTCATCCCCGCGATGGAGCAGATCATCAAGCGTGGTGGCAATCTCGGCGTCAAGGACATCGTGATCGGCATGCCCCACCGCGGGCGTTTGTCCGTGCTCGCCAATGTCATGCAAAAGCCCTACAAGGCGATCTTCAACGAATTCCAGGGCGGGTCGTTCAAACCCGATGATGTGGATGGCTCTGGCGATGTGAAATATCACCTTGGCGCCTCCTCTGACCGTGAATTCGACGGCAACACCGTGCACCTGTCGTTGACGGCGAACCCCTCGCACCTTGAGGCGGTGAACCCGGTGGTGCTGGGCAAGGTCCGCGCCAAGCAGGACCAGTTGAACGACACCAACCGCACGCAGGTCATGCCGGTCCTGCTGCACGGTGATGCGGCCTTTGCCGGTCAGGGTGTGGTTGCGGAATGTTTCGCACTGTCCGGTCTGCGCGGTCACCGCACCGGCGGCACCATGCATATCATCGTCAACAACCAGATCGGCTTTACCACGGCACCGCATTTCTCGCGCTCTTCGCCCTACCCCACCGACAACGCGCTGGTGGTCGAGGCGCCGATTTTCCACGTCAACGGCGACGATCCGGAAGCGGTTGTGCATGCCGCCAAGGTCGCAACCGAATTCCGTCAGAAATTCGGTAAGGACGTGGTGATCGATATTTTCTGCTACCGCCGCTTTGGTCACAACGAGGGCGACGAGCCCATGTTCACCAACCCGGTGATGTACAACAAGATCAAGAAGCAGAAGACCACGCTGACCCTGTACACCGAGCGTCTGGTGAAGGACGGCCTGATCCCCGAGGGCGAAATCGAGGATATGAAAGCCGCGTTTCAGGCGCATCTGAACGAAGAGTTCGAAGCCGGTAAGGTCTACAAACCGAACAAAGCCGATTGGCTGGATGGCCGCTGGAGCCACCTGGACAAGCAGAAAGAGGGCAAATACCAGCGCGGCAAGACCGCCATCAACGGCGAAACCATGGAAACCGTGGGCAAGGCGCTGACCACCGTGCCGGATGGCTTCCCCATCCATAAAACCGTGGGCCGTCTGGTCGACGCCCGCGCCAAGATGTTCGAAACCGGCGAGGGCTTTGATTGGGCCACTGCCGAGGCGCTTGCCTTTGGCTCGCTCCAGCTTGAAGGCTACCCGATCCGTCTTGCGGGTCAGGACAGCACGCGCGGCACCTTCTCGCAGCGCCACTCCGCCTTCATCAACCAGGAGAACGAAGAGCGTTACTATCCGCTCAACAACATCCGCGAAGGGCAGGCCCGTTACGAGGTCATCGACTCCGCCCTGTCCGAATATGCTGTTCTCGGATTTGAATACGGCTACTCGATGGCGGAACCCAACGCGCTGACCCTGTGGGAAGCGCAGTTCGGCGACTTCGCCAACGGTGCGCAGATCATGTTCGACCAGTTCATCTCCAGCGGTGAATCGAAATGGCTGCGCATGTCCGGTCTGGTTTGCCTGATGCCGCATGGCTTCGAAGGTCAGGGGCCGGAACACTCCTCCGCGCGTTTGGAACGCTTCTTGCAGATGTGTGGGCAGGACAACTGGATCGTGGCCAACTGTTCGACCCCGGCGAACTACTTCCACATCCTGCGTCGCCAGCTGCACCGCAGCTACCGCAAGCCGCTGATGTTGATGACGCCGAAATCGCTGCTGCGTCACAAGCTGTGCACCTCGACCGCGGATATGTTCACCGAAGGCTCGTCCTTCCACCGTGTTCTTTGGGACGATGCGGAACAGGGCCATTCCGACCTGAAGCTGAAGGACGACAAGGACATCCGCCGCGTGGTCATGTGTTCGGGCAAGGTCTACTACGACCTGCTCGAAGAACGCGACGCGCGAGGTCTGGATGATGTCTACCTGCTGCGGATCGAACAGTTCTATCCGTTCCCGGCGATCAGCCTTGTCAAGGAACTGGAACGGTTCCCGCAGGCCGAGATGATCTGGTGTCAGGAAGAGCCCAAGAACCAAGGCGCATGGCATTTCATCGAGCCGAATATCGAATGGGTGCTTAGCCGTATCAATGCCACCCATGCCCGCCCGCGTTACGTGGGCCGCGCCACATCCGCTTCGCCCGCCACGGGCTTGGCATCCACCCACAAGGCACAACAGCAGGCGCTTGTCGACGAAGCGCTGACGATTGAAGGAAACTGAGACAATGACCGAAGTACGCGTCCCCACCTTGGGTGAATCCGTGACCGAGGCGACCGTGGCAACATGGTTCAAAAAGCCCGGTGATTCCGTTGCCGTGGACGAAATGCTCTGCGAGCTGGAAACCGACAAAGTGACGGTCGAGGTGCCCTCGCCCGTCGCAGGCACCCTGTCCGACATCGTGGCCGCCGAAGGCGACACCGTCGGCGTAGATGCCTTGCTCGCCAATATCTCCGAAGGTGACAGCGGCGCGGACAATGCGCCCAAAGCCAAGGAAGCCGCAGCCGAAGCCCCTGCGCAATCGGGTGGCGAAGCCTCTGCCGCCGTGGATGTGATGGTGCCGACGCTTGGCGAATCCGTGACCGAGGCGACAGTATCCACTTGGTTCAAAAAGGTCGGTGATACCGTCGCGCAGGACGAGATGCTGTGCGAATTGGAAACCGACAAGGTGTCCGTCGAGGTGCCCGCCCCCGCTGCCGGTACGCTGACAGAAATCGTGGCCGCCGAAGGCACCACTGTCGAAGCGAACGCCAAGCTGGCCGTGATCGGTGGCGCCTCGGGCGCGACTGCCGCTGCAGCCCCCGCTGACACGCAGTATTCGACACCGGCCGCAGGCAACGCGGGCCCCGGCAAAGACATCAAGGACGGCCCCGCCGCCGAGAAAGCCATGGCCGAGGCCGGGATCTCCCGCGATCAGGTTCAGGGCTCCGGCAAGGACGGTCGCGCAACCAAAGCGGACGTTGCAGCGGCTGTTGCCGCTGCAAATTCTGCGCCCAAGGCTTCGGCCCCTGCGGCTGCGCCGCGCGCTGCCTCCCCCGCAGAGGACGCCGACCGCGAAGAGCGCGTGAAGATGACGCGCCTGCGCCAGACCATCGCCCGCCGCCTGAAGGACGCGCAAAACACCGCCGCGATCCTGACCACCTACAACGAGGTGGACATGACCGAGGTCATGGCGCTGCGCTCGCAGTACAAGGAACAGTTCGAGAAAAAGCACGGCGCACGTCTGGGCTTTATGTCGTTCTTCACCAAAGCGTGCTGCCACGCGCTGAAAGAAGTGCCTGAGGTCAACGCAGAGATCGACGGCAACGAGATCGTCTACAAGAACTTCGTCCACATGGGTGTGGCCGCTGGCACGCCGCAGGGTCTGGTGGTTCCGGTCATCCGTGACGCGGATTCCATGTCCTTCGCGGAAATCGAGAAGGCCATCGCAGAAAAGGGCAAGCGCGCCCGTGACGGCAAGCTGTCCATGGCAGAGATGCAGGGCGGCACCTTCACCATCTCGAACGGCGGTGTGTATGGCTCGCTGATGTCCTCGCCGATCCTGAACCCCCCGCAGTCGGGCATCCTCGGCATGCACAAGATCCAGGACCGTCCCATGGTCATCAACGGCGAGATCAAGATCCGCCCGATGATGTACCTTGCGCTGTCCTACGATCACCGCATCGTCGACGGCAAAGGCGCGGTGACCTTCCTCGTGCGCGTCAAAGAGGCGCTGGAAGACCCCCGTCGCCTGCTGATGGACCTGTAATCAGGCCTGAAACCTCTGGGCGAGCGCTTGTGCGGCGCTCGCCACCCTGCGGGAGGCGGTTCTCGCCATAGGAACAGTCAGATCAAGTCGATGCAGAATTCCCCCGCATATCTCGACGCCATCCGCCGCCGCCGCGCCTTTTCGCGGTCGGGCTATAAAACGCTCGCGGATGAAGGGTTTGATGGCGATTATGTCTCGCCCATCCAGATGACGTCAGGCAACCTCACCGGCCCGATGCTGATCTCGAAAGACTGGCTGGATGCCCCGTCCGTCCGCGCCAATCGCGAGACGTTGACCAAAACCGGCTATTTGCCCAACACGCCATACAATCGGGTGATCGATAAGGTTCTGGCGCTTGTCGGCCTGAGCCGCGCGGAGATCTACATCACCCCGGTCTTCGCCTTGCTAAGTCACACGCGGTCCTCCGTGATCCCGCTTAGCGACCGCAAAGCATCGTTTGACGCCGTCGGCCAATACGAACTGATGGGGCGACGACCTGTTGCTTGTGGTCGGGACGCCGCCGAGGTTCTGCGCGCCTCTGGTGTTGACCATATCGAGACCATACATCCTTCGGCACGGGGGTTGTCATTTGACGCCCGCGCCGCCCGTATCGCCAAGGCTTTGGAGGCCGCATGACACCGGAACTGACCGCGCTCGTCCTCGCAGCGCTGCTGCAAGTGGCCACCTTTGTCGCCTATTCGATCACCGCGCAGCGACAGGTCGGGCGGGGCTATGCCATGTCACCGCGTGATACGCCGCGCACGCTGACCGGTGTGGCGGGCCGCCTGCAACGCACCATGGCCAACAGCTTTGAAGGGCTGATCCTGTTTGGCATCGCGGTCATGGCAGTCACCTATTCCGACACCGCAAACGGTCTGACCGGCGCGGCGGCGATGCTCTATCTTCTGGCGCGGGTTCTGTATGTCCCCGCCTATGTTTTCGGCTGGACCCCGTGGCGGTCGCTGATCTGGGTGATTGGCCTGTGTGCCACTGTTTTTTTGCTGGTCTGGAGCCTGCTGTAACTGCGCGCATACACGCGCATCTGAACATCCCGCGGGGGCGACGAAGCGTCCCCAGAATTGAAAGGAAACGACAATGTCCCAATACGATGTCATCGTCATCGGTGGTGGCCCCGGCGGCTATGTCGCCGCGATCCGCGCAGCGCAGCTTGGTCTGAAAACGGCCTGCGTCGAAGGCCGCGAAACCCTCGGCGGCACCTGCCTGAACGTGGGCTGTATCCCGTCCAAGGCGCTGCTGCACGCCAGCCACCAGCTGCATGAGGCAGAGCATAACTTTGCCAAGATGGGCCTGAAAGGCAAATCCCCCTCCGTCGACTGGAAACAGATGCTTGCCTACAAGGACGACGTGATCGGCCAGAACACCAAGGGCGTCGAATTCCTGTTCAAAAAGAACAAGGTTGACTGGCTCAAAGGCTGGGGATCGATCCCCGAGGCCGGCAAGGTCAAAGTAGGCGACGACGTCTACGACGCCAAAAACATCATCATCGCCTCCGGCTCTGAGGTGGCGTCGGTCCCCGGTGCGGACGTGACAGTCGACAACGACAAGAGCGTTGTCGTGGACAGCACCGGCGCGCTGGTGTTGAACAAGATCCCCAAGAAGATGATCGTCATCGGCGCCGGTGTGATCGGTTTGGAAATGGGCTCGGTCTACAAACGTCTGGGCGCCGAGGTGCAGGTGATCGAATTCCTCGACCACATCACCCCCGGCATGGACACGGACGTGCAAAAACAGTTCCAGAAGCTGCTGACCAAGCAGGGGCTGGAATTCACCATGAACGCCGCTGTGTCCAAGGTCGAGGCCAAGGGCAACAAGGCCACGGTCACCTACAAGTCGCGCAAGGATGACAGCGAACACACCGCCGAGGCGGATGTCGTTCTGGTGGCCACAGGCCGCAAGCCCTATGTCGCCGGTCTGGGTCTGGACGCCCTCGGGGTTGAAATGACGCAGCGTGGCCAGATCGCCGTGAATGGCCAATGGCAGACCAACGTGCCCGGCGTCTACGCCATCGGCGACGTCATCGAAGGGCCGATGCTGGCCCATAAGGCCGAGGACGAAGGCATGGCCTGCGCCGAGGTCATCGCCGGAAAACATGGCCACGTGAACTATGACGTGATCCCGTCGGTCATCTACACCCACCCCGAGGTCGCAGCCGTTGGCAAGACCGAAGCCGAGCTCAAGGCCGCAGGCCATGCCTATAAGGCAGCAAAGTTTTCGTTCATGGGCAACGGTCGCGCCAAGGCAGTGCACGCGGCAGATGGCTTTGTGAAGATGATCGTCGACGCGGAAACCGACCGCATTCTGGGCTGTCACATCATCGGCCCGGCTGCGGGTGATCTGATCCACGAAATTTGCGTGGGCATGGAATTCGGTGCCTCGGCAGAGGACATCGCCCTGACCTGCCACGCGCACCCGACCTTCTCCGAGGCGGTCCGCGAGGCAGCGCTGGCCTGCGGCGACGGTGCGATCCACGCCTGATCCGCGACACCACGGCATAAAAAACCCCCGTCAGGAAACTGGCGGGGGTTTGTCGTTTCGGTGATGCTCTCAGGCCTTGGGGTCGAACCCTGCCTCACGCATCAGGGCGTCGGATGCTGTTTCAACCTGTTCCTGTAGGCTTTGAGTAAAGGCCTCGCGATCCATGCCCGGCGCGATTGCGGGCAGGAATTCGACAACAGCGGTGCCTTGCTTGCGCCAGATGCCGGTGCGCGGCCAGAACAGTCCCACATTCGTTGCTGCAGGCACACAGGGCTGTTGGGTTTGCTCTGATAGCAGCGCCGCCCCGATCTTGTAGGGGGCGTCAACACCGGGGGCGACACGGGTGCCTTGGGGGTAGATGATCAACTGGCCCGCCTCGGCCTGCCCTGCTTCGACATCCGCCAGCATCTTGGCGATGGCCTGCCCACGTTTGCCGCGCTGCACCGGTACGCAGCCGATGCGCAATCCGTATTGACCGATCACCGGCGCCCACATCAGCTCTCGTTTCATGATGAACTTTCCGGCGGGCACTTCGGAAAAGATCATGATGATGTCGAGGAAGGACTGGTGTTTGGAGGCGATCAGAACCTCGCCCGTGGGCACGGGTCCGCGCACTTCGGTTTTCAGGCCGATCATCCAGCGCGCCGTCCACCGCACCCAATAGCAATAATGTTTGCACGCCGTCCGCGCCCCATGCGCCGACACCAGCGCCCATGGGAAATACAAGATGCCCATAATCAGCATCATCAGATAGATCTGAAAGACAAAGACCGCCGAACGGACCCATTGCAGGGCGCTGATCTGTGGCTGATAGGCGGATTGTGTCATGCGAGACCTCCCAAAACCCGCCGCGCGGCGGAAGACGTGGCGATATAGGCGACCACAGCCGCCAGTGGCGGCACCAGCAACGGCCAAAGCCATTGCCAGCCCTCGAACCGCAGACCGGTCAGCAGGCCTTCGACATCACCGGCGGACGGCATAAAGATCAGACCGATCATCCCTGCCACGGTTCCGGCCGCAGCCCCCAGCAGCGTGCGCAGGGTGAAACGCCGCACAAAGGCCTGTGCGATATAGCCATCGGTCGCGCCCACCAGCCGCAGCACGGCAATCACCTGCGCATTGGCGGCCAGCGCCGCATGGGCCGCAAGGGTGACCATCGCGCCGGTTGCCGCCCCGATCAGCAGGATCGACGACCAGCCCAGCAGCCTCAGACGCGATGCAGCCGCCACCAAAGGCCTGCGCCAGCGGGCATGTTCATCCAGCACCGCGCCGGGGGCTTCGGCCTGTAAACGCAGGCGCAACCCGTCGGCGTCATAGCCCTCGGCGGTCTCGGTCACCTCGATCAGCTGGGGCACGGGCAACTGTTCCACCGGCAACGCAGGACCAAACCACGGCTCAAGCAAAGCGCGCTGTTCATCCGCTGTCAGCGCGCGCGACGTGGCGACGCCGGGTGTCTGTTCCAGCACCCGCAGCACCGTTTGCACCTGTTCCTGCATCTGGTCCGCAGGGGCGGAAATCCGAATGGTCGAGGCGCGCGCCAGCTCCTCTCCCCAACTGGTGCCCAATCGTCCCGCCGCCAACGACAAGGCCAGCGCAAAGATTGTCAAAAAGGCCATCGCCGCCGAGGTAAACAGCGTCAGCCGCACCGTAAAGCCAGAGGGCGGCACAACCCGGTCTGCGGCCTGATCCCCGCGGATCACCGATGTCAGCGTCTCCAGATGGTGCCTCATAGGTCTGCCCCCGCCGCCTGCAGACGCCGGTTCGCGATGCGCAGGACCCGTGCCTGAACATGCGCTTTGGCTGCGCGGATCAGGCCCAGATCATGGGTCGCGATCATCACCGTCTTGCCCATGCGGTTCAGCTCGATCAGAAGGCGCAGCAGGCGCTGCGACATATCCCAATCGACGTTGCCTGTGGGCTCGTCGGCAAGGATCACATCCGGCGACAGGATCAGCGCACGGGCCAATGCCGCACGCTGGCGTTCCCCGCCCGACAGCTCTGGCGGCAGGGCGTCGAATTTGCCTTGCAATCCGACCCAGCCCATCAGCTCGTTAAGGTTGGCGGCCTGATCCGGCGTCGCCTGCCCCGACACCGTCAACGGCAGGGCCACGTTTTCCGCAACCGGAAGATGGTCGAGAAACTGGCAGTCCTGATGGACCACACCGACCCGCCGCCGCATATAGGCCACGGAGTCGCGATCCATCTGCGTGACATCATCGCCAAAGATCCGCACCTGTCCTTCGGTGGCGCGCAGGGCACCGTAGCACAGCTTGAGAAACGTGGTTTTACCGGCCCCCGATGGTCCGGTGAGGAAATGGAACGTCCCCGGCGCCAATTGCAGGGAAATATCCGTCAGCAGGGCGTCACCGCTGTAGGAATACGCAACATTGTCCAACTCGATCACGGGAAGCCTGTCCTCGCCCTTGTATGATGGCCCTGTTGTGCCAGTGCACAGGCTTTAGTGCAACGCGACGCAAGTGTGAACATTGCACTTTTCCCCAAGCGGCAAGGCACCTATTGTGGCTTTAACGTCCCCCAAGGGATGAACCAGAGACAGGACCAGAGCAGAATGCGGCTGATTTGCCCAAATTGTGGCGCGCAATATGACGTCCCGACCGAGGTCATCCCGGCGGAGGGACGCGATGTGCAGTGTTCCAACTGCGGACACACTTGGTATCAAAACCACCCCGATCAAGATGCGGAGCTGGCCGAAGATCTGGGCCAGCCCTTGCCCGATCCCGAGTGGACGCCCGAACCCGAAGACATGCCGCAGCCCCCAGCCGATCCCGCGCTGGAGGACGACATTTACGACGAACCGGCAGAAACCTATGCCGAGGAAGACATCCCGCCCGCGCCCAAGCCGCGTGGTCTTGATCCCGAAGTCGCCAATATCCTGGCCGAGGAACGCGAGTTCGAGGCGCGGCAGCGCGCAGCAGAGACACTGGAATCCCAACCGGATCTTGGCCTTGACGATCCCGACGAGGACGAGCAGGCCCGCAGGTCACGTCAAGCCCGCGAACGCATGGCCCGCCTGCGTGGTGCAGAAGCCCCGGCACCGGTCGCAACCTCGGAACGCCCGGCGATCCCGACCGAACCTGCCGTGGCCTATGACGACTACGAGGATGACGACGATTATGTCGCGCCCTCTGCCGCCGCTGCCGCCGCTGCGGCCAGTTCGCGCCGCGATCTGTTGCCTGATGTCGAAGAGATCAATCAGACCCTGCGGGCCTCGAATGATCCGCGCGGGTCCGAGCGTCCCGAAAATGTCGAGACCGATCTGCCCCATCGTTCCGGCGGTTTTGGCAAAGGCTTTGCGCTGATTGTCGTGCTCGCCCTGATCGCGCTGTGCGCCTATGTGATGGCGCCGGCGATTATCGACGCCTTGCCGCAACTCTCGCCTGCGCTGACCGCCTATGTAGACATCATCGATCAAGGGCGCGACTGGCTGGACGGTCAGATGACAACGCTGATGCAAATGCTCGATTCGATGACCTCCGAGGCGGCGCAGGACCCGGCCCCCAGCGAGTAGACCGCCCAAAGTTTCATCACAGATTATCTGGCCTGCCCTTCGGGGCGGGCCATTTTCGTATAAGCACAGGGCCCCGCCAAACTGGCCTGATACGCGGGGGTAAACTGGCCCTATGTTTGCGTGTTCATTCGCGTCTACTGGGGCCAATTCCCCTGCTTTGGAGTCACGGCCATGGACGGCACCCTTTCCCAGAACGATCTCTCCCACGTCGTGGACGCCGACAAGGCACACGTCTGGCACCATCTGATGCAGCACAAGGCCTTCGACGCCAAAGACCCCAACATCATCATCGAAGGCAAAGGCATGCGCGTCTGGAATCAGGCGGGCAAGGAACATCTTGATGCGGTTTCTGGCGGTGTCTGGACCGTCAACGTCGGCTATGGCCGCGAACGCATCGCCAAAGCGGTCTACGACCAACTGACCAAGATGAACTACTTTGCCGGGGCATCCGGGTCCGTGCCGGGCGCGCTGTTTGCGGAAAAGCTGATCTCCAAGATGCCGGGCATGAGCCGGGTCTACTATTGCAACAGCGGGTCAGAGGCGAATGAAAAGGCGTTCAAGATGATCCGCCAGATCGCCCACAAACGCTATGGTGGCAAGAAGACCAAGATCCTATACCGCGACCGCGATTACCACGGCACCACCATCGCCTGTCTGTCTGCGGGCGGCCAGGATGAGCGCAACGCGCAATATGGCCCCTTCACTCCGGATTTCATTCGCGTCCCGCACTGCCTTGAATATCGCAAGCACGAACAAGAGGGCGCACCGGACCAGAACTACGGTGAATGGGCGGCCGAGCAGATCGAACAGATCATCCTGCGCGAAGGCCCCGACACCATCGGCGGTCTGTGCCTTGAACCTGTGACGGCTGGCGGCGGCGTGATCACCCCGCCCGAAGGCTACTGGCAGAAAATCCAGGAAATTTGCGACAAATACGATATCTTGCTGCACATCGACGAGGTCGTCTGCGGCGTTGGCCGCACGGGCACATGGTTCGGCTATCAGCACTACGGCGTACGACCCGACTTTGTCACAATGGCAAAGGGCGTTGCCTCTGGCTATGCGGCCATCGCCTGCTGCGTCACATCCGAGCGTGTGTTCGACATGTTCAAGGACGACGCCAGCGATCCGCTGAACTATTTCCGCGACATCTCGACCTTTGGCGGCTGCACCGCTGGGCCTGCAGCAGCCATCGAAAACATGGCCATTATCGAAGACGAGGACCTGCTGGGGAACACTGTGGCCATGGGCGACTATATGTTCGATCAGCTCAGCGCCCTTGCGGACCGTCACAGTGTGATCGGCAATGTGCGCGGCAAGGGTCTGTTCCTCGGCGCTGAACTGGTCAGTGACCGCACCACCAAGGAGGTTGTCCCCGAGGCACAGGTGCAGGCGGTGGTCGGCGACTGCATGGCCCAAGGTGTCATCATCGGCGCCACCAACAGGTCAGTGCCGGGGCGCAACAACACCTTGTGTTTCTCCCCCTCCCTGATCGCCACCAAAGACGACATCAACGAAATCATCGCCGCAGTGGATGGCGCGCTGACACGCGTATTCGCCTGACGCTGTTTGAAGAAACCTATGCGGGCGGGCCATTTGGTCCGCCTGCTTGCATTCTATCGACTGCCTATCTCAGGCATTTGCCGCGAATTCTTTGCAGATGAACCGCCGCGTCGCCCCGGTTTACCGGCTTTGTTCAGCCTTGATAAACTTTCTCGCGCCAGCATCCGGCGATGATATGTCCAAGCCAGACGGAGCCCCGGGATGCCGCCACGTTACCCTGACTACCCCTATGTCGAACCAATGGCGGTCAACGCGACCGAGGACGAGATCGAAAACGTCTTGGCGGATCTTCTGGCGAATAACCCCGGCGTCCAACTGCGCGACGGCCCATTGGATCGTGTCTGCCAATCGTTGAACGTCGATCTGGAATATTCGCTCCCCCCGCATGAGATCCTGCTGGATGTGCCGCTGAACCGGCGCGCCGTGATTTGGCTGCCCAAGAACGGGCGACCCAAACATGACCGCGTGGCGGCCGCCATCGGCATTGGGCACTGGATTCTGCACGTGCCTTACACCCGTGAAAAGCACCCCGGCTGCGGCATTCAGGCACTGCAGCACCCCTCCTCGAAGGAGGCCTTGCAAGAAGCGAAACGCTTTGCCTTAGCCCTGCTGATGCCAGAGAATGATTTCAAGGCGCTTTGGTACGAAGGCCGCGCACGCGCTGTGGCCGATGAGCTGAATGTTCCAACGCAGACCGTCTATGAACGGGCCGCCATGCTGGATCTGACGGATATGGACACCGGCGGTGACAAATATGAATGGAAAGACCGGGCATCCTCTGCCGGCTTCTGACCGACAGATACGAAAAAGGGCCGCGATGTGCGACCCTTTTCTTAATGCCTAATGCATCACCGCCGACTGTGGCCAACGGCTGCATAACTGAATTATGCGTTCACGCTGTCCTTCAGAGCCTTCGCAACGGTCACTTTGACCTGCTTGTCGGCTTCTTTCTTGAACTGCTCGCCCGTGGCAGGGTTGCGCACCATACGCTCGGGGCGCTCGCGGCAGTAGAATTTACCAACGCCCGGCAGAGTCACGGCACCGCCGCCTGCAACTTCGCTGGTGATGATGTCGACCAGAGAATCCAGAGCCGCGCCCGCGGTCTTCTTGTCTGCTTCCATCTTTTCCGCCAGTGCAGCCACCAGCTGGGTTTTGGTCATCGGCTTCGCCATTTCATGGTCTCCTTTAGCAGCACCGGTACACCTTCCGATGCCTTCACTGCCCTTAAATCATTGGGCCTCTGGCAGGCATTAAAACCGGATATAGGCGGGAAACACAACTATTCGTGTCCACCCCGCCCTAGATAAAATGCATTTTGCATGGGTTTCCCCTACGTCAAAGGAAGGCAGTTTCCTCGAACGAGCGCAGTTTGCGGCTGTGGATGCGTTCCAAAGGCATATCGCGCAGGGTTTCCATGGCGCGAATCCCAATTCTCAGATGCCGTGCGACCTGTGTTTTATAGAAATCCGACGCCATGCCGGGCAGCTTCAGCTCACCATGCAAGGGTTTGTCGGACACGCACAGAAGCGTCCCGTACGGCACACGGAACCGGAACCCGTTCGCCGCGATCGTCGCGCTCTCCATGTCCAGCGCGATAGCACGGCTTTGCGACAACCGTTGCACTGGACCGGATGTGTCGCGCAACTCCCAGTTGCGGTTGTCCACGGTGGCCACGGTGCCCGTCCGCATGATGCGTTTCAGGTCATAGCCGTCCAGCGCGGTCTCCTCGGCCACAGCCTTTTCCAACGCCACCTGAATCTCCGCCAGCGCGGGGATCGGCACCCAGACCGGCAGATCGTCGTCCAGAACCTTGTCTTCGCGCAGATAGGCGTGGGCCAGAACAAAGTCGCCAAGGCTTTGAGAATTGCGCAGTCCGGCACAGTGGCCAACCATCATCCACGCATGCGGGCGCAGCACGGCGATATGATCCGTGGCGGTCTTTGCGTTGGACGGGCCGACCCCGATATTGACCAAAGTGATCCCCGAACCATCCGCACGTTTCAGGTGATACGTCGGCATCTGCGGCAGGCGCGCCGGCACGTCCAGCACGGCATCCGGTGTGGTGATCTCAACGTTGCCGGTGGACACAAAGCTGGTGTAGCCGCTGTCGGCGTCGCCCAGCATAGCGCGGGCGTAGGCCTCGAACTCCGACACGTAGAACTGGTAGTTGGTAAACAGAACGTGGTTCTGGAAATGCTCGGGGTCCGTCGCGGTGTAATGCGCAAGACGCGCCAAGGAATAGTCCACGCGCTGCGCGGTAAACGGGGCCAGCGGCATTGCCTGACCCGGTAGAATGTCCGCCACGCCATTGACGATATCGTCGTTGGTTGTGTTCAGATCGGGCACATCGAACACATCGCGCAGGATGAAATCTGCGGCGCCTTCCTGCGGAACGGTCACCTCTGGAAAATTCGCCACGGCAAAATGCACCGGCATCGGCGTATCGGACAGACCGATCTGCACCTTCACCCCGTGGTTCGACAAAAGCAGGCCAATCTGTTGCCGCAGATAATGGCGGAACATGCGCGGACGGGTCACCGTGGTGGCATAGGTTCCCGGCGCGGGAACGTGACCAAAGGACAAGCGGCTATCGACCTTGGCAAAGCTTGCCGTGGTAAAACGGATCTCGGGGTAGAAGGCGCGCATCCGTTTGCCCGGATGCCCGTCGGTGATCGCCGACATAAACCGATCACGCAGGAACACCGCTGCCTGATCATATAGTTCGCAAAGCCGGTCCACGGCGGCGCGCGGATCGTCGAACATTTCAGGCTCTGCCACCACGGGAGATTCGATCAAAAGCGTTTCGATATTGTCCTGCATTACGGGGTCTTTCATCTGTTTATTTGAAAGGTGACAGCTTGTGCGCAGGGGCGCAAGCCGCGCGCGGTCAGGTCGTCACGGCAAACCGTGTTTTCAAAGGGCGACGCGCCTGTTTGACTTCCCCCGCGCAGGTCGGTCCAATACCCTCAAAGAGGAGAGTTAATATGAACGCCCCCCACGCCCACGCAAATCTCGATTTCTGGCAGGAACGCGTCGATCTGGCCGCCGCCTTTCGTTGGACCGAACGGCTGAACCTGCACGAGGCGGTGGCCAACCACTTCTCGCTTGCGATCAACGACGATGGCACGAAATTCCTGATGAATCCAAACCAGATGCATTTCTCGCGGATCAAGGCCAGCGACCTGATCGTGGTGGATGCCAATGACCCCGAAACACTCAACCGCCCCGGCGCGCCGGACCCCACAGCCTGGGGGCTTCATGGGGGTCTGCACCGCAACTGCCCCCATGCGCGCTGCGCCATGCATGTGCATTCGCCCTATGCGACGGTGTTGGCCTGTCTGAAAGACAAGCGCCTGCCCCCGATCGACCAGACCTGCGCGACGTTCTTTAACCGCATGGCAATCGATGAGGCCTACGGTGGACTTGCTTTTGAGGAAGAAGGGGAACGCTGCGCCCAGCTGTTGGCCGATCCGAAAGTGAAAACCCTGGTCATGGGCAACCATGGGGTCATGGTCATCGGCACATCGGTGGCCGATACATTCAATCGTTTGTATTACTTTGAACGCGCGGCCCGGACCTACATCATAGCGCTACAGACCGGACGCCCCTTGGATGTGCTGTCCGACGAGGTGGCCGAGAAAACCGCGCAAGAGATCGAGGCCTATCCAGAACAGGACCTTCGCCATCTGGCCGAGCTTAAGGCGATCCTCGACGAAGAAAACAGCACCTACGCAAGCTGATCGCCTTGGGCGACGGGTTTAGCCCGGTCGCAGGCCGGTTTCCTCCAAAAGCCCCTTGCGCTTTGCCTCATAGTAGTAGCCACGCGCATACCATTGGATGGCGTCGTCCCAGTCGCCATCCGCGACGATATAGGCCCCTTTGAGGTATTTCAGCGCGTATTCCAGATTGACCTCTGCTTTCAGCAAATCCTGATTTTGCCCCTGAAACCCCATGCTGCGGGCCGTCGCGGGCAGGATCTGGAACAGCCCCCAATAGGGGCCATTGCGCGCCTTGGGGTTATGTGTGCTTTCGCGGATGGCAAGGCGGTGGACCAGCGGGCGCGGCAGATCGTAATGATCGGACCATTTGTTGATCTTGGCGCGCAGCTCCGGTGTTTCATTGGGAAACAGTGGCAGGGCTTTGGGCACGGCGGCAGGCGCGGGGTCGGGTTCCTGCGGCGTGGCACATCCGGCCAGCCCGATAAGGCAGATCAACAAAGCAGCGCGCAGCATGCACTCTCTCCAAGGCTGTTTCGCGCCACCGTGATACGCAGGCGACAGGCCCGTGGGGAGTCCGCAATTTTCCGCTCGGCGAGGCTACGCCCATGGATCGGCAGAGTCTTGCGCCCACTGCGACCTTACGTGCGCCCTTGCCAAACCCGATGGCACGCGCCACCTATGCCCCATGACACGCACGCTGCTTTCACTGGGCCACGGATTTTCGGCCAGATTTCTTGCCGCTGATTTGCTGGCCGAAGGCGGCTGGCGCGTGATCGGCACCACCCGCTCCGAGGCAAAGCGCGACGCCCTGCGCGCCACCGGGATCGAGCCGATTTTGTGGGAGGACGACGCATTGCGCGGGGCGCTGTCACAGGCCACCCATGTGCTGATGAGCGCGGCGCCCGACGCAGGCGGCGACCCTGCCCTGGCCATTCTGGCTGATGATCTGGCACAAGCGGCAAAACGGCTGGAGTGGGTCGGCTACCTGTCCACAACCGGGGTCTACGGCAACGCCGATGGCGCTTGGGTTGATGAGACCGCACCGCTCAACGGACATTCCAGACGCGCCCTTGCCCGCATCAAGGCGGAGGCTGACTGGCGCGCCATCCCTAACCTGCCGGTACACAGTTTTCGACTGGCGGGCATTTATGGCCCCGGTCGCGGCCCGTTTGAAAAGGTGCGCAACGGCACGGCCCGCCGTATCATCAAGCCCGATCAGGTGTTTTCGCGCATCCATGGCGCGGACATCGCACAGGTTCTGCGCGCCTCCATCGCGCGGCCCAATCCCGGCGCGGCCTACAATGTCTGCGACAATGATCCCGCCCCGCCGCAGGATGTTCTGGCCTACGCGGCCGAACTTCTGGGCGTGCCTCTGCCGCCCGAAGTGCCCTTTGACGAGGCCGAGATGTCGCCCATGGCGCGCAGCTTTTATGCGGACAACAAACGGGTGTCGAACCGGCGCATCCGCGAGGAGCTGGGCGTGACATTGAAATACCCCGACTACAAAACCGGCCTGCAGGCGGTCCTCGTCGCAGAAAGCGAAGCCAAGTGACCGAGCTGCCCTCAGACCGTCAGGCCAACGGCCCCGAAAGCCTTGGCGATCTGCTGGCCGCGATGACCCCTGACGAGGGGCAAGAGCGTGTGTCGGTCGAAAACGTCCTTGGCAAGGTCGGCGGGCGGTCGTTTCCGGCGGTGATCCTCGTCCCTTGTGTGGTGCTGGTGTCGCCCCTGTCCGGCATACCGCTGACGCCGACGCTGGGCGGTCTGGTCGTTTTGCTGATCACGCTGCAGGTCCTGATCGGGCGCAAGCACCTTTGGCTGCCGGACTTTCTCAGCCGCCGCTCGGTCCCCGCGCACCGGATGCAAAAGGCCATCGACTGGCTAAGCAAACCCGCAGCATTCATGGACCGCCACAGCCACAACCGCCTGCGGATTCTGACCAGCGGGCCGGCGCGCTACTTTGCCTATCTGACGACGTCCGTTCTGGCGCTCAGCTGGCCCCCGCTGGAGCTTTTGCCCTTTGTCACCAGCTTCAGCGCCGGTGCCGTGGCCATGATCATGTACGGGCTGATGGTGCGCGACGGGGCCTATACGCTTGCAGGCTATGTGCAGGCGGTCGTGCTGTATCTGGCCCTGCTGTCACTATGGATCGGGGTGTTCTGATCGGGGCCGTTCGCCGCCCCGATCCGCCTGACGTCAGGCGCGCTTGTCCAGCACTTCGACACCCAGAGCCTGCAGCACCTTTGCCTCGATGTCCTCGGCGTTGAGCTTGGCCACCGCGTACATATCGCGCGGCGAGGCCTGATCGATGAAGGTATCCGGCAACACCATGCTGCGATAGGTCAGCCCCCCGTCAAAGGCCCCCTCCTCGGCCAGCAACTGCGCCACATGAGAGCCAAATCCGCCGACAGCGCCCTCTTCGATGGTGATCAGCGCATCGTGGCTGCGGGCAAGATCCAGGATCATCTCCGCATCCAAGGGTTTGGCAAAGCGGGCATCAGCGACGGTGACCGAAATGCCGCGTGCCTCCAGCGTCTCTGCCGCTGCCAGACATTCCGACAGACGCGTGCCCAGCGACAAAAGCGCCACGCGCGAGCCTTCGCGCACGATCCGTCCCTTGCCGATCTCGAGGATCTGGCCGCGCTCCGGCATCTCCACGCCTTCGCCCTCCCCACGGGGATAGCGGAAGGCGATGGGCCCGTCGTCATAGGCCGCAGCGGTGGCCACCATATGCTTCAGCTCGGCCTCATCTGCCGCGGCCATGACCACAAATCCCGGCAGGTTTGCCAGAAATGCCACATCGAAGGCACCTGCATGGGTTGCGCCATCCGCGCCGACCAGCCCCGCACGGTCAATCGCGAAACGCACGGGCAAACGCTGGATCGCCACGTCATGCACCACCTGATCGTAGCCACGCTGCAAAAAGGTCGAATACATCGCGCAGAACGGCCGCATCCCGCCCGCAGCCAATCCGGCACAAAAGGTCACCCCGTGCTGTTCGGCAATGCCCACATCAAAGGTGCGCGAGGGGTAGCGTTCCGCGAACAGATCCAGCCCCGTGCCATCGGGCATGGCCGCCGTGATGGCGCAGATCCGGCTGTCCTCTGCCGCCTCTTGCAGCAAGGCATCGGCAAACACTTTGGTGTAGGACGGCGCATTGGACGGCGCTTTCTTCTGCTTGCCCGTGATCACATCGAATTTGGCGCGGGCGTGGCCTTTGTCTGCGGCGTGTTCTGCGTGGCTGTAGCCCTTGCCCTTTTTAGTCAGCGCGTGGATCAGGATCGGGCCGGTGGCACGCGATTTGACCGTGCGCAGCACAGGCAGCAACTGGTCCAGATCATGCCCGTCGATGGGACCGAGGTAGCTGAACCCCAGCTCCTCGAACAAGGTACCGCCAACGGCCATACCTTTGAGCATTTCCTTGGCGCGTTTCGCCCCCTCCTGGAAGGGCGGCGGCAACAGGGAAATCGCCCCCTTGGCCGCTGCCTTGAGGTCTTGGAACGGTGCCTCGGCATATAGCCGCGTCAAATAGGATGACAGCGCGCCGGTGGGCGGCGCAATCGACATTTCGTTATCGTTGAGAATCACGATCAGACGCTTGCCCAGATGGCCCGCGTTGTTCAGCGCCTCAAAGGCCATGCCGGCGCTCATCGCGCCGTCGCCGATCACCGCAATGGCGTCACCGTGACCCGTGTCGGATGCCCCGCCCAGATCGCGCGCCACAGCAAAGCCCAAAGCCGCGCTGATCGACGTGGACGAATGCGCCGCACCAAAGGGATCGTAAGGCGATTCAGACCGCTTGGTGAAACCTGACAGCCCGTCCTTCATCCGCAATGTGCGGATACGGTCGCGCCGCCCGGTCAGGATCTTGTGGGGGTAACACTGGTGGGACACATCCCAGATGATCTTGTCGCGCGGCGCGTCAAACACCGCATGCAAAGCCACCGTCAGCTCGACCACGCCAAGCCCTGCCCCCAGATGCCCGCCGGTTTCCGAAACCGCAGAAATCGTCTCCGCGCGCAGTTCCTGGGCCAGTTGTTCCAGTTCCGCATCCGACAGACCTTTTAGATCGGACGGCGTCTGAACGCGGTCAAGCAATGGTGTCTCGGGTCGCTGGGACATGGGTCCTCCGGCTAAACAGGTCTGTGGTCCAAGTAATGCAAACCGGCATCAAAACCACGGGGAACAGCGCAGTTACGCCATCAGTTGCGTCGCGAGATAACGAAGCATGCCGCCTGCCGCAAGCATTCGGCCTCGGCCCCATAGGGGGCCATTGCGTCACAAGCCTCATCGATCAACTGGGCGGCGCGGGCCTTTGCCGCATCAAGGCCCAGCAGGCTGACAAACGTGGCCTTGCCGCGCTGTTCGTCCTTGCCAACGGCCTTGCCCACGGTGTCCGCGCAGCCTTCGACATCCAGAACGTCATCCCAGATCTGAAAGGCCAGCCCCAGATTGTCGCCGAACAGCTTGAGCCGGTCGGGTTTCTCAGCGGCCATGACAGCGCCTGCGGTGGCCGACCACGTGATCAGCGCGCCGGTCTTGCCCGCCTGCAGTTGCGTGATTTCGTCCAGCGTCAGCGGCGTGTCGGCGCTTTCGGCGGCAATGTCCAACGCTTGGCCCCCGACCATCCCGCGCAGACCTGCGGCCACCGACAGCCCCTGAACCAGTTCCAACCGCGCCTCGGCCGAGCATCCCGCATTGGCGCACAGATCAAAGGCCAAAGCCTGCAGCGCATCCCCCGCCAACACGGCAGTGGTTTCATCCCATTTGCGATGAACCGTGGGTTTGCCCCGCCGCATGTCGTCATCATCCATGCACGGCAGATCGTCATGGACCAGCGAATAGGCATGCAGCGCCTCGATGGCGCCCGCCGCAGGGGCAGAGCGCGCCGGATCAATGCCGTACAGCCGCGCGGTCTCGATCACCAGAAACCCGCGCAGGGCCTTCCCGCCCTCCACAGCATAGCGCATGGCCTCGGCCACAGCGCCCGTCTGCCCCCGCAGACGATCCAGCACCTGACCGATCGCCAGATCAGCCGCCTGCGCACGCGCTGCGTCAAACCCGAGGACTGCCACCTGCTCCATGGTTTACAGGCCTTCGACCGGGGTCGTCCCTGTGGGATTGCCATCCCCATCCAGCGTGATGGCGGCAACCTTTTCCTCGGCCTCCTTGAGCTTGCGATCACAATGCGCTTTCAGCTTTGCGCCGCGTTCGTACAGGGTGATCGACTGATCCAAGGCCACATCGCCCCGTTCAAGCGCCCCTACAACCTGTTCCAGCTCGGCCATGGCCTGTTCAAAACTAAGGGTCTCGATCGGTGTTTGCGCATCGCTCATGTGCTGGCCTCCATCAAAGCTTCGACATGCGCCTTCGCCGAGGCGCCCAGTGCTGCCAGATCATACCCGCCTTCCAAAGTCGAGACCACGCGCCCCTGCGCATTTTCCCGCGCCACAGCGCAAATCTGCTGCGTGAGCCACGTGTAGTCATCGACCGTCCAGTTCAGCGCGGCCAAGGGATCATCTGCATGGGCATCAAAGCCCGCAGAAATGATAATCAGCTCTGGCGCAAATGCCCGCAGCCGCGGGAACACCTGCTGCTGGTAGGCCTCACGCATGACCGACCCATCGCTGTCCGGTGGCAGCGGCACGTTGAGCACATTGTCGTGGCCGCCGCGTTCCTCCGCCGCACCGGTGCCCGGCCATAAAGGGGACTGCTGCGATGTGATCAGCAGCGCGCGCGCCTCGTCCCACAGCAAATCCTGCGTGCCATTCCCGTGGTGCACGTCGAAATCCACGACCGCCACACGGGTCAAACCGTGATTGTCCAGCGCGTGTTTGGCGGCAATCGCTGCGGTCCCGAACAGGCAAAACCCCATTGGCGTTTCGCGTTCCGCGTGGTGGCCGGGGGGGCGTGTGGCGCAAAAGGCATTGCCCACCTCGCCAGCCAATACCATGTCCACCGCGCGGCAAACACCGCCTACGGCCCGCGATGCCGCCAGAAACGACTCCGGCGACATCCATGTATCCTCGTCAAGCTGCGCCAGCCCCGTTGTAGGCTCCGCCGCGCTGATACGATGTACGTAGGACTCGGGATGACAAAGCGTCAGCAGCTCTATGTCTGCCTTCGGAGCTGAGCGCCATTGCAGATCCAAACCGTGCATCGCGTGCAAAACATGCTCCAACCGCGCCACCTGTTCCGGATGACCCTCCGGTGTCTCATGCAGCATCCCATCCGCGTGAGTGACCAATGCCGTCGCCATAGCGCGCCCCCTCCCCGTTCATCACCCTGCTTTTACTTTGCCCGAATACTCAAAATCTTACCGGTCAATCCGGCGCCAGCATATAGCCCGAGCCGCGCACAGTCTGAAGATAGCGCGGCTGTTTCGGGTCGCTTTCCAGTTTGCGCCGCAAGCGGGTGATCTGAACGTCCACCGCGCGTTCCTGCGCCTGCCCCTTATCGCGTCCCAGTTCTTCGACCAGATTGGCGCGGCTGAGTGTCTCACCCGCTTTGGCCGAAAAGATGCGCATCAATTGCGATTCGGTCGCTGTCAGCCGAACCGGTTCTTCGCCGCGCCACATTTCCCCGCGTTCAATATCGTAGCGGATATCGCCCAACGACAACAGTTTGGGGGCAACATCGTCAGCAGGCGCGTCTGGCATGCGGCGCAAAATCGCGTTGATTCGCAGCAGCAACTCCTTGGGCTCAAAAGGTTTGGCCAGATAGTCATCGGCACCGGCCTCCAGCCCTGCGATACGGTCCTCGGTCTCGGAGCGGGCGGTCAAAAGCAGCACAGGCACCGTCGATGTCTCGCGGATTGCCCGTGTCAGGCTGATCCCGTCTTCGCCCGGCATCATCACGTCCAGCACGATTAGATCGAAATCAAGACCGGACAAAATCCGGCGCGCATGGGCGGCATCGCGCGCCGCGCTGACCAGAAACCCGTTTCGGATCAGGAACTTCTGCAACAGTCCCCGAATGCGCTCGTCGTCATCGACAATCAGCAGATGCGCGTCATTTTCACTCATCCACGGCCCTCCTTCAACCTTTGATACTGGACACGCATCTCGGGGTCCATCATCGCTTCGAGAACGCGCCGAAACCCCGCAACCGCCTCCGGTCCGGCATCGCGGAAGGCCGCGCGCATGCGCAGGCGCTGCGCGTCGGACAATTCACGTTCCAGCTGTTGACCAGCGTCGGTCAGATGCAGGTGACGTTCACGCTTGTCGATGCGGCCGACACGGCTTTCGACCAGACCGTCGTCAATTAACGTCCGTAAAACGCGATTCAGCGACTGCTTGGTCACGCCTAAAATTGTCAGCAGGTTGTTCACGGTTGTGCCCGGCGCCCCGTGAATGAAATGCAGCGCACGGTGATGCGCGCGGCCATAGCTCATCCCGGCCAAAATGCGGTCCGGGTCAGCGGTAAATCCGCGATAGGCAAAAAACATTGCCTCGGCCCCTTGGCGCAACTGTTCATCGGTCAGGTACAGCAGGGTTTCCCCCTGCGCTGCTCGCCCCTCGGCCATTTGTGCCTCCGTCTTTTGGTGCATTTTATGTCAGCGTTATTGACATTCCAAGAGCGCATTGGTAGCGAATGAGCACTTTGGCGCAATTTTATATCCGCTTCGGATCGAATTTGCGCAACATTCTATAAAAATGCCTGTGACGCTAGCTTAGGAGAACCGCGATGGCAGATGCTGCATATGACGACCGCGATGGCAAAATCTGGTTGGATGGCCAGCTGGTAGACTGGCGTAGCGCACAGGTCCACGTTCTGACCCACGGGCTGCATTATGCGTCCTCGGTGTTCGAAGGCGAACGTGCCTATAACGGCAAGATCTTCTTGTCCCGCAAGCATTCGGAGCGGCTGCACTACTCTGCCAGCTGTCTTGATTTCGAAATCCCGTTCAGCGTGGATCAGATCGAAGAGGCAAAGGCGCAGGTCTTGCAGGCCAACGGGCTGACCGACGCTTATGTGCGTGCTGTGGCTTGGCGCGGTGCCGGCCCTGACATGGGTGTGGCCTCTGCCAAAAATCCAGTGCGTCTGGCAATCGCGGCGTGGTCTTGGGGCAATTACTACGGCGATGCCAAGTTCAAAGGTGCGAAACTGGACATCTCAAAATGGAAGCGCCCCTCCCCTGAAACGATTCCCGTTCATGCCAAAGCGGCCGGGCTTTACATGATCTGCACCACATCCAAGCACGCGGCCGAGGCAAAAGGATGCTCTGACGCTTTGTTTATGGACTACCGCGGCTACGTGGCCGAAGCCACCGGCGCGAATATCTTCTTTGTCAAAGACGGCGAGGTTCACACCCCGCTGCCCGATTGCTTCCTGAATGGCCTGACCCGGCAGACCGTGATCGAGATGCTCAAAACCAAAGGCCTCACCGTGCATGAACGCCACATCATGCCTGAAGAGCTGGAAGGCTTTGAACAGTGCTGGCTGACCGGCACCGCTGCCGAAGTCACGCCTGTGGGCCAGATTGGCGATTACACATTTGAGGTCGGTGCAATCACCAAAGAGATCGCTCAGGACTACGAGGCTTTGGTGCGCGCCTGAGCCAGAGTAGCCTGACAGTACGTAGCCCGGCCATTTTGGCCGGGCTTTTTTGCGAGCGTTATTCCATGGATCGCAGCATTGCGCTGTCCCCTTGGATGCCGGCATTTAGCTCTATGATCTGGGCCAGTCGGCGCTCGATCTCGTTCTGACGATCGTCAAGCTGTTCGACGATACCGTTCAGCGCCGTATCAGAGTTTCCCAAGCTCGCCGCTTCGATTTTACACATCATGCGCGTGCTCGACAGCCCGGTCACATATCGCTTCATATCCAACACACTGCGGCTCAGGCGCCGAACCTCGGTTTCTATGGATTTCAGGGCATCATTCGCGTAATCGCGCGACGCGGCGGCCTGCGCCTCCAGAATTTCCTGCTCTTTGAGTTTCCGCGGATCTCCGCCCTTTACCTCCTCGGCATATTGGGCAGCCATCCGCGTAAGCAAATCATTGGCGCAGACTTGGAATTGTCCCTTGGCGATTTCTCCTTTGATACGGGAAAATGTACTTTTGGGGCCGTCGGAAAACTCTTTGATCCAAGACGACATATCCTCAAGCATCTGACTGTAATTGACCGAAATCGCACTGATCGGCCCACCCACATTTTCGAGGCGTGAGGCGAGGATACGCATGTTCATCGGCATCGTACGAATAGCCTGAATCACATCGACCAGTCCCGTCACCTCGCGGCCGAGCTTCACCACGGTGTCATACATCGAGAAATACCGCTGCTGTGCCGCGCTCAATTGCGTGTGGTGGTTTTCGGCAATCGCTTCAACCTCCGCGCGCAGGGTACGGCTCATGAAATCCTCATAATCCATGAAGCCGTAAGACTGGACCGCCGTAATGACATTGGCCACACTTTGCGCGGACGACAGCTTTTGCTCCTCCTCGTCGGCATGCAACGTCTTATAAGCCGCCTCGACCTTGTCGCGCACCTCGGACATCGGTTTGATCCGGATGGACAGGTACCCTTCTTCCAGTGGCCAGCTGACCGACAACACCCAGAAATATCGACCATCCTTGGACTTGTTCTTGACGTAGGCCAGCATCTGCAGCCCGGCGCCCAGCCGTTCTGTGGAAAGCTGCCCGATCCCTTTGGGCATGTCCGGATGCGGCATGTTCTTATGGGCGGCCCCGACAAGTTCCGAATAGTCATACCCGGAAACGTTGCAGAAATCCGTGCTGACATCGACCAGCAGGCCGCGCTTGTCTGTGCGCGAGTAAAGCAAAGTGTCGGCTTCGAACGGCACCTCCCCCGTCGCGGTGGATCGCGTTGCAGGGCTCAGGCTACGGTCATGCTGGGTCATCGTAGAATCCTCGGATCGTTTGGCCCGACTTGCCACGATTTCCCTTTTCAGAACGTAAAGAAACGGACGCATCGCTGCATCCGTTTCCAGTTTTTTAGTTCATTTTAGATTGACCTAGCTGGGGGACATGCCCCGCAACCGCTCCGAGCGACGGCGCAACAGCTCCACCGTGCTCAACAATGCGATCGAGATCGCGACCAGAATGGTGGCCGCCGCCAGAATCGTCGGGCTGATCTGTTCACGAAGGCCCGTGAACATCTGCCACGGCAGGGTCTGCAGCTCTGCGGAGCCCACGAACAACACCACCACCACCTCGTCAAACGACGTGATAAAGGCGAACAGCGCGCCGGAAATCACACCCGGCAGGATCAATGGCATCTGCACACGGAAAAACGTCGTCACCGGGTTCGCCCCCATGTTCGCCGCGGCCCGCGTCAACGAGCTGTCAAAACCAACCAGCGTCGCGGTTACAGTGATGATCACAAAGGGAATTCCCAACACCGCGTGGGCCAGAACCACGCCCCAATAGGTCCCGACAATGCCGATTTTCGAGTAGAAGAAATACATCCCCGTCGCCGAAATGATCAGGGGGACGATCATCGGCGAAATCAGCACCACCATGATCGCACGCTTGCCAGGAACATGGCTTTGCGACAGGCCAATCGCGGCCAGCGTCCCAAGCGTGACCGAAATAAACGTGGCCACCGGCGCAATCCGGACCGAATTCCAAACGGCACTGGTCCATTCGGAATTCGTCAGAAAATCCCGATAATGTTTCAGCGAATACCCTGCCGGGTCCAGCCGCAGCATTTCCGGTGTAAAGGTAAAGAAGTTCTGCGCATTGAACGACAGCGGCATCACCACCAGAATTGGCGTGATCAGGAACACCAGAATGGCACCGCAAAGCGTCCGAAAGCTATAATGCCACAGCACTTGCCCGCTGGTCAGATAGGGCGGCAGCGGCACCCGGTAGCGCCCCATGCCGATCCAGTAGATCAGAACGCCGAACACAAAGCCGAAGATCAGCCCGACCAGAAATCCCGGGGCACCGCCCAGGAAGTATCCGGCCACAGCCATCAATGTGACCAGCCCGAACTTAACCGGTCGTTCATGTTCCGCGCCTACTATCATTGCACCGAATGCAATGACAGCGAGGATCACAAACCCCAACGCGATGCCCAACAGAACAGACCCGTTTGACGCCCCGACAAAGACGCCGGCGAAGGCGCCAAATCCGCCCATTACGGCCGCTGTAAACGGCAGGGGCTTTTGCACGGCTTGAGTTTCTACGGCCATTGATCAGCCCCCCAGCTTGACGTTGTCGATGCCGACGATCTTGTCGTAGGCCCAGTACAGCAGCAGCACCACCACCAGAAGGATCGTGCCCAAGGCCGCCGCAAGCCCCCAGTTCAACGAGGACGAGATGTGGTAGGCAATCCGGTTCGAGATGAACGTGCCCGTCGTCCCGCCCACAATTTCCGGCGTGATGTAATAGCCGATTGCCAGAATGAACACGAGGATCGAGCCCGCGCCAATACCCGGCACGCTTTGCGGGAAATAGACCCGCCAGAAGGCGGTCCAGTTCGTCGCCCCCAGCGATTTGGCCGCGCGCACATAGTAAGGCGGGATGGTCGACATCACCGAATACATCGGCAGGATCATGAACGGCAGCAAGATATGCGTCATCGCAATGATCGTGCCCAACTGATTGTTGATCATGACCAAGCGGCTGGCATCATCCACCAGCCCGATCCAGACCAGAACATCGTTGATCACCCCCTGCTGCTGCAACATGACCTTCCACGCACTGGTCCGCACAAGAAGCGAGGTCCAGAACGGCAGCAAAACAAGGATCATCAACAGGTTCGCCGTGCGCGCCGGCAGGTTCGACAGCAAGAACGCCACCGGATAGGCCAAGGCGATACAGCTGAACGTGATGACCAGCGACATGAACATGGTCCGCTTGAACAGCAGCCCGTAGATCCGCTCGTTCTCGTCGCGCAGCGCCGGGCCATCGGGGGTCTTCTGCATATCGACCGAGTTCAGGAAATATCCGGTCGTCAGCGTCGGCGAATACATCTTGATGGTCTGCCAGACCTCGGGGTCCAGCCAATCCTCATCGATGTCTTCGAACCCTGCTTTCAGATCAATGGTCTCGAAATCGGGACTGTCGACCAATTCATCAGCCGCGCGCAGCATCTCCGCCTGCGGACCATCGTAGCCAGACATATCACCGGCGGCCAGATCGCGGTACAACATGCTGTGCACCAGGGTCCACGGCTCTTCCTTCAGCAGGGACTTTTCCTCTTCGACCCGCTGGAATTCCGCAAATGTGCTATAGGCTTCGGCGGTGGCGGGCAGGATCTCGGCGATGCCCTCACGCAGCTCGAATTCGGGCAGCGGCGCGTCCTTTTCCCAAGCCGCGATGGCCTCGCCATAGGCGTCAGAGCCCATGAGCGCGACCCAGGCCTCGCCCTCGTCCCAATTCTCGTCGAGATCTTCAAACTGGTCGAGATAGACCTCGCCGATGTCATCCAGACCGCGCCCGGACTTGCGGAACAGCGACGACACACCCGTCAGCTCATAGTTCAGGCGCGTGCCCAGACGCGTGTGCAGCTTGCGCTCTGCGGCGTAGAAAATATCGACATAAGCGGCCTCGAACACTTCGTCAGAGGGCAGCGAGCCCTCGGCCGCATCCCAGTCCTCCAAAGCGACGACCGTGCGCGGCAGCGTTTCAGATACGATCTGGTTCTCGACCGAGCGGAACAGCATGTCGAAAATCGGCGCGATGAAGGTCAGGAGAACAAAAATCAGCAAGGGCGCGATCAAGGCCAGCGCCCGCAATTTTTGCGCCCGCAACGCCCGCGCCAGCGAGCGTTTCAGCGGCGTGCCGTCGGCGGACAGAACGGGACCGCCCTGCGCCTCGGCGGCGCGCAAGGCATTGTCTGGCGTCGGGCCGGACAGTTTATCGGGATCGGTTGCGGTGTTCATTCTGCCCCCTCCACCACGAGGATCACGCTGTCGGCCGACCCGTGTCGGATCGCGGCAACCTCTTGGTATTCTGGATCATTGTAAGCGGCGAGCGCCGCTGCATAGCTGGGAAATTCGATGACGACATGGCGGTCATGGGCGGTGCCTTCGACCACTTGCGACTGGCCGCCACGCACCACGAAACGTCCGCCCAGCTTTTTCAGGATCGGGGTGTCGCGGTCGACATATGTGCGATACGCCTCCGGGTCTTTCACGGTGATATGTCCGATGATGTAGCCCTTGGGCATATGTCCCACCCTGTCCGTTTTCGGTCTGTTATGGCGGTCTTTGGCACAAGGGTCTTCCCCCCGCGCCAAAGACCGTGTCATAGCGTAGGGCGGGGCTTTGCCCCGCCGCTTGCCCGGATTATTGCGCCAACCACGCCTGGAACTTCGCGTCGATGTCGTCGCGGTAGTCAGCCCAGAACTCGTAGTTGTACAGGAAGGTGTTCTCGGCGTTTGCCGGATCGGTCGGCATGTGCGGCGCCATCTCGACACCCAGCTCGGCATGGGTGCTGACCAGCGGCGCGGACGACAGGCGTGCCGGACCGTAGGAGATGTACTTGGACTGATCCGCCAGACGCTGGGTGTCGGTGGCGAACTTCACAAAGTCCATCACGCGCGCCAGACGATCCTCGGGCAGGTCTGCGGGGATGATCCAACCGTCAAGGTCAAACACCTGTGCGTCCCACATCATGCCGATGGGCTGGTCCTGCTCGACGATGGCCGAGAACAGACGACCGTTGTAGGTCGAACCCATGAAGACTTCGCCATCGGCCAGCAGCTGTGGCGTGTCCGCACCGGCATTCCACCACACGACCTGATCCTTGATCGTGTCGAGCTTTGCCAGCGCCTGGTCCTGACCTTCTTCGGTCTCGAGAACGTCGTAGACGTCTTCCTTGGCCACGCCGTCACACAGCAGCGCCCATTCCATGTTGTTGATCGGACGCTTTTCCAGCGCGCGCTTGCCCGGATAGGTTTCCAGATCAAAGACCGAGCAGATCTCGGACGGCGCTTCTACACCCTCGGGCACCATGTCGGTGCGATAGCCGAAGGTGGTCGAATACACGATCTGCGGGATAAAGCAGTCGGACACGATCAGGTCGCCAAAGTCGTCGGACGCGTCAGAGCCGTCATCGCCTGCCGCCAGCATCTCGTCGTGGTCGATTTCCATCGCCAGACCCTCGTCGCACAGGCGGATGGCGTCAGAGGCCACAACGTCAACCAGATCCCATGTGACATTGCCGGCTTCGTTCATGGCGCGCAGCTTGGCCACGGCCTCGGCCGAGGATTCGTCCCAAGTGGCCGAAACACCTTCGTTTGCGGCGACATAGGGTTCGACATAGGCCTTTTGCTGCGACGACTGATAGGCACCGCCCCAGCTGACGAGGGTCATGGAATCCGCCATGTTGCCATGTGCTTCGGCGAAGGCGCCGGTTGCAGCAACCGTCAGCGCCGTGGTGGCCATCAAGGTTTTGGTGATCTTCATCTTCGTTCTCCCGTTGCGCGACACACGGTTTGGCGGTGCCGCTGTTCACACGACGCGGATGTTGGCTCCGGTCCGTGTTTGCGGGGTTCGGGTCTCATACCCGTTCCCCCGTTTCACAGGCAGGGCAGCGGTGCGCCGCCCCGCCAGATGATGTCAAAGCACAGCCACCCCGCAGGGGGCGGTCGGGCTTTGGCACCGCAGCGCGGATGCGATGCGGGTGTTCGGAACGGCCGCGATCTGCGGCAGGTATGGCGCTGCGCGCGTCATCATCTGCTCAGGAAGCATCCAATGCGCGGCAATCACTGGGCAGCCAGCCGATCTCGATCATCGATCCCGGCGTCATGCGCACCTGATCGGGGGCGTTGCGTGTTTTGATGACAAAATCATCGCGTCCAGCCACCCGCAGGCGCGTGCGAAAGATGTCACCCATGTAAATGAATTCCAGCACTTCCGCCTTGAGCGTATGCGCCCCGTCTTGCAGGCGGCTTTTGTCGACCTCGACACGTTCGGGACGGATCGACACCTGCGTGCGTTCGCCCACGGCAGAGACGTTCACCGGCGTGGCATCGATTTCCTCACCGTTGTCGAGCTTCACCACACAAGTATTGCCCTGGATCTGCACCACGGTGCCTTCGAGCGTGTTGTTCTCGCCAATGAACTGCGCAACAAAACTGTTTTGCGGCTGTTCATACAGCTCATCGGGCGGCGCAAGCTGCTGGATGCGGCCATCGTTGAACACGGCCACGCGGTCGGACATGGTCAGGGCCTCTGTCTGATCGTGCGTCACGTAAACCGTTGTAATCCCAAGGCTGTGCGCCAGATTGGTGATCTCGAACTGCATATGTTCGCGCAGCTGCTTGTCCAGAGCGCCCAGCGGCTCGTCCATCAAGACAAGCTCGGGCTCGAACACCAGCGCACGCGCCAGCGCGATCCGTTGCTGCTGACCGCCAGACAGCTGCGCGGGACGACGCCCGCCGAACTCGCCCATCTGCACCATATCCAGAGCCCGCTTGACCTTGGCCTCGCGGTCGGACTTGCCCATCTTGCGCACTTCGAGAGGGAAGGACAGGTTTTCCGCCACCGTCATATGCGGGAACAGCGCGTAGTTCTGGAACACCATGCCGATGCCACGTTTGTGCGGCGGGATGTTGTTGATGCTGACACCGTCAAGCTTGATCTCGCCGTGGGTGGCGGTTTCAAACCCTGCCAGCATCATCAGGCAGGTGGTTTTGCCAGAGCCCGACGGCCCGAGCATTGTAAGGAATTCGCCTTTCGGCAGCGAAAGATTGAGGTCTTTTACAACAAGCGTTTCGCCGTCGTAGCTCTTTTGCACGCGCTCAAAGGCGACGAACGCATCGCCGTTCGATCCATCAGCCAAAGGGTGGCTCCCTGTGTTGTGTCCCGCGGGTTTTCCCGCTGTGCTTTGGCCTAGACTAAACCGCACCAAGGCCCTGACTGCAAGCGTGTCGCCCAAACTCGTCAAAGCAAAGCGTGAATGCGGCACAATCGGCAAGAAAAACGCCATTCCGCCACCCGAATGGCCTGCGCAGGGACCGCAGACAGGAGAATAGCCGGAAAGCGACGCTTTGAGGCGCAAAGGCGACGCACCTCAAACACCGATTTGACGTGCAAAGCTTTGGCAGAGCGATGAAAATTCAACCAGCCTGCGAACAGGTCCGCGTTCAAACCCACGCCGATTCGGCGCCGAAGCCTCAGGCCAGATCAGCGGGAACGATCAACCGCGTCTCGTAGCGGATCGCCGAGGCGATGCGCAGCAGATGATCGGGGCGAAAGGCGATGCAGCCTTCCGTCGGAAAGCCCGGCCTGCGCCAGCGATGTATAAAAATTGCCGAACCCCGCCCCTTTTCCGCGTAGGGCCAGTTCCAGTCGGTCAGCAGAACCAGATCATAAAGCGGGTCGGCACGGCACAAGCGTTCGTGGCTATGCCCGTAAGGCGCGCGCACCATCAGGTTGTAATCCTCATGCGCGGGATCGTCCGACCACAGATCACCGGGACGGATCGGCACCGCCCAATCGGTCGGGCGGGCCATGCGATCGGGCCGATACAGCAGGCCAACGATACGGTGAACTCCAACGGGTGTGGCCCCATCGCCTTCACGCTTGTCAGGGCGTATGCCGCCCCGACCGTGGGTGCAGGGCCAGTACTGCCCCTGAAAACGCAGACCGCGCCGGGTCAGCACCATATCCTGCGCGGTCATGGGCCTCATGCGGCGACAGCCTGAGTGATGTTTCGCATGGCGGCGGCTCCGATTTCGAACGACCGCAAGCGCGCGGCGTGATCATAGACGTGTCCCGTCAGGATAACCTCATCGGGCTGGTGCTGGTCAATCAGATCGCGCAATTGCTGTTCCACCTGCTGCGGATTGCCCACTGCGGTGATCTTCAGCGCCTCATTCACCTGAGGAATGGCGCCTGCAGGGACCACACTGCCCAGATCATCCACCGGCGCGGGCAGCTTGCCCGGTGTGCCCGTGCGCAAGCGATAGAACGCTTGCTGCATCGAGGTGCGCAGCTTGACGGCCTCTGTCTCTGTATCTGCGGCAAAAAGGTTCACCGCCAGCATGGCATGGGGTTTGGCCAATGTCTCGGACGGCTGGAAATACCGCCGGTAGACGTCAAACGCCTGCTCCAGGGCCGCTGGCGCGAAATGCGAGGCAAAGGCATAGGGCAGACCCAAAGCCGCCGCCACCTGCGCGCCGTACAAGGACGAGCCCAGCACCCAAAGCGGAACCTCTGTGCCCTCGCCCGGATGGGCGCCAACGGCGCGGCCCGGCACATGCGGCCCAAGCAGGCTGCGCAGTTCGGCCACCTCGTTGGGGAAGTTCTCGGCCCGCTGGTGATTGACGCCAAGCGCCTGCATCACCGCATGATCGCCACCAGGCGCGCGGCCCAGACCAAGATCGATCCGGTCGGGGTACAGTGTGGCCAAGGTGCCAAAAGCCTCCGCCACCGCCAGCGGTGCATGGTTGGGCAGCATAATGCCCCCTGCCCCGACCCGCATGGTCCGCGTCAGCCCCGCCACATGGCCGATCAGAACCGCCGTCGCTGCCGAGGCGATGCCCGGCATGTTGTGGTGTTCCGCCAGCCAATAGCGATGATAGCCCCAACGTTCCGCGTGTTGCGCAAGATCGCCGGTGTTTTTCAACGCGTCTGCGGCTGTGGACCCTTCGGGCACAGGGGCCAGATCGAGAAGCGAATAGTGCATGAAAGTCTCCTTTGATCAGGAGAATGGGGATCTGAACCGATCAGTTCAAGGCTCAATAGATGCTGATGGCACATATCCCGCCCGCAGCACATCCACCATTGGCTTTGGGGTCAGCACCTGCACTTGATTGCCGATGCCTCCTGCGGGCCTGTACCCCGTGAACGACCAACGCCAGACCGCACCTTGGTGGCGCAGATAAGGCCGGCCCTCCACCGCGACCATCACCCCATCGGGCAGGTCGGACAAGCTGGCGTCAAAGGTCACCTTGGCGCCATTGCGGATCCGCGCCGCGTGCAGGCTGCGGTCGATCCATTGCGGGACAGGCCGGTCATCGGGTGGTGGCCCATGCACATCGCACCAAAGCTGTCTGAAGGCGCGGTAGCGGGCGCGCTGACATTCGCCACAGGGACGATGCCCCGCCGCCAGCGCCGTCGCCTCGTCATGAAAGAACAGTTCGGTATAGCTGCCTTGGGACATCACCGCGCGCCGCCGCCCCTTGAACGACAGCACACAGGCGACCCAGTTCTGATGGGCGTGGCTGCGCAGAATGCGCCCCTGCGCATCGTGCAAAATACCACGGTTGCCCATCATCGTGCCACGGGCCGGGTTGCCCTGTATCACCCCGAATGGGTCAACACGATTTTGGCGGCCCATGGTGCCCCTCGCCTGTCGTTACAGCAGATGGCCGGATTTCGCGGCCTTCACCGCCAGATAGCGCTCGTTATGCTCTGACAGCCCAACCTTGAGCGGCACCCGCTCTGTCACCTCGATCCCGCAGGCCGACATCATGGCGATCTTGGCGGGGTTGTTGGTCAGCAGACGCACGCTTTTGAAACCGAGGTTTCCCAGCATCTGCGCCCCAAGGCGGAAATCTCGCTCGTCATCCTCGAACCCCAGCCGGTGGTTCGCCTCGACGGTGTCAAACCCCTGATCCTGCAGCGCATAGGCGCGCATCTTATTGGCCAGACCAATCCCGCGCCCTTCTTGTTGCAGATACAACAGCACGCCTTCGCCTTGGTCGCCCATTTGCGCCAGCGCCGCGTCAAGCTGTGGACCGCAGTCGCATTTCAGCGATCCGATCACATCGCCGGTGAAACAGGCCGAATGCAGACGCGCCAGAACAGGTTTGCTACGATCAGGGCGGCCGATTTCTATGGCGTAATGTTCCTCGGTCCCGTCGCCGGGGCGGAAGATATGCAGCCTTGCGTTTTCAGCAGCCCGCAGCGGGACCCGCGCAGACACCACATGCCCCAAGGCATGCAGGCCGGACATCAGCGGACCGGCGGCCACCGCGTCCAGCTCTGTCAGTAACTCGGAAGCAGCGTAATCTGCGGGGACCGGCACCAGAAGGGCCGCAGGTAACAGACGCGCCGCCTTGCACAGCGCAATACCGACGCGGTGGAGCACCGCGTTCCCCTCGCGCCGCGTGACCAAGGGTCCTTTCATCGGGCGGGCAAGATCCTCGGACGGGTCGGCCACCCCTTCGATCCAGCGGCGGTCCGCATCCCGAGGCACAACGATCCGCGCAAGATCCCCGTCATAGGGCCGCGCCTTGAGCGTCTCGGCCCGCCGGTCGGTCACCGCCATGTCCAGCGCGCCCATCTGCTGCATCTCGCGCAGGCGATCCGATGACAGCGTTTCCGCGGCCGCGACCAGAACAGCGCCCGTGGCCCCGCGCAGCACAACCGGCACGCCCAGCCGCAAATCCCCACGGGCGCGTGCCAGCAATTCGTTCAGATCCGGCCCCATGGCTTGACACTCCACGTTACAAAAGTCGCTTTTTTCTGTAACAAAGGCCGTTCCCGGACACGAGACCGTGAACGCTTTGCCACATTCCTTGTCAGCTCCACTGCTTGCCGCCATCTGCCCTGAAAGGCAACAACGGGAACCGAGAAATGGCGCAACTGCGAAACATCCTGCTGGTCGATGACGACGAAGATCTGCGCGAGGCGCTAGCCGAGCAATTGATCATGACCGAAGACTTCGAGGTGTTCGAAGCAGACAGCGCTGCCACCGCTATGGCACGGGTCAAGGAACAGATCTACGACCTGATCATCCTCGACGTGGGCCTGCCTGACACAGATGGCCGCGAGCTGTGCCGCCTGATGCGCAAACAGGGTATCAAGGCACCGATCCTGATGCTGACCGGGCATGACAGCGACGCTGACACCATTCTGGGTCTCGACGCGGGGGCCAATGATTACGTGACGAAGCCGTTTAAGTTTCCGGTCCTGCTGGCACGCATCCGCGCCCAGCTGCGCCAGCATGAACAATCCGAAGACGCCGTGTTCACCGTCGGCCCCTATACGTTCAAGCCGTCAATGAAAACGCTTGAGACAGAAGACAATCGCAAGATCCGTCTGACCGAGAAAGAGACCAACATCTTGAAGTTTCTGTATCGGTCCACCGACGGTGTGGTGCCGCGTGACACACTGCTGCACGAGGTCTGGGGCTACAACGCGGGCGTGACAACCCATACGCTGGAAACCCACATCTATCGCCTGCGCCAGAAGATCGAACCCGATCCGTCGAACGCCCGTTTGCTGGTGACAGAAAGCGGCGGATACCGCTTGGTGTCGTAACGCGCGCTCCCGCGTATCGCGGTGTTTCGTAAAAATTCCTGACGATTGCAATTTTCAAAGGAACCCTTTTGCGGAAACCGCGTTTGACAGATGACACGCTGACAGATTAGCAGCGTCGAGAGTTCCCGTCGCATATGCGGGTGATCATATGCACCCTCCCTGTTGGACCTGGCCCGGGCGTTTGCCCGGGTCTTTTTTTGCTCTGCGGGCAGCGCGGCCTGCGCCCGCGCGTTCAGGTATTTTGACCAAGAAAAAGCATAAGGTTGGGAGATTATCGGGCGTCGAGGTAAAAACGCACGGCATCTTGGACATGGCGGAAACGGTCACCGCCCAGATGTTTGCCGCCATACCACCTCGTGACGACAACGATTTCGTTTTCCAGCCCTTCGCGTTCCAGCATGCGCAAGATGACCATGCCCGCGCCGCTTTCGCCATCGTCGTTCTTGATTGGCGTTCCAGACGCGATACAGGCCCATGTATTGTGGGTGGCTTTGGCGAATTTTTTGCGGCGGGTCAGTTCCTTGAGGAATGCGGCTGCATCTTCTGAATTGGCACAGGGCCCGCCTGAGACGGCGTAGCGCGATCCGCGATCAGAGATGATATTTTCCAGAACGATCATATGGCGGTCTTAGCGCAGAGGCGCGCCATGGGAAAGCAAGGCTCTGACGCATGCGCCAGAGCCCGCAGCTGCCGCGTGCCGTGAGTAGGTACGAGGTTTGCGACCGCTTGTGTGAAAATGGCCGATGATGGCGCGGGGCACATGGTTAATTTTTATAATTACTTCCCCGAACCAAAACGGGCGACCCGAAGGGCCGCCCGTTGTAAGTTTGCAGATGAACAGCGGCTTATTCGGCCTGCTCTTCTTCTTTGGTGATTTCGGTGCCGGTTTCCTGATCGACCATTTTCATGGCGAGGCGGACCTTGCCGCGATCGTCGAAGCCCAGCAGTTTCACGAACACTTCCTGACCTTCTTTGAGAACGTCGGAGGGGTGGTTCAGGCGGCGGTTTTCGATCTGGCTGACGTGAACGAGACCGTCACGCTTGCCGAAGAAGTTCACGAAAGCGCCGAAATCGACGATTTTCACGACTTTGCCTTTGTAGATGGCACCCTCTTCCGGCTCTGCGACGATCGAGTAGATCATGTCGTAGGCCTTCTGGATGGACGCACCATCGGGGGAGGCGATCTTGATCACGCCGTCGTCGTTGATGTCGACCTTTGCGCCCGAGGTTTCCACGATCTCGCGGATGACCTTGCCACCGGAGCCGATCACTTCGCGGATCTTGTCGGTGGGGATGTTCATCGTCTCGATGCGCGGTGCGTGCTCGGAGAAGGAGCCCGCCTCGGAGATGGCTTTGGACATCTCGCCAAGGATGTGCAGACGGCCCGCTTTGGCCTGTGCCAGTGCGGTCTGCATGATCTCGGGCGTGATGCCTGCGACCTTGATGTCCATCTGCAGCGAGGTGATGCCGTTCTCGGTGCCTGCTACTTTGAAGTCCATGTCGCCGAGGTGATCCTCGTCGCCGAGGATGTCGGTCAGGATGCCGTAGGCGCCGTCATCTTCGAGAACGAGACCCATGGCCACACCGGCCACCGGGGATTTCAGCGGAACGCCTGCATCCATCATCGACAGCGAGCCACCACAGACGGACGCCATCGAGGACGAGCCGTTGGATTCGGTGATCTCGGACACCAGACGGATGGTGTAGGGGAAATCGGTCGCGGACGGCAGAACCGCCTGCAGCGCGCGCCATGCCAGCTTGCCGTGGCCGATTTCGCGGCGGCCCGGAGAGCCCACACGACCCACTTCACCAACCGAATAGGGAGGGAAGTTGTAGTGCAGCAGGAAGTTGGATTTGAAATTGCCGTGCAGCGCGTCGATGAACTGTTCGTCGTCGCCGGTGCCCAGAGTGGTCACAACCAGCGCCTGCGTTTCACCACGGGTGAACAGGGCGGAGCCGTGGGTGCGCGGCAGGACGCCGGTCTCGGACACGATGGCGCGGACCTGATCAAGATCACGACCGTCGATGCGGCGCTTGTTCTTGACCACATCCGAACGCAGCACGTTGGATTCCAGCTTTTTCAGCGCGGAGCCGAGGTTGGCATCGGCGAGCTGCTCTTCGCTGAGCGCGGCCTTGATGTCTTCTTTGGCAGCGGCAACAGCGGCGACGCGCTCTTGCTTGTCAGAGATGGCATAGGCGGTTTTCATCTTTTCCTCGCCCGCGGCCTGAACAGCTGCGAAGAGGTCAGAGTAGTCGGGCGCCACGAAGTCGAACGGCTCTTTGGCGCATTCTTCGGCCAGTTCGATGATCAGGTCGTTGACCGGCTGGATCTGCTCGTGTGCGAACATCACCGCGCCCAGCATTTCCTCTTCGGTCAGCTCGTAGGCTTCGGATTCGACCATCATCACGGCGTCTTTGGTGCCGGCGACGACAAGGTCCAGACGCTGCTCGGGGTTGTTGCGCAGATCCTGCATGTCATCGACAGTCGGGTTCAACACGTAAGAGCCGTCTTCAAAGCCCACGCGGCACCCGGCGATCGGGCCACGGAAGGGCGCGCCGGAGATGGTCAGCGCGGCGGAGGCTGCGATCATCGCAACGATATCGGGGTCGTTGACCAGATCGTGGCTCAGCACGGTGCACATGACCAGAACTTCGTTTTTGAAGCCGGGCACAAACAGCGGGCGGATCGGACGGTCGATCAGACGCGCGGTCAGCGTCTCTTTTTCGGTCGGGCGCGCCTCGCGCTTGAAGAAACCGCCGGGGATCTTGCCGGCAGCGTAGTATTTTTCCTGATAGTGAACGGTGAGCGGAAAGAAGTCCTGGCCCTCTTTCTGGCTCTTGGCAAAGGTCACGTTTGCCATGACGCTCGTTTCGCCCAGAGTGGCGATCACGGTACCGTCAGCCTGGCGCGCAACCTTGCCGGTTTCCAGCGTCAGCGTCTCTTCGCCCCACTGGAGTGTCTTTTTCACTTCGTTAAACATCTAGCGTATCCTGTCTGGAGGCACTCCCGAGCCCTCTCGGGTCCTCCGTTTGAATGGCGGCCCCATTGCCGCCGACCCCTCTTATCGTTTCATGCGCCGGGGTCCGTGCGTCACGTCTCAGATGACACGCGCCATAACCTGTTTTCGGGTGAAACGCAAAGCGATCTTGTCGTCTGAACCGGTTTGCGCAACAAAAGATCCACAGCAGGAGCATCACATGACGCCGCAGGTCTATCTTCACATGGGGGCCCATCGCACCGGGTCCAGCAGTTTCCAGATGTGTTTGGGGCAAAACGCCGCCGCGCTGCGCGATGCGGGTTTTGACGTGCTCTACCCCGGTCGTGACGGTGCGGACGGGGGCAACCTGCGGCTGCGGCTGCCTGCCCCAAGAGACAGTGTTGAAAACGAAGGCGCCATTGTCGAGCGGGCGCAGGCCCGTATGACGGCGCAGCTGACAGGAAAACCCAAGGTCATCTTGTCCGAGGAAAACCTGCCCGGCCTGATGATGGGGCTGTTCAAGGGCCAGTTCTACGCGGATGCGGAAAAGCGGCTGACCCAGTTGCACGGCATCCTTCCCGGGCCGGTCAAACACCTGCTGTTCCTCGTCCGCCCCTACGACAGTTTCTACGCCTCGGCCTGGCGGCTGCGCGCGCAAGACAGGCGGATGGATCCCTTCGACACGGTGCGCCACAGGTTCCTTGCCATCGACCAGGGGTGGCATGATCTGGTGGCCACGATCAAAGACACGCTCAAACCCGAGCAGATGACCGTGCTTGATTTCAGGCACCGCCCGTCCAGCCCTGACCTCCTCCGCCTGCTGGTACCGGAGCTCGACATCCCGCTGCAAGAGATCGAAGCGCGGGTCAACACCAGCCCCAGCGACGCCGCCATTCTGGAATGTCAGGAACGCATGAAGGCAGGCGAAACCATAACCCCGAAAAAACTGGCACGTATTGCTGGCAAACACGCGGGCAAGAAACGGCAATTCGGTTTCTCGACCGTCGAAGCCGCGCATTTGACGGGGCTGTATGACCAGCATCTGGCCAAGATCGAACAGATGGCGGGCGTAACATTGGTCAAGGACAGGCTTGTGTCCGCCTGATCCGCCTAGGATCGCGACAAAAGAAAACGCCCGCTTCCAGACAGAAGCGGGCGTTTCTTGTCCCTCGAACGCGTAACGCGCCCGATAGTCTTAGCGACGGATGCCGAGACGCTTGATCAGGTCTTGGTAACGCGCTTCTTCCTTACCCTTCAGGTAGTCCAGCAGCTTACGACGCTGAGCAACCAGCTTGAGCAGACCACGACGGGAGTGGTTGTCCTTCTTGTGGGTCTTGAAGTGCTCGGTCAGGGTGGTGATGCGAGACGTCAGGATCGCGATCTGAACCTCGGGGGAGCCAGTGTCACCCTCCTTGGTTGCGAATTCCTTCATCAGGCGGTTTTTTTCTTCTACTGTGATCGACATCGGGGTCTCCTTTAATCAAAGGGTTATGGCGCAAGCCGGGATGTCGTCCAGCAAGGCCCGTGGAGAAGCAGGCCAAGCGGCCCGCGCGGATGCGGTCGCTTACGCGATTCTACGTCGAAAGCAAAGATAAAAACGCTTCTCCGGCCGCTCAACTGCGGAACAGCGCGTCGGCGAGGCTTTCGCCCACCAGCACCATGGCCTGTGGATCGGGCAGGTCGAGGGTCGGCATCTCGGCCAGAACCTGACCATCCAGCACGATTTCCGACATCTCCGGATCATTGGCAGAGGCGCGGGTCGTCAGCTCGGGGTCGGCCTCTGCGTCGCTGTCATCATAGACGATCACAAGCTGGTCCTCGGTGCTGTCGAAATCGGCCAGCGCCGCGCCCTGCCCTGTGATCCAGTGACCCAGAACCATCATATCCGCCCCGGCCCCGCCATGCAGCACGTCCTCGGACCCTGCGAGCAAACTGTCGTCCCCGTCGCCACCGTTCAGGTAATCCGCGCCGTCCATATCCGCGCCAAAGACATTTGGCGCGACACCGACCACCAGATCATCGCCCCAGCCTCCGAACAGGGTGTCCTCCCCCTCGCCACCGATCAGCGTGTCCGCCCCTTCGCGGCCGTGCAGCGCATCATCGCCAGTACCGCCGCGCAGCATGTCGCCGCCAAGGCCCCCATCGGCCACATCCGCGCCTGCGCCACCGTCCAAAATATCTGCGCCGTCATGACCAAACAGCGCGTCATCGCCCGCGCCGCCGGACAGGCGGTCATTGCCCGCCTCGCCATGCAGCGTATCGGCCCCTGCCCCGCCATCCAGTTGATCCGCACCGCCGAAGCCGTGCATCAGGTCGTCACCGCCCAAACCGATCAGGCGATCAGCGCCCTCTGCCCCGTCCAGAAGATCGGTATCAGAGCCGCCGGATTGCATGGCATCGACGGGCAGATCCGGGTCTGCCCCATCCACATTGATCAGCCCCAAACGGGCAAACAATGTCCCGCCTTCAGGGGCTTCCGCCGCAACTGGATCGGTCGGTTCTGCCACAGGGTCCACAGACGACGCCGCCTCCTCCGGCAGAACGACGTCCTGCACCGCCGGTGCGACGCCTTCATCCTCGATATATTCATCATCGTCGGACACGCTCGTGCTGGCGATCACAACCGACCCCAGTGCCATCATGCCTAAAACGCCCGCCAGAAAGAACATCCGATCCACCCCTGAACACAATGGTAAGGATGATCACAGATCACCCGAGTCGCGACAACGAAATATCGGTAAACAGGTTAAGGAACCTTCTGCGCCGCAGCGTAGCGGTCCTCGGGCAACCAAGGGCGCGGGGCAACATCATACGACACATACAGCGGATGGCGTGGATGCCCGTCCCGCGTCAGCCCCAGATGGCGCACATCCCCCTGCAGCTCTGCCGCGACCCGCAAGCCCTGACCCTTCAACGCCCCATGCACGCCCCAAGCGGCCAGAACCATCGAAACCTGTTGCGACCATTCTACCAGCAGGCCCGCGTTCTCCGGCCCTTCCGGCTGTGCCGCCTTTCGCAAATCGCGCGGGTCGGTGGCGCGCCACGCAAAAAGGTTGGCAATCCGCATGCCCCCAAAGCCCAGCCGCACAGCGCGCCGCTGACAGCGTTCAATCGTTGGATCGTTGGCCAGTTCCGTCGCAGTCGAGGGGTTGAGCATGACGTACAAAAGCTCATCACCTGCGCCCCACACCCGCCGCAGGCCGTAGCGGTAGTGCTCGCACGGGGAGTAATAGGCCCAGCTTTGGGTGCCACTGTCTTCTGCGCGCCGTTCGATCATCGCCGCACCTTGGCCCCCGCCACAGGCAGGTGCAAGCCCCGCAGGTGATTGACTTTGGTCAGAATGTCGCGTTGCGTGCGCGCAACCAAGGATCGAGGCCACCATGAACATTGACATGATCACCGCCGCTGCGGACCGCCTGCACGGCACAGCACGCGTCACCCCCTTGCTGTCCTCCCCGGCGCTGGATGCGTTGGCCGGCAGGCGCGTTCTGGTGAAGCCCGAATGTCTGCAACGCACCGGCAGTTTCAAGTTTCGCGGCGCCTACAACGCCTTGGCCGCCATGCCCGCTGAAAAAAGGGCGAAGGGCGTTCTTGCCTACAGTTCGGGCAACCATGCGCAGGGGATCGCCCACAGCGCGCAGCTGTTTGGCGTGCCCGCGGTGATTATCATGCCCGCCGACGCGCCACAGCTAAAGATCGAAGGGACGCGCAGCTACGGTGCCGAGGTTGTTTTGTACGACCGTGGCCGCGAAAGCCGCGAGGAGATCGGGGACCGGCTGGCCAAGGAGCGCGGCCTGACATTGGTGAAACCCTATGATGAGCCGCAGGTCATCGCCGGTCAGGGCACCTGCGGGCTGGAGATCGCGGATCAAGCGCAAGCCATGGGCGTCACCGAGGCCGAAGTGCTGGTCTGCTGCGGTGGCGGTGGGCTGACGGCAGGGATTGCCTTGGCGCTGCAGGACCGCGCCCCCGGTTTCACGCCCCGTCCGGTCGAACCCATAGGCTATGACGACACCGCGCGGTCGCTGAAATCGGGCCAGCGCGAGCGCAACACCAGCGAAGCCGGCGGCTTATGCGACGCCATTCTACCCCCCACGCCGGGCGAATTGACGTTCCCGATCCTGCAGACGCTTTGCGGCAGCGGGATCACGGTCACCGATCATGACGCGATGCGCGCCATGGCTTTGGCGTTTCAACATCTGAAGGTGGTGGCAGAACCCGGCGGAGCGGTGGCACTTGCAGGGGCGCTGTTTGATCCCACGATCCAGTCGGACACGGTGATCTGCACCATCTCCGGCGGCAATGTGGACCCGCAGATTTTCGCACAGGCCCTGACACGGATGTAGGGTCAGGGCTCGAGCCGGCGCGCCTCGTCCACCAGCATGACCGGAATGCCGTCGCGGATCGGGAAGGCAAGGTTTGCCGCCTTGCTGACCAATTCCTCACGCTCGGCGTCATAATCCAGAACGTCGTGGCTGACGGGACAGATCAGCGCTTCGAGCATGCGGCGGTCAAATTCCGGTTCGGTCATTGCATTATGTCTCCTTCACCGCCGCGTAGGGCGTATTCGATCAATGTCACCAGCGTTTCCCGACGGGTCGACAGGCTGGGGGCCTCTAGCAGAGCCTGCTTATCCTCGGGGCTGAAGTCCATCAACATGGCCAGCGAATTGATCAGCAACTCGTCATCTGCCTCGCGCATGGTCTCCCAATCCGCTGACAGATCGCGCGCTGTAAAATACCGGTCCAAAAGCCGCATCAAACTGTCGCGGTCAAAATCACTGTCCCGCTCGGCAGATCCCTGATCCCGCTCGAACCCTGTCCAGTCGACGCGGAATTTGCGGTAGGGGTGAAAGCCGTCGATCTCTCCGGTGGTGCGGAACCGCGAGATCCCCGTAAGGGTAATCATATACCGCCCGTCCTCGGTTTCCGAAAACTGCGTGATGCGACCGGCACAACCAATACGGTGCACCGGCGGGATGTCAGCGTCACCGGCGTTGCGTGCTGGCTGTGGCTGAATCATTCCGATCAGACGGCTTTCCGTCTTCAGGCAATCGTCGAGCATCTGCAAATAGCGCGGCTCGAAGATATGCAGGGGCAACCGCGCCCGGGGCAGCAAAAGCGCGCCGGGCAACGGGAATACAGGAAGGGTCTGGGGCAAGTCGCTGATGCGTGTCATGACCCGCTACCTAGACCGCTGGACCGATTAGACAAATATCATCGACGTCAATTTGCGACGTCCGTTCAACACCACGGGATCATTGGGTTTCAGCGCGTCGAAAATGGTAAACAACTGCGCCTTGGCGGCACCGTCGTTCCATTCGCGATCCCGGCGGAACAGCTCCAGCAGCTGGTCTACCGCAGCCTCTGCATCACCATTGGCGTGCAGCGCCTGCGCCAGATCGTAGCGCGCCTGATGATCGTCGGGGTTTGCTTCGACCTGTGCGGTCAGCTCGGCCACGGGTCCTGCGTTGGACGCCTGCTTTGCAAGCTCCAGTTGCGCGTGCGCCGCTTCCAGTTCTGCCGCGGCGGAAATCTCGGCAGGTGCGCCGTTCAGGACTGCCTCGGCCTGATCCAGATCACCGGCGGCGATATGACATTTGACCATCCCGGCATAGGCACGGGCGTTTTTGTCATCCTCGCCCAGAACGGCGGCGTAGATCTCGGCCGCATCGGTGGCCGCGCCCTGTTCCAGCATCTCGTCCGCAGTGTCCAGCGCCTCGTCCAGACCGCCGGAGGCATCACCGCCCGCCGCCTGCACCACCCGCTCCACAAAGGCTTTCAGCTCGGATTCGGGCAAAGCACCTTGGAACCCGTCCACAGGCTGCCCCTTGAAAAAGGCATAGACCGTCGGGATCGACTGGATGCGCAGCTGGCCTGCGATCATCTGGGCCTCATCCACGTTGACCTTGACCATGCGCACCGCGCCGCGCGCCTCGGTCACGACCTTTTCCAGCGCCGGACCAAGCGTCTTGCACGGGCCGCACCACGGCGCCCAGAAATCGACGATGATCGGCGTCTCCTGCGAGGCATCGACCACTTCGGCCATAAAGTCCGCTTCGGTGATGTCCTTGACCAGATCGCCCGGCTGTCCGCCCTGCGGCTGTAGGTTGAGGTCCATGATCTTTCCCCTTTGGGCTTTTGCGCATTTGCCCGATTAGATGGCGCAGCCCCCCTCGGGATGCAAGGGGAGCGCGCCGCAGGCCTGCGTGGTTTTACAGATCGAAGCTGGCAAAGACCGGCGCGTGGTCCGAGGGCTGCTCCCATCCGCGCGCATCGCGCAGGACACGCGACCCATGCCCCGCCGCCGCAATGTCAGAGGTCGCCCAGACATGGTCCAGACGCCGCCCCTTGTCCGCCGCCGACCAGTCGCGCGCACGGTAAGACCACCACGAATACAGCTTGCCTTCGGGGACGTCCTGCCGTGTCACATCCACCCATTGGCCCGCCTCCATCACAGCATTCAGCGCGTCAACCTCCACCGGGGTGTGGGACACGATCTTGAGCAGTTTCTTGTGATCCCAGACATCGTCCTCGCGCGGGGCGATGTTCAGATCCCCCACAAGGATCGCCTTCTCGGGACGTTCACTGTGGAACCAGTCGCGCATCTCGGACAGGTAATCGAGCTTCTGGCCAAATTTCTCGTTGATCTCGCGGTCGGGTTTGTCACCGCCCGCAGGGACGTAGAAATTGTGGATCGTCACGCCGTTGTCCAGCTTGGCCGCCACATGGCGCGCGTGGCCCAGACCGGCAAAGTCACGGTCGCCCACATCGGTGATCGGTAGCTTGGACAGGATGGCCACGCCGTTGTAGCCCTTTTGCCCCCGCGCGACCATATGGCCATACCCCAGAGCGGCAAAATCGGCCAAAGGGATCTGGTCGACCGGCGATTTGCATTCCTGCAGACAGATCACATCGGGGGCCTCTTCGCCCATCAGCCGTGCGACCAGACCGGCCCGCAGCCGGACCGAGTTGATGTTCCACGTCGCCAGAGTGAACGCCATGATGTCTCCTTTCGGCCACGAGGCCCGTCTTTAGATAATTTCGTCTTCGTCAAAGAGCGGCTGCCCGTCGAGATGCGCGTCAAAGCCCTCTTCGGCTGCGGCCTCGGCGTGTTTCTTCAGCGCAGGCTCGGCAATGTGGAACAGGGCGTCGCCTTCGTTCACCACCGGCAGGTTCGTGCGCCCCACGACGATCCCGTCCGCCTCGGCCAAGATCTCGGCCTCTTGCTCGCCAAAGGGGTCAGAGACGATGCCCAGCACAGTCCCCGTCTCGACCCAGTCGCCGCAGGCCTTCAACGTGCGCAGCAGCCCGCCCGACGGCGCGCGCACCCAGTAGGATTTCTCGCAAAAGACCGACAGGCCACGCGCCTTTGGCACGCCGCGATGGCCGATCATCCCGAGCCGTTCCATCACACGCAGGATGCCGGACACGCCGGCGCGTGCGGCAAATTCGTCAAACCGCAGCCCCTCGCCCGCCTCGTACAACAGCACATCCACACCGGCGACACCGGCCTCCAGCCGCAAGGACCCCTCGCGCACTTTCGATGTCATGGTCACCGGCGCACCAAAGGCCGCGCCGAGCTCGCGCAGACGCGCGCTGCCCGGCGTCAGGCGGATCTGCGGGAAATTGTCGCGCCCGACGGCGGCGGAATGCAGATCGACGCCCACATCGCAGCGCGCCACCACCTCTGTCATGAACAGATGCGCAAGGCGCGCCGCCAACGATCCCCGCTCATGGCCGGGGAAACAGCGGTTGAGATCACGGCGGTCGGGCAGGTAGCGGCTTTGGTTCAGAAACCCGAAGGAGTTGACGATCGGCACCGCGATCAGCGTGCCTGAAAGACGGCTCACTGGGCCCGCGCGCAGCAAACGACGTACGATTTCAACGCCAATGACCTCGTCGCCGTGGATTGCAGCCGAGACGAACATGACCGGCCCCGGTTTGCGCCCGTGCACCACATGCGCCGACAGCGTCACCGGCGTGTGATCCGACAGGACCGATACGGGCAGATCGACAGTCTTGCGGCTGCCGGGAGCGATGCTCTTCCCCCCGAGAATAAACGGCTCGCGCATGGCTGTTCCCCTGACTGAGCGGGTCAAGCCAGCCCGCCGCGTTTGGGTATAGCGGGGCGGTGGGTGGAGGGGAAGAGTGAGCACCCGGGGATTGGTGCGGTGACAGCTTCGATCTCTCGTTGAATACAGCGCTATCAGGCGACGCTTTGCTATAAAATGACATAACAGTGACAGATCGCAATTATCATTGAGTGAAGTACGCTACTTCCCGAGCAATTTTGAAGCGCAGCATCTTTTGAAGCTTCTTGAGGTCAGATGGCGCGCCAATCTTGTGGATCATGCGATGGCAGGTTGGGCACAAAACCATGAAATCATCCGGTATCGTATAGCGGCGAGTTTCGCCCTCTGCCAAGCCATTCAACGGTGCTGCATGATGAACGTCGAGCGGCGCTTCGTGAGCAGGCCCAGCAAATCCGTAGTCACGTTTGGGATCCAGCCCGCAGCACTCACAGATTGGCGGCTTAGCTTTTAGCACCGCTTTCCGAACCCTGGGCGAACGTTCAATACGGCGGGAAAGGATGTAGCGTCGGGTTTCTTTAATATCCTTTCCCCCAGCCTCTTCCTGCATCACCTCGCTTGGCGTAGTACCGCCTCGATTCACCAAAGCTTCGTAGGCAAGCAGCATTTCGTAGAGATCCTCAGAAAGCTGATCATCCGTGAGGCTACCGGCTTTATAAACTTTCCCAAAAGAATGCCCAGCTTCATAACCAGCAGGAAGCCCAGCCTCTGAGCCGAGATCAATTGCCTCTTCAGAAAAGCGCTTTGCAAACTCTGGAACGCGATCGGCCATATCGCGCGCCCTTCGCTTAAGCACATCACGGCCACGAGACTGTCCGAAATCTTTGTAGATATTAGTGGTCCCTTGATTCATCGAAAGCGTAACTGTCTGCGCGTCCGGATTAATTAGGAAAACAACGTAAAAGCCCGCCGTTGCCGTTTCAGTAATCAAAGGATCGAAAAAAGCGAGCCAAGGTACAGAGGCCCAAACACCTTGGCCAACGCTCGCTTTCACCTTCAGTTCAAATGGCCAAAGCATCAAAACCTTCTTGGCCTCTACAGCGATGTCGTGTCGAACAAATTCACCGAATTTCGAACCGGTGAAGGATTTAGCACGCTCATAAGAGTATTCAGTCGCGAGCCGGGATAAATATTCGGCGAGCATAACAAAGCCTTTTCAGAAATCCGGGTAATTTGGGTAAGCGTTAAATTTTTGAGACCAGCGCGGCAAGTTTTTTCCGGCGGTCCGTAGGGCGGGGTTATACCCCGCCTGCCAATGAAAACGGGCGCCCAAACCGGACGCCCGCAAGATATACGCTGTGCCGCAATCAGCCCGGGTTCTTTGCAAACCGCAGGTAGGGCAACTTGATGTCGAGATCGCCGTATTTCTCGGTTGCGGCGTCGTTGTCCAGCGACAGCGCCACGATCACATCCTGGCCCACTTCCCAGTTGGCGGGCGTGGCCAACGGCTGCTGATAGGTGCGCTGCAGGCCATCGAGCGCGCGCAGCACCTCGGCAAAGTTGCGCCCGACGGACATCGGGTAGGTCATCATCAGCTGCACCTTCTTGTCCGGCGAGACGATGAACACAGACCGCACGGTGGCGCTGTCCGCAGGGGTGCGACCGTCGGGCAGATAGGCGTCCGCAGGCAACATATCCAGCGCTTTGGCAACCTTCAGGTCATTGTCCGCGACAATCGGAAACCCAGCACCGGTGCCTGCGACTTTCTCGATGTCGCCTTTCCAGCCCTTGTGCTCTTCGACGCCATCAACAGAGATCCCCATGACCTTGGTGCCGCGCTTGGCCCATTCGTCGGACAGCTGCGCCACGGCGCCGAATTCGGTGGTGCAAACGGGCGTGTAATCCTTGGGGTGCGAAAAGAAGATCGCCCAATCGTCACCGATCCAATCGTGCAGATCGTATTCGCCAAGGTCTGTCACCACGTGCAGGTTCGGGATCTGGTCGTTGATGCGCAAAGCCATTGTTTGTCCTTTCGATTGACGTGTTTCAATGCCAGTTCAGGCAAAGGGTTCATTGCAATTTTCGCAGCTCAAAGCCTGCTTGCACCGCTTTCGCGGCGGTGACAAGGTGCCGCCAGACACCGGCCTATATGCCGGAAAATGACCTTGTGGGACGGCACGCTGTTCTGGCGCGACCTAACCACTGATCAGGAGGATCGGCAATGCTCGAGAAACGGCAATTCTACATCGATGGCGCTTGGGTAGACCCCAAGGAAGGCCGCGACCACCACGTGATCGACCCCTCCACCGAGGAGCCCTGCGCAGTCATCTCTTTGGGTGGAACCGCCGACACCGAAGCGGCAGTCGCCGCCGCCAAAGCCGCCCTGCCCGGCTGGATGGCCACGCCGCCCGAACAGCGCATCGCCGCGCTGGAGCGCGTGCTGGCGGAATACGAAAAACGCACCGAGGATCTGGCACAGGCCATGTCCACAGAGATGGGCGCCCCCATCGCCATGTCGCGCAGCTCGCAGGCCACGGCAGGCAGCTGGCATTTGGCCAACTTCATCAAAGCGGCCAAAAGCTTTGAGTGGGAAAAGCCGCTGGGCGATCATGCCCCTGACACGCTGATCCGCCACGAGGCTGTCGGCGTCTGCGCCCTGATCACACCGTGGAACTGGCCGATGAACCAGATCACGCTCAAGGTCGGCGCGGCATTGGTGGCGGGCAACACGATGGTTCTCAAACCGTCCGAGGAAAGCCCCATCGACGCGATGATCTTTGCCGAGATCATGGATGCCGCAGGCCTGCCCAAGGGCGTGTTTAACCTTGTGAACGGCGATGGCGCGGGCGTGGGCTCGCAACTGTCCGCGCATAAGGACGTGGATATGGTCAGCTTCACCGGATCGACCCGCGCAGGCACCGCGATTTCCAAGGCGGCAGCCGACACGCTCAAGCGGGTGCATCTGGAACTGGGCGGCAAAGGCGCGAACCTGATCTTTGTCGATGCTGACGACAAGGCGGTCAAGCGCGGCGTGTTGCACATGATGAACAACACCGGCCAGTCGTGCAACGCGCCCTCGCGCATGATGGTCGAGGCCCCGCGCTATGACGCGGTCGTCGAAGAGGCCGCAACCGTGGCGGCAGGCGTCACCGTCGGCCCCGCGTCTGACGATGGCCGCCACATCGGCCCCGTGGTCAACGAATCCCAGTGGAACAAGATCCAAGATCTGATCCAGAAGGGCATCGACGAGGGCGCGCGCGTCGTCGCCGGTGGCGTTGGCCGTCCCGAAGGGTTGAACAAAGGCTTCTTTGTGCGCCCCACGGTCTTTGCCGACGTGACCCCGGACATGACCATCGCCCGCGAGGAGATCTTTGGCCCTGTCCTGTCGATCATGAAATTCGACAGCGAAGAGCAGGCGGTCGAGATGGCAAATGATACGGTCTACGGCCTGACCAACTATGTGCAGTCCTCCGACCCGGAACGCCTGCGTCGCCTGTCGCGTCAACTGCGCTCCGGCATGGTCGAGATGAACGGCCAGTCGCGTGGGGCCGGTGCGCCCTTTGGCGGTATGAAACAGTCCGGCAATGGCCGCGAGGGCGGCGCATGGGGCATCCATGACTTTGTCGAGGTCAAAGCGATCTCGGGCTGGGTCGCGGAATAAACCGCCCACCATAACTCAGATCAGCGGCGCGCCCTCCGGGGGGCGCCGTTTTCGTCTAGAACGGCGCCTTGGCGCGAAAGCTCATGCCTTTGCCGTTTTCGGGGTGGTTCACGCGCAGCTCTTCGGCGTGCAACATCATGCGCGGATATTGATCCGCCGTCTCCGGCGCATAGAGTTCATCGCCAAGGATCGGATGGCCCAGCGCCAACATATGCACCCGAAGCTGGTGACTGCGCCCCGTATGCGGAAACAGCCGCACCCGCGATTCCAGATCCGAGGATTTCAGCACCTTGTATCCGGTCAGCGCCGGTTTGCCCGTGTCATGACAGACCATCTGGCGCGGGCGGTTGGGCCAGTCCACGATCAGCGGCAGCTCCACCTCTCCGGTCTTGGGCTCCAGCCGCCCCGTCACACGAGCCACATAGGTTTTCTTGGTTTTGCGGACCTCGAACTGCTGGCCCAGATGGCGCTGCGCATGGGCGGTCAGCGCAAAAACCATCACGCCAGAGGTATCGCGGTCCAGACGATGCACCAGCCGCACCGTGGGAAAGGCCCGCTCCAGCCGCGACAGCAGGCAATCGGCCAGCTCCGGCCCTTTGCCCGGCACGGACAACAGGCCGGACGGTTTGTCGACGATCAGCAGATCGCTGTCTTCATACAGGACGGGGATATCACCGGAGGGGGGGGCATAGTCACTCATGCCCCGCGCCTACCGCATCTTTGACGCGCTGCAAAGCCTGGAGCTCAGACGATCTCGTGCCCTGCTGCGCGCAACCGGCGGGCAAGCTCTGCGATATGGGCCGGGCCGGTCTCGCAGCAGCCGCCCAGAATCGTCGCGCCGTGATCGATCCATGACATGGCGTGGTCCGCATACCGCTCCGGCCCCAGATCACGGCGCGCGCTCAGCGCATCCACCGTCGGCGCATCCGCAAGAAAGGCCTTCGTAATCTGGGTGAAGGCATTGGCATAAGCCCCAAGCGGCAGCCCAGCAGGCCGCAGGATATCAAGCGCGGCAGGCATCGCCTCGGGGGCCGAGCAGTTGACCAGAACCGCATCCGCCCGCCCGTCCAGCATTGGTAACACATCGGCCAAAGCCTCGCCCGAGCGCAGGCGGCTGCCGTCCTCATCGTCCACAGACAGACCAAGCCAGATCGGCCGGTCGATCTGTTCCCCCGCCTGCAAAGCGGATTCGACGGTCAGCAAGGAGGCGGCCGTTTCAATCAGGATCAGATCGACACGCGGGGCCATCAGGCGCATCTTTTCCGCATAAAGCGGCACAGCCTCAGTCAGGCTTGGGTGTTTGTCGGTCCGGTAGCTTGCGCCCAGCGGGCCGGTGGCCCCCGCGATCCGGCCTGTTCCCGCATGCAGTTGTGCGGCCTCTGCCTCGTCCAGCGCGGCGGTGATCAACGCCTCATAGCGGTCTTCGGCACCGGCAAACGCCAGCCGGTCACGCAAAATGGCATAGGTGTTTGTCGTGGCCACCGTGGCCCCGGCGGCGAAATATTCGGCGTGTATCTGCTGCACCAGACCGGGGCGGTCGATCATCACCTGCGTCGACCACAGCGGCGTCGGCTGGTCCCCGGCACGATGGATCAGCTCTTGCCCCATGCCACCGTCAAGTAACGTAATCTGCATCTGTCCGGGGCTCCTGTGGTGTTGCGTTGCGCGGCGATCTAGCACGGCATCCGCACATCGCAAGCCTTCGTCTCAGAAGGGCAGTGCGGTCGCCCCGAGTGCCAGCCCGTAAAAGATGAAACACCCCGCCAGAACGCGCCGGATGGTGGTATTGGCCACCGCCGACATCGCCCGTCGGCCCAACCAAGCCCCAAGTCCGGTGTACATCGCATAGCTCATGGCCGTGATCGTCAGCGCTGTTGGCACGATGACCCACATCTGCTGGCCGATCGGCACGTCATCCATCACGAATTGCGAAAACGCGGCGAGGTAACCCGCCACGGATTTCGGATTGATCGTGGCGACCATAAAGGCGCGCAGCCAGATCAGCCGCGCCGGCTCCTGTGCGGCAACCTCATTCGCGGCCAATGGCTGTGCCGCCCGTCGCCAATTGCGCAAGCCCAGCCAGATCAGCAAAGCCGCGCCTGCGAGTTTGCCAATGAAAAATGCCGTGGGCGAGGCCGCAATCAGCGCGGTGATGCCCACTGCCGACAGCCCCAGAAACAGCGCCGCCTGACACAAGATCCCAAGCACGCCCCACAAGGCGCGTATAAATCCGTGGGTCATGCCGGTTTGAATACAGTTCGCCGCATTTGGTCCGGGCGATGTTACGAACAGCACCCAGAATGCGGCAAAGACCAACCACGCGTGAAACGTCATGACAGGCGCCCGGACTCGCGGCGTTTAGCGCGCTTCGGCAAAAACATCGTCCAGAATGGCCTGAAGGCGTATGGCGTCTTCCTGCGTGAAGGCCGCCGGATGATCGCTGTCGATATCAAAGACCCCCAACAACGTGCCCGCGGCGTTGCGCACGGGCAAAACCAGTTCGGACTGTGTGCTGCTGGCGCAGGCGATGTGCCCCGGAAAGGCATCAACGTCATCGACCAGCTGCACCTCTTGCGTGCGGGCACAGGCCCCGCAGACGCCACGGGCAAAGGGGATGACCAGACAGCCATGCCCGCCCTGATACGGGCCGATCTTCAAAAGCTCCGGGGCGACCACGCGGTAAAATCCGGTCCAGTGGAAACGCTCATCCGCGTGGTGCACTTCGCAAGCGACGGTGGCCATCAGGGCCACGCTGTCGGTCTCGCCCTCTGTCAGAGCGGCGATGGTTTTGGTCAAGGTATCGTAATCTATGCGCATGTGCCTGTATTGGCACGGCGCGCAGACGGGGACCAGCCCCCACCTGCGCGCGTTGTGCCTACATCCGCTCGATCGCAATGGCGGTGCCCTCCCCACCTCCGATACAGATCGCGGCCACGCCGCGTTTCAGGCCGCGCCGCTCCAGCGCGTTGAGCAATGTCACGATGATCCGCGCGCCCGATGCGCCGATGGGATGTCCCAGCGCGCAGGCCCCGCCGTTTACGTTGATGATGTCACGCGGCACGCCCATCTCGTGCATGAAGGCCATCGGCACCACGGCAAAGGCTTCGTTCACCTCCCACAGGTCCACATCGGACACCGACCAGCTCAGGCGATCCAGCAATTTGCGTGTGGCGGGAACCGGCGCGGTTGGGAAATCCTTTGGCGCCTGTGCATGGGACGCATGGCCAAGGATGCGCGCCCGTGGTGTTGCACCCCGTGCCTCTGCCGCTTCAAGGGTGCTTAGCACCAAGGCCGCGCCACCGTCGCTGATCGACGATGAATTGGCCGCCGTCACAGTGCCGTCTTTCCGAAAGGCCGGTTTCAACGTCGGGATCTTTTCCGGTCGCGCCTTTGCGGGCTGTTCATCGCGGGTGATAACGTCCTCGCCGTGGCGGCGGTGCAGGGTGACAGGACAAATTTCCGCGACAAAGGCGTCAGAGCGCTCTGCCTCCAGAGCGTTCGACAGTGAGGCCAAGGCATACTGATCCTGCGCTTCGCGGGTGAATTGAAATGCCTCGGCGCAATCTTCGGCAAAGGTGCCCATCAGCCGCCCTTTGTCATAGGCGTCCTCCAACCCGTCGAGGAACATGTGATCAACCACCGCGCCGTGGCCGATGCGTGCGCCACCGCGCATCTTGGGTAGAAGGTAAGGGGCTTCGGTCATCGACTCCATGCCGCCCGCGACCATGGTGTCCGCCTGCCCCAAGGCCAGCCTGTCCCACGCCATCATCGCGGCCTTCATCCCCGAGCCGCACATCTTGTTCAGCGTGGTTGCGGGGACCTCTTCGCCCAAACCGGCGGCAAAGCCCGCCTGACGGGCCGGGGCCTGCCCCTGCCCCGCGCCCAAAACGCAGCCCATCAGCACTTCATCCACCTGCGGTTGTTCCGCCTGCGCCAAGGCCGCCCGGATTGCCGCACCGCCCAAGGTCGAAGCCGCCACACCGTCAAAAACCCCCTGAAATCCCCCCATCGGCGTGCGGGCCGCGCCCGTGATAACCACATCTTTCATGATCTCTCTCCCATCTCCTGACACTTGCATACCGAATGGTAAGGAATGGCGTCTAGGGTCTGCGCCAAGCTGAAGGACAAGACCGCCATGCAACTCATCAAACAATCCGATGCGTCGGTCACCGTGATCACAGTGGACGCATCCCGTATCGACGCCGCCATCGCCATCCAGTTCAAGGACATGATGCGCGCGGAGCTCGCAGATGCGCAGGGCCGCCATATCCTGAATCTGGATCGCGTGGATTTTATTGATTCGAGCGGGCTGGGCGCCATCGTTGCCGCGATGAAGCTGATGCCTGCGGAGGAACGACTGGAGCTCGCCGGGTTACGCCCCGCCGTGGACAAGGTTTTTCGCATGACCCGCATGGATTCGATTTTTCAGATCCATCCGACGTTGCAAGTCGCACTGGACGCCTGACCCGTCCCATCGGGGAGACCCTGCATGCACGTTGATCGCACACCGTCCGGTGACATTGTGATCCAGGCACGCTTTGACGGAACTCCCCTCGCGGTGCGGGGTGCCTTGCTGGACCTACGAAAGGTTCTACACGGCACTGCGGCCGAACACTGTCCGCTTTGGGAAATCGTTCTGGCAGAAGCGCTGAACAACGTCGTTGAACACGCCTACCGCGATAGGACCGACGGCCAGATCCGGTTGGACGTGATCCTCAGAGGGCGGAGTTTCCACGTCACGCTCAAGGACACGGGCGCAGAGATGCCCGGGGGATCTGTGCCATCTCATCCAGACCCACAGATCGACAAACTCCCCGAGGGCGGCTTTGGCTGGGGACTGATTCACAAAAGCGTGGAGAATCTGAGCTACCGTCGACATGCTGGCGAAAACATCCTGCGCTTCGATCTTCACTTGGACGCAAATGACCCTGCCTGAGAATGGTCTTTCCCAGGTCGCATTTGCGCCGGATTCCACCAATAGACACGGTCTTGTAGCTGCATATGGCTTCACCTCGGTGTCGGGCGTTATTTGCCCCCACCCAGTGCCCGGCACCGAGGTTACTTCTTTCAGCGCCCCAAATCGGGGCGCTTTTTTGTTTTCCTTACAGCGAAGGAATGCGCGTCTGGCCCGACCCAAACCCGCCAGATTCCATCCCGGAATTGCCCTATTCACTCCCTATTACCGCCCCTCTTGGAAACGATACCTGCGCCTGTAGCTGCATATGGCTTCACCTCGGCACCGGACGTTATCAGCCCCCACCCAGTGTCCGGTGCCGAGGTTCTTTCCCTCCCAGACATAAACAGTTCATTAAGTTTTCCCGCCGCGGTCGCAATTATGCCGCGAACACGATGCAACCTGTGGGTGACAGGATCTTTCGGAGAAAGCAGATGGCGGGACCAATCGCGGCAATTCATCACTACGTCACTTCGGCGCTCGACCTGCGGGGGCGTGCCACGCGGTCGCAATTCTGGTGGTCGATGCTGGCGGTCTTTGCCCTAAGCGGCCTCTGCGCCTATTCTGATGGGCAAAGTCTGTTGAACGATCCCACAGCATTTGGACCGGATCAGATGTGGAAGCTGTCCACGATCTGGCTGTCCTTGCTGACGCTGGTGCCCACATTCACCATCACAATCCGCCGCTTGCATGACACGGGGCGATCCGGCTTTTGGTATCTTATCGTCTTTGTGCCGTTGATTGGCGGGATCTGGATGCTGATTCTGATGCTGACCAAATCGGATCACAGCAATCGCTGGGGGCCCGCGCCCGGTGTCGATCTGCGCCCCTTGCACGAGCCACAGCAACAAGCCCGCACATCTAAGAACGGTCGAAAATCCTCTCCCTGGGACAGCTACGCCGCGCTCGAACAAGCGGACCAAAGCATCACGCCCGAAGCACAGGCCGCCCGTAAGGCAGAGATCAGCGACTATTACCGCCGCCACATCCTGAAACAGCCCGCCTGATCCGACGGGCCGTCAGGCTTAGTAGGAATAGGCGTCGTAAATGCGGCTCAGATCGCCGCCCCAGTCGCCGTGATAGTGCTCTAGCAGTTCATCGCTGGGCACCTTACCGCTGTCGACGCTTTCCTTGAGCGCGTTGAGGAAATGCGTCTCGTCCGGGACCAGCCCGCCAGACCCGGCGCGCGCCCGTGCGACCAGTCCGGCCTCGGCAATCGACAGCACCTCGCGAGCGAGATCGTGCATCTTGATACCGCCGACCTCGGCCTGTAGCGCCTGCCGTGTGGCCGCCAGACGCAGGCCTTCGCGAGTTTCCGCATCCCAGGTCTTGCAAAGATCCCACGCCGCATCCAATGCGCCCTGATCGTACATCAGTCCGACCCAAAGCGCCGGAAGTGCGCAAAGCCTGCGCCACGGGCCACCATCCGCCCCGCGCATTTCGATGTATTTCTTCACACGCGCGTCAGGGAATGCCGTCGTCAGGTGATCAGCCCAATCCGACAGGGTCGGAATTTCGCCGGGCAACGCGGGCAGCTCGCCCTTCAGGAAGTCGCGGAAGGACTGGCCCAGCGCATCCACATATTTCCCGTCGCGGTAGACGAAATACATCGGCACATCGAGCGCATAGTCCACCCAAGCGTCGAACCCGAAACCCTCCTCGAACACGAAGGGCAACATGCCGGTGCGCGCATCGTCCAGCGTTTCCCAAATCTGCATACGCTTGGATTTCACGCCCACGGGTTTGCCGTCAAAGAAAGGGGAGTTGGCAAACAACGCGGTGGCCACAGGCGACAACGCCAGCGCGACCCGCATCTTTTGCACCATATCCGCCTCGGACCCGAAATCGAGGTTCACCTGAACCGTGCAGGTCCGCCGCATCATCTGTTTGCCCGTGGTGCCCACCTTGTCCATGTAGGCATCCATCAACTTGTAACGGCCCTTGGGCATCAGCGGCATGTCATCGTGCGACCACTGCGGTGCCGCGCCCAGACCGATAAAGCCTACGCCGATCTCGTCGGCCACGCCTTTGACCTCGCGCAGGTGTTCGTTGACCTCGTCACAGGTCTGGTGGATCGTCTCCAGCGGAGCGCCGGACAGCTCCAGAGCGCCACCCGGCTCCAGCGAGACATTGGCACCGTCCTTGGTCAGCCCGATCAGATAGTCGCCCTCGGTCACCGGTGCCCAGCCGTGCCGGTCGCGCAGCCCTTCGAGCACCGCGCGGATCGAGCGTTCGCCGTCATAGGGCAGCGGTTTGTACGTGTCCTTGCAGTAGCCGAATTTCTCGTGCTCGGTGCCGATGCGCCAATCGTCCTTCGCCTTGATCCCCGCCTCTAGATAAGCTGCAAGCTGGTCCCGGCTTTCGATTGGCCCGCCGCCGGACTGAGGAATGGACATGAGGGCGCTCCCGCAAAATTCGTATCGTGTGCAGGTAACGTCCTGTCGGCATAATTCCAGACTGTCAATGCAGCCGCGTCACCGCATCCTGCGCAGCGGCTGTGCGCCAGATCACCACAGGACCGGCAGGCGTGTGGTCAACCTGCCGTAACATATGGTCCACCTGCAGCCCCGGCAGGCTGGAAAAGGCATCGAACAGCGCATCAGCCCCCTTGGCGGTCAACGGAATGTGAAGCGGCGGCTGCCCTGCACTGCGCAACACCCAATGCGGCGGCGTCCCCGACGGGTCCAGCACAAGCGAGGTCAGCGCATCGAGATCCAGCACCCCGCCGTCCAGCGGGCCAAAGTAGCTGACACGCCGTTCCACCACCTGCACCACGCCCGGACCTCCGCCGCCCTGCCGGAACCGCGCCCGTTGCACGCCCGCAATCGCCAATGCACCGCCCGCAAGAACCACGGCCGCACCGATCCAGCGCAGCAGCCCACCGGAGAAAACCAGCCAATACAGGCCTAAGGCCGCCACGGCCACGCCTGCGAGCAGCTCTTGATACCGGCGCAACAGCGCGGCCACCTCGGGGCGGATCATGAGAGCACCGCCAGCGTCAGCGGCGCGCTCAGCAAAGCGATCTGGTAGCCGCCGCAGGGCGTGAATCCGATCCGTTTGTAGCTCGCCTCCGCCGCGGGGGAGGCGGCAAACAGGATGGCACGTGTAGCACCGTGATCTTTTTGCTCGGCCAGAAGCGAGCGGGTGACGGCGCCACCGCGTCCCTGCCCCCGCAAGCCTTGCGGGACAAACACGCCGCCCACCTGAACCACCGCACCGACGCGGGCGTTGATCCCCGCCATGGCGACCGGCACATCGTTTTCGATCAGCAGGCGTGTTTTGGGCGACCCCACCACCGCGCGGGAACGCTCGGTCGCCTGTTTTTCCAAGGCAGCACCTTCGCCGCCAAATCCGGTCTCTGCCATATAGTCGGCAAACCAGCTGACCAACATATCTACATCTGCGTCACGCGCGACACGCACTTCGCCAGCGGCTGTCACGCCGTCCAGGTCACAGGTCAAAAGCGGCTCCACCCGATCGACGCGCCATGCATCGTCTGGGACCGGCAATGCCTGTAACGCCACCGCGACCTGACGGGCCTCGCCGGTCATGCCCTGAATGGACCGGCCCGACAGGGCTTCGGCAAAATCCTGCGCCGCCCCGTCATCGATCTGCGGCGACTGACACAGCAAAAAGCCGTCGTTCGTCACACCAAAGACGCCAGTCAGCGCGCCGCTGTCTTCGGTCAGGTAGAACGTTGTGCCATGGGGCGCCTGCGTCTCGTCCACGCCGTGGTCCAGAAGGTTGGACAACAAAAACATCGACGTCTCGATATGCGCGGACAAAAACGCGCGCATGGCGGGAATGTCGGCTTGGGTCGCTTTGCGCATCACGTCACCTGTTTTGTCCTGAGTTGAGGCGGGCGTCAGCTCCAGTCGCCCACCGCCATTTGCCACGCGGTCATGGCCGCCACTGCCGCTGTCTCGGCCCGCAGGATACGCGGCCCCAGACTGATCGGCACAGCATGGTCCAGCCCCCGCAGGCGATCCCGCTCAGCGCTGGAAAAGCCCCCCTCTGGCCCTATCAGAATGGCCCATGGGCCGGGTGTCACCGCAGTCAGCGAAACTTTCGCGCCAACCGCGCTTTCATCGCAAAACAGGATACGCCGCGCCGGGTCCCAATCTGCCAACAGGCGGTCCAGCCGTTGCAACGGCTCTACGGTGGGAACGAAGGTCGCGCCACATTGTTCCGCCGCCTCGACCGCATGCGCCTGCTGTTTGTCCACGCGCAAGCGTTCCGAGTTTGTGAATTCCGTTTGCACCGGCACGATGCGCTGCGCGCCCATCTCCACCGCCTTTTCGACGATAAAATCGGTGCGCGCCTTTTTGACAGGGGCAAACATCAGCCAGACATCAGGCGGCGTGCTTTGTGGTTGGGTCTGCGCGACACATTGCAGCGTCCCGCCGCGTTTGCCCGCCTGCGTGACCTCGGCGCGCCATTCGCCATCGCGCCCGTTGAACACGGCGACCGCAGCGCCAGCGTCCAGCCGCATGACACCAAACAGATAATGCGCCTGTTCGCGTTCCAGCGGGATGGCCTGTTCCTCGCCCAACGGGTGGTCTACAAACAGCCGAGTTTTGGGTTTTTCCATATCCATGAGGCGGACCATATGACCGGCACAGACCAGACGCCAGAGGCAGAGGGCCAAGTTTCCGACGCTGTGAAAGGGAATTGGGTGGATAGCCACGCCCCGGCCTTTGCCCGCCCCTATCTGCGGCTGTCGCGTGCCGATCGCCCGATTGGCACATGGCTTTTGCTGCTGCCTTGCTGGTGGGGGCTGACGCTGGCCATGGTGGCGGACGGGCGCGCCGGGTGGTTCGATCTGTGGATCTTTACCGGCTGTGCCATCGGCGCGGTCCTGATGCGCGGCGCGGGCTGTACATGGAATGACATCACAGACCGCCATATCGACGGATCTGTGGCGCGCACCGCCTCGCGCCCGATCCCGTCGGGTCAGGTCAGCGCCAAACAGGCCTTGGTCTGGGCCGTGGTGCAATGTCTGATCGCGTTTGCCATCCTCATCACCTTTCCGCCTGCGGCGATTGTCTTGGGCGTGGTCTCCCTTGTCCCTGTGGCGATTTACCCCTTTGCCAAGCGGTTCACGTGGTGGCCGCAGGTTTTTCTAGGCATTGCCTTCAACTGGGGCGCTTTGCTGGCTTGGACCGCGCACAGCGGCCGTCTGGAGTGGCCTGCCGTCGGCCTGTATCTGGCGGGCATGGCGTGGACATTGTTCTACGACACAATCTACGCCCATCAGGACAAAGAGGACGACGCCCTGATCGGGGTAAAATCCACTGCGCGGCTCTTTGCCGACGACACGCCGCGCTGGCTGTCCTACTTTCTGGCGGCCACCGTCAGCCTCATGGGGCTGGCCGTCATCAGCGCCGCCCCTGCAGGAGAGCCTTTAAAACTTGTGATCTTGCTGATGGGACCATGGGCCATGGGCTGGCACATGGTCTGGCAGCAAAGACGCCTGCTACTGGATGATAACGAAAGGCTTTTACAACTATTCCGGTCAAATCGGGATGCAGGCCTGCTGCCCGTGCTGTTTTTCGCCGCTGCCATCATCGCTTGATTGCGCAACCGGGTCCGCGCGCGTATCAACCCTTAACCGATAATATGGAACTATCGCACCACATGCGGCTGTCATCGCTACTCACCATCGCCGGAGCCTTTGCCACTGCAGGCGGGGCCAGCCTGCTCGCGGCCTATTTTTCCGTCCAGATGATCGAAAACGGGTCGAAGTCCGGGGTGTTGAACCAGCTCGACAGCGAAGGGCTGACCTGGGCCGAAGTGGACACCAACGGCCTGCAGGTGTTTCTGATCGGCACCGCCCCGGATGAAGCCGCACGCTTTCATGCGCTGTCCGCGGCGGGTCGGGTGGTGGATGCCTCACGCGTGATCGACCAGATGCTGGTCGAAGAGGCCGCCGACATCGCCCCGCCGCGCTTTTCCATCGAAATCCTGCGCAATGATGCGGGCATTTCGGTGATCGGTCTTATTCCTGCCGCAACCGACCGCGAAGAGCTGATCGAGCAGTTCCAGCAGATTGCGGGCAGCCTCGAGGTATCGGATCTTCTGGAATCCGCCGATTTCCCTGTCCCCGACGGGTGGGACCAATCGCTGCGCTTTGCCACACAGGCGCTGCGGGATCTGCCCCGGTCCAAGATCTCGATCGACGCGGAACAGGTCCAGATCAAGGCCATGACCGAAAGCGCCGAGGCGCGCAGCCGTCTGGAAACCACCCTGAACCGCCGCAAACCCGAAGGGGTCGCGCTGGCGCTGGATCTGTCGGCGCCGCGTCCGGTGATTTCCCCTTTTACCCTGCGCTTTATCAGCGATGAGGACGGCACACGGTTCGATGCCTGCTCTGCCGATACCGAAGCCTCGCGTGATCGTATTCTGCGCGCCGCCGAACGTGCGGGCCTTGAGGGCAATGCCACCTGCACGCTGGGTCTGGGCGTGCCGTCGCGCCGCTGGGGCGATGCCGCCGATTTTGCCATCACCAAGCTGAATGAGCTGGGCGGTGGGTCTGTGACCTTTTCCAACGCGGATGTCACGCTGGTCGCCTTGGAAGGCACCGCGCAAGCGACCTTTGACCGCGTGGTCGGCGAGCTGGAATCCGTCCTGCCGGATGTGTTTGTTCTGAACGCCGTGCTGCCAAAGCCCCCAGAGGCCGAGGCCGAAGGCCCGCCGGATTTCACCGCCACCCTGTCACCCGAGGGCAAGGTCCAGCTGCGTGGCCGGATGAATTCGGAAATCGCACGGCAAACCGCCGACAGCTTTGCCCGCGCGGCCTTCGGGTCCGAGGACGTCTACACCGCCGCCCGCGTCGTCGAAGGCCTGCCGATGGACTGGAGCGTGCGCACCCTCGCCGGGCTGGAAGCGCTGTCGATGCTGGCCAATGGCACAATCGTCGTCACCCCGGACGAGGTCACCGTCAAAGGCAGCACCGGCAACAAGGAAGCCAGCGCCCAGATCGCCACCCTTTTGGTCGGCAAACTGGGGGAGCAGGCGACCTTCGACATCGATGTGGATTATGTCGAACGGCTAGACCCGTCGCTGGGCATCCCCTCGCCGCAGGAGTGCGAAGCGCTGATCATCACCACCGTCGGCAGCCGCAAGATCAGTTTCGAGCCGGGATCGGCCACGCTGGACGGCTCGGCCCGCGGGATTCTGGACGATCTGGCTGATCTGCTGAAAACCTGCGGGGATATTCCGCTCGAAATCGGCGGACACACCGACAGCCAAGGTCGCGAGACCATGAACCAGCAGCTTAGCCGCGACCGCGCCCAATCCGTTCTCGAAGCGCTGCGCCTGCGTCTGGTGCCCGTGTCCAGCTACACGGTCGTGGGCTATGGCGAGACGCAGCCGATCGCGACCAACGACACCAACGATGGGCGCGAGGCAAACCGTCGCATCGAATTCAAACTGGTCGGCGACGCCGCAGCCTCTGCAGATGCGGTCCCGACCGAGGGGGAAGCCGCCGCGTCCGAGCCTGCCGCAGACGCGGCCGAGACCACAGAAGACGCACAAACCGCGCCCGAAGGTGAAACCGACGATAGCGCCGGGGCGCAGACCCCGCTACAAGACCCCGAAGCCACCGAAGCCGCCGCCGCCATCGGCGCGGACAAGGCCGTGCCTGCTGGTGCGGTACGTGGTGCGGATTTCAAGCCGGAGACAACCGGCAACGACGGCGAATAAGCCTGAGGGACAGAACGAACACATGGACAGAACGCAGTTCATCATCACCACGGCGATCATTCTTTTTGTCGCCTTTTGTCTGGGCTGGTTTGCACACTGGCTGATCCATCGTTTCAAACGCGTCAGCCAAGCTGACATGGATCAGCTGGAACGCATGAGCCAGGAACTGCATGAAGCCGAGGAAACGCGCGATCAGGCGATCACCTATCTGCAGCAGCGCGAGGCGGAATTGACCAACCAGCTTGCCCAGACAGAGGCGGAGCTGTCCGCCGCAATGGACGGTCTGCGCGAAGCCCGCCAAGAGGCCGAGGAAATGCGCGTCTACGTCGAACGCGTCCAAGGCAAAGCCTGAAAAGCCGCCTGACCACAGGTTGAACGGGAACCCTGTCCTTTGGCGATCATTGCGCTTATGCATTGCGCAACGCCAAAGATCACGAGGTTCCCATGACGCAACTCATCACCGCATTGTCCGAGGTGTCGGATCGCTACGACGCCCTGTTTGTCGATCTTTGGGGCTGTGTCCACAATGGCATCACGGCCATTCCCTCGGCGGTCGCAGCGCTGCAGGCCTACCGCGCCAAGGGCGGCATTGTCGTTTTTGTCACCAACGCCCCCCGCTCGCGCCACGAGGTCGCCAAGCAGCTTGAACGCTTTAACGTGCCCACCGACGCCTATGACGCCATTGCGACCTCGGGCGATTCGGCACGCGCGGCCATGTTCACCGGCGCTGTCGGCCAGAAGGTCTGGTTCATGGGCCAGGAATTCGACGAGACGTTTTTCGAGCCGCTTTCCCTGATCAATGATCCCGTCGACATCCAGCGTGTGGAGCTTGACGAGGCAGAGGGCATCGTTTGCGCCGGTCCCTTCGATCCCCATGCCGACCCCGACGTGAACCGCCCGCAGTTCCTGTATGCCAAGGAAAAGGGCCTGAAACTGCTGTGCGCCAACCCAGACATCGTGGTGGATCGCGGCGAGACCCGTGAATGGTGTGCCGGTGCATTGGCGCAGCTTTACACGGAAATGGGCGGCGAGAGCCTGTATTTCGGCAAACCGCATCCGCCGATCTACGATCTTGCACGCCGTCGTCTGAACCAGATCCGTCAGGGCATTCCCGACAGCGCCATTCTGGCCATCGGCGACGGGCCGCACACCGACATCGACGGCGCCATGGGCGAGGACATCGACTCCCTGTTTATCACAGGCGGTCTGGCGCGGGCAGAAACCAACACGACAGAGCAACCGGAGCCCGACGCTCTGAACGCCTATGTCGAAAAGGAAATGATCTCTCCGACCTATAGCATCGGGCAGCTGCGCTAAGCCGCCCCTTGCCAATGCCGCAATTGCGAAGTAATAAAATTTCCCGAAGCCCGTCCGGGCGATGGTTTTATTACCTCGCGATTGCCGCGTGAGGATTCAGGAGGGCGAGATGTTGGACAACCTGCCGCGCGGAACAATCTGCATCGAAGACATCGAAATGGGCATGACCCGCCACCTGCGCAAACAGGTGACGGATCAGGACATCGAAATGTTCGCCGAGGTGTCGACCGACCGCAATCCTGTGCACCTTGATGACGCCTACGCCCAAGAGACCATTTTCGAGGGCCGCATCGCCCATGGTATGCTGACCGCCGGGTTGATCTCGGCAGTCATCGGGGAACAGCTTCCCGGTCATGGCACGGTGTACCTTGGCCAGTCGCTGAAATTCTTGGCCCCCGTGCGCCCCGGCGACATGGTCTATGCCGAGGTCAAGGTGGTCGACATCGATCCCGCAAAGCGACGCGTAACGCTGGAAACCCATTGTGCCGTTGATGGCAAAAAGGTTCTGGTGGGCGAGGCCAAAGTGCTGGCCCCGTCGCGCAAATTCGACTGACCCGCTACTCGGGTCCGCCGATCCGGAACCCCTCGGGAATGCCCCCCCACTGGTCGTTTAGGATCAGATCCGCCATCACATCGGCGATCTTGGGGGCCATGCCAAAGCCGATCTTGAACCCGCCATTGGCAACGTAATGCCCTGCGCGGTCGGGCCAGCGCCCCAACAGAGGCGCGCGGCTGCGTGCGCGAGGACGTACCCCCGCCCAGCGTTCGATCACCTCGGCCTTGCGCAGCGCGGGCAAGGCATCGCGCGCCCGTTCAATCAAGCCTTCGCACTGCGCGTCTGTCGCGGTGGGGTCATCGAACGTACGTTCGGACGTTGACCCGATCGCCACGGTGCCATCCGCGTGCGGCACGATGTGCAGACCGTCCACAAACAGTTGCGGCGCGTCGGCGCCCGCGTCAAACCGCATCGCGACCGCCTGCCCTTTGACGCCATCGCCAACTTTGCGCCCTGTGGCCTCCGTCAGATCCAGCAGGCCGCGCCAGCCGGTCGCCCACAGCACGGCGCCTGCATCCTCGGCCTGCGCCAACACCGGCACCCCACGGGCCGCCAAGGCTGCCACCAAAGCCGCGCAGGCATGTCGCGGGTGCATGCGGGCGGTCAGCGTATCACGGATCAGCCAGCCTGTGGGCGATGCCGGTGCCAGCGGACCTGCGTCCTTGACGACCTCCCACACCGCTTGACCGCGCCATAGCTGTGCGGCCCCCGTGGCCCGTTCCCGCGCCAAGCCCAGACCGTTGTCATCCATCACCGGTTGCAGCCTGCCGGTCCGCCCGTAGCCCGCGCTCTGCCCACCGGCCTGCTCCACTTCGCGCCAGAACGTCTCTGCCATCAGCAGGCTGTCGAGTTGAAAGGCTTTCTTCTCGTTCCAGTTCTCGGGCACATGCGGGGCCAAGGCACCGACGATCCCGCCAGAGGATCCGGCCCCCGCCCCATGAGGATCGACAACCTGCACCCGCGCGCCCCGCTGCGTCAGCGCCCAGGCAATGGACAGGCCGAAAATTCCCGCCCCGCGAATGGTCACGTCCACGCTTGTCATTGCCGTCTCCTCGCGTCATGTCTGTGACATCTTTAAGGAAATCCCAAATGCCCGACCAGAGCCCTCCGCTTGACTGGCGGGACGAAATTCCCGTCTCGACCCGTTTTGATGACCCCTATTATTCGCTTGAGAACGGTTTGGCCGAAACCCGTCATACCTTTCTGGCGGGCAATGACCTGCCCGCGCGGTTTTGCGATGGCTTCACCGTGGCCGAACTGGGATTTGGCACCGGACTGAACCTGCTCGCCGCGCTGGATCTGTGGCGTGCGTCCGGCATTGCAGGGCGGCTGCGGTTTACCACCTTCGAGGCCTTTCCCCTGTCGGGCGCCGACATGATCCGTGCGCAGGCAGGCTTTCCCGAGTTGGCAGCGCTCGCGGCAGAGCTGGCCCCCCATTGGCAAACCGACACCCGCAGCTTCCAGACCGATGATCTGGAATTCACCATGATCGAAGGGGATGCCCGCCAGACGCTGCCCGCGTGGGATCAGGCGGCAGACGCATGGTTTCTGGACGGGTTTGCCCCCGCCAAGAACCCCGAACTCTGGTCGCCTGACCTGCTGGCCGAGGTCGCCCGCCACACCCGCGATGGCGGGACCGCTGCGACATACACCGCCGCAGGTCACGTGCGGCGCGCCCTGTCAGACGCGGGGTTCACCGTCACACGCCAGCCCGGATACGGGCGCAAACGCCATATGACCACTGCCACAAAGGCCAGCCTATGACCGAACAGAACACCCGCCTAGGCATCGCGTTGATGGTGGCCACGACCTTCGTTTTTGCCCTGCAGGACGGGCTGTCGCGTTATCTGGCCAGCGAATACAATACCATGATGGTAGTGATGGTCCGCTACTGGTTCTTTGCCGCCTTTGTGATCTCGCTCGCCGCGCGTCACAAAGGCGGGTTGAGACAAGCCGTCCGCAGCGGCCACCCGCTGCTGCAGATGTTCCGCGGCATCCTGCTGGTGGTCGAAATCAACGTGATGGTTCTGGGGTTTGTCTACTTGGGCCTTGTGGAAAGCCACGCGGTCTTTGCCTGCTATCCACTGTTGGTGGCTGCGTTGTCGGGCCCTGTGCTGGGCGAACAGGTGGGCTGGCGTCGCTGGGCGGCCATTGGCGTGGGCTTTGTCGGGGTGATCATCATTCTGCAACCGTCGGGCGGCGTGTTTTCCCCTTACGCGGTTATCCCGCTGGGCGCGGCGCTGATGTTTGCGCTCTATGCGTTGCTGACGCGCTACGTGGCGCGCACGGACACCGCTGCCACGTCGTTCTTTTATACCGGCACAACGGGTGTTTTTGCCGCCACCGCCATTGGCATGTGGTCCTGGAATCCGATGGTCGGCACGGATTGGCTGTGGATGGCCGCGCTGTGCGTGTCTGGCGCGATGGGCCATTACTTGATGATCCGCGCCTACGAGGTGGCCGAGGCCAGCGCCGTCCAGCCCTTTGCCTATCTGCAACTGGTCTTTGCCAGCACGCTGGGGCTGGTGGTGTTCGGGGAAACCCTGCGTGCCAATGTCATGATCGGCGCCGGTTTGATCGTGGCCGCGGGGCTGTTTACCCTGTGGAGGCAACACCGCGCCGCCACAGGCTGATCAGTCGATGGCGCGCAGGGTGTTGCCCAGCAGCTCTTGGGTAAACGGCACCGGATGCGGATCACGCCCCAGACGCGCGCGATAGACCGGCAGGCTTTCGGTGACCCGCATCACATAGTTGCGGGTCTCGTCAAAGGGGATCATCTCGATCCAGTCGATAATGTCGATGTCACCGGCGCGCGGATCACCAAACAGACGCATCCAGCGGTCCGGGCGCGACGGCCCCGCATTATAGGCCGCTGCCATCATCACCGCATTGCCATCGTAGCGCTGCGCCAAACCGGCCAGATAGGCAGAGCCCAGCGTGGCGTTATAGGCGGGATCAACCAACAGCCGCTGTGCGTCGTAGGGCAGGTCAAGCTGCCCCGCCACTTCGCGCGCGGTCGCAGGCATCAACTGCATGAACCCCCGCGCGCCCGCACCTGAAATCACCTCGGGGTCAAACTCGGATTCGCGGCGGGCGATGGCCAGCACCATCTCTTTGGGCACCGGATACTCGGTGGCCACAACCTCGGGGTGAAGCGCGTAATACGGCCCCGGCAGTTCGATCCCGAACTGTGCCGCACGTTTGCCCAGCATGACGCCGATATGGGGCAGTTTCATCTCCGCCAGCATTTGGCCCATGCGCCCCATCTGATCGCGGTCAAGGCTCTCTGCCAGATGGGTCAGGAAACGCTCGGCAAGGTCCACCTCCCCCGCTGCAAGCAAAAGGATTGCCGCCTCAAAGACGCTGGACCCGGTCCATGTGGCCTCGCGCCAGTCGCCGAAATCCTCGGTGCCCGCCAAGGTGGGATCAACGGGCAAGCCACCGCGTTCCGCCGCCAGAAGCCCGTAGAACGACGTCTGGTATTCCGCCCCGCGCTGATACGCCTGTTTGGCTGCGATGGTGTCGCCGGTTTCCTCCAGAGCACGGCCCAGCCAGTATCCGCCGCGCCCGACCGAAATCGGCGTCCAGACCGCATCAAGGAAATTGGAGAAATGCGTCACAGCCTGTTCCGGCTGGTCCAGATAGCGCAGGGCCAGAAACCCCGACAGCCATTCGAGCGCCGCGTAATCCGACCCCTCGATCAGATAGTGTTTGGAGGCGATGTCATAGGCGCCGCTGTGATCGCCTTCCTGCATCTGGTGGCGGGCCAGATCTTGGCGGTGCTGCGCCCAGGCCCAGGGTTCGCCCAAGCTGTCCAAAGACGTCGACCGCGCGTTGAGCAGCGAAATGGCGTCCGCGCGCCGCCCCTTGCGTACCCGCCAAAAGAACCGCTCATAGGCGAGGCCGGGATCATCCTGCAACGCCTCCGGCACCCGCGCGATCAGCCCGTCCACATTGCCTGCCGCAGCCCGCAGACCCATGCGCGCCTCGGCCAGCGCGGTCCATCCGTCATCGACAAGCGACAGCATCCCGCGCGCGTTCTGCGCCCAGCCGTTCCACAGCGCCATGTCCAGACGGGCCGTGTGATGTGGCGTCAAAATCCCGCCCCACTGGTCAAGGAAGGCCCGCCGCTCGTCCGCAGACATCGACAGGGTGCGCCACGCCAGAACGATATCCGCCTGCGCCAGCCCCTCCTCGCCGCGCGCGGCATGGCTGCGCGCAAGGGCCAGCGCCCCTGCCCCGGTCTGCGGCTGCGCATCGGCAAAGAAATCCTGTATCTGATCGGGCGTGGCCTCGTCCGCAACGATGGGTTCGGCCTTTTCGCGCAAGTACGGCAGCCCCGGCCAGTCGGGGTGACGGTCAAGAAAATCCAGCACTTCGCGGGCGTCACCACGCCCGTTGCGCAACGCGTGCCACAAAATGATATCGACCGCGACCTGCCCATCGCCGCGCGACTCGATCTGGGCGGCGGCCCAGTTGCCCTCGCGCAGGTAGGCCATCGCACGCGACAACGATTGCCCCGCCTCCCCCACCTGAGCGGCAACCGGTGCGGCCACAGAGAACGCAATGAACAGCAAAACGGCAAGAAGGCGCGACATCGGCTTGCATTTCCCGCGTGAAAAGTGAAAAGACCCAACCCGGAGGATATCGCCCGAAGCCTTGGTATCAACACACATTCCCGTCGGGTCGGCGGAAATCCTCCAAGACGTGCAATACCCGAAGACACAGCAAAGGAGCGTGAAATGTTCAAGGGATCAATGCCTGCCCTGGTCACGCCGTTCAAGGACGGCGCGGTGGATTTCGCCACGCTCAAACAGCTGGTCGACTGGCACGTGGATCAGGGATCGCACGGGCTGGTGCCCGTCGGCACCACCGGCGAAAGCCCCACGCTGACACACAAGGAACATGAGGCCGTCATCGAGGCCACGGTCGAAGCCGCCGCTGGCCGCATTCCGGTGATTGCCGGTGCAGGGTCGAACAACACCGACGAGGCGGTGCGCTTTGCCGTGCATGCCCGCGAAGTCGGCGCCGATGGCGTTCTGATCGTCACCCCCTACTACAACAAGCCGACACAGGCGGGCATGATCGCGCATTTCACAGCCGTGCATGACGCGGCCCAACTGCCGATCATCATCTACAACATCCCCGGCCGGTCAGCCGTGGACATGTCCCCCGCCACCATGGGCGAGCTGTCAAAGCTGCCCCATATCGCGGGCGTGAAGGATGCGACAGGCGATCTGGCGCGGGTCTGCCAACAGCGTCTGACCTGCGGCACCGATTTCATCCAACTGTCGGGCGAAGACGCCACCGCGCATGGGTTCAACGCCCAAGGCGGGCGCGGCATGATCTCTGTCACTGCCAACGTCGCACCGGCGCTGTGTGCGCAGATGCAAAACGCCTGTCTGGCCGGTGATTTCGCCACCGCGTTGCAAGTGCAGGACCGGTTGATGCCTCTGCATCAGGCGATCTTTGCCGAACCAGGTCTGTGCGGCGTGAAATACGCCATGTCCCGTCTGGGCCTGTGCGAGAACAGCGTGCGCCTGCCGCTGGTTCCCGTGACCAAACCTGTCGAGGACCGCATCGACGCGGCCCTGCGCCACGCGGGCCTGCTGAACTAAAACCGGCACACACAGAGAAACAAAAGGCTTCTGTCCCGCGACAGAAGCCTTTTTCTTTGCACCGCTATGAAAGGCGTCAGTGGATGATGCCGCCATCCAGCCCCTTGGGATCACCGACCACGACAAAGGTCAGCTCGTCGGGTTTGATGATCTCGGCGGCCACGCGTTTGATATCCTCCAGCGTGACGGCATTGATCCGGTCGTTGCGTGTGTTGATGTATTGCGGCGTCAGCCCGTCCATCTGCATGCCCACAAGGATCTTTGCGATCGGGCCATTGCCATCGAACCGCAGCGCATAGGCACCGGTCAGATAGGTCTGCGCCTGCGTCAGCTCTGCCTGCGTCACGCCGTTTTCCGCCAGCTTTGCCCATTCGTCACGAATGACATCCACCGCCTCGGAGATACGGTCATTGGCCGATGCCACCTGCCCGATCAGCAGTTCGGCATGATCCTTTGGCAGCAGATAGGAATAGACGCCGTAGGTCAGGCCGCGCTTTTCACGCACCTCTGTCATCAGACGCGATTCAAAACCGCCCTCGCCAAAGATGGTGTTCATCACATAGGCGGCAAAGAAATCAGGGTGATCGCGCGGCAGCCCGCGATGCCCGAACAAAGCCACCGATTGCGGCGTCTCGAAGGGCAGCACAGTGACGCGCGCCGTGGTTTCGACCTCGACCCGTTCGGGCAGCGGCGCGCCGGTTTCAGGCAAGTCCGACAAGAGCAGATCCATCACCTCGCCCAGTTCCTCGGCCGTGATGTCACCGGCGGCGGCCACATAGGCGCGGTCCTGCGCCAATGCGTTGCGCCATGCCGTCACCACATCGTCACGGGTCAGGGCCTGTACGCTGTCAACGGTGCCCGCGTAATCGCTGCCATAGGGGTGATCACCAAAGACCTGCGCAGAAAAGGCATTGCGCGCGATCTGGTCCGGGTCAGTCTTGTCCGACCGCAGGCTGGTCAGGATCTGCTGGCGCACACGGTCCACGCTGGCCTGATCAAAGGTCGGATCATTCAGCGAGGCCCGCAGCAAGGCAATCGATTCGTCTTTCTTCTCCGTCAGGTATTTGGCGGAAATCTGCACCGCATCATCGCTGATGGAATAGCCGAACTGGGCGGCAATCGCCTCCGACTGTTCGGCAAAGCCGCGTGCGTCCAGATCACCGGCGCCCTCTTCGAGCAGCCCGATCATCAGGTTCGACGCGCCCCGTTTTCCCACCTCGTCAAGCGAGGCACCGCCTTTGAACCGCAGCTCCAGCGCAACAAAGGGGATGGCGTGATCCTCGACCAGCCACGCCTTGAACCCTTTGGGGCTTTGCACCTCTTGGATGTCGATTTCCGCATGGGCGACAGTGGCCCCCAACATCAAACCAAGCGCGAGTACGAAACGCTTCATTGGCTTACCTCCTGCGGCATCAGATAGCCCGTGACGGATTTTCGTTTGTCAAAGACCATTTCGGCGGCGGCCATAATGTCATCAACCGTGACCGCATCGACGATATCGGGCCATGCTTTGACGTCTTCGATGGTCAGACCGGCGGTCAGCGCATTTCCGTAGCGCCGCGCCAAGGCGCTGACATTGTCCTGCGCGTAGATCTGCGATGCTTTCATCTGGAACTTGATCCGCTCCAGCTGCGCCTCGTCAAACCCGTTTTCCATGAAGGAGGCCACGACATCGTCCATGGCGGTCTCTGCCTCCTCCAGCGTGACGCCAGCGGCGGGGACCACAAACAGGCCAAAGCTGCTGTTATCCAGTGAGGTCGAGTTATAGAAGGCCGCGGTATAGACCGCCTTTTTCTGCTCGAATTGTAGCGCTTGGTTCAGAACAGAGGTCTGCCCCCCGCCCAAGATCTCTGCCAGCAGCGTCAGCGCTGCGGCGGTTTCCTGCGCCCCGCTGTCGCGTTCCGGCGCAAGGTAGAGACGGTTCACATAAGGGGTCGAGACGCGCGGATCACGATAGGTGATGCGACGCTCTGCCAGTTGCGGCGGCTCGGACGGACGGCTGCGTTCGCCAAGCTCGGGGTTCGCCGGAATGGGGCCGTAGTGTTTTTCCGCGAGACGGCGCACCTCGTCCGGCATAACATCGCCGGCCACGATCAGAATGGCGTTGTTGGGCGCGTAATAGCGTTTGTAGAACGTCATCGCCGCATCCAGATCAAGCTGCTCCATCTCGTGGCGCCAGCCGATGATGGGTGTGCCATAGGGATGATTCAGATACAGCGCCGCCTGCATTTGTTCGCGAAACAGGCCACGGGGCGAATTTTCCACGCGCATGTTGCGCTCTTCCAGAATCACATCCCGTTCGGTGGCAATATCGTCATCGTCAAGCCGGATATTGACCATTCGGTCGCTTTCCATCTGCATCATCAGATCCAGACGGTCGGCCGCCACCCGTTGGTGATAGGCGGTCTGGTCATAACTGGTGAAGGCGTTGTCAGAGCCACCGTTGGCGGCGACAACCTTGGAAAATTCGCCCGGCGCCAGCGTATCGGTGCCCTTGAACAGCAGGTGTTCCAGAAAATGCGCCACACCGGACACGCCGCGACGCTCATCCGCTGATCCGGCGCGATACCAGACCATATGTTCCACAACGGGGGCGCGGTGATCTTCGATGACGACGACCTCCATCCCGTTGTCCAGTGTAAAGCTGGTGACTGGGGCTTCGGCGCTGGCGACGACCGCTGCGGGCGGTGTCAAAGCTAAGGCCAAGGCGAGAGAGAGTCGGCGCATGTCGTGTCACTTTCTGCTTACTCGGACGCATCCATTGGACCGCGAGGCCAAGCCAACTTCAAGCCACGTCACGGCGGATCACGATCTTCTGACCCGACGTCGGCGAAAGTTCACTCAGCCGGAGGCGCAGCGGGCGTTCTGGCCCCTGCCTGCCGATAACGGTTCAGCCAAGCATAAGGATCCAAAGTTTCCCGCCGGTAAGCGTTTGTATAATTGTCCTGCGGCACAATCGACCAGCTGAACAATCCACGCCGTTTGCGCAGGGCGGCATCCTCGGTGGCCAATGTCTGGCGGATCGCGGGATCGGTGCCGAAACGCGTGGCCTGCTGTACCAGCGCCCCGTCACCTGCCCCGATGCCGGTGCCGGCCTGCAGACGCGCGGGATTGCCCCCAAGCGCTGCGACCGCATCGGCCTGCGGGTTCTGATCCGTCCGGTTGCTGCCGCCCGGCGTGGGGGTGGGCAGTGCCGCAAGGCTGTCCGGCACGGTCAACGGCTTGTTGGGAACGATGGCGAATTCTTCGGGCTCGCCGCTGTTGGAGCGCAGATCGTGCAGCGGGCGCACGCCATCGCGGGACTGCGAACAGCCCGCCAGCGCCAATGCGCCAAGGATCAAACCGGTTGCCAGACGCGCAGATCGCATCACACCCTCCAACTTTCGTGTCGCGATGGTTCTAACCCATTGTCCGCATGGCGTCACGGGGCGTTTTGCATTCCGTCCGCGAACAGGAGACGAGCCGCCGATCTGCTTTATTTCGACGGCTTCACGCCGGGAAACAGCACAAGACCCAAGGCTCCTGCAAAGATCGCGATATCGGCTACGTTAAAGGCAAAGGGATTGTTGAAACCGCAGCAGGACATGTTCAGGAAATCAGCCACCGCGCCATAAAGCACGCGGTCCACCACATTGCCCAGCGCGCCGCCGATCAACAGACCTGCGCTGATCAGACCCGCCTTGCCCGGCGGTTCGCGGCGCATCCAGACCACGACGAACAGCACAATGCCCAAGGCCACAGAGATCAAAATCCAGCGAGTCAGCGGCGCTTCGCCCGCCAGCAGGCCGAAGTTAATCCCGTAATTCCATGCCATGTGGAAATTCAGATAGGGCGGCAGCACTTCGAGCCGCAGCACGTTTTTCAGATCCAGAACATGCACGACCCAGACCTTGGTGATCTGGTCGATCACAAAGATCCAGAATGCCGCCCACCAGACCAGTCTCATGGAGGGGGACGAAAGATGAGGCTGTTTGCCTGCCACTGCTGTCTCGCTCATAAATGCCCGCGCCTTCTAACGTCTTTTCCAGTCTAACGGTACCTGCCCTGCGCACCCAAGTCGGGCTAGTGGCGGATCGTTGCCGGATTTATCTTTACCAAAAGATTATGCGCCCCCGAAGGAGCGCACAACCATAGGCACAACGAACCCTGCGGTTCAAAAGTATAGCCCGCCGCCAGAAGCCGCGGACCGGGCCGCTTTAGTGGCGGAAATGACGCATTCCGGTGAACACCATGGCCAGACCGGCATCGTCGGCGGCTTTGATCACCTCTTCGTCACGCATGGAGCCGCCCGGCTGGATCACGCAGGTCGCGCCTGCAGCCGCCGCTTCAAGCAGCCCGTCCGCGAAGGGGAAGAACGCATCCGACGCCACCGCCGATCCGATGGTCAGCGGCTGCGGCAGGCCCAGCGCCTCGGCCATACGCTCGGACTTTTTGGCCGCGATCAGCGCGCTGTCCACACGGCTCATCTGGCCTGCCCCCACACCCACGGTGGCCTTGTCCTTCACGTAGACGATGGCGTTGGATTTGACGTGTTTGGCGACTTTCCACGCGAACAGCAGGTCCTCCATCTGGGCGTCGGTGGGGGCAACTTTGGTCACCACCTTCAGGTCGTCGACCGTCAGCGCGCCGTTGTCGCGGTCCTGCACCAACATGCCACCCGACACCTGTTTGTAGGCCAGACCGGCCTCTGCGGTGTTGGCCAGACCGGGGGCAAGGATCAGGCGCAGGTTCTTTTTCTTGGCAAAGATATCGCGGGCGTCCTGATGGATCGCGGGCGCGATGACCACTTCGGTGAAGATCTCGGAAATCGCCTCGGCGGTGTCGCCGTCCAGCGCACCATTCAGCGCCACGATCCCGCCAAAGGCCGAGGTGCGGTCACAATCAAAGGCGTTCTGATAGGCCTCTTTCATGGTGGCACCCTTGGCCACGCCACAAGGGTTGGCGTGCTTGATGATCGCACAGGCTGGGCCGTCATCGGGCAGGAATTCCGACACCAGCTCGAACGCCGCATCGGTGTCGTTGAAATTGTTGTAGGACAGCTCCTTGCCCTGCAGCTGTTCGGCCACGGCCACACCGGCGCGGTTCGATCCATCCACGTAGAAGGCCGCCTTCTGATGGCTGTTTTCGCCGTAACGCAGGGTTTGCTTCAGCTCGCCCGCGATCACGCGACGGCGCGGTGCCTCTTCTCCGATAGCGTCGGCCATCCATGTGCTGACCGCCGCGTCATAGGCACCGGTGCGGGCATAGGCGATCTGGGCCATCTTCTGACGGAACCCGTAAGATGTCTGCGCCTCGTCGCCGTGGGATTTCAGCTCCGCCAGCAGGGCGTCATAGTCCTGCACATCGACCACGGTGGTGACAAAGGCATGGTTCTTGGCCGAGGCGCGGATCATCGCAGGGCCACCGATGTCGATGTTCTCGATCATCTCGTCATAGCCTGCGCCACGCGCCAGCGCCGCCTCGAACGGATAGAGGTTCACCACCAGCAAATCGATCGGCACGATGCCATGTTCCGCCATCGACGCCACATGCATCCCGTTGTCGCGCAGCGCCAGAAGACCGCCGTGCACTTTGGGGTGCAGCGTCTTCACCCGCCCGTCCATCATCTCGGGGAATTCGGTCAGATCGCTGACATCGCGCACGGGAATGCCCGCATCGCGGATCGCCGCCGCCGACCCCCCGGTGGACAGGATCTCGATCTTCATGGCGTCGAGCGCACGGGCCAGATCAATCAGGCCGGTCTTGTCAGAGACGGAAATCAGCGCGCGGCGCACAGGGGCGAGGTCTTGGACGGTCATCAGGGGACTCCAGAGCGGTTAAACGTTCAGCTCCGCCTCATCCCTGTTCAGGTCGCGCACGGCCAGTGCCGTGTCCTGCGCCTTTGCCAAAGACCAGCGGATGCGGGTCGCATACTGCATTGCCCGCCCGGATAGAACCACCTGCTTGGCCGCACGGGGCCGCAAACGCCCCTTTTCGAGATAAACAGAGGCATCCAGACGCATGTCGACCCCGCCATCAAAGCGAAACACCCAGATTTCACCGCTTTTAAGCGCGAGTGACGCAGCAGCGCCCCCCATATCCACCGCCACATCCACGTCAGGATGCAAATGGAAACGAATCTCGAACGGAAGGCCCGCCAGCTTGACCTGATCCATCGCCGCGTCGAAGCGCTTTTTCGCAGCCCCGTCCAAGGCGACGAGGTAATCCTCCCCCCGCAGGCTGCGCCCATCCAGCGAAAGCTCCAGCGACCGGGCATGGGTCAGCCCCTGCAGCGTGACATAACCGTCATGCCCGCCCTCGAAGCGGACGCTTTCCGACAGCTCGGAGATATGGGTCGGAACATCTGTTGGCGTATCTTCCAGCAACTCGCGACGCGCCTGCCCGACCCAGCGTTCCGGCGCCAACCGCGCCGAGGAATAGCCCTGCAGGCAAAGCGCCGAATGCGACAGCGTGGCCCGCCCTGCCCGCCGCCAGTCCTCGCCAAAGCCGCCGCCCGATCCGCAGGACACGATCACGGGCCGCCTGCCGGAGGTCAGCTCGAACCCGAGGGTCGAGGCATGCGCATTCGCCGAGGCAGCCCCCGTGGGCGGCACGCTGGCATCAATGATGACGCTGGTCCGCCCTGCAGACAGACGCGCAAACCCCATCGCAAGCCCCTCGCTGCGACGGGGTTTCACCCCCGAGGCCGCAAGCGCCTGATCCAGCCGCCCGTCCAGCCCGCGCCCACCGCCATGAAACCGGGCCAAGCCACCATCCGCATGGCGCAGGGCGCGCAACGTCGGCGCAATACGTGCAATCGCTGCGGCGTGATCCTGATGCGGTGTCAGATTGCCCTCGACCAAGGCGGCCTGCGCCCAGGTCAGCAGGGTGAAAACTTCCAACAGTTCTTCGGGGTTGCGGGTGGGAAGGCCGCCCTGCGCGTCGATCTGGCGCGCGCAATCGGCGCCCACAGCCTGTCGCGCCGGTTCGATGTAGGATTGCATCCCGTCCAGCGACAAACCCGCATACAACAGCCCTGTCATCGCTTCGAAACGCGGCAGCCCCGGGGCCGCCGATTGTCCACGCTTGGCCAGAAACCGCGCCTGCGCCGCCAAGGCCGCATAGAACGCCTGCGATTCCTCGGCGGACCGCCCGCGCAGCAAAAACAGTGCGTGATGGATCCAGCGGATCACCCGCCGCCCCGTCAGCTCCGGCGTCCAGCCCGGCCCATGCCCACGCCCGTAGCGGTCAATCCATGCCCAAAGCCAATCCTGTGCCAGTTTGCGCGCCTTCAGATCACCGACGGCGGCCAGATCATCCAGCCAGCCAAAGCCATGGATCTCTTCAGCAAAAACCTCGTCGGGCGGGGTGATCTCCCACAACAGGGTGTTCGGCGCCTCCACCAGATGGCCGGCAAACATCAGGTTACCGGCGATCAACTGCCGGCCACGGGCGAAAAAGCCCACGGTTCTGGGTTCAGGTTGCGATACAAAACCGTCCGCGGGCCGCGCACGTGACGCCAGCCGCGCGTGAACACGGTTCATGACTCGCACAGGCGCAGTGCGCCAGTTCGCTTGCGTTGCCATCTCTGCCTTGCCTCTTGTCCCGTGGGTCGGGAATGGCCCTTGTCGGGCGCTTTGGCGGCATCATACAGCGCAATGCAGGCTAAGTCATCTGTCGAGTTCGCATCGCCCGCAGGGTCACCCTTTGGTCAGGACCGCCATGTAGAAACCGTCCATCCCACCGTGTTGCGGCCAGAAATCGGGACGCAGACGCAGCCCGCCTTCTTCGCTGCGCCAGCGATCCTCGATCCAATCGGCCTCGGGGCGGATCACCTTTAGGTCAGGATGACGCTCCAGCGCCTCTTCGATCTGGCACTCGCCCTCGTCGGGGATCAGGCTGCAAGTGGCAAACACCAGACGCCCACCGGGCTTCAGCAGGGACAGCGCATGGTCCAGCATCCACGACTGCAACCCGATCAGCTCGGCGATTTTCTCGCCCTGATGGGCGTGGGGCAGATCCGGATGGCGGCGAATGGTGCCCGTGGCAGAACATGGCGCGTCCAACAAAATCGCATCATAGCTGCCGCGATGTTCCAACGCGTCGCCCGCCACCAGTTTGGCGCGCAGCCCACAGCGGTCAAGGTTCTCCTGCACGCGCTGCAGGCGCGCCTCGGACAGATCCAGCGCGGTGACCTCTGCCCCGGCTGCGGCCAGTTGCAGCGTCTTGCCGCCCGGCGCCGCACACATATCCAGCACCGACAGGCCGGACACATCACCCATCAGCTTGGCAGGCAGCGCGGCTGCCGCATCCTGCACCCACCACGCGCCGTCCTTGAAGCCGGGCAAGGCGCTGACCTGCCCCGCATCCCGCAAACGCAGCGACCCTGTGGGAAGCACCTGCGCCTCCAGCCCCTCAGGCGCGGTGCCCTTCAACGTCAGATCCACCGGCGCGCCGTTGAAATGCGCGCGCTCCATTTCTGCCATCACATGCGGGCCCCAGGCATCCACCAGCGGCTTGCGCAGCCATTTCGGCAGGCGCGGCACGCGTAGTTTGCCCCACACGGCAGGCCCTTCGGCGGCGACCTTGCGCAACACCGCGTTGATCAGCCCCTTGGCCCCTTGCGTGGCCTTGCCGGCGGCGGCGATGTTCACACAATCGGACACAACCCCATGGGCCGCACCGCCTGTGCACAGCTCCAGACAGCCCAGCCGCAGGATGTTCATCACCCGAAGCTCGGGCGTTTTGCGCAGATAGTTCTTCAGGATCTTGTCGCAGCGTTCCAGCCCACGCAACACATCTGCCGCCAACCGCCCCGCAGCGGCCCGATCTGCCGGGGCCAAACGGTCCAGCCGGGCGTCTTCGGACAGCGGCAAACCACGGTCCAGAACCTGATCCAACAGGTCCACAGCGGCCAGACGGGCGGGGCTTGGTGCGCTCATGTTCTCTCCTGATGTTGCGGGCCGACCTTGCCGGGACCGGACCCTCGGGCCTATATCAACACCACCCCACAGAGGAAAGCCTCATGACCGACAGCCCAGACACGCCCGACACACAGACCGATCTGCCCCCCGCCGCCCAACGCGCCCTAGCCGAAGCCGCCGAACGCCGCGCCCAACTGGAGGCCGCCGAACAGGCCCGCCCCAAGGAATACGGCGGCCGCGACGGGCTGGACCCCGCCCGCTACGGCGACTGGGAGAAAAAGGGCATCGCCATCGATTTCTGATGCGCCAGTCGGGTCGGCGGGTGGGCGAATTGCCGCAGGGCAAGAGAGCCACCCACCGGACCGCCCGGCCAAAGCCTCAGGTCAGGCCAAGCACATCCAGCATGTCATAATGGCCCGGCGCCTTGCCCTGCGTCCACAGCGCGGCCTTCAGCGCGCCACGCGCAAACAGTGCCCTGTCGGATGCCATGTGCTTCAGCACGATCCGCTCGCCCGGCGTGGCAAACATCACCTCGTGTTCCCCGATGATGTCCCCGCCCCGAATGGCGTGAAAGCCGATATCGCCCCGCCTGCGAGCGCCGGTGATGCCGTCCCGCCCGCGATCCGACACATCAGACAGCGCCACGCCGCGCCCTTCGGCAGCCGCCTCGCCCAGCATCAAGGCTGTGCCAGAGGGGGCATCTACCTTGTGGTGATGGTGGCCTTCGATGATCTCGATGTCCCAATCCGCGTCCAGCGCCTGCGACACCTGTTTGACCAGACGGGTCAACAGGTTGACGCCCAGCGACATATTCCCCGCCCGCACGATCACCGACCGGTCCGCCGCCTTGTCGATGGCGGCAATGTCTTCGTCGGTCAGCCCGGTCGTGCCGATCACATGGGCGATACCCGCCTCTGCGGCCAGCGCGGAAAAGGCCACGGTCGCCACGGGGGCGGTGAAATCGATCACCGCATCGGCGCGCGCGAACACCGCTGCCGCATCATCCTCGACCGTTACGCCCAGCGCCGTGCCGCCCATGGCGGTGCCCACGTCCTGACCCACCCAGTCATGGCCCGACCGCTCCAGCGCGCCGACAAGTTCCAGATCCTGCGACGCGGTGATCTCGCGCACCAGCATCTGCCCCATGCGTCCCGAAACGCCTGTTACCACCACGCCCGGCTGTTTGGTCATCGCTTTGTCTCCACATCCTTTTGCTGCCCATCCCTTACAACCCCGCGTCCCGCTTGGCAAAGCGGCACTGACGCTCTAACTGTCACCCTATGGCAAAGAACAGATTCCACGACGGCCCCGGCCCGTCCCAAAGACAGCTCCGCGTCTCCGAGGTCATCCGGCGACAGCTTTCCGACGTGCTTTCGCGCGGCGAGGTGCATGACCCCGAACTCAACCGCATGGTCATCACCGTGGGCGAGGTCCGCGTCTCCCCCGATCTCAAGGTGGCAACCGCCTATGTGGTGCCCTTGGGTGGGCAGAACGCGGACGAGATGTTCGAGCTGCTCAAGCGTAACCGGAACGAATTGCGCCGCGCCGTCGCCAAGGGGCTGACGATGAAATTCTCGCCCGAGCTGCGGTTCCGTCTGGATGAGACATTTGACCAGCTCGACGAAACCCGCCGCCTGTTTTCGGACGACACCGTCCGCCGCGACGTCGAGTAATCGCCCCATGTTGCGCCAAGCGTTGCCCGCTGTGATCGTGGCCGGCCTGTCGCTGTTGGGTCTTGCCCCTGCGGCGGGGGCGGTCAGTTGCGAAAACACCGAATTTGACGACAACCGCTTCACCGTCTGCACCGTGGATGCCACCACCGAAGAGCTGGGCCTTTACCGTGCCAAGCCCGATGGCGCACCTTATGGCCATTTCACCTTTCTCGATCAGGCGCTGGCCGATGAAGGCAAGACATTGGTCTTTGGCATGAACGCCGGCATGTATCACGACGACCGCTCCCCCGTTGGCCATTATGTGGAGAACGGGCGCGAAGAGATGCGGGTGATTGCCTCCGCCGGTCCGGGGAACTTTGGCCTGCTGCCCAACGGTGTGTTTTGCATCGCCGACGACAGCGCGCGTGTTTTTGAGACGGGCGATTTCCTGAAGCAGGCCCCGAGCTGCAATCACGCCACGCAATCCGGCCCGATGCTGGTGATCGACGGCAAACTGCATCCGCGCTTCCTGCCCGATTCGACCTCGCGCTATATCCGCAACGGTGTAGGCACGACACAGGACGGCAGCCGCGCGGTCTTTGTGATCTCTCAGAACACGGTGACCTTCCACGAATTTGCCCGCTTTTTCCGCGACGGGTTGCAGCTGCCCAATGCGCTGTTTCTCGATGGCAATATCTCGCGGCTGTACGCACCGGAACTGGGACGCAATGATCTGGGCCGCCGCATGGGGCCGATCGTGGCCGTGACAAAACCGCTGGATTGATCCTGCCCGCCCCGACATCGGGCGGTCATGTGGTCGCCCATGGGGCTGCGCAAAGGGCCGGGCGCGACGCGTGAAAGGCTTGCACGCAAGCCGCCTGCAGCCTACCTCGGTACAAACCACTACGGAGGCCGTCCCATGTCCCAGTCCCCTTCCGATCTGACGCGCGCCCTGCTGGACGCCGCCCGCAAGGCCGGGGCAGATGCCGCCGATGCGGTTGCCATTGATGGCACCGCCGTGTCCATCGACGTGCGCGCGGGCGCGCTAGAACAGGCGGAACGGGCCGAGGGCTGCGATCTTGGCCTGCGGGTTTTTGTCGGTCAGCGGGTTGCGTCGGTGTCCACGTCGGACACCCGCCCGGACACCTTGGCGATGCTGGCTGAACGCGCGGTCGCCATGGCCCGCGAAGCGCCCGAAGACGTCTACGTGGGGCTGGCCCCCTCTGACGCGCTGGCCCGCGACTGGGATATCGCCGCTTTGGAACTGGCCGATCCGACACCGGAACCCTCTGCCGCCACGCTCGAAGACGATGCACGCCGGGCCGAGGCCGCCGCATTGGCCGTCGCAGGTGTGACACAGGTGCAATCCGCATCGGCCACCTATTCGGCACAGGATGTGGCCATCGCTGCCACCAACGGGTTCGAAGGCAGCTACCGGCGCACCTCGCGGTCGCGGTCCTGCGTGGCCAGCGCGGGCGAAGGCCTGAAGATGGAGCGCGATTACGACGGCGACGGGCGGACCTTTCAGGACGACCTGCGCAGCGCCGAGGACATTGGCCGCGTCGCCGGTGAGCGTGCGGTGGAACGGCTGAACCCGCGCCGCCCCAAGACCGGCGCCTACCCCGTACTGTTCGATGAACGCATTTCCGGCTCTCTTATCGGGCATCTGGCCGCCGCCTCCAACGGGGCGGCCATTGCACGCGGTTCTTCGTGGCTGCTGAATGCTATGGGCGAAGACGTCCTGCCCAAGGGGATCGACCTGATCGAAGACCCCCACCGCCCGCGCGCGGCCTCTTCCCGACCCTTCGATGGCGAGGGGCTGCCCACCCGTCGGCGTGCACTGGTCGCGGACGGGGTGTTGCAGGGCTGGACGCTGGATCTTGCCAATGCACGCAAGCTGGGTCTCGACAGCACAGGCAACGCGGCGCGCGGCACGTCGGGCGGGATCAGCCCGGCTTGCTGGAACCTTGAGCTGACCCAGGGCCAGAACAGCCGCGCCGAGCTGATGGCGCAGATGGGCACAGGCCTGCTGGTCACCTCGATGATCGGATCGACCATCAACCCCAACACCGGCGACTATTCCCGTGGTGCTGCGGGTTGGTGGGTGGAAAACGGCGTCGCGGCCTATCCGGTGTCCGGCGTGACCATCGCGGGCAATCTGCGCGACATGCTGCGCAGCCTGATCCCCGCAAACGACGCCCGCCCGTGGCTGTCGCGTGTTGTGCCGTCGCTTCTGGTCGAGGGGCTCACGCTTGCGGGAGACTGATCTGGACCTGCTGATCCGCGCGGCCCGCGCCGCCGGACAGACGGCCTGCGCCTTTGTCGGCCAAGAGCTTGGCGTGCGTGACAAAGACGATGGGCAAGGCCCGGTGACTCAGGCCGATCTGGCCGTGAACGACCGGCTGGAACAGATCCTGCGCGACGCCCGCCCCCATTACGGCTGGCTGTCCGAGGAAAGCATCGACGACCCCGCACGGCTGACGCAGGACACGGTCTTTGTAATCGATCCCATCGATGGCACACGATCCTTCATTGAAGGCGCGCGCACATGGGCGCATTCGCTGGCCATTGTCCGCGACGGCGTGACCACCGCAGCCGTCGTATTTCTGCCCTTGCTGGACCGGCTTTATTCCGCGCAACAGGGCATGGGCGCACAGATGAACGGGGCGCCGATCGCGGCCTCTGCGCGGGGTGATATTGAAGGTGCGGATCTGCTGGCCACCAAACCTGTGATGGCGGCGGAACACTGGCGCGGTGCCGTCCCGCAGGTGACCCGCCACCACCGCCCATCGCTGGCCTATCGGCAGTGTCTGGTGGCCGAGGGGCGGTTTGACGCCATGCTGACCCTGCGCGCCACGTGGGAGTGGGACATCGCCGCCGGCGCGCTGATCCTGTCAGAATCCGGCGCGCGTGTCAGCGACCGGCGCGGGTCCGCGTTGCGGTTCAACGCGCCGCATCCGCAGACAAACGGCATGGTGGCCGCCAACCCCGCCCTGCATGACGGGCTGTTGCAACGGCTGGCGTGAAACCGCTACTGTTCTGGCAAGACATTCTTGACCCGGGCGTGGCAGTTTACGGCGACCGCGGCCTTGACCCTCGGGGCGGGATGGATACTTACGCGGCACTATGCGCCACCCCCTGCTACACAGGAGTACGGAAATGCAACGTCTTCACCTTGTCTTCGGCGGCGAATTGACCGACCCGACAAAAACCGTGTTTCGCAACGTCGATGACATTCACATCGTTGGCATCTTTCCCAACTATGAGGCGGCCTATGACGCGTGGAAAGAGAACGCCCAGAAGACCGTAGATAACGCGCATATGCGCTACTTCATCGCGCACCTGCACCGCCTGCGCGAAGAAGGGGCAGAGGCGTCTTCGACCGAGGAGTTGGGTTAACCCTTATGTCAGGTCGCGCGCTGTCGTTGCAGGCGTATCTCGCCACGGCGCGCAAGGGCGCGGCCACGGACATGCCTGCCCTGCCGCCACGGCCTGCGGGGCCGTTGGTTTGGGCCTATGCCACGGGCAAGGCGCGGGGCCGCGCCATGGCGGATCTATGCGCGCGGCTGGACAACCAATATCCTGACGTCACGCTGGCCATCTCCGGCGACATTCCCGCACAGCCCGACATGCTGAGCCTGCCAGTCCCGCCAGAGCGCCTGTCGATGTGTTCCACCTTCGCCACCGACATTGCACCCGATGTGGTGCTGTGGGGTGGCGGCGAATTGCGCCCTGCGCTGCTGTTTGCCCTGTCGCAAGCGGGCACACGGCTGATGGCGCTGGATATTGACGCAGAGGCGCCGCAAGCCACCAGCGCCGCGCGATGGCTGCCCGACCCTTCGGCGGCGACGCTTGCGTTGTTTGACCAGATCTACGCCACGGGCGAGGCCGCCGCACGGCGGTTGCGGCGCATGGGGCTGGACAGCGCACGCATCCATGCCGCCACCCCGCTGACCGAAAGCGCGATGCCCCTGCCCTGCCCCGAGGGGCTGCATGACGAGCTGAGCGGCTTGCTCGCGGGCCGTCCCGTCTGGCTGGCCGCGCGGCTGCGCGGACTAGAGGCGCGCGACGTGCTTGCCGCGCACAGGCAAGCGATCCGGCTCAACCACAGGCTTTTGCTGGTGATTGTCCCCTCGGACGAGGATGAGGCCCTGCGCATCACCCGCGCCGCCGAAGCCTCGCAGATGCGGATCTGCAACTGGGATGCGGGCGACACGCCCGACGAGAACACCCAAGTCATGCTGACCGAAGGGCCGGAAACGCTGGGCCTGTGGTATCGCGTGGCCCCGCTGGCGTTTCTGGGCGGCTCTCTGCTGACAGGCACAGGCGGGGAAAACCCGTTCGAGGCGGCAGCGCTTGGCACCGCGATCCTGTACGGGCCGAACGTGGGCAAACATCTGGGCAGCTACTCGCGACTGGTCGAGGCAGGCGCCGCCCGCATTGTCCGCGATGCCGATTCGCTGGCAGCCGCCGTGCTGCAACTGGTCGCCCCCGATCAGGCCGCGCAGATGGCCCATGCGGGCTGGGATGTGATCACTTCGGGGGCCGAACTGGTCGATCAGGTGATCGCCGATGTGTCGGATTTTCTGGATAAAAAGGACGCAAGCTGATGCATGCCCCGAAATTCTGGGCAACCGCGCCCGACGCGCCCAGTTGGCAATCGCGCCTGCTGGCACCGCTTGCCGCGCTGACCGCCCGCGCCACTGCTGCACGGGTGGCCCGCGCGCCTGACGTGCGCCCCGATGTTCCGGTAATCTGTATCGGCAACATCAACGCAGGCGGCACCGGCAAGACACCCACCGCCATCGCTGTGGTCCAGTTGCTGCAAGCGCGCGGGCTGACGCCCCATGTGGTCACGCGCGGCTACGGCGGCAAGCTGGCGGGCCCCGTGCAGGTCGATCCATCGACGCAAACCGCCGAAGAGACGGGGGACGAGCCGCTGCTGCTGGCCGCCTTTGGCCCCACGTGGGTGGCCAAGGACCGTGCCGCAGGGGCCCGCGCGGCCCAACAGGCCGGTGCGGATGTGATCGTGTTGGACGACGGTCTGCAAAATCCGGCGATTGCCAAGGATCTGACAATCGTGACCGTGGACGCCCATATGGGGTTTGGCAACGGGCGCTGCCTGCCGTCGGGGCCGCTGCGCGAACCGGTGGCGGCGGGATTGGCGCGCGCCGATCTGCTGGTCTCGATCGGGCCGCCCCATGCGCAGGACCGGTTTCGCGCCACATGGCAGGATGCGCTGTCTGTGCCCCAGCTGAAGGCCGCGCTGACGCCGCTGCAAACCGGCATGGATTGGCAGGATATGCCGGTGTTTGCCTTCGCGGGCATCGGCCATCCGGAGAAGTTCTTCGCCTCCCTGCGGGCCGAGGGCGCAGACCTGCGTGGCACAGTCGCCTTGGGCGATCACCAGCCCTACACCACCGCCATCTTGCAGCGCATCGTGCAGGATGCGGCCAAACACGGGGCGCAACTGGTCACCACAGAGAAAGACGCGGTGCGGCTTCCAGCTGGCATGCGGCGTGCGGTGCTGACCCTGCCTGTCAGGCTGACCTTCGACGACAGCGCGCTGCTGGACGCTGCACTGGACCGGGTCCTGGGGCGGTAATCACTCTGCCGCCAGCGGCTTTTGCGCCTCGTCCATCCCGATTCGTGCCAGCTCGGCCACGACGCCACGCAGACGCGTCTGAAGCGGGCCGAACTGCTCTGTGCGCTGAATGGTCCGTTCGTTCATGTAAAGCGCGCGGTCGATCTCGATCTGAACCGCGTGATAGCCGCGCGACGGGCGGCCATAGGCCTGCGTGATATAGGCTCCGGCAAAGGGGACATTGCGCGCCACCTCGAACCCTGCATTAACAAAGATCGCTTCGATCTGGTCGACAATCGCGGGGCTCGCCGATGCGCCAAAGCGGTCACCGATCACGATCTCCGGACGCCGCGCGCGGTCGCGCATGACATTGTGCAGCGCCTCGTGCGGCATCGAATGGCAATCGATCAAAACCGCCTGCCCGAACCTTGCGCGCGCGCCTTCCATCAGCAGGGCCAGTTTGGCGTGGTAGGGCTTCCAGATCTGTTCGATCCGGCGCTCCGCCTCTTGCCGCGACAGCTTGCCGCGGTAGATGGCCCGCGCGCCTGCGACGACCCGAGGGACGACCCCCAGACCGCTGGCGATTCGCGGATTGTGACCGGCGCGGCGGACGCCTTCGATCAGCGCGGGGTCCAATTCATCCGCCGCGCGATTAAGGTCGACATAAGCACGCGGCGCACCGGCCAAAAGCAACGGCGCACCGTGGTCGGGCGCAGAATCATAAAGCAAATCAACCCACGCGTCCTCGGACGAGCGAATCAAACGGGTGTCGAGAACCGAGCTTTTGAGAAATTCGGACGGATAATCCCGCCCCGAATGCGGCGACGCAAAAACCGCGCAGGACCGCAACGCATCAGGTAAATAAAGATGATAAGGTATACAGGCCATAAACAATCCTTTGCATGGCACAATGAACGAAATCTTTCTCTGCCAAAAGCCCTTGATCCCACCTGAGAACCTATTTATAGACCCCTCCACCGGCGCGGTCATCCCGCGCTTCTTTCTTCTGAAAGAGGCGGGAACGGGGCAGCAGCGCAGGCCATATGGGTGATTAGCTCAGCGGTAGAGCACTTCGTTGACATCGAAGGGGTCACTGGTTCGATCCCAGTATCGCCCACCATGAATTCACCCTCCGGGGCACGGGCGCGTCCGAACAGAACGCGCCCTCCGTGTTCCGGAGACAGGCATGCAACTGGCGCTCGCGCGCCGCGAAAGACGAAGGAGAGACCCATGAAGGTCGCTAACTCGCTCCGCTCGCTCAAGAAGCGCCACCGCGACTGCCGCGTTGTGCGCCGTAAGGGCCGCGTTTACGTCATCAACAAGACCCAGCGCCGCTTTAAAGCACGTCAGGGCTGATACGCCCAGGTCTTCGCGATAGCGAACACAAAGAACCCCCGCAGGCCAGCGCCTACGGGGGTTTTTGTGTCTGCCGCTGGCCTTTAGTTGCTGCGCATACGGTCAATCACCATCAGCATCTGCCTTGCCCGCGTGGATTGCGCCCCGTTGGGAAACATCCGCAGATAAGAGCGCACGGCCTCTTCTGATCCCAGCCGCTCCACCTCTGCCCACATGACAGCATCGGACGGTCCCGGCGCGGCTTCGGGTGCTGCAGCCTGCGCGTTGCGCTGGCGTTCTGCGGCGGCGCGCGCGTCAGCGGCGGCACGGGCAGCGGCATCACGTTTGCGGCGTTCTTCGGCGGCACGGGCCTGATCACGGCGGATCCGCTCCTGACGGGCGGCTTCGCGGATCTCCGCTGCGCCCTCGTCCAGTTTGGCAATCTGGTTGAGGTCGAGATAGCCGGTGGGTTCCAGCCCCTCGGCCGTCTGCCAAGCACGCACGGCATCGCGGGTCCCCTCGCCAAAGATTCCGTCAACGCCCCAGTGGTAGACGCCCAAGGCATCCAGATCGCGCTGGATGTCACGACGGGCATCGCGATCCAGACGCAACTGTTCCTCTGCGCGACGCAGGTCATAGAACGGATCGGCCTTGATTGCCTTGAGCCGCTGGTTCGCGGCATTGGCATAGGTGCCATTGGGTTGCGCCGCCAGATAGGCGTCATAGCTGCTTTCGCTGTTCTGGATACGCGCGGCGCGCCACGCGGCCTCGTCTGCGGCGATCTCCACCTCAGAGCGGGTGTCTTCCGGTGCGGTGTCCTCCGCCTCGGCGGTTGTGTCGGGCGTGGCGCTGTCCTCGGGGACCTCGGTTGTGGTGGTTGTATCCGGCGTAACATTGCCCTCAGCTGTGGTTTCCGCGATGTTCTCCTCAGCCTCAGCCTCAGCCTCAGCCTCAGCCTCAGCCTCAGCCTCAGCCTCAGCCTCAGCCTCAGCCTCAGCCTCAGCCTCAGCCTCAGCCTCAGCCTCAGCCTCAGCCTCAGAAACCGGAGCTGTTTCCGCCTCTGCGATCAAGGCCTCTGCCGTCTCTACCGCCGCGTCCGTCTCCGCCGTATCCTCTGGCGCGTCCTCAACCGCTGGCGGGATCGGCGTAATCTCGACCGGCGCATCCTCTGGTTCTTCCGGCGCCGACGTAGCCGCCTTTGGCACGACCACCAGATCGTCTGGCGCGTAGCCTTCGACCACCAAACCCGCTGCACGGGCGGCAGCCACCACAGGTTGCCCCTGTGTCGTCATTTGGCCAGCCGCAAAGCGCGACACAGCCGATTCAGGCCCGCGCAACACGGTCACGCCCGATGGCACCGACAGCGCCCCCGGACCCGCAGACAAGAAGTCCCCGAAATCCGCCGCAACCGCGCTTTCGCTCAGCACCAGAAACCCGCGCCCGGGGTATTTTGCCAGAACGCTGAGCGCGGCGTCGATGGGAAAGGCTTCGACCATGACAGCGGAATCGCTTAACGCGGCTCCGTCCGAGGCGGGCAATAAATAAGCCCCCGCCGGACCATGCAAAAATGCGCCCGCCAGCATCACCAGCACAGGACCATCATCGTCCAGCCCGCTGACGAAATCCGCAAACCCCTGCGACATGGCAGGTCCCGTGGCATCCCGCGCCTCGGTCACGTCAAAGCCCTGATCGCGCATGGCCTGTGATGTCTCGTCCACCTGGGTCGCTGAAAACAGCGTTTGCACCCCGTTGTAGACGCTATTGCCGATGACCAAAGCGTCACCGTTTGCCTGCGCAGCTGTGCCCGTAATTAGCCCTGCGATGGCAAGTGTCAGAATCCGCATAACAAATCCTCCTTTTGTCCAAGCCTACAAGGCTGCGGCACTATCTCAAGAAAGGATTGCACCCGTTACAAAAGGATCGCGTCAGGGTCTGTCAGTCACGCCTTGTGCGAGATCGGAATTCTGCACGTGTTAACATATGCTTACCTCGCGTCAGTCATAGCTGCGCTGATCCTCGATCACGACGCCGTCGCGCGGCAGGGAACCCGGCGCGACCAGCTCCACCGCGCCTTTCAGCTTCAGAACATCGGCAATCGAGCCTTCGATTCCCGAAATTTCCGTGGCTGCGGTTTCGATTCGCACCGTCATCACATCCCGCTCTCCCACGCGGCTGGCAACGATGCGCGCGCGGTCGATCTGGGGGTGCTTGCCCACCAGTTGGGCGACCTGTTCGGGGCGCACAAACATGCCCTTGATCTTGGTTGTCTGATCGGCGCGCCCCATCCAGCCCTTGATCCGCGTGTTGGTCCGCCCACAAGGCGACGTGCCGGGCAGCACTGCGGACAAATCGCCAGTCGCAAAGCGGATCAACGGGTAGTCGGGGTTCAGCGAGGTCACCACGATCTCGCCCACCTCGCCGTCGGCCACCGGCGTGCCGGTGCCCGGCGTGACCAGTTCAACAATCACTTGCTCGTCAAGGATCATCCCCTCCATCGCGGCGCTTTCATAGGCGATATTGCCGAGATCCGCGGTGGCGTAGCACTGCAGGCAGCGAATGCCGCGCTCCGCGTAATAGGTGCGCAGTGACGGGAACAAGGCTCCGCCCCCTACAGCCGCACGATCGATCCGCAGACCAAGGCCCAACTCATCCGCCTTTTCCAAGATGACCTTTAAATAATCCGGTGTGCCCGCATAGGCGGTGACCCCGATGTCTGCCGCCGCGCGCGCCTGTAGTTCGGTCTGCCCCGTGCCCGCAGGCAGAACCGCCGCGCCCACGGCACGCGCGCCGCTCTCAAAGATCATTCCGGCGGGGGTCAGATGATAGCCGAAACAGTTCTGGACAATGTCCCCCTCTCCGATCCCGCAGGCATGCAGAAACCGGCCCATCCGCCACCAGTCATGGCTGACCCCGCCGGGTTCATAGATCGGACCGGGCGATTGAAACACATGCGCCATGTTGCGCACCAACGCCCCGCCAAAGGGCGGCTGCTGCGCCTGCCGGGCCGCCAGATCGGATTTGCGCAACACCGGAAGCGCAGACAGACCGTCCAGCGTTTCAACCGGCCCCTGCCCTTGCTCCGCCAGAAGCGCGTTTAGCGACTGCAGTTGCGCCGCTTGGCGTTCGTCATGACTGCGCGTCTCCAGCGCGTCGTAATAGCTCGTCATCGCCTGATCCTCCTGACCCGTCGGGGTGATTTGCATCGGCTGCCCCCAAAGGCGGCAGCACGTTTTCGTCAATTTCATCAAAGCTGTTCACCACCGCGACCGGCAGATCAGCCTGCCGGATCTGGTCCACAGCCGTTTGCGTCTCGGACGACACGGACGAGGACGCCTGCCGCAGCACCACGCCGCCAATCCGGCCCGCGTGGCGCAGCACCGCATCGCGGTAGACCATCGCATCCTTTTGTCCGGTGTCCCCGAACAGCCAGAACCGCAGGCCCGGGTTCGCCGAAAGGATCCGATCGATCGAGGCACCCTTGTGGTCCCCATGCCCTGCCCCGATCAGCCCCTGTTCCGACACGCCCAGATCACGCAAAAACATCGGGCCGATCACCAATCCCGCGCGGTCGAACACCTTTTCAAGAAAGGTAAACAGGTTCCACGGTGACGAGCTGACATAGAACACCGGGTTGCGGCCTGCCTCGTTCAACCGGCCCATCAGACGCACCGCGTCGGGAAAGACCTGACGGGTCAAGGCGTTGCCGGTAAAGGTGGTCCACAGATTGCGCAGCAGCGAATAGGCCCCCGTCTGCATCATCGTGTCATCAATGTCCGAGATCACCCCGAACCGCGCATCCGAAGGCGGCACCAGAACCGGCATGGCAACAGCCCCGTCCACGGTGTCGGGCAGCTCTGCGGCCACATCCACCCACCCCGCGTGATCGGGACGGCGAGGCACCGTTAGCCGCAGATAGCCCTCCGCGTCTGTCTGCCCTTCGACACCACCGGCGCGGACGGTGACATCGCGCACCTCCGAGGTCAGGAACAAGGACACCATCTGCTTGAAATTCACCCAGCGGCTCTGGTCCGCCTCCGGCGCGCTGCGCCGCACCGCACTGACCACACGCCCCTGCACCACCAGCCCGTCGGGATCGGCAAACCCGCGATACGCCTTCAACATCGGCGGCCCCGTGCGCCGGAACAGATGTTCGACCAATCTTTCGACGCCGCGCGCCGCCCGTGTCACAGCCATGACATGCCCTTTCGCAATTGCTTCAGGCAAGCCAACGCTTGCGACGGCGATAAGATCGCACATCCCGAAAACTCTTGCGGCCATCCTCGGACATACCAAGGTAGAATTCCTTGACGTCGGGGTTCTCGCGCAGCTCTGCGGCAGGGCCTTCCATCACCACACGACCGTTTTCCAGAATATAACCCGAGTGGGCATAGCGCAGCGCCACATTGGTGTTCTGTTCAGCGAGCAGAAAGGACACGCCCTCCCCCTCGTTCACAGCCTTCACAATCTCAAAGATCTGTTCCACCAGCTGCGGCGCCAGACCCATGGACGGCTCATCCAGCAGGATCGTTTCCGGACGCGACATCAGCGCCCGCCCGATGGCCACCATCTGCTGCTCCCCGCCAGAGGTATAGCCCGCCTGCGATTTCCGCCGCTCCTTCAAACGAGGAAAATAGGAATAGACCATCTCCAGATCCGCCGCGACAGCCGCCTTGCCGTCACGCCGCGTATAGGCGCCGGTCAGCAAGTTCTCCTCGACGGTCAGATGCTCAAAACAATGCCGCCCCTCCATCACCTGAATGACGCCCCGCCGCACCAGCGCCGCCGGATCCAGATCCTGCACACGCTCCCCCTTGTACAGGATCGACCCCTTGGTCACCTCGCCACGCTCAGAGTGCAGCAGATTGGAAATCGCCTTCAAAGTGGTCGTCTTCCCAGCGCCATTGCCCCCCAGCAAAGCGGTGATGCCGCCCTGCTTCACCGACAACGACACCCCCTTCAGCACAAGGATCACGTGGTTGTAGATCACCTCGATGTTGTTGACCTCCAACAGGCTGTCCTGCGTTTTTACCCCGTCCAGCATCTCGCTCTCCCTGTCCAACCCGGCCACGATCACGCCGCCCGCATCCGGCGCGCGCCACCTCGGGCTTTTTCTTAGCTCAAATACCTGAAATCCTGCGGCATCAACCGCACCGGCCCGATGTTTGGAACCGACACCATGCCGTGCAACGGGCAGCCCGACAGGGCCGCCCGCGCCTTGGCCGTTTAGCCCGCGCAGTCCTCGTTCACCGCCCAAGGCTGGTTGGCTTCGGCATATTCCGCAGCTTTTTCCGCCACGATCCCCGCATAGGCATCGGTGTTGGCTTTCATCAGCTCGGACGCCTTGACGAATTTCTCGCCATCCCATTCCAGCATCCAGCCACCGGAGTTTCCGGTATGGTCGGAACACGACGTGCTGAACGGCGGCACCATTCCATCCAGACCCAGCTCAGAGATACGCTCTTCGGTCATGTTGATATTCTCCAGCCCCCAGCGCAGCTGTTCGGCGGAAATCTCGGCGGTCCCGAACTCCTTTTGCGCGCTGGCAATACCCTCGCCGAGAATGGCCGAGATGATGATGCCACGGCTGTAGAACACGCCTTCCATTTCCTCGGCGTTGGACTTGCTGTTGCCCGCGTCCACGACATGCTTCTGGATGTCCGCCATCACAGGGGCATCCGCATTCGGGAAGGACCAGGAAATCGACTTATAACCCTTGCCAGCCTCCCCCACGATCTTGAGGTCCGCATCATGTCCGGCCCACCAGACGCCAAGGAAATTCTCCATCGGGAACTTGGTCTTGACCGCTTCGGTGATGGCGCCGGCGTTCATCGCGCCCCAGCCCCACATCACCACGTAATCGGGGCGTTCACGGCGGATCTGCAGCCACTGTGCCGACTGGTTTTGCATCTCTTTCAGCCCCACGGGGATCGGCACCAGATCAAAGCCCTTTGCCTCGGCGTGCATTTCCAGCACCGGAAGCGGCTCCTTGCCGAACGGATGATCCAGATGCAGGAAAGCGATCTTTTTCCCGCTCAGGCTTTCCTGCCCTTCGAGGTACTGGATGATCATATCCGCCGCATCCCAGTAGCCCGCCGGAATGTTGAACGCCCACTGGAACGTCGTGCCATCCATCATCGGCGAGAACCCGTACCCCGGCGCAAGGATCGGGATATTATCTACGTTGGTTTTCGGCAGAACCTGCAAGGTAATGCCCGTGGACCACGGCTGTGTCACGATGGCACGGCCCTTGGTCTTCTCGTAGCACTCCACGCCCTTTTCGGTGGAATAGCCGGTCTCGCATTCCTCGGCGTTGATCATCATGCCGCCGATGCCGCCATCGCGGGCGTTCAACATGGCGAAATAATCCGCCTGACCGTTCATCAGCGGGATGCCCGTGGCGGCAAAAGGACCCGTCCGGTAGGCAAGGTTGGGGGTATACAACTCTTGTGCCAGCGACGCCGTCGCGGTCACACCGGCCACCATCACGGCCACGGCCAACTTGGTAAATTGTTTCATCTCGTCTCCTCCCTGAGATCATGTTCGTCTTGGTGATCTGCCTGAGCGACCGGTCTCCTCCCCCCGCCGCGCAGACAAACTGTCGTAGGGCGGGGCTGTGCCCCGCCGCCCCCACCGCTTAATGCGGGAAGGGCCAAAGGATCAGTTTTTCACGGATCAGCCGCCACAGCTGTGCCAGACCATGCGGTTCCACAATCAGGAAAAACACGATGAGGCTGCCCACGATCATGATGTTGAGATGCTCGACCGTGGCGCTGTCGATCGGAATGCCCAGCGCATTGGGCGCAAGGTTCAACACCACCGGAAGGCCCACAATCAGAATGGCACCCAGATAGTTGCCCATGATCGATCCCAGCCCGCCAATGATGGCGATGAACAGGATGCGGAAGGACAAAGGAATATCGAACAGGTTGGGCTCTGCCGCGCCGCGCCACATGAAGACGAACAAGGCCCCCGCAACCCCCACGATATAGGACGAGATAGCAAAGGCCGTCAGCTTGGACTTCATCAGGTTGATGCCGATCAGCTCTGCGGCGATGTCCATGTCACGCGTCGCTTTCCATGTCCGCCCAAGCGTGCCCCGCGTAAGGTTGATGCACACCCACGTCAGCAGACAGACGATAAACAAGACGACATAATACTGGACCACCGACGACGCCTGCGGCCCCGCCACATAGACGCCGAACATCTGCATATTGGGCACCTGGATCGCGCCGCTGGCGTTGTAGTTGTACAGCCAGGCCCATTTTTCGAACAACCACACCAGAAAGAACTGCGCCGCCAGCGTTGCAATCGCCAGATAGAACCCTTTTATCCGCAAGCTCGGGATGCCGAACGCCACCCCCACACCGGCGGAGAACACCCCCGACAACAGGATCGCCACAATGGGGTTCATCCAGGGCATCAGCGTGATCAGCTTGTAGCAGGCATAGGCCCCCACCCCCATAAAGGCCGCCGTCCCAAGGCTCAGCTGCCCTGCATAGCCCGTCAGGATATTCAGCCCCAAAGCGGCCAGCGAATAGATCAGGATCGGGATCAACAGCGTCTGAAAGGCAAACTCGCTGGCCGTCAGCGGAAAGATCAGCCAGGCAAAGGCAAGGATCACCGCCAGCAGAACCGCATCCTGCCGCACCGGGAACAAAGCCTGATCGGCCTGATAAGTCGTTTTGAACTGTCCTGCGGTGCGATACAGCATCCGCGCTCCTCCCCTGTTTGCCCGGACCTTGGCCGGGCCTTGTGATACGTGCTGCAGCGCCGCGACATCCTCCCCGATGCGTGGCGCTGTTCCCGCGCGGGCGGGATCAGCTTGTGTCGTCGTCCTTGCGCGGCTTTGGCAGGGTCTGCGCCCAAAAGGCGGCGGCTGCCTGCCACGTGCTGGCCGTTGCGGCCATGACCGCGCTGACGGCCTCCATATTGGCGCGGATCATACCCTCGGCCGCTTCCTGCTGCGCGTCGTATAGATCGCTCAAGCCATTCGCCCCGCGCGCCAGATCGGCGGTTTCCTCTGTGGGGGTCGTCTTTGCTTCAGACCGTGTGTGCCCGCTGCGTGTTTTGCCCATGACGGGGCCCTTTCCGTGTTTGTCGTCCTGAACGGGACCGCCGCGATGCGGCCCCCTCTACACCCTTTCGATAATACGTTCCCCGAACAAGCCCTGTGGGCGGAACAACAACACCACCAGTGCCAGAACAAAGGCAAACCAGGTCTCGGTATTGCCGCCCATCAACGGCTGACCCCAGTAGATCTCGAACAACTTTTCCAGCAGCCCGATCATCAAACCGCCAATGATCGCGCCGGTGATGCTTTCCAGCCCGCCCAGCATCAGAACCGGCAGCGCCTTGTAGGCGATCACCTCCAGCGCAAAAGACACACCGGCCCGCGCGCCCCATGCAATGCCGGTCACCAGCGCGATGATCCCCGCGATGAACCAGACCAGCACCCAAACCGTCTGCAACGAGATGCCAACCGACAAAGCCGCCTGATGGTCATCGCCCAAGGCTCTGATCGCACGGCCCATCTGCGTATAGTTCAGGAACGCCAGCAAAGCCGCCACCAGCGCCCCGGCCACCACAACCACCGTGATGTCCAGATGCTGCAGAATCAACAACCCGCCCCATGGCTCCAGAACAGTGTCGCCGGTGGGTATGCCCAGCTCCTCGGTGATCATCTGCTTGTTCTCACCGCCAAAGATGATCTCACCGCCGCCAATCAGAAACAGCGTGATCCCGATGGTGGCCATGAACAAAATGATGTCCGGCTGCCCCACCAGCGGGCGCAGCACCACCCGTTCGATGCTGACCGCCAGCACGAACATCACCCCCAGCGTCAGCGCCACGGCGATCCACGCGGGCACGCCAAAGCTGTGCAGCCCCACCAAGGTCAGCGCCGCAAAGACCACCATGATCCCTTGGGCAAAGTTGAAAATCCGGCTCGAACGAAAGATCAGCACAAAGCCCAGCGCAATCAGCGCATAAAGCACGCCCGACACCAACCCTTCCCACAGCACCTGCAACAGAAAGTCCGGCGCATCGATCATATCCGCGAACGGCGTGATAAAGATGTCCTTCAGCATGGCCCCGCCCCCTTGCTTTTTTCTGTGTCAAAATACTCTGGGGAGTCTTCGCAGGAGACGGGGCAGCGCCCCTTTTGCCCGCTCATGACGACACACCCAGATAGGCGTCGATCACATCCTGATTGCCACGCACCTCATCGGGCGTGCCGTCGCCGATCTTCTTGCCGTAATCCATCACGACCACGCGGTCCGACAGATCCATCACCACGCCCATGTCATGCTCGATCAGCGCAATCGTGGTGCCGAACTCGTCATTCACATCAAGGATAAAGCGGCTCATGTCCTCCTTCTCCTCGACGTTCATCCCCGCCATCGGCTCGTCCAGCAACAGGATCGACGGCTCCGCCGCCAAGGCCCGCGCCAGCTCCACCCGCTTCTTGAGGCCATAAGGCAGCCGCCCCACCGGGGTCTTACGGATGTTCTGGATCTCAAGGAAATCAATGACCTTCTCGCAGATCTCTCGGTTGGCGATCTCCTCGCGCTGCGCGCGCCCAAACCACATGGCCTGCGCCGCCACCCCAGCCTTCATATGCGTCAGCCGACCCGTCATGACGTTGTCCAGCACCGTCATCCCTTCGAACAGGGCAATGTTCTGGAACGTCCGCGCCACGCCCATCCGCGCCACCTCGTAAGGTTTCATCGGCGGCCGCTGCGCGCCCTTGTACCAGACCTCGCCCATTGTCGGCGTGTAAAACCCCGAGATGATGTTCAGCATCGACGACTTGCCCGCACCGTTCGGCCCGATGATGGCGCGAATTTCGCCCTCGCGGATGTCAAAAGAGATATCAGAGATCGCGGTCACCCCGCCGAACTTCAGCGTGATATTGCGCATCTCCATCAACGTCCCGCCAATCTGGCGCCCGTCGGCGGTGACGTATCCTTGCGATTGATCCAGCATCACGCCCCCTGTTTTTCCTTGGCCAAAATACCTTGCGACATCTCCGCCACCGCGCCGGTCCGCGTGCGCGCGCAGCCGTTCATTGCGCGGCCACCGCATGCGGGGCAACGGCCGCAACGGCTGCATCGACCAGCTGCAAGGTCGCTTTGATCTTGCCCTTGCGCCCGTCCTCGTATGTCACTTCGGTTTCGGTGTAGATCTGGTCGGACCCGTCATAAAGCGCGCCCACCAGATCCTCGAATTTCTCGGCGATCACCTTGCGCTTCACTTTTCGGGTGCGGGTCATTTCACCGTCATCCGCATCCAGCTCCTTATGCAAGATCAGGAACCTGTGGACTTGGCAGCCCGACAGCATCTCGTCCTGTGCGACGCTGACGTTGACCTCTTCCACATGCGCCTTGATCGTCTCGATCACCTGCGGGTGCTGCGCCAGCTCCTGATAGCTCGCGTAGGCGATATTATTGCGCTCTGCCCAGTTGCCGACCGCTGTCAGATCAATGTTGATAAAGGCCGTGCAACGGTCGCGCCCGGCGCCGAACAGCACCGCCTCCAGAATATTGGGAAAGAACTTCAGCTTGTTCTCGACATACTTGGGCGCAAACAGCGACCCGTCTGCCATCTGGCCCACGTCCTTGGCGCGGTCGATGATGCGCAGATGGCCTGACCCTTCCTCGAAAAAGCCCGCATCCCCGGTGGCGACCCAGCCCTCTGCATCCTTGGTCGACGCGGTGCTTTCGGGATTTTTGTAGTACTCCACAAAGGTCCCCGGCGAGCGATAGAACACCTCGCCATTGCCTTCGATCTTGATCTCGACCCCCGGCGCAGGCACCCCCACCGTGTCAGAGCGCACCTCGCCATCGGGCTGCACCGTGATAAAAACGGAAGCCTCGGTCTGACCGTAGAGCTGCTTGAGGTTGATCCCCAGCGAGCGGTAGAAATCAAAGATCTCCGGCCCGATCGCCTCCCCCGCGGTGTAGCCCACGCGAACGTTGGAGAACCCCATGGCGTTTTTCAGCGGGCCATAGACGAGAACCTCGCCCAAAGCGTATTTCAGCCGGTCGAACGGCCCGACGCGCTTGCCGTCCAGAATCTTGGGGCCGACCTTGCGGGCATGTGCCATGTAGCGGTCGAACAAGGCTTTCTTGAACCGGCCCGCGTCTTCCATACGGATCATGATCTGTGTCAGCAGCGTCTCGAAAATGCGCGGCGGTGCGAAATAATAGGACGGCGCGATCTCGCGCAGGTCCGTCTGCAGGGTGTCGGCGCTTTCGGGGCAGTTGACGCAAAACCCCTTCCAGTAGGCCTGCCCGATGGAAAAGATGAAATCCCCCACCCAGGCCATCGGCAGATAGGCCAGCACCGCATCGTCGCGCTTGAGATGGTCGAACTCTGCCGAGGAACGCGCTGCCTCGATGATATTGCGGTTCGAGAGGACCACGCCCTTGGGCTTGCCCGTTGTACCGGATGTATACAGCATGACGCAGGTGTCGTCATACCCCAGTCCCGACCGGCGGGCCGTGAGCGTGGGCATAAATTCATCGCGCGCTGCACGGCCCTGATTTTGCACATGGGCAAAGTCATGCAGATGGCTGTGGTCGTATTTGCGCAGGCCGCGCGGGTCGACATAGATCATATGTTCGAACTGGTGCAGATTTTCCTGCACTTCGATCACCTTATCGACCTGTTCCTGATCGGCCACCACGACGAACCGCGCACCGCAATGGCCCAGCACGTATTCCATCTCTTCGGCCACGGCGTCCTGATACAGCGGCACGGGCACCGCCCCACACATCTGCGCCGCCACCATGGACCAGTACAGGGTCGGCCGGTTGCGCCCGATCACAGCGACAAAGTCCCCCGGCTGCACGCCAAGGTTCAAAAGGCCCAGCGCGAAGGCCTCGATTTCCTGTTCCGCTTCGGCCCAGGTCCAGCTTTGCCAGATGCCGTATTCCTTTTCGCGATAGGCCGGCGCGGTCCCGAACTCGGTTGCATTGCGATGCAACAAAGCAGGGATCGACCGCAGGCCTTCGACGCCCTCGACGCGTGAAGCCAATGTATTTCCTCCCATGCCTGACCGGCACTCCCGTGGGGTCCTCTCCTCCTCAAGAGGGACCGCAACCGCTGACGCGATTCTGGAACCGATTAGGACTGACGCTAGGCTTACGGTCAACTTTTTCGTGAAATTTTCCGAAATCTAACGAATTGTAACAGCGCGGGTTCGGGGCGTTTCCGCTCTGGCGATGGGGGCGCGGCGCGGCTACCGTCAGCGCTATGCAAGCCCGTTCCGACACCACGGCCTACACGCTGGCCGGCCTGAACCTGATCCAACAGGCGTTGTCGATCTTTGACCGCGATCTGCGGCTGGTGCTGGTCAACCGCCGCATGCAGACGATGTTCGCCCTGCCCGACACGCTATGCGCACCCGGCACCAGCTTTGACCGTGTGATCCGCCATCTGGCCGCGCGCGGCGAATACGGACCGATCGAGGATCTAGAGGATTTTGTGCGGGTGCGCGTCGATCTCGCCCGTGCGTTTGAGCCCCATTACATGGAACGCACCCGCGCCAACGGGCGCACGATTTCCGTCGAAGGGGCGCCGCTGCCGCAGGGGGGCTGGGTCACCGTCTATACCGACATCACTGCGATCAAGCGCCAAGAGGCGCTGCTGCGCACGCGGTCCGAGACCCTGACCGAAGAGGTGCTGGCCCGCTCCGAACAGCTCAGCGCGACCAACCGGCAACTGGCCGCCACCATCACCGCCCTACAAGAAGCCCGCCGCCAACTGACCGAATCCGAGGCGCGCACGCGGGCGACGACGGAAATGATGCCCGCCCATATCGCGCGGGTCGATGAGACGGGGCATTACACCTACTCCAACAACCGGCTGGGCGATGTGATGCCCGGACGGCCCACCGACATTGTGGGCCTGCACGCGCGCGACGCTTTGGGGCCCGCCTATGACCGTGTCGGGCCGCATATGGACCGCGCCCTGCGGGGGGAGCCCTCGCGGCTGGAATTCACGGACGAGACCTCTGGCAGGCGCATCCGTTCGGCCTTTACCCCCGATCCGTTGGAGCCGGGCGTCTATATCCTGTCCCAAGACGTCACTGAAGAGACACAGGCCCGCGTGGCGCTGCAACAAACGCGACGGCGCGAATTGGCCGCGCAAATGACATCCGGGCTGGCGCATGATTTCTCGAACCTTTTAACGATCATTCTGGGGCAACAGGCCAAACTGGCGCAGATGGATCTGCCGCCCGAGGCGCAGGCGAGCATTGCGGCCACCCAATCCGCGGCGCGGCGCGGGGGCAGCCTGTTGAACCGCATTGCCGATATCACCGGCCCGCGCCGCTGGACGCCGGAACCGCTGGATCTGGCGCGTTTTCTGGCGGATCTGCGCCAGATGGCCGGGCCGACCCTGCCGCCAGAGGTCAGCATCCACGTGGACAACCCGATCAGCGCGCCGCTGATGATCGACCCCGGCATGTTGCAGGACGCCTTGTTGAACCTGCTGCTCAATGCCTCCGCCGCTTGCGGACCTGTGGGGCAGATCTCGATCACCACCCGCGCGGTGCGCGACACTTGGCTGGAAATCACCGTGGCCGACAGCGGGCCGGGCTTTAGCGCCGATGCGCTGGAAAATGCGCTGACACCGTTCTTTACCACCAAGGGGGCCGAAGGGTCGGGGCTGGGCCTTGCGATGGTGTATGACATGACCAAGCTGGCGGGCGGCTCTGTGCGGCTGTCCAACAGCACGGCGGGCGCTGTGGTCACCCTGCGGCTGCCGCTGCGCACCGCGCCGGATCTGCCGCAAAGCGGGCTGGTTTTACTGGTCGAGGACAGCGACGATCTGCGCCCCGCCATCCGCGATATGCTGACCACGCAGGGTTTTACCGTGATCGAGGCGACCTCGACCGATGAGGCATCGGCGCTGATCGACACGCTGGACATCGCGCTGATCCTGTCGGACGTGAATCTGAACGGATCGCAACCGGGCTATGTTCTGGCCGACCGCCATCCGCATGTGCCGCTGCGCCTGATGACCTCGCTGCCAGCGGGCCACCCCGACCACAGCAAGGCCAGCCGCCATGCGCCTGTCATCGCCAAACCCTTTGACGCGGACAGCCTGTCCACATTTCTGAGCCCAAGAAAGACGCCGCTATGACCGATGCGCCGCTTGTCACCGTGCTAGACGATGAACCCGCAATCCGCGACATGCTGACAGAGGCGCTGGAGCAGGCCGGTTTCCGCACCCGTGCCTTTTCCCGTGCCACCGAATTCGAGGCCGCCCTGCGCACCACCACGCCGGACGTGGCCTTGGTCGATCTTGGCCTGCCGGACCGCGACGGGCTGACGCTGGTGCACCGTCTCGCGCTGGAACAAGGGGCAAAGGTCATCATCATTTCGGGGCGCGCGCAGGTGCAGGACCGGATCACCGGACTGGAACTGGGGGCGGATGACTACGTCACCAAACCGTTCGAGGCGGCAGAGGTCATTGCCCGTATTCGCGCGCGCCTGCGCAAACCGGCGGCCCGCCCACAGGCCACCACCGCGCATTTCGGCACTTGGGTCGCGCATTTCGACCGGTTCACGCTGGATGACGGCACGCAGGAAATCCCCTTTTCCCAAGCCGAGGCAGAGGTGCTGCGCCTGTTTCTTGAGGCGCCCAAACGGCTGATCACCCGCGCGCAAATGCAAGAAAGCCTTGGCGGCACGGCGGGCGACAGCTTTGACCGCGCGATGGATGTGCGCATTTCGCGGCTGCGCACGAAGCTGGGCGAAGATCCCAAAAACCCGCGCCTGATCAAGACGATCTATGGCGCGGGCTATATCTTTCTCGGGGACGTCCGCTGGGCATAAGCCCTTGCGCCATCACTCGGCGGCGACGGATGCTTTGGGGTTTTCCACCCGCACGGCGGAATATTTGAACTCCGGGATCTTGCCATAGGGATCCAGCGCCGGGTTGGTCAAAATGTTTGCCGCCGCTTCGACATAGGCAAAGGGCAGGAACACCATATCGGGAGCCACCGCACGGTCGGCGCGGGCCATCACCTCAACCGTGCCGCGACGGGTCACCAGCCGCACCATCCCACCGGGGGCAACCCCCAGCTTGCGCAAGGTCGAGGGATGCAGCGAACAATTCGCCTCCGGCTCCACCGCGTCCAGAACCGTGGCGCGCCGTGTCATGGACCCCGTGTGCCAGTGTTCCAGCTGCCGTCCCGTGGTCAGGATCATCGGATACTGCGCATCGGGGCTTTCGGCGGGGGCTGTGACCTGCGCCGGAGTGAACCGCGCCCGCCCTGCCTCACGCGGGAAGCCGTCCCCAAAGACCACCGGCTGGCCGGGGTCCTGAGGCCCCGTCGTGGGGTAGGTCACCGCACTTTCGCGGGCCAAGCGGTCCCATGTGATATGATCAAGGCTGGTCATCGACCGCTTCATTTCGGCAAAGACCTGATCGGGACCGGTGTAGCCCCAGTCCAGCCCCAGACGCTGCGCCAGATCGACGGTGATCTGCCAGTCCTCACGCGCTTGCCCCGGGGCGGGCACGGCCTTGCGCATCATCTGCACCTGCCGGTTGGTGTTGGTCACCGTGCCGGATTTCTCGGGCATGGCAGCGGCGGGCAGGATGACATCGGCGTAATTCGCGGTCTCGGTCAAAAAGATATCCTGAACCACCAGATGATCCAGACGGGCCAGCGCCTGTCGTGCATGTTCCACATCGGGATCGGACATGGCGGGGTTTTCGCCCAGCACATACATGCCAAGGATCTCGCCGGCATAGGCCTTGTCGATGATCTCAACCACGGTCAGGCCCGGCGTCGGCTGGATTTCGGTGCCCTGCCAGATCTCTTTGAACAGATCGCGCACCTGAGGGTTTTCGACCGACTGGTAATCCGGCATCACCTGCGGGATCAGCCCTGCGTCCGACGCGCCTTGGACGTTGTTTTGCCCGCGCAACGGATGCAGCCCGGTGCCCGGACGCCCCACGTGACCGCACAACATAGCCAGCGAAATCAGGCAACGGGCATTGTCCGTGCCGTGAATGTGCTGCGACACCCCCATGCCCCAGAAAATCATCGCCTTTGGCGCGGCGGCAAAGCTGCGCGCGACCGCACGGATGGTGTCCGCATCGATCCCGCACAGGGCAGCCATCTGCTCTGGCGGGAAGGCGCGGATATGATCGCAGAAGGCGTCGAACCCTTCGGTAAAGCCGTCGATATACTGACGGTCGTACAGAACCTCTTCGACGATGACATGCATGATCGCATTGAGCAGCGCCACATCGGTGCCGGGGCGGAACTGCAACATATGTTTCGCATGGCGCTGCATGGCCGTGCCACGCGGGTCCATGATGATCAGCTCGCCGCCACGCTTGGCAAACTGCTTGAAATAGGTCGCGGCGACGGGGTGGTTTTCGGTCGGGTTGGACCCGATCACGATGGCCAGATCGGCGTTCTCGATCTCGTTAAAGGTCGCGGTGACCGCACCGGAGCCTACGTTTTCCATCAGCGCTGCCACGGAGGACGCATGGCACAATCGTGTGCAGTGATCGACGTTGTTGTGGCCAAAGCCCTGCCGGATCAGCTTCTGGAACAGATAGGCCTCTTCATTCGTACATTTCGCAGAACCGAACCCCGCGACACAGGCGCCGCCACGCTGGTCGCGCAAACCGGCCAGACCGCTTGCGGCACGGTCCAGCGCCTCGTCCCATGTGGCCTCGCGGAAATGGGTCCAAGGGTTCGCGGGGTCCACGTTCAGCCCCTTTTCCGGCGCGTCATCGCGGCGGATCAGCGGCACGGTCAGCCGATGGGGGTGGTGGATGTAATCCATGCCAAAGCGGCCCTTGACGCACAGGCGCCCCTCGTTGGCGGGACCGTTGATGCCTTCGACGTATTGGACCTTACCGCCTTTGGATTTGATCGACACCTGACAGCCGACCCCGCAAAAGGGGCAGACGGATTTGGTCTCTGTGTCGAAATCCGCGCGGTCGCCTTGTTGCTGTGCGTCCAAGATGGACGAGGGCATCAGCGCCCCTGTCGGGCAGGCCTGCACACATTCGCCGCAGGCCACACAGGTCGACGCGCCCATGTCATCGTCAAAATCGAAAACCGGATAGGCGTCATGCCCGCGTCCGGCCATGCCGATCACGTCGTTGACTTGCACCTCGCGGCAGGCCCGCACGCACAAGCCGCATTGAATACAGGCATCGAGATTCACAGACATCGCCACATGGCTGTCATCAAGCAGCGGGATACGCTCCACCTCGAGCGTGGGAAAGCGCGAGCTGTGCAGCCCCTGCTGGTCGGCCATGTCCCACAGGTGCGACGACCGGTCATGCGCTGCGGGCTGTTCCGGCTGATCGGCCAGCAAAAGCTCCATCACCATGTTGCGCGCGCTTGTGGCGCGGGCCGAGGCCGTGTTCACCACCATGCCGTCGACAGGTTCGCGAATGCAGGAGGCGGCCAAGGTCCGCTCGCCCTCGATCTCGACCATGCAGGCGCGGCAGTTGCCATCGGGCCGGTAGCCTTCGGCGGGCTTGTGGCACAGATGCGGGATCTTCAGACCACGGCCATGGGCGACCTCCCAGATGGTCATACCGGCCCGGGCTTCGACCTCCTGGCCGTCGAGCGTGAAACGGATGATGTCTGACATGCGGGCCTCCTTGACGTAGAGAGACTAAACCACGCGCAACACGATTTGCGTACACCAATGCCGACATTCAGGTGCATTTTTGCGCCGTTGCGTGTTTCCGATCCGCGTCGCAGCCACCATTGACGGCGCAACCAAACAATGGCGCGCGGGCGCTGGACCTTTGGCGGAACGCCCCATACCTTCGCGCCGAACAATCAGACAGTGAGGCCCCCGATGGCGACCGGCACCAACATCCGCACCTATTTCAACGGCCAGTGGCATGATGGCGATGCCATGGTGATGCGTGCCGCCGATCACGGCGCATGGCTGGGCAGCACGGTTTTTGATGGCGCGCGGCTGGCCAAGGGCGTGACACCGGATCTGCGCGCCCATTGTGCGCGGGTCAATGCCTCGGCCAAGGCGCTGATGCTGACGCCGACGGTCAGCACCGACGATATGGTGGATATGGTGCGCGAGGGGCTGTCGGCGTACGGGGCCGACAGTGCGGTCTACATCCGGCCCATGTATTGGGGCATTCTGGGTGATGCCACTGCCATTGTTCCGCAGGCGGATGAGACAGGCTTTGCCATCTCGCTGGAAGAAATCCCCATGGCGCCCGAGACCGCAAGCGTCACCCTTGGCAAAACCCGCTTTCGTCGCCCGACGCTGGACAGCGCCGTCGTCAATGCCAAGGCGGGCAGCCTGTACCCCAACAACGCGCGCATGCTGGCCGAGGTCCGCAACCGCGGGTTCGGCAATGCGCTGGTCACCGATGCCATGGGCAATGTCGCGGAAAGCGCCACCGCCAATGTGTTCATGGTCAAGGACGGCGAGGTGTTCACCCCCATTCCCAACGGCACGTTCCTGTCCGGCATCACCCGCGCCCGCCATCTGGCGAACCTGCGCGCGGACGGGGTGACCTGCCATGAAACGGTGCTGACCTACGCCGATTTTGAACAGGCCGACGAAGTCTTCCTGACCGGCAATATGAACAAGATCACCCCCGTTACGGGCTTTGAGGATGTGACCTATCAGGTTGGCCCCGTGACCCGGCGTGCGCGTGATCTGTATTGGGACTGGGCCCTGTCAGAGCGCTGAAATGGGGGCCACGGGGATCGTCATCGTCGTGCTTGGAGCCTTTTGCGCCGGTGTGTTCGCCGTCGTCTGGGTGAACTACCGGCGCGAGATGCGCGGGCGGCGCGGCGACAAGCGGCGCTAGACAGGGCGGCAGTGCTCTGCCAGTGTTCGCGCGTAGGAGGACCCGAATGCGTAAATTCCTAGTGGTGCTGGATGACAGCCGTGAATGTCTGAACGCCATGCGCTTTGCCGCGATGCGCGCCGCGAAATCCGGTGGCGGCGTGGCGATCCTGTCGGTGATCGAGCCCGAGGAATTCAACCACTGGATCGGCGTGGGCGACATCATGCGCGAAGAGGCACGCGAACGCATCCACGCCCATTTCGAGGTCTTCGCCAAATGGATGCGGGACAAACAGGGCGTGGACCCCGAGCTTGTCATTCGCGAAGGCGATCCGGTGCAGGAGATTCTGGCACAGGTCACCACGGACCCCGACATCGGCATTCTGGTGCTGGGGGCGGCCGTGGACAAAAAGGGGCCAGGCCCCTTGGTGACACAGCTGACCCGCAGCGCAGGCAGCCTGCCGGTGCCGGTCACCATCGTGCCCGGCGACATGTCCAAGGAACGGCTAGAGGCGATCACCTAAGGTCGCCCTACCACGCTCAGATCGCACCAAAGGCGCTGATGGCCTGCGCCACCTTCCGGTAGCCTGCGATATTGGCCCCCTGCCGGTAATCCGGCACGCCGTTGCGCGGATCTGCTTCGGCCAGAACCGTCTGGTGGATGTTGCCCATGATGTCTTTGAGCCGGCTGCGCACGGTCTCGGCTGACAGGTATTGACCGTGGGCGTTCTGGCTCATCTCAAGGCCCGAGATCGCCACACCACCGGCGTTGGATGCCTTACCCGGCGCATGGACCAGCCCCTTTTGCTGGGCCAGTTTGACCGCCCCGCCGGTCAGCGGCATGTTTGCGCCCTCGGCGATCATCTTGGCACCGGCGTCGATAGCATCCTGCAACGCGTCGCGATCCAGTTCGTTCTGTGTCGCACAGGGCAGCAACAGCTCTGCCTCCACCGCGCCCCATGGCTGGGCACCGGCATTGTAGCGCAGACCATCGGGCGCATCATCCAGCCCCTGCCCGCTTGCCTTGGCCTGTCGCACCCAGTTGATGTGATCCTGTGACATACCCTCCTCGGCCACCAGCGCGCCACCGCTGTCGGACAGGCTGACCACCTTGGCGCCTTGGGCCAGCGCCTCTTCGGCGGCATGTGTGGCCACATTGCCCGCCCCCGACACGGCCACGCGCAGCCCGTCCTTCTCGCGGTTTTGCTGCGCCAGCATATGGCCCGCGAAATAGACCAGACCATAGCCCGTCGCCTCGACCCGCATGGCAGAGCCGCCAAAGCTCGGCCCCTTGCCGGTCAGCGCCCCGTGAAACTGGCCGCGGTGCTGTTTGTACGCACCAAAGAGATAGCCGATCTCGCGCGTGCCGACATTGATGTCGCCTGCGGGAACATCATGGTCCGGCCCGATGTATTTGCACAACTCCGCCATCAGGGCGTGGCAAAAGCGCATGATCTCCGCATCCGAGCGCCCTTTGGGATCAAAGTCCGACCCGCCCTTGCCGCCGCCCAAAGGCAGCCCTGTCAGCGCGTTCTTGAAGACCTGCTCGAAGCCCAGAAATTTCAGCACCGACGGGTTCACCGTAGGGTGAAACCGCAACCCGCCCTTGTAGGGGCCGATGGCATTGGAGGTTTGCACCCGCCATGCGCGGTTGATCTGGATGGCACCTGTGTCGTCCTCCCAGACCACGCGAAACGCCACCACCCGGTCCGGTTCGCTCAGACGATCCAGCACGCGGGCACGCGCAAAAGCGGGGTCGTTCTTTTCAACGGTGATCGTGTCATAGACGACCTCCTCGACCGCTTGGTGGAATTCGTCCTCCTGCGGCGTGCGGTCCCGCAGGGCCTGCATAAAGGTTTCGGTCAGGGCGGCGCGTCGGTCGGTCATGGGCATCTCCTGTTGTGCAGCTTTCCAACCCGACAGGCACAGGCGGGTTCCCGCCCTCACTTTAGAACGGTTCCAAACCTTGACGTTTGAACAGCGCATCCGCATATTGCACGCAGATCAATGAAAGTGCCCGATATGTTCATCCAGACCGAATCGACTCCTAACCCGGCGACGCTGAAATTCCTGCCCGGCCAGACAGTTCTGGAGATGGGCACCGCCGATTTCCCAACAGTAGAGGCCGCCGCCGCCTCCCCCCTTGCGCAGCGCTTGTTCGCTGCGGAAGGCGTGACCGGCGTGTTCTTTGGTAACGACTTTGTCACCGTGACAAAGGCCGACGGCACCGATTGGGACCACATGAAGCCCGCCATTCTGGGCGCAATCATGGAGCATTTCCAGTCCGGCGCCCCCGTCATGTCGGACGGCGCGGCACAGGCCGGCGGCCATGCGGAACACTCTGGCGAAGACGGCGAGATCGTCGGACAGATCAAGGAACTGCTCGACAGCCGCGTACGTCCTGCCGTGGCTCAGGACGGCGGCGACATCACCTTTCACGGGTTTGATCGCGGCGTTGTCTACCTGCACATGCAAGGCGCCTGCGCGGGCTGCCCGTCTTCGACCCTGACGTTGAAAATGGGCATCGAAAACCTGCTGCGCCATTACATCCCCGAAGTGACCGAAGTCCGCCCCGTCGCGGTCTGATCACCGGTTACCGTGGTTCAAAGGCCGCTCTTCGGGGCGGCCTTTTGCTTTGCGCCTGCGCGGATCTCGCGGCATAAGGCGGCCATGATCCTCGCCTTTGATACATCTGGTGGCCACGTCGCCGCCGCCCTGCTGGACCGCAACCGCGTGAGCCTCCGCTGCGAAGCCATGGCTCGCGGACAGGCCGAACGGCTGATGCCCCTGCTCGAAGAATTGCTGGCCGAGGTCGGTGCCCAATGGGCCGATATCACCCGTCTGGGCGTGGGCGTGGGTCCGGGAAATTTCACCGGCATTCGTATCTCAGTGTCCGCCGCGCGGGGGCTGGCGCTCGGGCTGGATATACCAGCCGTTGGCGTGTCGAGCCTTGAGGCATTGGCATTTGGCGCGTCCTGCCCTGTCACCACCCTGGTGCAGGCGCCCCGCGACCAGCTGTATATGCAGCGCTTTGACGGTGGTGCAGCCACGGACGCCCCTTCCCTGATCCCGATGGACCAAATCGGTGATCTTTGCCCCGGTGGCACAGTCTTTGTCGGGGCCCGTGCCGAGGACTGCGCCAGCCGCTGCGACGGGCAGAGCCAGACAGCCACATTCCCGCTGGCCGAGGCCATCGCCCGCGTGGCCGCCGCGCGTGACGATACAACCAGCCGCCCCGCGCCGCTGTATCTCAAACCTGCCGACGCGGCCCCGTCGCGCGATGCGCCGCCGACGATCCTCGATGACGCCTGAACAACTGGCCGAGATCAGCGCACGCGCCTACCGCCACATGACCCCGTGGACGGCCCGCGCCTATGCGGAGACTCTGGCGCGGCCACATGCGCTCTTGGCCGCCACAGATCATGCTTTTGTCCTTGGGCTGGTGATTGCAGATGAGGCAGAAATCCTTGCCGTTGCGTCAGATCCCGACCACCAACGCTGTGGCCAAGCCTCTGCCGCGCTGGCGCAATTTCTTGGTACTGCGCAAAAAAGAGGCGCTGCACAGGTTTTCCTCGAAGTCGCCCGGAGCAACATTCCGGCCATAGCCTTTTATGAAACAAAGGGCTTTGCCCATGCGGGAACGCGCAAAGGATACTACCCGCAGGCCGAAGGCCCTGCTGTTGATGCGCTTGTGATGACCCGCACGCTGGGGTGACGACACGCGACGTCTTGGCAAAAAGCGCCTTGACCCTTATTCGGCGCTGCGTCTTGATACCTCTATCAAAAAAACCAAGGGGCCGAAGCGCCTCGAACCACCTGGGAGCTGAATCCATGACATTCATGCAAAAAACGCTTGGCACGGCCGCTGCGCTGGCCCTGACCGCCGGTGCCGCACTGGCGGACCCCGCGCTGATCTACGATCTGGGCGGCAAGTTCGACAAATCGTTCAACGAAGCGGCCTACAACGGCGCAGAGCGTTGGGTGGCTGAAACCGGTGGCACCTATCGCGACATCGAAATGCAGTCCGAAGCCCAGCGTGAACAGGCGCTGCGCCGCTTTGCCGAAGCAGGGTTCAACCCGGTCATCACCACCGGCTTCTCCTTTGCCGAGCCGATCAAGAACGTCGCAGGCGACTACCCCGACACCAAATTCGTGAACGTCGACGGCTTCCTGCCCGAGATCCCCGAAAACGTGCTGCTGATCAACTTCCAGGAACATCAGGGGTCGTACCTGGTGGGCATGATGGCTGCGATGGCGTCTGAAACCGGCACCGTGTCCTTTGTCGGTGGCATGGACATCCCGCTGATCCGTCACTTTGCCTGCGGCTACGCGCAAGGTGCCAAGGCGGTGAACCCCGACATCAACGTCATCGCCAACATGACCGGCACCACACCCGCCGCATGGAACGACCCGGTGAAAGGGTCGGAACTGGCCAAGGCGCAGATCGGCCAAGGCTCTGACGTGGTGTATGCCGCTGCCGGTGGGACCGGTCTGGGCGTTCTGCAGACCGCCGCTGACGAAGGCATCAAATCCATCGGTGTCGACAGCAACCAGAACTACCTGCACCCGGGTTCGGTCCTGACCTCCATGCTCAAGCGTGTCGATAACGCGGTTTACGAATCGATGATCGGCGGCGCGGATCTGGAAACCGGCAAGTTCATGACCCTCGGCCTTGCCGAAGAGGGCGTGGGCTACGCGATGGACGAGAACAACGCAGACCTCGTGACCGAAGAAATGACCGCTGCGGTTGAAGAAGCCAAGCAGAAGATCATCGCTGGCGAGATCGAGGTGGTGTCCTACTACGCAAACGACAGCTGCCCCGCGCTGGATTTCTAATTCGACGTCGCGACAGACTGCACGACACCAAATTCGTGTGATATGACACGATGCGCCTGCCCCCGTGGCGGGCGCATCCCTTTGAACTCCTCCGCGAGAGCCGCTTCATGACAGACGCCCCCGCCATCGAACTGAAAGGCATTTCCAAAGCCTTCGGCCCTGTACAGGCCAACAAGGATATCTCGATCCGCGTGATGCCCGGCACGATCCACGGAATCATCGGCGAGAACGGCGCGGGAAAATCCACGCTGATGTCGATTCTCTATGGTTTCTACAAAGCCGATTCGGGTGAAATCTGGGTTAACGGCGAAAAGAAAGATATTACCGACAGCCAGGCCGCCATCGCCGCCGGTATCGGTATGGTCTTCCAGCACTTCAAACTGGTGCAGAACTTCTCGGTTCTGGAAAACGTGATCCTTGGCGCCGAAGACGGTGGCCTGCTGACGCCCAGCCTGAACAAGGCGCGCGGCACGCTCAAACACCTTGCCGAAGAATACGAACTGCAGGTCGATCCCGAAGCGCTGATTGAAAACCTCAGCGTCGGTCACCAGCAGCGGGTCGAAATCCTCAAGGCGCTGTACCGCGAGGCGGATATTCTGATCCTCGACGAGCCGACCGGCGTTCTGACCCCTGCCGAAGCCGACCACCTGTTCCGCATTCTCGAAGGTCTGCGCCGCGAAGGCAAAACCATCATCCTGATCACGCATAAACTGCGCGAAATCATGGACATCACCGACACGGTCAGCGTCATGCGGCGCGGCCAGATGACCGCCACGGTCAAGACCTCTGAAACCTCGCCCGAAGAGCTGGCCGAGCTGATGGTGGGCCGCAAGGTTCTATTGCGCGTCGACAAGGAACCCGCCCAGCCCAAGGCACCTGTTCTGGAAATCGAAAACCTGCGCCATGTGGACAGCCACGGCGTTGAACGGCTCAAGGGGATTTCCCTGAACGTGCGCGCGGGCGAGATCCTTGGTATTGCGGGTGTTTCCGGCAATGGCCAGTCGGAATTGCTGCATGTGCTGGGGGGCATGACCGATGCCACCGGCACGATCCGCGTCAACGGCGAGGAGATCGACCTGACCGGCAAGCTGTCCGACGGGCAATCGCGCCGCGCTCGGGGCATTGCCCACGTGCCTGAGGACCGGCACCACGAAGGTCTGATCCTCGACTACACCGCGTGGGAAAACACGGTCTTCGGCTATCACAAGGCCCCAGACATCCAGTCCGGTCCTTTCATGGACAACGCCGCCATCCGCGAAGAAGCACAGGCCAAGATGGACCGCTATGATGTGCGTCCGCCGAACCCCAACCTCGCGGCCAAGAACTTCTCCGGCGGCAACCAGCAAAAGATCGTGCTCGCCCGTGAAATCGAAAGCGATCCGGACATCCTGCTGATCGGCCAGCCCACACGCGGCGTCGACATCGGGGCCATCGAGTTTATCCATCAGGAAATCGTACGTCTGCGCGATGCGGGCAAGGCCATCTTGCTGGTGTCTGTGGAACTCGACGAGATCCTGTCGCTGTCCGATCGCATCGCGGTCATGTTCGACGGACAAATCATGGGTGAACGTCTGCCGTCCGAGACCAATCAAACCGAACTGGGCCTGCTGATGGCAGGGGTCACCGACACCGGCGGCAAATCCCCAATCGCGGCAGTTGACGAACAACTGCACGCCCAAGCACAGCGCGAGGCCGCCCAGCATGACTGACCGGCGTTGCACGAAAATTGTTGAAATACGGCCCCAATCCCCCGCTGCGGGGAGAGTCGCCATGATCCAAAGGATTGCGTTCCATGGATAAGATGCCCGCATGGGCGGACGCGGTGCTCGTCCCCCTTATCTCCATTCTTATCGCTGCCGTGTTGTCGGCTTTGGTGATTGCCGCGCTTGGCATGAACCCTTTCGAGGCCTTCCAACTGATGGTCGAAGGCGCCCTGATGAAGTCGACCGGCTGGGGCTACACGCTTTACTACGCGACCAATTTCATCTTCACCGGCCTTGCGGTCGCGGTGGCCTTTCACGCACGGATGTTCAACATCGGCGGCGAAGGTCAGGCGCAGATCGGCGGTCTGGGCGTGGCGCTGGCCTGCCTGTTCATTCCGTGGCCCCATTGGTCACTGGCCCTGATCGGCGCGATGATCTCTGCTGCGGCCTTCGGCGCGCTTTGGGCCTATGTCCCCGCGATCCTGCAGGCGAGGCGCGGCAGCCATATCGTGATCACCACAATCATGTTCAACTTCATCGCCGCAGCCGTCATCAACTACGTTCTGGTGAACCTGCTCAAACCGACCGGCAGCATGGAACCGGCCACGGCCAGCTTTCCGGCGCCCACACACCTGCCCACGTTCCAGGATATGTTCTCCACCGCTGACACCGTGCTGTTCCGCGGCTCGCCCGCAAACATCACCTTCTTTGTGGCCGTTCTGGCCTGTATCGGGGTCTGGCTTCTGATCTGGCGCACCCGTCTGGGCTATGAAATCCGCGCCTTTGGCCATTCGGAAACGGGGGCGAAATACGCAGGCATCTCTCCGGTCAAGATCACCGTGGTGTCGATGCTGATCTCCGGCGGTCTGGCAGGCATGATGGCGGTCAACGCCACCATGGGCGAGGCCGAGCGTCTGGTCCTGAACGCCTCCGAAGGGGCGGGCTTCATCGGGATTGCCGTGGCACTGATGGGCCGATCGCACCCCGTCGGCGTTTTCCTTGCCGCCCTTCTGTTCGGCTTCCTCTACCAAGGCGGGGCCGAGCTGGCCTTCTGGGCCAACATCCCGCGTGAACTTGTTACCGTGATCCAGGCCCTTGTGATCCTGTTCACCGGCGCATTGGACAACCTTGTGCGCTGGCCGCTGGAGCGTGCCTTTCTCGCCTTCCGCCCGAAAGGAGCCCAGTGATGGATTTTGCAACTCTCGTCCAACTGCTGGAATCCACCGTCCGCATGTCCACGCCCCTGCTGTTGGCCTGTCTGGCGGGGCTGTTCTCGGAACGCTCGGGGATTTTTGACATCGGCCTCGAAGGCAAGATGCTGATCTCCGCGTTTTTCTCGGCGGCCATCGCCTTCAACACAGGCAATGTCTGGCTAGGCCTGCTTGCAGGGATCGCAGCCTCCATGGTGCTGTCTGCAATCCACGGCCTCGCCTCGATCACCTTTCGCGGCAACCAGCTGATCTCCGGCGTCGCGCTGAACTTTCTGGCCTCCGGCATCACGGTCCTTATGGCCCAAAGCTGGTACCGGCAGGGGGGCAAAACACCGACCCTGACCGGCGACGCGCGCCTGTCGGAAATTAACCTGCCCTTCGCCGAAGCCTTGCGCGATGTCCCCTTCGTCGGCCCGATCTACGCTGATGTCATCTCCGGTCACGCGCTGTTGGTCTATGTGGCCTTCCTCGCAGTGCCCCTGACATGGTGGGTGCTGTTCCGCACCCGTTTCGGCCTGCGCCTGCGCGCGGTTGGCGAGGCACCCGAGGCGGTCGACACAGCCGGCATCTCCGTCACCCGCCTGCGCTTTACCGCCGTGGCCATCTGCGGCGTGCTTTGCGGCATTGCAGGGGCTTACATGGCCACAGGCCTGCAACCCTTCTTTGGCAAGGAAATGACCGCAGGGCGTGGCTACATCGCGCTGGCCGCCCTGATCTTTGCAAAATGGCGCCCTTGGTACGCGCTCGGCGCCTGCCTGTTGTTCGGCTTCCTGCAGGCGCTGGCCATCCGTTTCCAGAACTTCGATATCGGACCGTTCACGGTCCCGGTTCAGGTCATGGACGCCCTGCCATACATCCTGACAGTCGTGATCCTCGCGGGCTTCATCGGCAAGGCCATCCCGCCCCGCGCGGGCGGCGAACCCTACGTCAAGGAGCGCTGACCCAGCCTGTCGTTTTTCCTTGGAGAAATACCTCGGAGGGGGTTTGGGGGAGGCAGCGCCTCCCCCTTCTTTTTGCGCGCAAACACCCCTTCCCGCCCCCGCTGCGCTTGCAAAGGCCGGCAGGCTGCGGCTACCAATAAACATGCAGATCTACCTTCCCATCTCCGAAGTTGCCGTGAACGCTTTTGTCCTTCTGGGCCTTGGCGGGCTGGTCGGTCTGTTGTCCGGTATGTTCGGCGTCGGAGGCGGCTTCCTACTGACCCCGTTGCTGTTTTTCATCGGTATTCCCCCCGCCGTGGCGGTGGCCACGGGGGCCAACCAGATCGTGGCCGCGTCCTTCTCGGGGCTGTTGGCCCATCTGCGGCGCAAGACGGTGGATCTCCGGATGGGCTGCGTGCTGCTGGTGGGCGGGCTGATCGGGGCCGCCATCGGGGTCTGGCTGTTCAATATGCTCAAGGCACTGGGACAGGTCGATCTGCTTGTGCGCCTGTGTTACGTGGTCTTTCTTGGCATAATCGGCGGGCTTATGTTCGTCGAAAGCCTCAACGCCCTGCGCAAGGCCCGCCGCGGCGCCCCGCCAAAGCGCAAGAAACACCTCTGGATCCACGCGCTTCCGCTGAAAATTCGCTTTCGCACCTCGGGGCTGTATATCTCCGTTATTCCTCCGGTCCTCGTGGGCCTGTCCGTCGGCGTTCTGGCGGCGATCATGGGGGTCGGCGGCGGGTTTATCATGGTGCCCGCGATGATTTACCTGCTCGGCATGCCAACCAAGGTTGTGGTCGGCACCTCGCTGTTCCAGATCATCTTTGTCGCCGGGTTCACGACACTGCTGCATGCAACCACTAACTATACGGTCGACGTGGTGCTGGCTGTTTTGCTGATCCTCGGCGGGGTGATCGGGGCGCAATTCGGCACAGAGATCGGCACACGACTGAAGGCCGAACAGCTGCGCATCCTTCTGGCCACCATGGTGCTGCTTGTTTGCGGCAAGATCGCGCTGGAACTGCTGATCCAGCCGTCCGAGCTATATTCCCTGTCCAAACCCGGGGGCGTGTGATGCGGGCCCTGCTTCTCAGCCTGACGCTGTGGGCCTGCGCGGCCATTGCCGCCGCCGAAGACGTGGTGCTCGGTCTGTCACAGGACAGCGTGCGCATAGCCACCGACTTTGACGGATCGGATATCCTGATTTTCGGGGCGGTCAAACGTGAGACCACCCTGCCCGAAGACCCGCTTCAGGTGATCGTCACCGTGGCAGGTCCGCGTCGCCCTGTGACCGTACGGCGCAAGGAACGCGTGGCCGGGATCTGGGTCAACACGGCCTCGGTAGAGGTGGATGCCGCGCCGACGTTCTATGCCGTGGCCACCTCTGCCCCTTGGTCAGAGGTTATCAGCCACACCGAGGATCTGCGCCACGGGATCTCAATACCTCGGGCCATCCGCTCTGTCGGCGCGCCCATGGATGTGCAGGACAGCCAGTCCTTTTCCGAGGCCGTGATCCGCATCCGCAAGGATCAGGGCGCTTACCAATTGCTTGAAGGCGCGGTGACGCTGCGCGAACAAACCCTGTTTGACACCCGCGTCTCCATGCCTGCGAACCTGACCGAAGGCGCCTACCCCGCGCGGATTTTTCTGACCCGAAATGGCCGCGTGGTGTCGCAATTCGAGACCGAGATCGACGTGCGCAAGGTCGGACTGGAACGCTGGCTGTTCACCTTGGCTCAGGAAAATCCCCTGATTTACGGGTTGATGTCTATTGCCATCGCCGTGTTCGCAGGCTGGGGCGCATCGGCGGCCTTCCGGATCATTCGCGCATCATGATTGGTTGGTCAGAGCCGAAAGAGTGAAATAAAAGTTAACCCTTTAGTTGACACAACAATGTAACCGCATAAGTTGAAGATGCGTAGCAGCCTTTGAATGCTTCCTGAGATCGGGTGTGGCGCAGCCCAAAGCGCCTACACCTCGAATATCGGTTGAACTTCACTGATACGGCTCTGACTATGAGACCTGTATGCAGTGATCTCACAGAAGGGTCCGCGCTATGCGCATCGCCGACACGGTCAATGCCCAGCCTCCAAAGCTCCGCGCTGCCAACGGCCAGCGTAACGATATCCTTCGTGGACTTTGCAACATCTTTGATCTGGACGTCGCTTTTGTGTCTGCTTTCGAAGGCTCCAGTCGTCGCGTCGTGTCGTTGGTCGAACGCAGACAGCTGTTTGACGAACCGATCCCCGAGAATATCACCGATCCGCTGGATGAAAGCTATTGCTATCAGATCGCTTCGGGGCGGGCCGATACGCTGATCGTTGATGCACGGCTGGTGCCTGCACTCAGCGCCCTGCCCGCCACAGAATGTTTCTCGATCCGCGGCCATATTGCGGCGCCGATCGTGCTGGCCAGCGGTGACATCTATGGCATGCTCTGCGCCTTTAGCCAGATCCCACGGCCCGATCTGGACGCACGGGATCAGGCGGTCGTGGCGCTTTTGGCCGACTTGATCGCCAAAGACATCGACGCCAATCAAGGCCCGAACAGGGATCCCGATCTGATCAATGTGCTGTCTGACGCGCTGCAGGACGCGCGTTTCGATGCGATGCTGCAGCCGGTCTACTGCCTGTCAGCCCATGATATTATCGGCTACGAAATGCTGACCCGGTTTCCCGACGCGCCTGCGAGCACCGAACAGGTCTTCAGTGCTGCGGCGGAAAATGACCTCGCCGTCAGGCTTGATGCGGCGATCCTGCGCAATGCCGCCAAGATCGCCAAACAGCTACGCGGGGACACCTTTCTGGCGGTCAATATGTCGGTTGCGTCGGTCACGGCGCTGGACCTGACCGAGATCTTTGACGCCACCTGCCGCGACCGGATTGTCCTGGAGATCACGGAGCATCAGGCCGTCACGAACTATCGCAGTTTCGCACCTGTGCTCAAACGCCTGCGCGGTCTCGGTTTCCGGATCGCCATTGATGACGTGGGCGCGGGCTATTCCAGCTTTCGCCATGTGCTGCAACTGCGGCCAGATTTCATCAAGCTCGACCGGTCTTTGGTCTCGGGGATTGATATGAACCACGAACAGGCAACGCTGGTGTCAGGTCTGCAGCAATACGCCAGCGCCCATGGTGGTCAGATCATTGCCGAGGGGATCGAGACGCTCGAAGAGATGGACCGCCTGTCGCAGATCGGAATTTGCCGAGGCCAGGGCTTTGTCCTTGCCGCGCCGCAACCCTGGCAATCGGTTCTGGACAAAGCCGGATAGGCCGCGCTTAGAACAGCTCGGCCTCATGGGCGATGATGGCAGCCTGCGTGCGATTGTTCACACCCAGTTTGCGATACAGGGTCTTCATATGCAGCTTGATCGTGGGCTCTGTCAGGTCCAGATCGCGCGCGATTTCCTTGTTCGATTTGCCCGCTGTCAGACCGCCCAGAACCTGCAGCTCGCGCTGGGTCAGTTTTTGCGCCAGCGGGTGTTGGTCCGCCTCCTCGGGCGCGGTCATGAAATCGATCGGCGCATATTGCTCGCCCATGGCCATAAAGCGCACGGCATTGACCAAGGATTTCGCAGGCAGGGTTTTCGGAACAAACCCCGCAGCCCCCAGCGCCAGCGCCTGTTCCGCGATTTCCCGCGTGGCGGTGCCCGAAATCAGCGCAACCCGCTGGCCGCCACGCAGCTCCAGCGCGGTTTTCAGCCCCTCCAGACCGTTCATCCCCGGCATCTTATAGTCGAGCAACACAAGGCTGTAAGGCTCGTCCTTTTCGATCCGCTCGACAGCCTCGTCAAAGCTGGACGCACTGCCCAGAACGATCCCCGCCTCTGCGCCCAGAAAGGCGATCAGAGTGTCTCGCAAAAGGTCGTGGTCATCGGCAATCAATACACGCATCGCGGGATAAGGCCTTTCAAAATTGACTGACCAGATCATTCTGGTTCTGGCGTCCAAGGTAAAGTGTTTCTTGGACATTATCATGGGGAAGTGATCCGGGAAATTCTACCCCTTCGGGTACGCCTTGCCAATTAAGTATGAAAATTTCCAGCCTTGGGACATCGAACTGTCACAACGGACTGCCTGTCGCAGTCATTTGGGACGCTGATCCGCCCCGACGCGAAATTGAAAGGTCACGGCCCTTGGACGATGACTAGATCATCCTTAACCAAACCTTTGGGGTGATCAGAATGGAACCACTTGCGATTGTATCTTGTGCGGCAAAGCCTGCACCGATGCGCCCCAATGACTGTGACGCCCAACGGGTCAGTGCCCTTATCGAGCGCATGACCTATCGATGCTACGTAAAGCGTCTGGTGGACGTCATCGTCACGCTGATGGTTCTGTTTTCGGCCCTGCCGTTTTTCATCGTCCTGACCGCGCTGGTCCGCCTGCAAAGCAAAGGGCCCGCCTTGTACAAACAGACCCGCATCGGTCTGAACGGTGTGCCCTTCACCATCTACAAATTCCGCAGCATGTATCAGGATGCGGATGCGCGGCTGGCCGAGATGGTGGCCACGTCGGATCGTGACGGCCCATGCTTCAAAATGCGCAATGATCCCCGCATCACCCCCGTGGGACGCCTTTTGCGCCGTACATCGCTCGACGAGCTGCCGCAGCTGTTCAACATTCTGCGCGGCGATATGTCTTTGGTCGGACCGCGCCCTGCTTTGCCGGTCGAAGTCGCGCAATATTCCGACTGCGCCATGAAACGCCTGCTCGTGCGGCCCGGCCTGACAGGGCTGTGGCAGGTCTCCGGGCGTGCGAACCTCAGCTTTGACGAGATGATCGCGCTCGACCTTCAATACATCCGCGACCTCAGCCCCGCTTTGGATGCAAAGATCCTTCTGCGCACCTTGCCCGCCGTCACCATCGGCGAAGGCGCCTACTGAGCCTAAAGGAGAGCGCCATGTCCCGCCCGTTCCGTATCCTGCATCTGGTGGACGCCGACGCGTCCGAGGACACGCTGCGCGCCATCGACCATCTGGTGCGTGGCCAGTCCCAATCGGACTGCGTGCACATGCTGCACAGGATGGATGGCGGCGGGCGGTTTGCCACCGTGTCCTGCGATATCCGCGTGTCGCACCTGCAGCTTACGGGGCGCAGTGTTTCCTCGCTGTTGCGGATGCGCGCCTTGGGGGGCGCTGCGCCGCTAGCCCATATGGAGCACACATTCTCGAAGTCCTATTTCGACCACACCTGCAGCGGATGGGCGCCAAGGTCCGGCCTGTTGAAGATGGCCTATAGGCTTTTTGATCGGGTGCTTGCGGTCAGCAAAGCGCAATACACGTGGTTGCGCGATACGCAGCTGGTCCCGCAGGACCGCCTGTATGTGATCCCGCCCGACAGCTGCCGCGCGGCCTACCGCGCCTTGCCACGTCCCACGGGACCGGTGCGCGTTGTCGGTGCAATTGGCCGCTTTCACGAGCAGCAAGGCTTTGACATTCTGGTCAAAGCGTTCCGAAGCCTGCCGCAGCCAGATATCCGCCTGATGTTATGTGGCGAGGGGCCGGACAAGCCGCGGCTTCAGGATTTCGCCAACGGCGACCCGCGCATCCGGTTCCACCGCGGCACCTACCCCGTCACCAGCATGGCAGAGATTGATTTGCTGGCCATTCCGGCGCGCTGGCAGCCGTCGGGATCGCCCGCGCTGGATGCGCGTGAGGCGGGTCGTCCGGTGCTGGTCTCTGACACCGACGCCCTGCCCGATCTGGCCATTGGCCGCATCGTACGCGACAACACACCAGACGCGTGGCGAGTGGCCCTGTCAGAGGTGCTGCACGCGCCAGCGCAAAGCGTGCCGTTTCGCACCACCCCTGCCCGCGCCGGGCCTGCGTGGGATGTGATGGCGCGCTACCTGCTCAGCAGGGTGGAAGCCGCCTAACCCTTTTCATGGAAGAAAGCGTAGATCCGTTCGGCCAGCGCCTCTGACACGCCTTCGACGGCCTTCAGGTCGCTCAGGTTCGCGCGGCTGACCGCCTTGGCCGAGCCGAAATGCTGCAACAGGGCCCGCTTGCGCGATGCCCCGACGCCTGCGATCTCGTCGAGAGGGTTGGCCATCTGTGCCTTCGCACGCTTCGCGCGGTGCGTGCCGATGGCAAAGCGGTGCGCCTCGTCGCGCAGCCGCTGCACGAAGTACAAAACAGGATCGTTATGGCGCAGCGCAAAAGGGCGCTGTCCGGTCCTGTGGAATTCCTCTTTGCCGTGGTCACGGTCCACGCCCTTGGCCACGCCCACAAAGGGCAGATCATCCACCCCGTGGGCGCGCATGATTTCCGCCACCGCAGACACCTGCCCCGCGCCACCGTCGATCAGCATCAGATCCGGCCACAGCCCTTTCTCCCGGTCGGGATCATCCTTTTTCAAACGCGACAGGCGGCGGTTCAGCACCTCTTTCATCATGCCAAAGTCATCGCCGGGCGTCAGATCATCGCCCTTGATGTTGAACTTGCGGTACTGGTTTTTCATGAACCCGTCCGGACCGGCGACAATCATGCCACCCACCGCATTGGTGCCTTGAATGTGCGAGTTGTCGTAGACCTCGATCCGCGCGGGCGGTTCGTCCAGATCAAAAGCCTCTGCCAGACCGCGCAGCAGCTTGGCCTGCGTGGCGCTTTCGGACATTTTCCGCGCAAGGCTTTCCTTGGCGTTGCGCAGGGCACCATCGACCAGCTCGGCCTTCTCGCCGCGCTGGGGCACGGTGATCTCGACCTTGCGGCCGAGTTTCTCGCTCAGCGCCGCGCACATCAGGTCCTCGTTCTCGATCCCGCTGGACAAAAGGATCAGCCGCGCCGGTTCCTTCTGGTCGTAGAACTGGCCAACGAACGCCTCCATGACCTCTTGCGGGCTGACGTCGTCGCCCACACGCGGGTAGAAATCCTTGTTGCCCCAGTTCTGGTTCGCGCGGATAAAAAACACCTGTACGCAGGCTTGCCCGCCTTCCATATGCAGGGCGATGACATCCGCCTCGGCGGTCGATTGCGGGTTGATGCCCTGCGCGGTCTGCACCTGCGTCAGCGCGCGGATCCGGTCACGTAGAGCGGCGGCGCGCTCAAACTCCATATCCTCGGAAGCCTGCGCCATCTCCGCGCCGAGCTTTTCCTGAATCTCCGTTGATTTGCCCTGCAGGTAGCGCGCCGCATCCCGCACGGAGGCGGCGTAGTCCTCTTCCGAGATCCGGCCCACGCAGGGCGCGCTACAGCGTTTGATCTGCGCCTGCAGACAGGGGCGTGTGCGCGTCTCGAAATCGGAATCCGTGCAGTTGCGCAGCAAAAACGCCCGCTGCAACTGGTTCAGCACGCGATTGACCGCGCCCGCGCTGGCGAAGGGTCCGAAATACTGCCCCTTCTCCCGCTTGGCCCCACGGTGTTTTTTGATCTGCGGGTAGGCGTGATCGGAGACGAGAATGTTTGGAAAGGATTTGTCATCCCGCAGCAGCACGTTGAACTTGGGCTTGAGCTGCTTGATGAGGTTCTGCTCCAGCAGCAGCGCCTCTGTCTCGGTGCGCGTGGTCAGGAACATCATCGACGCGGTTTCCGAGATCATCCGTTCGATGCGGCGTGAATGGCCGTTGAGCCGCGCATAATTGGACACACGGTTGCGCAGGTTGCGCGCCTTGCCGACGTATAAAACGCGGCTTTGGTCGTCGAGCATGCGGTACACGCCCGGCGAGCCATCCAGCGTTTTCAGGTAGGATTGGATGACCTCCACCCCTTTGGCGGGCGGCGCTGTGTCTTGCGGCGTCTCGTCCATTTTGCCTCTGCCCCGCTGATCCGGGATCCCCTAATTCGATTCTCGATTTGGCTGCAATGCGCCGACGGTGTGTTCAAGTGTGAATACATCCACCGAATATGTGGATAACTCTGGGTGCAATTTATAAACAGTCGTGATTTTCTTAAGGAAACAGGCCACTTCGTGGCGCTGCTTAATTTTTAGGCGCGAAAATAACTAACTGTTTTAGAACAAAATTTTTCCAGATCGCAGCAACTCTATGAGTTTGTTAAGTTTTTCGTAACACTTCTGTTAACGTGACGTGACAGGTGCACAAGTCAGCCGCCAACCGCTATTCCACCCCGGTCACATCGGGCGTTTCCCAAGCCAGATGTTGGCCGCCATCGATGCAGATCATCTGTCCGGTGACGCTTTTGGCGGTCAAAAGGTATGTAAGCGCGCCGCAGATATCCTCGGCATCCGCGCCCCGCTTCAGGACTGTCGCCGCACGCTGGGCCGCGAAATCATCCTCGCTTTGACGGCCGCCTTTCAGGGTCGGACCCGGCCCGATCCCGTTGACCCGCACGCGCGGTGCCAAGCCTTGTGCAGCGGTGCGCGTCATCACCCACAGACCAGCCTTAGCGATCGTATAAGACGCAAATTCCGGCGTCAGCTTGTGTACCCGCTGGTCGATCATGTTGACCACCAACCCTTGGGCCAAAGGCTCCCCCCGGGCGTCGGTCTGCGGCTCTGGCACTTGGCGCGCGAAATTCTGGGTCAGGACAAAAGGCGCGCGCAGATTGCTTTCGATGGCGCGGTCCCAACTGTCCCGCGTGGCCGTGCCAAAGTCGTCGTGTTCAAAAATCGAGGCGCTGTTGACCAGAACCGTAAGCGGCCCGCCCAATGCCTGCGCCGCCTGAGCAACCAGCGCCTGTGCTGCGTCTTCCTCCAGCAGGTCGGCCTGCACAGTGGCGGCGGTGCGCCCCATGGCACGGATCTCGGCTGCGACCTCTTCTGCGGCCTCCTGCGATCCGGCGTAATGCACGGCCACATCATAGCCCTGCTGCGCCAATTCCAGCGCCATCGCGCGGCCAAGCCGTTTGCCCGCGCCGGTTACCAAAGCTTTGCGTTCGGTCATGTTCATGCCTTCGTTGTCAGACGATCACCATGACAACATAGCCGATATAAAGCGCAGACAAGATCACGCCCCAAATCCGGTTCAAGTCCTTCTTGAGGAAGACAAACGGGATCAACAGCAAGGACGCGCCCAGCATCACCGCCAGATCAAAGGCGAGGTTCGGCATCTCAAAGGGCATCGGCGCGATCATCGACGCCACACCGATGATGGCCAGCAGGTTGAACATATTCGACCCGATCACGTTGCCCAGCGCCACATCCGCCTGACGCCGCAGCGTGGCCATCACAGTGGTCGCAAGCTCCGGCAGCGATGTGCCCACCGCAACCAGTGTCAGGCCGATCACCTCGTCCGAGACATTGAACATGCGGGCAATTTCCGACGCGCTGTCCACCAGCAGGTTCGCCCCCAAGGGCAGACCGATCAGGCCCAACACCAAGAACAGCCCGATCTTCCACCAAGCCATGTCGGGGTCTGCGCCTTCCGGCTCTTCAAGCTCTTCGTCCAGATCACCGGCGCGACGATGGGCCAGCGCATCGCGGATCTGGTCCCCAAGGATAAAGGCCAGCGCCGCCAGCAGCACCACACCGGATTTCCAATCAAAGGTCTCGCGCAGGGCCAGCGCAATGAACAGCACAGAGGCCGCGATCATCTGCAGATAGCTTTTGCGCGTGTCATGCGCCGAGGTATGCATCACCGTGATCAGCGCCGGAATCCCCAGCACCATCAGCACGTTGGCCACGTTCGACCCGATCACATTGCCCAGCGCGATCCCCGGCGCGCCCCGCAATCCCGCCTCGACCGAGATCAGCAGTTCCGGCGCGGATGTCCCGAACGCCACGATGGTCAGCGACACGATCAGCGCGGGAATGCCCACCCGCAGCGACAGGTTCACCGCCCCTTTGACCAAAGCATCCCCAGCCAGAAGCAGGATCAACAACCCCAGCACCGCATAGACAAAAACCATTCAGTGAGTTCCCTTTTCGCAGGCACAGGGGCCCTTGCCGATGGAATAGCGCCCGCATCGCGGACATTTCTTTGCATCAAGCCGCAGCTTGTCCCGCGCGGATTTCAAACGCCGCGCGGTTTTGGTTCTCCAGCCGCCGAACATGCCGATAACGCCCATGACCAGCAAGAACAGAAGAACCAGTTTCGCGATCACGACAGGCCAAACCTTGCGTAATCCGCACGTTCCTCGATCTCGTTGAGCGCGCCGCGCGTGGCATCCTGCGCCGCGGCAGATAGGCCAAAGCGCGGCATAAGCGGGCGCTTGGCCTCAAAGCGTTTGAACGACACCTTGTCGCCGTAGATCTCTTTCATTTTTGGCACCAGATGGCCGACCCCATCGGCCAGCCCCTGCTCCACCGCGCCCTGACCAACCCAGATTTCGCCGGTGAACAGGTCGGGGTTCTCGGCCAGCTTGTCGCCACGGCGCGCTTTGATCTGCGCGATGAACGTCTCGTGCAACTGACCCAACAGCCGTTCCAGCCGCGCCACGTCTTCTTCGGTTTCAGGGCGGAACGGATCCAGCATGGATTTGGATTTGCCTGCGGTATGCACCCGCCGTTCAATGCCCTGCCGCTGCAGGAACACATGCGCCCCGAACCCCGAGGAAATCACCCCGATCGACCCAAGGATCGAGGAGGCATCGGCCCAGATATGATCCGCTGCCGAGGCGATCCAATACCCGCCAGAGGCCGCCACATCCTCGACAAAGGCGTGGACGGGGATGTTCTTGTCCTCGGCCAGCCGCCGGATGCGCGCCCCGATCAGCGAACTTTGCACAGGCGAGCCACCGGGCGAATTGATCTCCAGCGCGATGGCATCGGGCTTGGCGGCAAAGGCTTTTTCCAGCAGTGGCGCAATTGACCGGTCGCTAAGATTGCCACGCGCAGGCACGGAAATCGCCCCCTGCAGGCGCACGACAGCGACCCGGGGCGGGCTTTTGACGAAAGGGATCCAGCGTTTCATAGCATCGCATGTAGACACGCCAGCCCCGCACGACAAGCAGTCCGCCGCAATTACGTGGCACCCTGCGACCCGAATACCATGCCGGACACACGCACCTGTCACGGGATCAGAAAAACGACTGCGGATCAATATCGATGGCCAGCCGCGTCTCGCCGCGCAGCTTGACCTGCCGGGTCCAGGCGACAAGGGCCTGCTGCAACATCACCTCTTTCGGGCCACGCACCAGCATCCGCACGCGGTGACGCCCCCGCACACGGGCGATGGGGGCGGGCGCGGGGCCGTAGACCTGCGCGTCGATTTTGCGCAGCGGCGCATCATTGCGCGCCAACTGGTTGCCGATGTCGAACAGTTCCTGCGGCTCCGGCCCCGACAGGATGATTGCTGCCAACCGGCCAAAGGGCGGCATCCCGCCAATACGACGTTCATCCGCCTCGGCGCGCCAGAACGCCTCTTCATCTCCGGCCAAAATCCCCCGGATCACGGGATGCTCCGGCTGGTAGGTCTGCAACAAAGCCTGCCCGGGCTTTTCTGCCCGGCCCGCGCGCCCCGCCACCTGCCGCATCAATTGAAAGGTCCGCTCGGCCGCCCGCAGATCCGACCCCTGCAGACCCAGATCCGCATCAATCACCCCGACGAGTGTCAGGTTGGGAAAGTTATGCCCCTTCGCCACCAGTTGCGTACCAATGATAATATCGGCCCCACCGGCGGCAATGCTTTCGATATGCGCCTTCAGCTCGCGCGCGGTGCCGTACAGATCCGATGACAGAACCGCGATCCGCGCATCGGGAAACAGCTCGCCCGCCTCCTCGGCCAGACGCTCCACACCGGGCCCCACAGCGGCCAGCTTCCCCTCCACCTCGCACGAGGGACACACCTCCGGCATCGGTTTGCTTTCGCCACACTGGTGGCACACCAGTCGCTTGAGAAACCTGTGCTCCACCATACGCGCGTCGCAATGGTCACAGCCGATCTGCTGCCCGCAGGCCCGGCACAAAGTCACCGGCGCATAGCCACGACGGTTGATGAACAACAAGGCCTGCTCATCCCGCTCCATCCGCAGCTTCACCGACGCCGCAAGCCGCGGAGAAATCCACCGGTTTGACGCAAGCTCCTGTCCGCGCATGTCGATGGGCTTCATCTCGGGCAACACCGCAGCCCCGAAACGCGATGTCAGGATCAGACGCTTGTACTTGCCCAGATCCGCATTGACCCAGCTTTCCAACGACGGCGTGGCCGAGGCCAGAACAACCTGCGCTCCAACGATAGAGGCGCGCAAAACCGCCATGTCGCGGGCGTTGTACAACACCCCCTCTTCCTGCTTGTACGAGGTGTCATGTTCCTCATCGACAACGATCAGCCCAAGGTTCTGAAAAGGCAGGAACAAGGCCGATCGCGCCCCCACCACCACCTGTGCATGCCCTTCGCCCACCATACGCCAGACACGTCGCCGCTCGGTCATGGTCACACCGGAATGCCACTCTGCCGGACGGGCGCCGAACCGCGCCTCAAGCCGCTGCAGAAACTCGCCGGACAACGCGATTTCCGGCAACAAAACCAACGCCTGCCGCCCTTGGCGCAATGCCTCGGCCACAGCTTCCAGATAGACCTCGGTCTTGCCCGACCCGGTCACCCCCTTCAGCAAAGTCGTGCCGTAAACACCCTGACGCAGCCCCTCGCACAAGACCGCCGCCGCCGCCGCCTGATCCTCCGTCAGCGTCTTGCCACCATAGGCCGGATCAAGACGCGGGAAGGGCGTATCACGCGGGCTTTCCTCCTCGACGATCGCGCCAGAACCCACCAGCCCTTTCACCACCGACGACGTCACCCCTGCCGCCTCCGCCAACTCCTTCAATGTCAACGCCAACCCGCCAAGATCCTCTGACGCGGCCAGCACCCGCCGCCGCGCATCGGTCATCCGATCCGGCTCGGATGTGCCCCGCCGATACACCTTGCGCATGGACGGACCGTCGCCCAACCCCGGCGCACGCGTGGCCAGACGCAACATCGCGGACAGCGGCGTCAACGTGTAAGCCCCGGCCCGCTCCAGAAACAGACGCATCTCATCACGCATCAAGGGGGCATCCAGAACCCGGATCACCGGGCGCAACTTGGCCGCATCGAAATCGCCCGCCCCCGGCCCCCAGACGACCCCAAGCACCTTACGCGGCCCCAAAGGCACTTCGACAAAGGCACCAACCCGACAGCCCCCCGAACAGGCACGGTAATCCAGCACCCGGTCCAGCGGCTGCGTCGTCAGAACGCCAATGCGCTCACCTTCGTCGAAAAACTCCTGCATGCCTCTCAGATGGCGCAAAGCGCGCGCCCTTGCAACGCGGCCCCGCAATTTTCCTGGACTTGCGTTTTTCCTTGGTCCAAATACCTATCCCCGCTGCCCGCCTGTCGCCACCCCCGCAGGGGCGCACACCACCCCGATCAGGCTTTCCGCCACCCCCTATCTCGGCTACAAGGCCGCAGACTCAAACCCAAATGGGGGACCATCCGATGAAATTCTTTGTAGACACCGCTGACATCGACGCCATCCGCGAGCTCAACGACCTCGGCATGGTCGATGGCGTGACAACCAACCCCTCACTGATCAAGAAATCCGGGCGCGACATTCTCGAAGTGACCAAGGAGATCTGCGAACTGGTCTCCGGTCCTGTCTCCGCCGAGGTCACCGCAACAGATGCGGACAAAATGATCGAAGAGGGCCGCAAACTGCGCGAAATCGCCGAAAACATTGCCGTCAAAGTCCCGCTGACCTGGGATGGTCTGAAAGCCTGTAAGGTCCTCAGCGACGAAGGCACCATGGTTAACGTCACCCTGTGCTTCTCGGCCAATCAGGCGCTGCTGGCGGCCAAGGCGGGCGCGACCTTCATTTCGCCCTTCATCGGTCGCCTCGACGACCTGAACCTCGACGGCTTGCAGCTGATCGAAGACATCCGCGAGATCTACGACAACTACGGTTTCGAAACACAGATCCTTGCGGCCTCCATCCGCACCGCGAACCACATGTCCGACTGCGCGGCCATTGGCGCCGACGTGGCAACCGCCCCGCCCGCAGTGATCAAGAACATGGCCAACCACGTGCTGACCGACAAAGGGCTGGACCAGTTCCTCAAGGACATCGCAGAGGCCAACATCAAGATCGTCTGATCCCGACCGCTTTATGCGTTTTGCCCCCGGTCGCTTGGCGGCCGGGGGTTTGCATGTCCGGCGTCAGGGAACGAAGCAGACGGCAAACACGTTACACCGGCAATCGTCGCGCGGCCGCCCGTGTCGACAGAGCAACCAAAAGGACCGCCGGTATGACATCACGCATGACACGCAAAATTCTGGGCTCCGCAGCCTTCGCCCTTGCCGGTTCCGCCGGGATTGCCTTTGCCCAATCCAGCGACACCGACGCGGACGAAACCGCAACCTGCGCCGAGCTGAACGAAGTCCTCACACAGGCCGACGTGCCCGAGGCCGTCACCGCCGAGTTGCAACGCACCATTGATGCCGGTGACAATGACGAATGTTCCGTCGTGCTCGAAGATCTCGAATCCGCAGGCGGCTTGCACGGCTATGTGCTGATCGAGGACGAATCGTCGGAGGATGCAGGCTCCGGCGAGATCGACAACACCCCCTACACCACCGCCGCCCAAGGCGAGGTCATGCCCGAATCCAACGGCGACGGTGATGCCAAAGGCGCTGGCGCCTATTCCGCAGCGGCGGACGCGGACCCGATCCCCGACACCGTGCGCAGCACCCCTGCCGACCTCGCACAACCGCTCAAGGTCGAGGACGTGATGGGCCTGCCCGTCTATGACGCGAACGGAGAATCCATCGGCGAAGTCGAGGACGTTGTGACACGTGATGACGGCAGCATCGACCGTGTCATCATGGACATCGGCGGCTTCCTTCGGCTTGGCACACATACCGTCGCCCTGCCCTTGGTGGATCTGTTCGTCGATACGGAAAACGGCGATCCCCGCGCTACCGCGGACTACACAGAGGACCAGTTGCGCGACATGCCTGAATACGAGGGCTAACCATGCAAAAAGCCCCGCCACCATATCCGGTGCGCGGGGCTTTGGCTGTCTGGCCAATCGTGGCGTTAGACGTTCGGCTCGCCCTGCAGGCCCAGAACCTTGCGAAAGCCGGTCCAATAGCCCGGCAGCTTGGGAGCGTGCTGCAGATCCGGCATGGCCTCTTCGGCCCAAGGGGCCATGGCGCGCGGCATAAAATCCCGCCCCCATGACAGATACGCTTCGGCGTCGTTGGGGCGCAGGCGGCAGGCCGAGCCGACCATGCCGACCAATGTTTCTGCCGGCGAATACCATTCGTCCTGAATGCCGGTCACTTTGCGCTGCAAGAACGGCCCCACCACCCGCATCAGGCGCTTTTCGGAAAATTGCAAAAGCATCTTCCCCATCTCGTCACGGCTGTAGTGGATCAGCGGCGGGAAAGTGTCGAAAAAGACCGCCTGCCCTTCGACAATGGCAAAGTTGCGGATCGAAGGGTGAAAGCCGATGCGCCCGTCAAACCCTTCGGCCCAATGCCAAAAGCGCGCGATCACCTGACCGGCGGCTTCCAACATCTCCAAGGTTTCATCCAGCGTCCCGCTTTGCATCAAGGGTCGCATCAGGGAGCTGGTGTCCAGCGCCTCTTGCACCACCACCGGCGTCACCTCGCCATGCAAATCCACCAGATGGAATTCGGTCTGCGGCAGCGGCACCCCCGCATCATTCAGCGCGGTGACGTAATCCGCATGACACTGCGCCAGCCTGTTGGTGGCCTCCGGCGTGGCGGCACCGCGATAGACCTTGATCACGCGGTCTGCCAGTGGCCCCTGCGCAGGCCGGAAGGGCGCCGTGAAATACCCCAGTTTGGAAACCGGCTGGCCTTCGGCCTGACGAAAGGCGGCAATCGCCTCGCGGATGTCATCGTGCGCGTTGGTGGTCATGTGGTGCCTCTTTGCTCGTCTGGGGCGGGACTTACCCCGCTTTGAGCCGCTCCGCCACCTCTGCAACGAGCGCGCTGACTTCGTCGCGGGCGGGGCCTTTGGTCTCGATGGCGGCCCGCCCCTGCCCCATCGCTTCGGCATAGCCGACACGCTGTGCCAAAACCGCCTTGGCCACTGGCGCGCCCAACTCCTTGGCCGCAGTGGCCACCTCCGCCCCAAGGCGGGTCCCCGCGCGCGTCCGGTTCATGATCAACAGGACCGGCTTGTCCTCGCGCGCGGCCAGATCCATCACGCCCTCAGTGGCCCATAGATCCATATGTCCAACCGCCACAGGCACCGCGACCAGATGCGCCACCCGCAAGGCCGGGCGCAGATCGCTGTCGACCTTTGGCGGGGTGTCTACGATCACGATATCGCATGAGTTGGCCATCTTGCGCACTTCCATCGAGATGCCCCACGCGCTGGACGTCGCAAAGTCCAGCCCTTCGCAGGCGGCCTCGTCGCGTTCCAGCCGTGTGACATACCACCGGCCAAGCGATCCTTGTGGGTCCAGATCGATCAGTCCGACGGTCTTGCCCTCGGCCCGAAATCCCAGCGCCAGATGGGCTGCCAATGTGGTTTTGCCAGAGCCGCCCTTTTGCTGGGCCACAGTGATTACCTTGCCTGCCATATCACGCTCCCGTGGTCTGTCTCGACAATGCCTGCAGGCACCGCTCATGGCCAGCACAAAGCATAAAAACGCCCCTTAACGACGGTTTAACCAAGATTGAGCATTCTGACACCACCCCAGCAAACACCCCGTCCCCATGTGCAAACCCCTACGGCCCTTCTTGCTCACTGCCTGTTTGGCACTGCCCTGCGATCCTGCGCAGGCGGGGGCATGGCCGCGCGAGGCGGGCACGGGCTTTGCACTGGTGTCAGGGCGTGTGGCTTGGCCGCAAAACCTGCAACATTGGACATCTTACGCTCCGACAGAAGACTATCAGACCCTGTATCTCGAATACGGGCTGACCGATTCATGGACACTTGGCATGGACTTCGGACGCTCGGTGTCTGGTGAAGGAAAGCTTGTCGGTTTTCTGCAATACCCGCTGCGCAACCGTGATCGCGGACCAAAAGTGACCGCTCAATTAGGGTTTGGCGAGATTTCGGGCAACAGCGTTCTGCGCCCCGGCCTGTCTGTGGGCTGGGGGCTGAACCGGGGCTGGCTGTCGTTCGATGCGCTGGCCGAGATGCAAGCGACAGACGACGTCATCGACTACAAACTGGACGCCACATGGGGCCGCAACCTGCCCAACGACTTCAAAGTGATCTTTCAGGTTCAGACAGGTCTGGAACAGGATGACCCGCCCTTTGTCAGGCTTGCACCGTCGGTTGTGACACCCTTGGGCGAGCGCACAAAGGCCGAATTCGGCCTGACATGGGGGCTGACGGGGGACAGCTCCATGGGGCTGATGTTCGGCCTTTGGCGTGATTTCTGAAGTGAAGCCTTCTACCTTAACGATCTGACCGCATCGTCACCGCCACATCCCCCAGAACCGGGCGGGAAAAGGTCAGCTGAACACGGTCATTGTTCGGACCGGTGCCCGCCTGCGTGTAGGGCAGGTCATACTCCGACACATTGCTTTCATTGCGCAACCGCGATGTGGCCACCACGCTGTCGACCTGCTGGCTGTACCCTTCAAAGGGCAGCCTGTTGCCGCTGTCGACCTCCCAGACCTGCGCATGGGTGTTCTGGCTATGCGTCACCATCAGCGGGTTCTGCGCACCGTATTCGATGTTGTGATAGGTGTTCCCGACAAAGCTCACATCGCGAAAGCTGCCCTTGTCCATATCCGCAAAGGAGGTGTCGATCCGCTCGGCCCGATCGATGGCCACGCCCACCCCGCGAAACGTATTCCCGGACACGTTCAGACCGTTCAGCCGGTGATTGATGCCGTATGGCTTCACCACGATAAAGCTGAACGACGTGGCCACATTGGAACACAGCATCACGTTGTTGGTGATCGACAATCCCGCGAACCCGAAACCGCCGGTAAAATCCGGTTCCGGCTCTCGCTCATTCGTCCATTCAATAAAGCAGTTGTCGATATAATTGCCGCTGATCTGGGCGTTGCAGGCCCGCAAGGTCAAAACAACCCCCGCACTGCGCACACCGGCATTCGCGGGATCGCCTTGGAAAAAGTGATTGCCCGTGATGATGCTTTGCGCGCCGCTGACCACCGCGAAATGCCGGAACTGCGAGGCACGACAGTTGCGGATTTTAACATCATTGGCATTGGTCACAATCGCCACGCTCTGCCGGTTCTGCGTCAGCTCACAGCCTTCATGGCTGATGAACTGGCACAGATCGATCAGCGCCCCCTGACAGCCGTCGCCACTGGACACAAGACCGCGATGGCCGGGGCGGTTGAACACGCAATTGCGCACCACGTTTACCGTGCCAAACGCAGGCCACAAGACACCGCTTGCCAGCTCATTACACTGGAATTCGATACCCTCTAGCTCGAACACATTGAGCCGCTCGAAGCCCGTAAAATCCAGCATGAATTTGAACCGGGTAAAGGTATAGGTCTGCACGCCGACCGCATCCGACAGCGGCTGCGACAGGGTCAGCTCCTGAGCGGCCACATTCACGTCCTTGACGTAAATCTCTCGGCCAACGCCCGCACCTGTGACCAGACTGCCCTGCTGGATATTTGCGATATTGGAGACATTGGTCAGCTTCCACGGCGTGCCCGCACTGTAGGTCGCAGTGCTTGTGACCGTTTCCGGGGACCAATTGCCACTGTCCTCGGCGCGCAGCTGCCCGTTGCGAATGACGCGCCGCTGTGCGTAGGTCGTGCGGTTCGGCACCGCTGCCTGCACATCAATCGGACCATAGACCGACACGCGCCGCCCGCCCAGATCAAGGCTCTCGTGATCCGCCCCGTTCAACAACGACTGCAATGCCTTCTTAAAGGCCAGCTCTTCATCACCACCAAAGGCGTCGATATAGACCGGCAGGCTGAAATCCTTGGCCAGGGACAGGATGGCCTCGGTCGGCATGCTCAGGGTGCCCTCGAACTGCACGCGGCTTTCCAAGGTCAGCGACTGCTCCAACCGATAAACACCCGACGACACCAGCACCCGGCGCCCCGCCGCCGCGGCATCCGCCGCCTCAAACGCTGCGGTGTCATCGGTGACGCCATCCCCCACCGCGCCGTAATCGCGCACGTCGACCCAATTCATCATGTCACGCAGAAAGACGTTTGTGACGTCCTCGATCTGCAGATCGTCGATGCGCAGGACGCCGCCGTTGATCCCGATCATATCAATGCCAAAATGGCCATAGGTGGCCGACGTCCCCCAGACAAGGTCCACACCATCGCGGTTCCCCGACCCGACGATGGCGCTGATCTCGACCACCTCGCCATAGCTGGTCAATTGGGTTGTCGGGCCAGCGGTCACAATGCCGCTCGCGGCAGACCCGTTGGCCTGCGCAGCATATCCGGCGATCCGGATCTCCGGCAGCGCTCCGGAGACCGCTTTGACCCGCGCGGTGATCTTCAGATAGCAGCCCAGCGGCAGCGGTGTCTGCCCCATATAGCGCAGCTTTTGCGTCGCATCGGTTTTCTGAACTTCCAGACAGCCACCAAAATCCTGATCCGCCGGCACGAAAGCCGCAGTCGCAATCCCGTTGTAGGTATCCGACCCGGGTGTCCCGTCACCGCGCGAAAACTGTCCCAGATTGCCCGCAGCAAAAGCCACCGGCATAAAGACCAGACCGTCCGTGATCGCCTTGTTCATTGTATTCCCTTTCGACGCCAGTGGGTCAAAGACCCGATCGGCCAAGGGAAATATCAACGCCTTCTTAACGCTTTTGGACACCACCGTACGCTAAGGCACCGACACAGGGATCGCATAGGGCGGGCGGGGCGCCTTTGGCGCAGCCAAACAGCTCCGCGCGCCCTAGACCGCCACATCCGGTGCGGGAATGACCTGAACGCCCCCGATGCGCCAATCGCCATCGATCTGTTCCATCCGGTAAGCCAAGCCAAAACGCCGCCCCGCCTGATCGGTGATCAGGACCTCCTGCCAAAGCGTGTCATCCACCTCGCGCAGCAGACCAAAATTAACCTCTCCGGGACGCCAGACCATGGGATAGCCGTCGCGCACCATCGCGCCAAACCGCTCCGGCGATCCGAACATGCGCTGAATGCCGGGGCTGGCAAAACCAAACGCCGTTCCAAAGTCATCCACACGAAATGCCTCGATCTGCTCTGCGATCACCGCTTCGATGTCGGGCTCCGGCGGCACCACTTCTTGAGCCTGCGCCCGATATCCGCCCAAGCTCAACGCGACCGCTACGACAAAAACCCAGATGATCCGCATGACAAAGCCCTCCATGGATTGACCATAGGTAAGCCACGTCCGGACCCTGTCAAAAGTTTCGCCCGCCGCCTTTTCAGACGACGGGCGTGTTTTTCATGCGCGAAGATCACACACTCAGGACAATTCGCCCGCCAGACCCGCGTCGATCAAAGCCGCTGTTTCCGACACGCCGTACAGCGCGATGAACCCACCGAACCGCGGCCCCTGGCTTTGACCCAAAAGAACCTCGTAGAGCGCCTTGAACCACTCACGCAGGTTTTCAAACGCATGCGCCTTGCCGACAGAGAACACCAAAGACTGCAGCGTTTCGTCATCAGCCACACCGTCAAAGGCTTTCAACTGCGCCGAAAGATCTTCCATCGCGGCACGCTCCTTGGCGTCCGGCGCGCGGAAGGTCTTCGACGGCTTGACGAAATCCTCGTAGTATTTGACCGCAAAGCCCGCAGCCGCGTCCACATCGGGATGTGTCTCCGGCGTCGCATCCGGAGCATAGCGCCGGATAAAGGCCCACATGGTCTCTTTGTCCTCGGCCCCTGCCGCACTGGCAAGGTTCAGCAACATAGAGAACGGCACAACCATGGTGCTTTCCGGCGGCGTTCCGTTGTGGATATGCCAGACGGGGTTGTTCACCTGTGCCGCCACATCCTGCGTCGGGAAGGCACGCAGTTGCTGGTGATATTCATCCACCGCTTTAGGGATCACATCGAAGTGCAAACGCTTCGCCGTCTTGGGCTTTTGGAACATGAAATACGACAGGCTTTCGGTCGACGCGTAGCTCAGCCATTCGTCAATCGAAATGCCATTGCCCGACGACTTGGAAATCTTGGCACCTTCGGCGTCAAGGAACAGCTCATAGCTGAAATGGTTCGGAGGCGTACCGCCCAGCGCCCGACAGATCGAATCATAGATCTTTTCGTTGGTCGCATGTTCCTTGCCATACATCTCGAAATCGACGTCCAACGCTGCCCAGCGCGCCCCGAAATCTGGCTTCCACTGCAGCTTCACGTTGCCGCCGGTCACAGGCAACGTCCACTCGCGCCCGTCCTCGTCGTCAAACGTAATCTCGCCCTTCTGGCCATCGACGTGCTTCATCGGCACATACAGCACCCGCCCTGTCTCAGGATGGATCGGCAGAAAGATCGAATAGGTCGCCGCGCGCTCATCACGCAGCGACTTCAACATGATTTCCATCAGCTTGTCATAGCGCTTGGCCGCCAACAGCAGGATGTCGTCGAACTGGCCGGACTTGTAGAACTCGCGCGCCGAGTAGAACTCGTACTCGAACCCGAAAGTATCCAGGAACCGGCGCAGCATGGCATTGTTGTGATGACCAAAGCTTTCGTGCGTGCCAAAGGGATCGGGCACCGACGTCAAAGGGCGCTGGAGATGGTCCTGCAGCATCTCCTGCTGCGGCACGTTCCCGGGCACCTTGCGCATGCCGTCAAGGTCGTCCGAAAAACAAACCAGCTTCGTGGGAATGTCCGAGATCGCCTCAAAGGCGCGGCGGATCATCGTCGTGCGCAAAACCTCGCCGAAGGTGCCGATATGGGGCAGACCCGACGGGCCATATCCGGTCTCGAACAGCACATAGCCCTTCTCGGGCGGCTTTTTTTCGTAGCGTTTGAGGATCCGGCGCGCTTCTTCAAACGGCCAGGCCTTGGCTTTCATGGCGGCTTCGCGCAGTTCGGACATGTCCACAGACTCCAGAGGGGAATAACGAACCGCTTCCTATTGCCCCATGGGCCAAGCGTCAATAAATTGCGCTGCAACGCCGCATTTATGGACGGAAAAACAACATGACCGACACGCCCCAACCGCTCAGCCCCCAAGATTGCCTTGTCGCGATCATGTTGGCGGTCTCCATGTCCGACGAAAACATCCGTACCGCCGAGCTGGTCAAAATCGATTCGGCGGTGAACATGCTGCCGGTTTTTGCCAATTTCGACACCGACCATGTGCGCACCATGGCCTCTCTCGTGGCAGATCTGTTCGAACAAGAAGACGGGCTCGACGCGCTGTTCGGTCTGATCCGCGACAACCTGCCCGAACGTCTGTTTGAAACGGCCTATGCGCTGGCCTGCGATGTCGCGGCAGCCGATGGCACGCTGCAGGAGACCGAACTGCGCCTGCTTGAGGAAATCCGCTACGAGCTCAACATTGACCGGCTCCATGCGGCGGCCATCGAACGTGGGGCTCGCGCGCGGCATTTGTCGCTGTAATCCGCGCCCCTGAAGGTCAGGTTTCCCCGACTGCATTTTGCAGCCTTTGATGCTATGCTGGCATTGGCAATTTTCGCCAATGCGCTGCCACGCATACGTCGGAGGAATATTATGCATCGCGTTACTACAGCCGCATTTGCAGCGGCATTTTTATGTTTACTATCGTTGGCCGCACAGGCGGCCCCCTTGATCGCCAAGGTCGATATATCCCGCCAAACCATGACGGTGATTTATCACGGGCAGGTGACCTACGAATGGCCGGTGTCCACCGCGCGCAGTGGCAAATATACCCCGCGCGGCAGCTGGTCAGCCAAGTGGTTGTCGCGCCACCACAAATCCAGCCTCTACAACAATGCGCCGATGCCCTACTCGATCTTTTTCAATGGCAACTACGCCATCCACGGCACGAACCAAGTGTCGCGTCTGGGCCAACCTGCATCGGCCGGTTGCGTGCGCCTGCACCCCGAACATGCTGCCGTGCTGTTCAGCCTGACCCAACAGGTGGGCAAACAGAACATGCAAGTGGTCATCCAGAATTGAGACCTGTGACGCGGCCACGCCTTAGGCCGCGTACATCACGCCCCAGCGTTCGATCAGCTTTTGCTGAAGCGTTTTGGCCCGCCGGTTCCACGCGGCACCGCCCGGCGGGCGCTCCCGCTCTTCGACGGACAGCGCATTGCGCCGATCCAGATCAGCGGCAAAGATCGCAAAAACCACAGTTCTGCCGTCTGGCAGTTCAGCAAAGCCCGCAAGCCCGCTGACAAAATTCAACGTTCCGGTTTTCGCCGCCACATCAATCGGATGGTTCTTGATTCTGCGCCCCTGCGCGTCGCGCATTTCAAACGCTTTCAGCAGCGGCCGCAGCGCAATATCGCGGTGGATTGCAGCCAGCGCGGCCATCATATCTGCCGCCGACACGCGGCTCCTGTCTCCCAGCCCCGAGTGGTCAACAAGCGCAATGCCTCTCACGCCCAAACGCTCTGCCGCCCATGCGTTCAATTCTTTGGCTGACGCGACCAAAGAGGCTGGCCTGCGACCCGTGCGCGCTGCTGTCGCCGTCATGCCCACCACCTCTGCGGTCAGGTTTGTCGACCACTTCAGCATGTCGCGCAACACATCTGTCAAAGCTGCGCTTTCGATCCGCGCCAGCTCGACCACGTTGGTTGGCAGACGGTCCACCACTTCTATCGCGGCGACCGAAATGCCCTCCGCGCGCAGAAAGCTTTGGAAGACCTCGCCCGCGTACAGTTCCGGCTTGCGCACCGGCAGCCAACGCGCCCCTGCCCCACCCAAGGCATTGCGCGCCACGGTCCACTGGTCCCACGCACCCGCATCGGAATAGGTATAAATCGGCGCGCTGCGCGGCTCGACCGACATACGCGCCATACGCACATCCGGGCGATAGCTGGCGGAACGCGCATCCATCGTCACGGAATAACTGCTGCCCGTTTTGCGCCATTCAAAATGCACACGGTTGTAGTTCAGATTCAGTCCGGACACAGCCGGGTTATAGCCCACATGCTCTGGCTGGGCGGTGTCGATTTCCGCCACATGAGGCAACGCGCCGCCCCAAAGTTTCAGCCCACCGCGGACTTCACGCACCCCCGCGGCGGCAAGCTGTTTTGCAAGCCCCGCCAAACCGTCGGTATCCAATGTCGGATCGCCGCTTCCGGCTAGGACCAGATCGCCATCCACAACCCCATTCGCCACGCCCGAGGTCGTCAAAACACGGGTTTGAAAGCGATAACCGCCCCCCAAATGCGCCAAAGCGTAGGCCGCCGTCAGCGCCTTTGCCACGCTGGCAGGGGGTAAACCCTTAGACGCCTCGTTTTGTTCAAGCACGTCACCGGTTGCCAGATCCGCAACGCTCACGCCGACGACACCGCCCAGCTGCGCCGCCGAAATCAATTCGTTCACACTTGGCTGCGACGCCTTCAGCAGATCGTCCGCCCGCGAAATCGGTCGCAGCGAACGGTCAGGTGCGTTCGCACAGCCCGCAGTTGGCAAAAGAGCAGCCGCCGCAGAGGCCGACATCAGAAAAGAACGTCTTGAAATGCTGTGTGTCATGTCGCGATCTAAGCCAAAGGATGGCCACGCTGCAACAACGTAAAGCTCGTCGTCCGTTCACATTTTAAACGGCTCACCATTCCCCTCTTGCACGAATGGCGGAACTGCTTTCGGCGCGCATTGGCATATTGACGAAACACCACGCTGGGGCATCCCGATGCCCCAACAAATGCGAGGATGCCGCAGGGATACGCGCGGCCCGCATGATACGTGCCGCTTTCCCACCGAGGGCTGCACTGCGCGCACCCGGTCGCGCCAAAACGCCAATCGGCACCTGGGCGGCAATACTCTCCCAATCTTCCCAACGGTGAAATTGGACCAAGTTGTCAGCCCCCATCAGCCAAGTAAATTTCACCTTAGGAAAGGCATGGGTTAAGGCAGCCAAGGTCTCGGCCGTGTAGCGTGTCCCAAGATCGGCTTCGATTCCGCTGACCTTGATGCGCGGATGATCCACAAGCTCTTGGCATGCTTGTATACGGGACTGCAGCGGCGCAGGGGCGTTTGGTTTGAGCGGATTGCCCGGGCTCACAAGCCATACAACCGAGTCCAGCCCGAACCGCTTCAGCGCTTCTGTCGACAGATGCAAATGGCCGGTGTGCGGTGGATCGAATGAGCCCCCCAACAAACCTATGCGCGCATAAGGTGTGAATGTCGTGGTATCAGCCCGTCCCGGCATTCAGATCTCCGCCCCCGTTTTGGCCGGACACTATCCATGGCCGGCCAAAGGGACAAGGTTTCGGCGGTTAAGCCGCCCCTGATTCAAGCTTGCCTGGCCCGCCCGCTTCGACACTCCAGGTCTCGCTCCCACGGGCAGAGGTTCGGAAACGCCCGACGATCGTTGACAGGCCATCCGCTTTCTCCTGCAAGGACCGCCCGGCATCCGCGCTTTCATTGACCATTGCCGCATTCTGTTGTGTCACCTGATCGAGAATATTAATCCCGCTGGAAATTTCGGAAACGCCTTGTGACTGCTCCGACGCGCCATTCGCGATATCGCGCGCAAGGGTAGAAACAGATGTCACATCCGCCAGCAAAGCCGCCAAGACATTGCCCATCTCCAGAACCAGTTTGACGCCATTCTCCACGTTATCCCCGGACGTGTTGATCAAATTCTTGATCTCCGCCGCACTGTCAGACGACCGGCGCGCAAGTTCGCGCACCTCACTGGCCACAACGGCAAAACCGCGACCAACCTCACCAGCGCGCGCAGCCTCGACCCCCGCATTCAGGGCCAACAGGTTGGTTTGGAAAGCGATGTCTTCGATCACCTTGATGATCTGGCCAATCTGCTTGGAGGACGTCTCGATCTCGGTCATCGCCGTCACGGCCCGTCCGCGCACTTCCTCGCCACGTTCAGCTTTCTCGCGGGCGGCACCGATGGCGTGGACAATTTCGTCGGCACCGTCAGATGTTGCCCTCACACTCGACGAAATTTCCTCCATGGCTGCAGCCGTCTGTTCCAGCGTCGCAGCTTGGCTTTCAGTGCGTTGAGACAGAGAGTGCGCCCCATCGCTCAGCGTACGCGCATCTTGGTCAATCATAGTTGCCGTATCACGCAGCTGTCCGATGATATTGGACAGGCTGGAAGCCGTTTCATTGAAATGCTCGCGCAATTCTTCGTAAGCTTCCGGCCAAGCATGCTCGATATGGCAGGCAAGATCCCCCGCCGACAAGCGCTCCAAGGCCGATCGCAGATCTTCGACAACCCTCGACTGCTCCTTTGACGCGGTTTCTATCTGCATAGCGGATCTCTGGCCAGCTTCGAGGTCGCCCTTCAACCGCTGAAGTGCGCGCGCAATATCGCCAATTTCGTCACCCGTCTTGATCTGGGCGACGTCATCTTCAAACATCTCCGCCGCAACTTTTTTGACGCTTTCGTACAAGGCCATGATCCGGGTCGAGATCAGCCGCGCCACTGCAAAAGCCAGTGCAAGGGTCAGAGCCAGCACCACCAACATCTCTATGACTTTCATGGTAAACATCGCTTCCTGGACGACTAGAACCTCGCTCATGTCCTGTTCTGCGACGATGACCCATTCCTGCCCCGCCACTTCAGCTGTGATTGCCACAGCTTCAACCATCTGCCCATTGATACCCTCGACATTTTCCAAACCCGCGTATCCGGTTTGAAATGCTAAATCGATTTGCTCCAGACGCGGCAATGTCGATAATTTCTGATAGCCCGGACCCTGCACGATCTCGGTCATTGCACGCAGTTGCTCATCCAGCGCATAGACATGGCCGGTATCGCCCAACAGACCGTGACTGGATATGATGCGCTTGAACGTATCGATATTCATCTGCAATGCGACCACGCCGATCCGGTCCCCGTTTTGATCAAACACGGGGGATGCAAGGAATTTGGCCGGCAGCCCCGCACTTGGGGCGTAGGCGTTAAATTTCGAGAAATTTGCTCCGATCGCATCCGCGGCTGCGGCCTTTTGATAGGCTGCGCCCAAGCCACTGTCCGCAAGCGCCCCTGAGACGAAATTGACCGCGAAGTCGGCCTCTTTCCAGACAGAGTAAATCAGGTTGCCATCATTATCGAAAAGGAACAGGTCGTAATAATCGCCGCTGTGTTGGAATGTTCGGAATGTTTCATGATACATCGCGTGCGATGCCGACCACGCAGAGCCGTCTCCTGCATCCAGCAGCTCGTATTTTTCTCCTGCCGGTCTTGGGTTATCGTCAATGTACAGGCGCGTCAGCGTCTCCTGAGCAGTTGGGCCCATCATATCCCAACCCGCAGTGAACGCGGCAATCGATTGCTGTGTGACCGGACTTTCAGCGAGAATCTCAAGATCTCGCACGGCGCCATTTATCCACTCCTCAAGCCCTGCCGCCTTTTCCTCAAGCAAGGTCTTTCGCGACATAAGGCGCTGATCCTCAAGCGCCACTTTCGCCTCGATGTAGCCTGTGACGGAAACCGCCAAAGCCAACAAGACCGTTGGAACCGCGATCAGGATCGGGATTTTGTAGGTCAAAGATAACCGCTTCCACGGGTTTCTCCGGTAGGGCCTGCGTACTCGTGCCATTTAACAATCCCTCCTTCGGGAACCCATTGCGTGATGGCTTTCATCCCTGACCGGAAACAATTGACATACCACTAAGGTGACAGATCAACAAAATGTGGAAAGCAATGCATGTCGCCACCTACAGCCACGGAGATTGCACCAAACGATCAGACAGGGTACGTGGCTTGCCAAACCAGCTTGACCCAGGGGAGCGATCAACATGGCCTCTTATCAATATGTGTATCACATGGATGGCGTCTCGAAGACCTATCCCGGCGGTAAGAAAACTTTTGAGAACATCCGCTTGTCCTTCCTTCCGGGGGTCAAGATCGGTGTCGTCGGCGTCAACGGTGCTGGTAAGTCCACGCTGATGAAAATCATGGCCGGCATCGACAAGGATTTCACCGGCGAGGCCTGGGCCGCCGAGGGGGCAAAGGTGGGCTACCTGCCGCAGGAACCCCATCTGGATGAGACCCTGAGCGTGCGCGAAAATGTCATGCTGGGCGTCGCCGAAAAAAAGGCAATTCTAGATAAATACAACGAACTTGCCATGAACTACTCGGACGAGACCGCCGAGGAGATGGCAAAGCTGCAAGACCAGATCGATGCCGAGAACCTCTGGGATCTCGACAGCCAGATCGACGTGTCGATGGAGGCCCTGCGCTGCCCCCCCGATGACGCCAATGTGGCCACTTTGTCGGGCGGTGAGCGTCGCCGCGTGGCGCTGTGCAAACTGCTGCTCGAAGCGCCTGACATGCTGCTGCTCGACGAACCGACCAACCACTTGGACGCCGAAACCATCGCTTGGCTGCAACAGCACCTCATCGACTACAAGGGCACGATCCTGATCGTCACCCACGACCGCTACTTCCTCGATTCCATCACCGGCTGGATTCTCGAGCTCGACCGTGGCCGCGGCATCCCCTACGAAGGCAACTATTCCAGCTGGCTGGAGCAAAAGGCGAAGCGTCTGGAACAGGAAGCCCGCGAAGACAAGGCCAAGCAGAAGACGCTGGAACGCGAACTCGACTGGATTCGTCAGGGTGCCAAGGCGCGTCAATCCAAATCCAAGGCCCGTATCGCCGCCTACAACGATCTGGCCAACCAGTCCGAACGTGAAAAGCTGTCGCGCGCCCAGATCATCATTCCCAACGGTCAGCGTCTTGGCCAAAAGGTTATCGCCGTGGATGGCCTGTCCAAGGCGATGGGCGACAAGCTCTTGATCGAGAACCTCAGCTTTGATCTGCCGCCGGGCGGCATCGTCGGTGTGATCGGCCCGAACGGCGCCGGTAAATCGACCCTGTTCAAAATGATCACCGGCCAAGAGACCCCCGACACCGGCTCCATTGAACTGGGTGACACGGTCCAGCTGTCCTACGTCGACCAGTCGCGCGACGACCTCAGCGACAATGACAACGTCTGGGAGGCGATCACCGGCGGGGCCGAAGTCATCAAACTTGGCGATGCCGAGATGAACTCCCGCGCCTATTGTTCCGCCTTCAACTTCAAGGGCGGTGACCAGCAGAAGAAGGTTGGCCTGCTTTCGGGCGGTGAACGCAACCGTGTGCATATGGCGCGCTTGCTGAAGGAAGGCGGCAACGTCATCCTGCTCGACGAACCGACCAACGATCTGGACGTCGAAACCCTGCGCGCGCTTGAAGACGCGCTGGTCGACTTCGCCGGCTGCGCTGTGGTCATCTCGCACGACCGTTTCTTCCTCGACCGGATCTGTACCCATATCTTGGCGTTTGAGGGTGAGGCCCATGTGGAATGGTTTGAAGGCAACTTCGAGGACTACGAAGAAGACAAGAAACGCCGTCTTGGCGCAGATGCGCTCGAGCCTAAACGCCTGAAGCACAAGAAATTCACGCGCTGATCCGATCCAAGGGTGGGTTACAAACCCACCCTACGGAACCGGAATGCCACTATTGATTGTCAAACCAAGGGCTGAGCGTCTGCTCGGCCCTTGGTCCGTTTGGGGCGGAGGAATATCCGCGTGCCGTGCTACCCATGTTTTCGCAAAGGCTGGGGACCAGGACCAAAGATTCCAGCGCGCTTTGGGGTACTGAACAATTCGCCCCCTTGTCTCGACTCACCAAACCTGTCACACGGCCCTCGCTACCGTTACCAGACTCGCCTCCCTGTCTCCCTTACCCGGCGACAGAGCACCGACTTTGCTCTGACCGACGCCGACCCGCAGCAATCAAGCGTGCGGACATTTTAGGAGACACACGATGGCCACTGGCACCGTGAAATGGTTCAACACCACCAAAGGCTACGGCTTCATTCAACCCGACGCAGGCGGCAAAGACGTGTTTGTGCACATCTCCGCGGTTGAGCGCTCCGGCCTGACCGGCCTGGCGGACAACCAGAAGGTGGAATACGAACTGCAGACCGGCCGTGACGGCAAGGAATCCGCAGGCAACCTCGAGCTGCTCTAAGCCCGAGGCGGGCCAAGCGCCCGACCTGAACAAAAGGTGGTCCGCATTAGGGCCACCATCTCCCGGATCAGGGTGCACGCGCAGACAGCGATTAACCGCTTCTGTGCCAACGTTTACACAACGTTTACGCAATCCCTCTTGCCCAGAATCACCCTATCTGCGATACGCTGGGAACGCTACGTTACCACGATCGCCTACCTGTCTCCCTTACCCGGCGACAGAGCACCGATTATGCTCTGACAAACGCCGGGCCGCTGCACTTCCGCGAGCGGCAACTGACAGGAGACACACGATGGCCACTGGCACCGTGAAATGGTTCAACACCACCAAAGGCTACGGCTTCATTCAACCTGACGAAGGCGGCAAAGACGTGTTTGTGCACATCTCTGCGGTTGAGCGCTCGGGTCTGACCGGCCTCGCCGACAACCAGAAGATCCAGTACGAGCTGCGCGAAGGCCGCGACGGCAAAGTGTCCGCATCGGACCTCGAACTGCTGTAATCTTTAGAAAGATGGGCGCTTGCCCGATCAAAGGCCCCCGTTTCGGGGGCCTTTTGCGTTTCATACGCAGGATTTGGCCCAAAGCAGAGAGCCGGAGCGCTGTTTCCTGCCGCCTGCGGTTTTGGCGCGCATTTTCCCATTGGCGGAACGATTCATTCCGGCAAGTGTTGGGTACGCTAAGGAGGCGCCATATGGCTCGCAAATCGCCAGAACCGCAGAAATCCAAACCCATCGTCAAGAAACCGCACACGTGGCGGTTCACAGATTGGGCCGCACTGTAGCCCTCACACGCCGGTTAATTGCTGGATCTGCGCCACCACCGCGTCCGCGCCACTGCCCTCTTTCAAGGAAGTAAACACAAAGGGTCGCCCATCGCGCCCTTTGGTGGCGTCACGCTCCATCACTTCCAGCGATGCCCCCACATGCGGGGCCAGATCCGTTTTGTTGATCACCAGCAGGTCAGAGCGCCGGATCGCTGGCCCACCTTTGCGCGGGATCTCTTCTCCGGCGGCGACATCGATCACGTAGATCGTAAAGTCCGCCAGCTCCGGTGAGAATGTCGCGCTCAGATTGTCCCCACCGGATTCGATCAGCACGATCTCGACGTCCGGGTGCCGCTCCCGCATCTCCGACACCGCTGCAAGGTTGATTGACGCGTCTTCGCGGATCGCCGTATGTGGACACCCGCCGGTTTCGACCCCGATGACCCGGTCCAACGGCAGGATCTGCATCCGCATCAGCGCCTCTGCATCTTCTTGCGTGTAGATATCATTGGTGATGACACCAATCGAATACTGGTCCTTCAGCCGCTCCGCCAGACGTGCGGTTAACGTGGTCTTACCGGCCCCGACGGGTCCGCCAATTCCGATACGCAACGGCCCATTCATCTTGGTCATGTCTGGAAAATCCTTGGTTCCATCGTTTCGTGACACATCGCAGCGATATCCGAGGCGAAACAGTTGGCGAAGATATCGTCACTGTCCGCATCCATCGCGCGGGCGGCGATATCTCCACACAACGGCGACAGCCGCGCCACAATGCCTTGCGCGTCGGTCTGCCCAAGCGGCATCAGCCGCTGAGCCGCCGCCACAAGGTTGCTGACAAAGCTCTGCAAATATAGCGCGATCACCGCAGAAGTATCCAAGCGCAACTCCGCCGCGGCCTCCCCGAAAACCACCGGCAGCATTTGCGCGGTCAGCTCTGTGTGCCAGACATCCTGTGTGATCTGGCGAAAGGCCGCGCCTTGCCGCTGCGCCTCGCGCAGACGCTCTGCCGAGGCCGCAAAAGCCCGTGCCAAGGCGTCGACCTCCGCCACGGGACGCGCGCCACGCGCAGCCTCGGCGATCCAAACCGCATCCGCCCATCCCGACCCCTGCTTTAGCAGATCCGCCAGCCAGCGCTCCAGCGCCGGCGCGTCCGTGATCTGCCCGGCGTCCACCGCATCTTCGATCCCGTGCGAAAAGGCAAAGGACCCCACCGGATAGGCCGGTGACAGCCATTGCGTGATGATCAGAAGCCGCGGATCAATGGGCATGCGCGCTGTGCCCGTGGTCATGGCTGTGGGTCCGCCCATGGCCATAAGCGCCGCCCTCCGGCGTAAAGGGGCGCTGCGCCTCGCAAATATCGGCGTGTAGATGCTCCAGCATGTGACGGATCACCGGATCCTGCTGGATCAACAGGTGATCGCCGCACATCTGACAAGGCGTGTGCCGGTTGCCAATATGCCAGGCCAGACGAGGCAGATCCCCGCGCACCTCAAGCACGGCCTCGCTCGCAGCAACAACAGCAATCCGCCCGCCATTGCTCAGCTCAAGCACATCGCCATCGTCAAGCGAAGTGGTCTGCTCAAGATCGACAACGAAGGCCACGCCCTGCGCCGATGTCAGCTTTTTGCGTCGCAGGAAACGTGCATCGTAATCCAGTGTTACCGTATCATCCGTCGCGCAGGCCGCTGCGCGCTGCACCTGTTGCGCCAAGGGAAGGTCGCTCATCTCGCCGTCACTTCTTTCTTCTGACCACGCCGCTTTCGCAAGACAGTGGCCCCCGTATTACGTCACCCAAGTAGCGCCGCGAAAGGCCGCCCCCTCCCGATCACGCCACCAACCAACAGCCCCGAAACAGAGCCTGCCTGTCACTTAGAACATGAAATATCGCTGCGCCATCGGCAGTTCGGTCGCCGGCTGACAGGTCAGCAACTCGCCATCTGCACGGACCTCATAGGTCTCGGGGTTGACCTCGATCTGCGGCAAAGCGGTGTTCAGCTTCAGGTCCGCCTTTCCGATCCCGCGCGTGTTGCGCACCGACAGCGTATCTTTCGCCAATCCCAATGCCGCGCCGATCCCCTCGGCCTGCGCCGCCTCCGACACAAAGGTCACGGCAGACCGTTCAACACTGCGGCCATAAGCGCCAAACATCGGACGGGAATAGACCGGCTGCGGCGTCGGAATAGAGGCGTTCGGATCCCCCATCTGTGCCATGGCGATCGTGCCGCCCAGCAGCACCATCTCCGGTTTGACCCCGAAGAACGCCGGGCTCCACAGCACCAGATCCGCGCGTTTGCCCACTTCAATCGATCCGATTTCATGGCTCAGACCATGGGCCACCGCCGGATTGATGGTGTATTTCGCAATATACCGACGCACACGGAAGTTATCGTTATCGCCGGTCTCTTCCGGCAAACGACCGCGCTGCTTTTTCATCTTATCAGCAGTCTGCCATGTACGGATCAGAACCTCACCCACACGCCCCATGGCCTGACTGTCAGACGCGATAATGGAAAACGCCCCCATATCGTGCAGGATATCCTCGGCCGCGATGGTCTCGCGCCGGATCCGGCTTTCGGCGAAAGCTACATCCTCGGGGATCGATTTGTCGAGGTGGTGGCACACCATCAACATATCCAGATGCTCGTCGATCGTGTTGACCGTGAAGGGACGTGTCGGGTTGGTCGACGAAGGCAAGACATTGGCGTCGCCGCAGATCTTGATGATATCGGGGGCATGCCCGCCGCCCGCCCCTTCGGTGTGAAAGGCGTGGATGGTCCGCCCCTTCATCGCCGCGACCGTGTTCTCGACAAACCCGCTTTCGTTCAGCGTGTCCGTGTGGATCATGACCTGAACGTCCCAATCGTCCGCCACCCCCAGACAGCAATCAATCGCGCCGGGCGTGGTGCCCCAATCCTCATGCAGTTTCAACGCGCAGGCACCGCCTTTGATCTGCTCTTCCAAGGCAGCAGGCAAAGACGCGTTCCCCTTCCCTGCAAAGGCAAGGTTCATCGGAAAGGCATCCGCGGCCTGCAACATACGTCCGATATGCCACGGCCCGGGCGTACAGGTGGTGGCCAGCGTACCATGCGCCGGGCCGGTGCCGCCGCCCAACATCGTGGTCAAACCGGAATGCAGCGCGTCCTCGATCTGCTGCGGGCAAATGAAATGGATGTGGCTGTCAAAGCCCCCGGCCGTCAGGATACGTCCCTCGCCGGCAATCACTTCGGTCCCCGGCCCCACGACAATATCGACCCCCGGCTGGGTATCGGGATTGCCCGCCTTGCCAATGGCAGCGATACGCCCGTCGCGCAAACCAACATCGGCCTTATAAACGCCGGTCCAGTCGACGATCAGCGCATTGGTAATGACCGTATCGACAGCGCCTGCAGCACGGGTGGTCTGGGCCTGCCCCATCCCGTCGCGGATCACTTTGCCCCCGCCGAACTTGACCTCCTCACCATAGCCACCGGCCGCCTCGACGGTCAGGTCCCGCTCCACCTCGATCACCAGATCGGTATCGGCCAGACGCAAACGGTCACCGGTGGTGGGGCCGAACATCGCGGCATAATCAGAACGTTTGATCCTAGCGGGCATGACGGGTCTCTCTTGTCAGAATAGGAAGGGAACAGTCAGCGTGACACGCACGCCAACCCAAAGGCGCTAGAGCGCGCCCATCACCTGTTGATTGAATCCATAGATCTTGCGTGCACCACTGATCGGCACCAGCGACACCTCGCGCCGCTGCCCCGGCTCGAAACGCACCGCCGTACCAGAGGCGATATCCAACCGCAGCCCGCGCGCCGCAGCCCGATCAAACTCCAGCGCCGGATTGGTCTCCGCGAAATGATAGTGGGACCCGACCTGCACCGGGCGGTCGCCGGTATTGGCCACCATCAGAACGGTGACCTCACGCCCGGCGTTCAACTCCAGCTCGCCATCCGCTGGCAACAGCTCACCGGGGATCATTTCTGGCGCCACGCGATAAAGCCCGCCAACACCATCAACCCCACGCCCAGGGCCATCCACCCTTCGGTTCCGTGCGGATGCACATGCACGCCCGCCTCATGCGCACGCGCGGACCCTGCCACCATGGCCACAGCCATTGCCAAACCCAAAGATCTCATCACGCCACCTCCTTGTTTTTCCTTGGTCAAAATACCTGATCCCGAACCATCCAAACCGATCACCGGATCGGGTTGTGCACTGTCACCAGCTTTGTCCCGTCGGGGAACGTGGCCTCGACCTGCACTTCGTGGATCATCTCCGGGATGCCATCCATGCACTGCTCGCGCGTGATAACCTCTGCGCCAGCCACCATCAGATCGGCCACAGACCGGCCATCACGCGCGCCTTCGACGACTGCATCGGTGATCAGCGCAATGGCCTCGGGGTGGTTCAGCTTCACGCCGCGCGACAGCCGCTTGCGCGCCACTTCCGCTGCCATCGCCACCATCAGCTTGTCTTTTTCACGGGGGGTCAGTTGCATATCGTCACAATCTCCAGGAAATCGGCAACCCGTCACCGGACAAACGGTCCAGCGCAGGAAGTAAGACCTGTCGCAGGGCAAAGCCATCTTCGGCCAGCACACGTGCGACAAGCACATCATCAGACAAAAGCGACGCACCCGCCGTGCGGGGCAAAACCCGCCGCAAGGCATCGCGTTGCGCCTCGGCATCGGCACCGACGTAGACAAGGCTCGCCATGGCTCCGGCACCACCGCCGACAGCCGCCCGCCCCATCACATCGACCAGATCACCCTCAAGCCGGATGGAATCGCAATAGATCGGCACGCCGTCCCGCCAGACCTCGATCCGGTCGCGCAGACAGGCGTCGTGCAACCGCTCGCCCATCGCCGCGCGGCCAAAGATCACCGGCTCCACCAACAGCAGACGCGCATCCGCATCCAGATCGGCGCGAAGACGCCGCGACAGGCGCGCGCCCTCGAACAGGATCAATTCCTGCGGCAACCAGTCAATCCGCCCGCCTGCCGCGACCCTTAGCTGGGTCGTCACATTGGCCCAACCCTGCGCTGACCGATAGGCACGCTCGGCGGCTTGCGTGGTCAGCACCAATCGCGAACCCTCGCCCGCCGCGCAGTTCAGCGAAAGACGGTCACCGCCGGTCAGACCGCCTGAGGTATTGATGACAATCGCCTCCACACCCTCCGCGCGCCGCGGAAACAGCGCCTTCATGCAGCCTTGCGTGCGGAACCGGTCGATGGCGGACAGCGGGCCACGGGCTTTGGACGACAGCTGCAGATCACCGACCGCACGCGGTTGCGCCTGAACATCTGCCGATATGTGCTGCTGTACTGTCACAACGCCCCCGTTCACTTCTTGCCCATTGCTTAATCGTCACCGCCACCGAACAACAGGATTCGCGGCCAATTACCCCAAACACCCGCAAATTACGCACTAAAATTGTGCAGTTCGAGTGATTAACGATGAAAAAGCAGTCAGTCGAGCGCGTCACCTGTCAGAACCGACACCCCCGATTGACCTAAAGCCACCCTACGGCGCGTGATGTCGCTGCCCGCTGCGAGAGAGTCGCAAGACCACAAGACAGCCGGGTGTGTGACGACCTGACGAATTGGACCTCGGATCAGGCCGCCACACGGGATGCAACCAACGTTGCGGGGGGAGTATGGCGCATGTTTTGCGCCTGAAACACCCTCGCAAGAGGGAGAAAACGATGAACAAGTTCACCAAACTGCTGACCGGTGCTGCTGCGACCGCTCTGATTGCGGGCACCGCGCAGGCACAGGATTGTGCAGACCCGATCAAGGTCGGCGTGCTCCATTCGCTGTCGGGCACCATGGCGATTTCGGAAACCACGCTGAAAGACACCATGGAAATGCTGGCCGCAGGCCAGAACGAAAAGGGCGGCGTCATGGGCTGCGAGCTCGAGGCCGTGGTCGTCGACCCCGCCTCCGACTGGCCGCTGTTCGCCGAAAAAGCGCGCGAACTGCTGACCGTACACGAAGTCGACGTGATCTTTGGCAACTGGACCTCCGTGTCGCGCAAATCCGTGCTGCCGGTGATCGAAGAGCTCAACGGCCTGCTGTTCTACCCGGTCCAGTACGAAGGCGAGGAATCGTCGAAGAACGTGTTCTACACCGGTGCTGCGCCGAACCAGCAGGCGATCCCTGCCGTGGATTACTTCCTCGAGGAACTGGGCGTCGAGAAGTTCGCTCTGCTGGGCACCGACTACGTCTACCCGCGGACCACGAACAACATCCTTGAATCCTACCTGCAGGAAAACGGCATCGCCGCCGAGGATATCTTTGTGAACTACACGCCCTTTGGCCATTCCGACTGGGCGACCATCGTGTCCGACGTTGTGGCGCTGGGTGAAGACGGCAAGCAGGTTGGCGTGATCTCGACCATCAACGGTGACGCAAACATCGGCTTCTACAAAGAACTGGCCGCCGCTGGTATCTCTGCCGATGACATCCCCGTTGTGGCCTTCTCCGTGGGCGAGGAAGAGCTTTCCGGCCTCGACACCTCGAACCTCGTCGGCCACCTCGCCGCGTGGAACTACTTCATGTCCGCCGAAACCGATGCCAACGCCGAATTCATCGAACAGTGGCATGCCTTCATCGGGTCCGAAGACCGCGTGACCAACGACCCGATGGAAGCGCATTACATCGGCTTCAACATGTGGGTGAACGCGGTTGAGCAGGCAGGCACCACCGATGTGGACGCCGTCCGCGAAGCCATGTGGGGCCAGGAATTCCCGAACCTGACCGGCGGCACCGCCGTGATGGGCGTGAACCACCACCTGTCCAAGCCGGTTCTGATCGGCGAGATCCGCGCCGACGGCCAGTTCGACATCATCTCCTCCACCGACCCGGTGCCCGGCGATGCATGGACCGACTTCCTGCCGGAATCCGCGGTTCTCAAGTCCGACTGGAAAGATCTGGCCTGCGGTATGTACAACACCGAGACCTCTTCCTGCGTCCAGCTGGAATCCAACTACTGATCGCGCTGGGTCGGGCGGGGATGACCGTTCCCGCCCGCACCACCCGCATCACAGCGTAGGGCGGCGCTATGCGCCGCCTTCCTTTCCCCAGACGATCCTTTACGACAGGCCCACCCATGCTCCGAGCCCTTCTCGCGGTCCTTTTGCTGATCGGGCTTCACAGCCCCGCGCACGCCCAGACTGGCGATCTCCAGACCATCCTCCAAGAGCATCAGGCCCAGATCGTGAAACCCTCGCGCTCCAAGGTGGCCCCCGCGATCGAGGCGCTGACCGCCTCTGGCCTGCCCGAGGTGCCGTTGTTTCTCGAAGATTGGCGGGACAAAAACATCTGGGTGGCCGACGACGGGCTGTTCTACGCCATAAGCGGCGACACTGTCACAGACATCACCACGCGCACCGATGTGGCCATTTCCAAGGATACGTTGACCCAGATCCGCCCCAACGGCGGCGTGCGCCGTGTCATCAACGAAGCCCTGGTGCAATTCCAGCTCTCCGATCCCGATATCACCCGCCGGACAGAAGCAGTGGATGCCATCGCACGCAACCTGTCCCCGGACCAGATCGCGCCGCTCTCGGGCGCGATCGACAACGAAGCCGACCCCGCGCTGAAACTGCGCAAACAGCGTTTGCTGAACTATCTCACCGCCCGCTACGGCGACAGCACCGAGGCACGTATTGACGCGATCGAGGCGCTGTCCTCTGACCTCTCTGTCGAAGGCCGCGCAGTGCTCAGCCAGATCCTGAGCACGCGGACCGAAATCGCCCAAACCGCGCCCGATGGCGCGAACATCGCCGGTCAACTCACCCCGGGCGAAGACCTGCCCCGCCTTGCGGCTTACAGCCAGATCGCACAGGCTGCGGACCTGCCGCCGGTCCTGTCAGACACCGACATCCGCAGCGCGCTGGAACAGCATGTGGACGGCGGCAAGGTGGCAGGTGTGTCCGTGGGCACACTCAGTGACCTCGACGCGCGTCTGACCGCCTATGACCGTCTCTCCGCAGAGGGTACCCTGCCCCCACGCGCCACCGAGGACATGATTTCGCAAACGCTGGCGGGCTACACCATCTTCGAGATCTACGACGAACCCGACGCGGCCATCACGGATGCCGCGCGCACCACGCAGAAGGCGGTCAACACCCGCGTCGGTGCCTCGCAAACCGCCGATCTGGCGCTGGACGCGATTTCGCTGGCCTCGATCTACTTTCTCGCAGCCATCGGACTGGCCATCACCTTCGGCGTCATGGGCGTCATCAACATGGCCCACGGCGAATTCATCATGATGGGCGCCTATACCGGCTTTGTCGTGCAGCAGATCATCCCCAATTACACGGTGTCCCTGATCGTCGCGCTGCCTTTGGCCTTTGCCGTCACCTTTGCCGCCGGTGTTGCGATGGAACGGTTGGTTATCCGGCACCTTTACAGCCGCCCTCTGGAAACCCTGCTGGCCACCTTCGGCATCTCCATTGCGCAGCAACAGCTGGCCAAGAACATCTTCGGCACGCAGGCCCGTCCGCTGACTTCGCCCGCGTGGCTGGACGGCAATCTCGCCTTTAACGAGGTCATCTCGATCAGCTACATCCGCATCGCGATCTTTGTTCTCGCGCTGATCTTTCTCGCACTTCTGCTTTTCATCCTGAAGCGCACCCGCCTCGGGCTGGAGGTCCGCGCCGTGACGCAAAACCCGCGTATGGCGGCCTCGATGGGCATCAACCCTGACCGGATCAAGATGATGACCTTTGGCCTTGGCTCCGGCATTGCCGGTATCGCAGGCGTGGCCATTGGCCTGTATGCCAAAGTCACGTCGGAAATGGGCGCGGATTACATCGTGCAATCCTTCATGACCGTGGTTGTCGGCGGCGTCGGCAATGTCTGGGGCACGCTGGCCGGGGCCACGATGATCGGCACCCTGCAAAAGGGCATCGAATGGCTGAACCCCTCCAATACGCTGGCCGCACAGACCTACATGATCCTCTTTATCATCCTGTTCATCCAGTTCCGCCCCAAGGGCATCGTCGCCCTCAAGGGCCGCGCCGCCGGAGACTGACCATGCGCATCGACATCCTGCCCGCCCCGACCCCCGCCTTCGAGGATCTGGTGAACACCCATACCACCTTTTGTGATGGCACCGCACCGGCCGAAAGCTGCCACCGCTTGCCCGTGACGGCCCTGTTCACCCCCGATATCACCGTTTGGGCCGCCCATGACGGTGACGCCCTGATCGGGATGGGCGCGCTCAAGACGCTCACCCCCACCAAGGCCGAGATCAAATCCATGCACACCCGGACCGCCGCCCGTGGCAAGGGCACCGCAAAGGCGCTGCTCGAGGCGATTGAGACCCACGCCCGCGCCCGCGGCATAACAAGCCTGTGGCTGGAAACCGGCGTGCATCCTGACTTTGCCGCGGCCCGCGCGCTGTACGCGGGTCTGGGCTTCACCGAATGCCCGCCCTTTGGCGACTACCAACCGGACCCGCATTCGACATTCATGACCAAATCACTGGAGGCCGCGCAATGAACCGCTCCTTCCTTGCTCAGAACCCCTCCGTCTTGTGGTTCCTCGCCATCCTCGGCTTGTTCACCCTGATCGTGACTGTGTGTTCCGAGGCTTTCGGCGCCGGGCTGATCTCCACCTCCTTTGTAAAGACATTGGGCAAAACCCTGTGCCTGTGCCTCATCGCCGTGGCGATGGATGTGGTCTGGGGCTATTGCGGCATCCTGTCGCTTGGCCATTTTGCGTTCTTCGGCATCGGCGGCTACGCCGTCGGCATGTGGCTGATGTATGCGCGCACGGAAATCATCGTGACGGGCAGCCTGTCAAACCAGTTGATCCCCCCCACCAGCACCGAAGTGCAGGACGCCATTGCCACGCAGATCTTCGGCGTGGTCGGCGCATCAGAATTCCCCGCCATATGGGCCTTCGCCCATTCGCTGCCACTTCAGCTTCTGATGGTGCTTCTGGTGCCCGGCGTGCTCGCCCTTGTGTTCGGCTGGCTCGCTTTCCGCAGCCGTGTGACCGGCGTCTACCTGTCGATCCTGACTCAGGCGATGACGCTGGCCCTGTCGCTGTACCTCTTCCAGAACGACAGCGGGTTGCGCGGCAACAACGGCCTGTCGGGCCTGCAAAACATCCCCGGTGCCGAGAACATCCCACAAAGCGTCATCTCGATCTACTTCCTCTGGGGGTCGGCACTGGCCTTGGGCTGCGGTTATGTCCTCTTCGCCTGGGTCGTCTCGGGCAAAATGGGCAGCGTGATCCGCGCCATCCGCGACGACGAAACACGCGTGCGGTTTCTGGGCTACCATGTGGAAAGCTACAAACTCTTCGTCTTTACCCTGACGGCCATTGTCTCGGGCATCGCGGGCGCGCTGTATTACCCTCAAGCGGGCATCATCAACCCCGCCGAGATCGCACCGATAGCCTCGATCTACCTCGCGGTCTGGGTCGCCATCGGCGGACGCGGTCGCCTCTACGGCGCGGTTCTGGGCACTGTTTTCGTCACACTTCTGTCGAGCTGGTTCACCGGCGGCGGGGCGCCGGACGTGAACCTTGGCGTCTACACCATCCAATGGACCGACTGGTGGTTGGTGCTGCTCGGCACGGCTTTCGTCGCGGTCACACTCTTCGCACCGCAGGGGCTCGGCGGCCTCGTCGACAAACTGAAAGGCGCCAAAGCATGACCACCCTTCTCGAAATGTCCGGCGTCTCTGTTTCCTTCGACGGGTTCAAGGCAATCAACAACCTCTCCTTCCAGATCGCAGAGCCAGAGCTGCGCGCCATCATCGGCCCGAACGGCGCAGGCAAAACCACCTTCATGGACATCATCACCGGCAAGACCAAACCCGACGAGGGGCGCATCACATGGGGGGATCGCAACATCTCCCTCCTCGGCCTCAGCGAATCCCAGATCGCGCGCGAAGGCATCGGGCGCAAATTCCAGAAACCCACCGTTTTCGAGGCCCAGACCGTGCGCGAAAACCTCGCCATGGCGCTAAAGAACCCGCGCGGCCCCTTCGACGTGCTGTTCTACAAGAAAACCAAACGTGGCGCCGAGCGCATAGAGGCCATCGCCGAACAGACCGGCCTCAGCGACGTGCTGCCGCGCATCGCGGGCGAACTCAGCCACGGCCAGAAACAATGGCTCGAAATCGGCATGCTTCTGGCGCAGGAGCCGCGCTTGTTGCTGGTCGACGAACCCGCCGCCGGCATGACCCCGGCAGAGCGCGAAAAGACCACCGAAATGCTGGTGGAGGCCGCCAAAACCCGCGCCGTGGTCGTCGTCGAACATGACATGGAATTCATCCGCCGCCTGAACTGCCGCGTGACCGTTTTGTGCGAAGGCTCCGTCCTCGCCGAAGGCTCCATCGACCATGTCACCTCCGATCCGCAGGTCATCGACGTCTATCTGGGCCGCTGATCCATGCTTTTTCTTGGTCCAAATACCTTCTTTCACCGCCTGCCACGGGCGGCCACGTCTAACGGGACGCACCAATGCTGACGCTTGAAAACCTGACCCTCCACTACGGACACAGCCAGATCCTTTACGACATTTCCATGCAGGCCGAACCAGGTGCGGTCACCTGCCTCATGGGCACCAATGGCGTGGGCAAAACCTCTCTGCTCAAGGCGATCTCCGGCACCCACCCGCGATCCGGTGGCACCATGACACTGGACGGACAAGACATCGCCGCCAACACCCCCGCCCATGCGCGCGCCCGTGCGGGCATCGGCTACGTTCCACAGGGCCGCGATATCTTTCCGTTGATGACGGTGCGCGAAAACCTGATGACGGGCTATGCCTGTATCGACAAAGCAGACTGGACCATCCCCGACGAGGTCTTCGACCTCTTTCCGATCCTCAAGGACTTTCTGAACCGCCGTGGCGGGGATTTGTCCGGCGGGCAGCAGCAGCAACTGGCGATTGCGCGTGCGATGATCGCCCAGCCCAAGCTGCTGCTTCTGGACGAACCCACCGAAGGCATCCAGCCCAATATCATCAAACAGATCGGCGAGGTCATCAAATATCTCCGCTCAAAAGGCGACATGGCCATTGTTCTGGTCGAGCAGTTCTTTGATTTCGCCTACGAACTCGGAGATCATTTTGTGGCGCTCGAACGGGGCCGGGTAATCCACAATGCGCCGCGCAGCGACACCGCCCGCGACGATCTGCTGGCCAAGGTATCGGTGTGACGGCGGCAAAGATACATCCCTGATTCCTAGAAACTTTTACTGGAAAATCCGGCTCTCCGTGCAGGTGCTTACCGAGCACGGCAGGAGAATGTTAACACTCCACGGGCTAGTCCATGGGAACATTGCCGCAACCGCCGGATTTTCCCAATGCCCCAATCGTTTGAAGACAAGCTTTCGGCCTATCAACTCGACGGATCGAACCTCGACCATTTGCGCGCCGCAGGTCAGCTTTTGATCCCTGAACTCGATCGCGTGTTGGAAAATTTCTACATCCGCGCGCGCGCCAACCCGGAGGCCGCCGCATTCTTTGACAGCCCCGACCACATGGATCGCGCCCGAAACGCACAAAAGCTGCATTGGGAGCGTATTCTGCGCGGCGAATTTGACGCCGAATACTTTGCCTCCATCGAACGGATCGGGCGGGTGCATGCCCGCATCGACCTGCCCATAACTCTGTATATGTCCGCCTACACGCTGGCGACGTCGGATCTGATCACGATCTTTTTGAACAAATGCCGCAAGGGGTTCCGGCGCGCCAAACTCACCACCATTCGTGAACAGCTGTGTGTGCTCAACCGCGCCTTTGCCTTGGATATCGAACGCGTGGTGGACACCACCTTTCGCGTACAGGCCGAGGCGCAGAATGCCGCCTTCCGCCACATCAACGACGCCATCGACAGGCTGGCCGATGGCGATCTGACCGGCACCATCCCCTCCCCAGACAACAGCGATTTTCCTGCCAGCTTTGATCCGGTCAGGGTGAAGCTCAACTCCGCCACCGACAAGCTGGGACAAACCTTGGCGCAGGCCTCCGGCACCATGCAGCAGTTGCTGGGCATTATCGGGGATGTGAACGGTGCAGCGATGGAGCTGTCGAACCGCACCGCCAGTCAGGCCGCCTCGCTGGAGGAGACAGCCGCCGCAATCCACGAACTGACAGAAAACGTTCGCCAATCCTCGCAGAACACCGATCTGGCGAAAAACGTCGCGGGCGGCGCTGCGCAAAACGCCCGCAACGGGGCAGAAACCGTGTCAGACGCGTCAGAGGCCATGGGCCGGATACAGACCTCGTCCGATCGCATCACGCAAATTATCGGGATGATCGACGACATCGCCTTTCAGACCAATCTGCTCGCCCTTAACGCCGGGGTCGAGGCCGCCCGCGCAGGCACCGCCGGACGTGGCTTTGCAGTGGTTGCCGAAGAGGTCCGTGTGCTTGCAGGAAATGCCTCCGATGCTGCCCGTCAGATCAAGGATCTGGTCACCGGCAGTTCCACGGAGGTTGCGACCGGCGTGGACCTGATCCAGCGGGCAGCGGAAACATTGGATACCATTGTCAGAGATTTCGGTCAGGTGTCAGAATTGTCGACCGACATCGCCACAGCATCCTCTGAACAGGCCACGGCATTGTCAGAGGTCAACGCAGCCATCGCCCAAATGGATAGCGTGACGCAACAAAACGCCGCCATGGTCGAAGATACCACCGGCGCGGCCGATACGATGCGCGGTGCCGCAGAACAGCTTATGGATCTGTTGGCCAATCTGCGGGTTCCGCCATTGGCAGAACAGGGCAGTTGGGAAACGGAGCGGCACAGCGCATCAGACCAGACCGCCGCTTGACCAAGCGTCTACGGCAGCCAACCGTCGTACAGTGCAAATCCGCTTTGCAATGGCAGGTCGACCGGCTGGCCAGTGCGGGCAGAGTGGTAGACCGCACTGACGAACTCCAGCGATCTGCGCCCATCGGCCAAAGTCACCTCGCGCCCCCCTTTGCCATCCAACGCATCGGCGACGGCCCCGAAAAACCCGGTAAAGCCCAGCGGCTCAGGCAAGGCATTGGCCACGACGTCATCAATCTGGGCCTGCGTGACAGGGGCGCGGGCGGTAAAACGCCACCCCTCTGCCGCGGGCTGATAGGGCGACACACCGCTTTCAACCGTGACCCCGTCAAACATCAAACGCAGGCGCGAAGTATCCTGCGCCGCGCCCAATGTGACGGAAGACGTCAAAACAGCCCCGTTCTGCATACGGATCGCCAAGGCCGCGCAATCCTCGACCTCGATATCATTGACCCGCGTGGCCAGCTCCGCATGCACACGCGCCACAGGCCCCAGAAAGGCGGGCAGGAAATCGTGGATGTGGATGGCATGGCCCAACACCGCGCCGCCGCGCTCACCAGTCCAGGTGCCGCGCCAATCCACAGCGTAATAGGCGGCATCGCGGTTCCAATGCGTCTCGACCGTGCCGGCATAAAGCGTCCCCGCCAGCCCCGCGTCGATCAGCGCGCGCAGTTGCGCGGCCCCGGGACCAAAACGGTATTGAAACACCGGAAACACCCGCTTTCCGGTTTCGGATGCTTTTGCGATCAATGCGTCTGCCTCGGCCAGTGACGCGACCAAGGGTTTTTCGCAAACCACATCCTTGCCCGCCTCCAGCGCGGCCATGGCGCAGGGCGCATGCAGATGGGGCGGCAAACAGATGTCAACCAGATCGACCTGCGGGTGCGCCAGAACCGCCTCGAAATCCGAGGACGCCTGAACCCCGTGCGGATGGGCGACGCTCTCGGCGCGGGCGCGGTTTAAATCGCAGACGGTCACGACCTCGAACCGATCGGGCAAGGCAAGGTAGGCGGCCAGATGCTCTGCCCCGATGCCGGCACCGACGATGGCGACCTTAATCATTCTGTTCGGCCTTCATCTGCGCCTCGAGGGCGATCTGCATGGTCAGAAAGGTATGCTCTTGCGGCGCGGCGGAATAGCCACGCGTCTGCACATCATCGACCAGTTGCCGGAAATAGGGCAGCTCCACCTCGCGACAGTCGATATGGGCGTTCTCGCGGCCATTCACGAGATACAGGTTATCCGTGCGATGCGGCTGCCCGATGTCGGTGTACTTTCTGCATTCAATGCTGCCTTCGGTGCCAAGGATAAACAGGCGACCATCGCCCCATGTGGGCAAGCCATCCGGCGTGAACCAGTCCAGACGCAAGTAGCCGTGCCCGCCATCACCGATCAGGGTCATCTCGCCAAAGTCCTGAAAGCCGGGATGTTGCGGCAAAGTGGTGTTCTCGACCAGCGCATGCGCAACGCGAGCCTCGGTCGAGCCGGTATAATGCAGGAACTGGTCCACCTGATGCGATCCGATATCCACCAAAATCCCGCCATAGCGTTCGCGTTCAAAGAACCAGTCAGGCCGCGTCTTCAGATTTTGTTTATGCGGGGCAAGTGTCACCACCTGAATGACCCGCCCCACGGCCCCCTGCGCCACAAGCTCCGACGCTTTGGCCGCAGCAGGCACCTGAAACCGTTCGGAAAAATTGACCGACCAGATGCGACCGGTGCGCGCGACACAGTCGCGGATGGCATCCAGCTGTTCCAGCGTTGTGCAGCCCGGCTTGTCGACCATCACATCCTTGCCGGCTTCCATCGCCTCGATCGCGAGCGCCGCGCGATCCGCGGGCACTGCGGAAATCAGGATCATGTCTGCATCGGATTCCAGAATGGCGCGCCGGTCAGAAACCTTGGCCACGTCGGGAAAGACGCTGTTGAACTTGTCCTCGGTCACGGCGGGGCCATCGGTCCAATACTGCGCGCAGGTGCAGCCCTGCGCCTGCATCCCCGCCAGCATGCCAAAGATATGCCCGTGATCGATGCCCAGCACCCCAAGCTTCAGGCCCATATCAGATCTCCCCCAATGATACGGTTTGTCCGCTGCGGCCCGCACGTTCCAGCGCCGCGATCAGCGTATGCACGGCCAGCGCATCCCGTCCGGACACCAAGGGCGCGCGCCCTTCGCGGACCGATTGCATAAAATCTTCGATAACAAAGCGGTGCCAGTCAGAGGTAAAGGCCATCGGATCCGCCCCCGCGCCGGACGATGCCGCCTGCCCGAATGTCTCGGTCTCGCCCGACTGCCAATCGACACGCAGCACCCCCGCCTCCAGATGGGCAGAGCCTTCGGCGCAGTGCAGCGTGATCGTCTCCCCCCGCCCCGGAAAGCTCGCAGTGGTGGCAAAGAGCTGACCCACAGCGCCGTTTTCAAACTGCAGTCCGGCGGCGATGGTGTCCTCGGCCTCCATGCTGTGGAACCCCGTGGTGGCTGTCATGGCGTTGACCTTTGCCACTGGCCCCGTCAGCGACAGCATCAGATCCATCGTGTGGATCGCCTGAGAGATCATCACGCCGCCACCGTCGCGGGCATAGCTGCCCCGCCCCGGTTCATCGTAGTAGGATTGCCCCCGCCACCATGGCACGTTGACCTCGGCCAGACGCAGGGGGCCGAGCCGTTTCATCACGCGGCGCAGATCGGCCACGACGGGCCGCGCACGGTGCTGCAACATAATGCCCAAAGGCACGCCCGCGACCTCGCACAGATCGACCAGCTCACGCGCGGCTGCAACGCTGCGCTCGACCGGCTTTTCCATCAGGATCGGCTTGCCCGCGACGGCGAGGCTGCGCACGATATCCACCCGCGCATTGGGGGGCGTGGTGACGATCACAAAGTCCACATCGGATTGCGCGATCTCCGCCAGATCATCGGCGGCCCGCGCCCCCAGATCAGCCCAGTCGCGCACCCAATTGGCGCGCGCCTCCTGCGAACGGGCGTAAACCAGCGACAGATCCAGCCCCGCGCAATTGCGGATGGCGTCGCCATAGGTGCCCGACACCATGCCCAGCCCGATCAGGGCGCATTTCATCGCGTGGGCTCCAGCGCCTGCTCATCTTCCCCGAACAGATGGAACGCCTCTGTCGGGAAGGTCACGCCAATCTGCTGCCCACGCTTTAGCGGGATCTGATGGGCGTGCTGGACCGTCAGCTTTTCCCCATTGGCGAACGCGCCGTAGATATAGGTGACCGCGCCAAGCTGTTCGTAGTTCTCGACGGTGATGACCTCGTCCCCGTGGCCGTCCAGCGATACACCGATGCGTTCGGGGCGAATGCCCAGCGTCACAGGCCCGCTGCCCGCAAAGGGCACATCGCGCACCATGCCGCTGTCGAGCTTCAGGATGCCCCCCTCCAGCGCGCCGCTAAGAAAGTTCATCTGCGGCGCACCGATAAAGCCCGCCACAAACTTGTTCGCGGGCCGGTTATAGAGATCAAGCGGCGCGCCCACCTGTTCGATCCGTCCGCCGCGCAGCACCACGATCCGGTCCGCCATGGTCATGGCTTCGATCTGGTCGTGGGTGACGTAGATCATCGTATTGCCAAGCTTGCCGTGCAGGTCGCTGATCTCGACCCGCATTTGCAGGCGCAATTCAGCGTCGAGGTTGGACAGCGGCTCATCGAACAAAAAGATCGTGGGTTCGCGCACGATGGCACGGCCGATGGCGACGCGCTGGCGCTGACCGCCGGACAACTGCCCCGGACGACGTGACAGCAGGTGGTCGATCTGCAGCATCTTGGCCGCATGTTCGATCCGTTCCGAGATCTCCTCTTTGGGCATGCGCATGTTTTCCAGCCCAAAGGACAGGTTCTGGCGCACCGACATATGCGGATACAGGGCGTAGCTTTGGAACACCATGCTCAGCCCCCGCTCGGACGCAGGCACGCCGTTGACGCGCCTGTCCCCCAGCAGGATGTCGCCGGACGTGGGATCATCCAGACCTGCGATCAGGCGCAACAGCGTGGATTTCCCGCAACCGGACGGGCCGACAAAAACGACGAATTCACCCTCTTTGATCTGCAGGTCGATGCCGTGGATGACATCAACGGAGCCAAAGGATTTGCGGATATCTTTAAGTTCCAAAGCGTGCGTCATTTCAGGCCTGTCGTCGCAATTCCGGTGGTGATGAAGCGCTGCAGCCAGACAAAGACCAGTGTGATCGGAATAAGGGTCACAACGGTCATGGCCAGGATGTAGTGGAAGTCCGAATTGAACTCTCCGGCGAACTGGGTCAGCCCCAGTTGCAGCGTGTGTTTGGACGGGTCCGAGATCAGCACGATCAGCGGCCACAAGAAGTCATTCCAGCGCCAGATCACGCTGAGGATCGCCAGCACGGACAGCGCGGGCAAGGACAGCGGGATGACAATGCGCCAGAAGATGCGCCATTCGCTGGCCGCATCCATACGCGCGGCCTCCAACAGCTCGTCCGGGATGGTCAGCATGTATTGGCGCAGCAAGAACACCCCCGTTGGCGTAGCAGCGGCCGGGATGATCACCCCCCAGAGCGAGCCGAATATCCCGAAGGACCAGACCACAAAGAACAATGACACCAGAATAATGGAGGCCGGGATCAAAAGCGTGGCCACAATCAGGATGGTAAAGGTCAACCGCCCCTTGAACCGGTATTTCGACAGGGCAAAGGCCGCCATCGCGTTGATCAACAGCGTCACCAGCGTCGCCGCCACGGTCACAAAGACCGAATTCCACAGATAGGTGAAAAAGTTGAACGTCTCCTGCCCGTTCCGCTTCAGGATCGGGTCAAGGTAGTTTTCCACCGCGACGCGCATTTCCTCATGCGGGGTCAGCGTCTCTTTGGGCACCTGAAACACGGTGTCGGGATCGTCCAGCGCCGCCACATCGGTGATCTTGCGGGTGGGGCCGGCTTTGACCACCAACTGCTCGCTTCCATCAGGCGCGGTGTAGATCCACACGGGCCGCTCGCCGCGATCCGCGGTTTCGGTCACCACCTGTGTCATCGGCAGAATACGGGTGTCGAAACTGTCCACCGCGATTTCCGATTTGATCGAGGAAAACAGCGTCCACAGCACCGGGATCAGGATCACAAGAACCCCGACCACCAGATAGCCATAGGCAAGGACATCCTGCAGGCCGATGCGGCTGGCGCTGTCCGCGCCGCCCTTTGTGCGGGTCAGAAAGGTTGCAACGCTCATGATGCGGCCTCCTGTGTGCGGGGTCGATTGGAGGTGTGCAAAGTCTGGGTCATAGCTCGGATTGTCTCCGCGTCAGCCACAGCTGGAAGAAGGTAAAGACCGCGATGACCACCGCCATCAGGATCGATCCTGCCGCCGCCTGCCCGTAGTCGGGATGATCGTTCGAGAATGCGACCTCGTAGATGTTTTGCACCACCATAAAGGTCTCGCGGCCCGGGCCACCGCCGGTCAGCAGGTAGACCTCGTCAAAGATCTGGAAGCTGCGGATCAGGCTGAGGACAATCACCACGGTGAGCGTCGGCATGACCAACGGCAGGGTGATGCGGCGGAAGGCGCGGAATGGGCTGGTCGCGTCCATCTTGGCGGCCTCATAAAGATCAGCCGGGATCGCCTGCAGACCCGCAAGCAAGATCAGCATGTAAAAACCCATGTGCGACCAGCAGAAGACAAACACCAGCCAGAAGAAGGCCCAGCCTGTGCGCGGGGTCACCAGCCAATTGACGGGACGGTAGCGCTCAAACGCAAAGACCGCGTCGAACTGGATCGAAAGCAGCAGCAGCGCCGCCAGCGCCGCCCCCACAAACAGCGCGGACCGAAAACCGCTGGCCACAGCCCACAACAGACCCAAGCCCAGCGCCAGCCCCAGCCAGCCGCTGCCCGACATGTCCAGCAGGCTCAGCGGGTTGGCCCACCACGTCAGCAGCGCCAGCAAGGCGGCGAACAGACCGGACCACGCCAGCGAAGGGGCCTCGCGCCCCCATGATTTCAGGAACAGGATCATCCCGACCGCCCCAAGGATCACGGTCATGGCAATATCAAAGCCCGCCAGCCCCGCCAAAGCGGTCAGCCCGTCGCGCCCTTCGCCAATAGCGGCGTTCAGCGCGCCTTTGCGGTGAAGCACCCAGTTCCAGATGTTGGCAATCACCACCGGTGACAGCATCACGGGATAAAAGAACATCGCCCGCCAGAACCCGCGCCCCTTGATGTCACGGTTGACGACCAAAGCGGTCAGCAGCGCGGCCACCACCATCACAGGCACCTGAATGACGACGAACCACAGCGTGTTGTACATGCCGGTCCAGAAGTTATAGCCCGCGTTGGTGCAGGTCTTGGGCACCAGAATGTTGTCGCAGTTAAAAATCTCGGCGTATTTCGCCAGCCCGACAAAGGGGCGGTCAAACAGCGCGATCGACGACCCGCCCGTCATGGACACATAGACGTTCAGTATCATCGGCGCGAAGGTAAACAGCCCGAAAATCAACATATTGGGCAGCAAAAGCGCATAAGGCACACCGCCCCGCCCGAACAGGCTTTGGGCCAGTTCCACCGGAAACCCCAACAGGTCCATAAAGAAGCGCGGCACCTGTGCCAGCGTATAGCTGCGATGTCGCAGCAACCAGATCGCACCGCCGAGCCCCCAAAAGAGTCCGAGTGCGGCCATCAGAATTCCGGCCGGGGTCATAGGTCTGTCTCCGTGAGCAGTCGTAGCAGGTCAGGACGCAGCGAATGCGCGCCCTGACCTGCGGATACCATCGCGTCAGCGCGCGTTGGTTTCCAGTTCTTCGGTGATCTTTTCCATGGCTTCGTCAAGCGTCAGCTCGCCGTTCATCGCGGCTGCCAGATACTGCACCGTCGCGTTGTACATCACAAAACCATACTGCGAACCTTGCAGGTCGTAGGCCTGCGGGGTCTGCTCGGCTGCGGTTGCGGCCATTTCGGTGAAGGCGGCCAGCGCCTCGGACACCTGCTCGGACGCACCGGCTGCGGCGTAGTCCAGACCTTCGGCCTGCAGACCGGCATGGGCGGGGATCGCAAAGGTGCGGCTGTACCATTCCCGTGCCTGCTCGGGCTCGCCCATCCATGCGACGAATTTGGCCGCTGCGGCCTCTTTCTCGGCATCGCCGGATTTCAGCGCCGCCAGACCGGTGCCGCCGGGCATGACGCCACAGCCTTCGGGACCACAGGGCACGGGCGCGACCATCCAGTCGAACTTGTCGCCCACATTTTCCTGCACGTTCGAAGTGTTCCAGGACCCGGACATGTAGAACGGTGTTTCCTGATTAAAGAACAGCTCGTTGCCGTTGGCGTATTTCGCGCCGGACACCGCAGGCCAGATATCGGGCGGCATCAGGCCGCTGGTGTGCCAGTCGAGCATCAACTGCGAGAAGGCCTTGAACCCGTCATCGACAACGATTTCACCCGCGTCGTTGAAATACTTCGCACCATACGACATCGCCGGACCGGCCATGCGGTGGCCCGAACGGTCCATGACCATACCGGCATAGGCACCGGTTTCATCCATCACCATTTGCGTGGCTTCGGCCCAGTCTTCCCATGTGGCACCTGCCTCGGGAACCTCGACGCCTGCTTCCTCGAACATGGTCAGGTTCACGTAAGGACCGGTGACGGTCATTTCGGTGTGGAAGCCGTAAATGCCCCCTTCGGTGCCCGCGCGATACCACGGCAGAACCGCGCCATAGGCTTCTTCCCATGCGGCTTCGTCCACGTGGGGTGTCAGATCGACGTAATAGGGGTGCAGACCGCCGAGGTTGGTGACCAGCGACAGGTCAGGGCCGCTGCCCGCCTCAAGCTGGATCGGCAGCTGCTCGCGGATCACCGAATAGCCCACGGCGTTCAGGGTGATCTGCACATCAGGGTTCTGCTCCTGATAGCGTTCTGCGAACTCCTGAATGATGGTGGATTTGCCATCCACATCGGAAATCATCAGGTCAAGCTCGACAGCGCCTGCCGCGCCTGCGGCCAGCAAAGCTGTCGACGAAACGCCAGCAGCCATCAGCCACCGACGCGCGTGTCCACGCTCAGTCATCATTTTCGTTTCCTCCCTTTTGGCTGCGCCCGTGCGCGTTTTCAGGCCGGGTGCTGCGCCGATACTGGTCATGACACCGGCCACGGTCAACATATTAACGTTTGGAGAGAGAACAAAAACCGCTTGATTGATCCACCATTGATACATTCAAGCGTCGCGCATCGGAAACGAAAGGATTTTAGCGGCTTTCAAAACCCGCCCTTTACCCGACGTGCGCTAGACAGCAGACGTAAAGAAGGATGCTCCTGCGTGCAACTGACACTGGAAACCGACAGTCTGGCCCATCTGCCCCTGCCACACGTGCTGGATGCGGCGCAGCGCTTGAACCTTGCCGGGTTGGAGCTGAACACAGGCGGGCAATCTGCCAGCCCCCACATCAATGTCGATCTGATGTTGCGCGACGCCGGTGCAAGGCGCGGCTTTCTGGCAGATGTCGCCGCCCGCGATCTGCGAATTTTCGGGCTGAACGCCTTTGGCAATCCGCTGCATCCGGTGGACCGCAAACCAGCCGACGATCTTGTGGCGACGTTGCGTCTGGCGGGCGAGATGGGCGTAGATACGGTGATTGCCGCCTCTGGCCTGCCTGCGGCCAATACCACGGATGAAACGCCCAATTGGGTGACGAATTCATGGACCCCTGAAAGCAAGGCAATCCTGCGCTATCAGTGGGAGGACGTGCTGTTCCCCTTCTGGACGGCGATTGGTGCCCTGGCCAAGGAGTGCGGCGTGCGGCGCATCGCACTGACGCTTGGCCCGAACCAATGCGTTCATAATGTGCCCACCTTGATGGCCCTGCGCGACACCATCGGTCCGCAGATCGGCGCCAATCTGGTGCCTGCCCATCAAATCCTGCTGGGCGCCGATCCAATCCGCGGGGTCGAGGTGTTGGGCGATGCTCTGTACAACGTGCAGGCGACGGATGTCCTGCTGAACCCGACGGTGCAATCCTTGTCCAGCCTGATCGACACCGGCGATGTAATGGAGGTCGCGGATCGCGCGTGGAGCATCACAACCCCCGGCTATGGACACGAACGCCATTGGTGGGCGCGGTTTTTCTATCGTCTGGCAATGATCGATTATGATGGCGGGATCTCTGTGACCCATCTCGATCAGGTCCTGTCGCCACTGGATTCGGTTCAGAAATCGGCAGAGTTCCTGCGCCCGATCCTGAGCGGTGCTGGCTGACGTGTCATTTCCATATTGGCGCGGGTCTTGGTTGACGGCATTGTCACCGCATAAGCTGAATGCCACGAATAGGACGCACCATGGACCGCAAAGCGCTTGGCCGCACCTCTTTGTCCGTCACGCCCGTGTGTTTCGGTGGCGCGCCACTGGCCGATATGCCCGATACATTCGGCTACAGCGTATCAGAGCAGCGGGCCCGCGACACGATCAACGCAATCTTCGACAGCGGAGTCAATTTTCTCGACACATCGCGCAATTACGGGCTTGGCCGATCAGAAGAACGTATTGGCGCGGCCATCCGTGACCGGGGCGGCCTGCCCGACGGGTTTGTCCTGTCCAGCAAGCTGGACCGCGACATGGACACGGGACGATTTGACGCCGATCAGGTGCGCCGCTCCATCGAGGAATCCCTGACCGCGCTGAACCTTGATCATATCCCCCTGCTGCACCTGCATGACCCCGAATACACCCGCGATTTGACAGAGGTGACCCGTGACGGCGGGGCCATCGACACACTGTTCAAACTGCGTGAGGAAGGGCTGTGCACGGCGGTCGGACTGGCCATGGGGCGGCTCGATATCATGGAGCCGATCTTGGGCGCCTACCAGTTCGACGCGCTGATCTCACACAATCGCTACACGTTGCTCAATCGCGCCGCCGATGCCATGTTTGAAAGCGCGCACCGCGCGGGCATGGCCATCCTGAACGCGGCCCCCTTTGCCGGGGGCGTCTTGGCCAAGGGGCCGGAACAGGTTCAGAAAATCAGTTACCAAGATGTTGACGACGCCGCACTGGCACCGGTGCGCGCCATCGCCCAGATTTGCGAGCGCTACAACGTTCCAATGGGCGCAGCGGCGCTCGCGTTTTCGATGCGCGATCCCCGCGTGACATCGACCATCATCGGCGTGTCAAAACCCGAGCGTGTCGCACAAACCATCGTTTGGGCCAACACGGAAATCCCGTCAGAGATGTGGGCGGAGCTGGACGCCCTGCCCTTTGCCACGGACGACCCCGAAGCCGCCCGCAGCTAAGACGCTTACGCCTCCATGGCGGCGATGACGCGATCCGGCAGCGCCGGGAAGTCGCGCACGCGCGCACCCGTCGCATGTGTTATGGCATTCAGCACAGCGGCCCCCGCCCCGGAAATGCCAAGCTCGCCCACGCCTTTGGTCTGGATCGGGTTGGCTTGGTCATCACGTTCCTCGTGGAAGTGCACCTCCATCGCGCGGGGAATGTCCGCATGGCTGGCCACGTGATAATTGGCCAGATCACGCGTGACCACATGGCCGTCGCACGGGTCGTTCTGCATCTCCTCGGTCAGCGCCGATCCGACGCCCCACACCATGCCACCAATCGCTTGGCTGCGGGCTGTTTTCTCGTTCAGCACACGCCCCATCGCCATAACCCCCAGCATGCGTCGCACGCGGACTTCGCCGGTCCATTCGTTCACCGCAACTTCGGCGAAATGCGCCCCGAACCCGGCCGAAAAGAAATCCTCGGCCAGCGACCCCGCCTGAACGCGGGCCTCCGCAACCATGGGGGCGTCGATCACCTCTGACAGGGGGCGGGTATCGGCCCCAGCGGTCGCACAACCCTCGGCCAACGCGAGATCATCGACATCGCAGTTCAGGCGCCGCGCCAGATCGGCCCGCAGCTGTTTTGCTGCCATAAAGACCGCCGATCCGGCAGAGTTCGCCCCGACCGAGCCACCGGAGCCCGCAGCAGGCGGCAAGTCACTGTCGCCCAGACGGACCTCCACCTGATCCATGCGCAGACCCAGCATTTCTGCCGCGATCTGACCAAGGATTGTGTAGGTGCCGGTGCCGATGTCGGTCATATCGGTTTCAACAATAGCCCCGTCAGATTTCAGCGTGATACGCGCGGAGGATTCTGCCAAGGCGCTCGCCCGCGCGGCGGAGGCCACGCCCATGCCGATCAGCCAATCCCCGTCGCGGCGGCTGCGCGCGGGGCCGCGCTGGTCCCAGCCGAATTTCTCAGCCCCCGTGCGCAAACAATCCGCAAGCCTGCGCACGCTATAGGCCTGCCCCGTCATCGGGTGGCGTTCGGGGATGTTCTTGATGCGCAATTCGACCGGATCCATGTCCAGCGCCTCGGCCAGTTCGTCCATCGCCACTTCGAGCGCGAGCATGCCGACCGCTTCGCCCGGTGCCCGCACTGATCCCGCTGGCGTCATGGCCGGGCGCGCGACCTTCTGACAAAACGACAGCGCGTCTGCCCCATACAGGAACTGTGACGCCTGAGAGACCGGCTCCGAAAATGCCTCTCGGTCGATGTTCGACACCTGATCGTCGTGGGATAGCGCAGTGATACGTCCATCACGCGTCGCGCCCAAACGGACACGCTGGCGGGTTTCTGACCGGCGCAGCACGCTGTCGAATACGCCTTGGCGCGTCATGACAACCCGCACCGGACGCCCCAGCTTTTGCGACGCGATAGAGGCCGCAACCGCTTCGGGGCCGATGCCCAGTTTGGACCCGAAGCCGCCACCGATGTAGGGCGACAGGATGCGCAGCCTGTCCGCAGAGATGCCAAGACTGTCGGCCAGCTCTTGCTTGTTGAACGCGATCATCTGCAAGGCACCGCGCAGGGTCAGCTGGTTGCCGGTCCAATCCGCAACGGCGGCGTGCGGCTCCATCGCGGCACCTGCGTGGGAGGGCGTGGTGTAGTCGCGGTCCACCCGCACCGGCGCCCGCCCGAAAGTGGCACCGAACTCCTCACCTGCCGTGTCAGGATCCACCGGATCAACCAGCGCGCTGTCCGGAGTGACGGGCACCCCGTCTTCGGTCTGGTAATGGACGACCAGACGCTGCGCGCCATCGCGCGCCGCCTCGAACGTATCCGCCACCACAAGCGCGATGGGCTGGCCGTGATAATGAACGTCGTCCCCGGTTTGCACCGGCGCCTTGCCCATGGCCCCCTGCGCAGGGTTCCGGATCATGCGCGGATCGCGGATCACATCACGGATGCCTTCGATCCCGTCAAGCGACCGCAGATCCACCTGTGTGATCGTGCCACGCGCAATTGTCGCGCGAACAAGCACGCCGTGTAAGCAGCCGTCAGGCAGAATATCCGCCGCATAGGGCGCCTGACCGGACACCTTCAGCGGGCCATCGGTTCGGTTCAGCGGCTTGCCGATAATCCCTTGGTTTGTGTGGTCCAGAAGGCGCGGCTGGATTTCGTCCATGGTGAACGAGAGGTTTTCGGTCGTGTGGTCCTTCATGGCTCAGGCCCTCGCTGTGTCGACGCCGGCATCATCGCTCAGGCCCGTGGCCTGACGCAGCGCGGCGATCAAGGTGCGGCGCAACAAGGGCCGCTTGTATTCGGTGTCGGGGTGCGGTGCGGACCCATGGGTTAATTGTTCCGCCACGCGGGCAAACAGATCGTTGTCCGGCACTTGTCCGATCAAAAGATCGGTCACAGCGGCGTTCTGATAGGGGTGCGGCGCGACGCTGCCAAAGGCCAAGTTCGCGCGGGTGATCCGCCCGTCCTCAACCTTGACCGAGGCTGCGACCGACACCAGTGCAAAGGCGTAAGACGCGCGATCCCGCACCTTCCGATAGACTTGGCGGCTTTGATCGAGTGGGGCGGGCAGGATAACGGCGGTGATGATGTCGTCCTGCGCCAGCACGGTTTCGACATCGGGCCGATCCCCCGGCCCCTGATAAAACGCCTGCATCGGCACCTGACGCGTGGTCCCGTCAGCGGACAGGATTTCAACCGACGCGTCCAAGGCCGTCAGCGCCACGGCCATGTCCGAGGGATGCGCTGCAAGACAGTGCTCGGACGTGCCGAACAACGCCAGCATCCGCCCTACCCCGTGACGGGCCGCGCAGCCTGTGCCCGGTGCACGCTTGTTGCACGCCTGCGAGGTGTCGTAAAAATACGGGCAGCGGGTGCGTTGCAGCAGATTGCCACCCGTCGTCGCCTTGTTGCGGATCTGGGCGGAGGCTCCGGCCAAAATCGCCCGCGACAACAGCGGCCAACCGCGCCGGACCTGCGCATCATTGGCAAGGGCCGTGTTTGTCACCAGCGCCCCGATGCGCAACCCGCCGTCGTCTGCTGTGATTTCGTCCAGACCGTCGATGCGCGTGATGTCCACCAGTTTCTCCGGCGTCATCACTTGGATCTTCATCAAATCCAGCAGGTTCGTTCCGCCCGCGATAATCTGCGCCGCAGGGTCCAGCGCCTGAGCGGCCTCGTCCAAGGCGGACGCGCGTGTGTAGTCAAAGGGCCTCATGCCGCGTCCTCCTGATCGGCGACCATGGCAATGGCCTCGCGGATAAGCGGATAGGCGGAGCAGCGGCACAGGTTGCCGCTCATGCGTTCGGCCATCTCGGGATCGGTCAACTTTGGCACCTCCAGATCATCCGAGACGTAAGAGGGCGCGCCAGCCTTGATCTCGGCCAGAAGCGCGGTGGCGGACATGACCTGACCGGGCGTGCAAAAGCCGCACTGATAGCCGTCGCTGTCCACAAACGCCTGCTGCAGCGCGGACAGTGTTTCAGGCGTGCCGATCCCCTCGATGGTGGTAATGTCGTCGCCATCGTGCATCGCGGTCAGGCACAGGCAGGCATTGACCCGCTCGCCATCCAGCAAAATCGTACAGGCGCCGCATTGCCCGTGATCACAGCCCTTTTTCGTGCCGGTCAGACCCAGCCCCTCGCGTAAAGTGTCCAGCAGGGTGGTGCGTGGGTCATGATCGACCTCACGGGTCTCACCATTGACAGTCAATTTGGTCTGCATGGGGTCCTCCGGTGCTGGGATACGTGCTGCGCCTCGCGCCTGTGTCACCCCAACGATCCGGACCGCCCCGAGTTCCCCGCCTTATAACCGCAAGGACATCGCCGCCGCTAAGTTCACAACCTGCCCGCGTATTTTCGCAAGTGCGACGGGCTTTGGCGCAGTCAGCGGCAAAGGCAGCCCTGCCGGATCGCCCCCCGCCAGAACATCCGCCAAGGCGCGCCCGAACACGGTGCCCGTCGTCACGCCGCGCCCGTTGTAGCCGATGGGGCAGTACAGCCCGTTATCAAGTTGCAAGATACGCGGCAGATGGTCCGGCGTCATGGCGATCTGCCCGTCCCATGCGGCCTCAAAGCGCTGCGGCCCAAGGTCGGGGAACCATCGCCGCAACAGCCGCTGCGCCCAAGCCGCGCTGGCCCCGCGATCAGCGCTCCCTGCAAGGTGCCCCATGGTGCCAAGGATCAAACGACCCGCGTGATCCTTTCGCAAAGACCGCATCACCAGCCCTGTGTCCCAAAGCCCCTCACCCCGTGGCAGGACATGAGCCACCTGCGGGCCCAAGGGCTCTGTGGCCAGTTGCTGATACCGGATGATGGCAAAGCAGCGCGCCAATTCCGGCCTCAGCGCGGCGGAAAAGGCATTGGTCGCCAGAACCACCGACGTTGCCCGCAGATCCCCCGCCGGGCCAGACACGATCCAGCCGCCCCCGTCGCGGCGCAGCGTCTCGACAGGCGCGCACTCTGCAATATGGGCGCCTGCGGTCCGCGCCGCCCAGGCCAGTCCGCGCGCGTAACCCATCGGGTTGACCGTGCCCGCCCGCATGTCGCGCAGCCCGCCAGCAAATGCCGTTGTGCCTGTTGCGCCCGCCATGTCCTGTGCATCCAGCAGTTCCACCGGCGCGCCGAGCTTGCGCCACGCCTGATGGCGCGCTGTCAGGTCCCGCATGCCCGACGACGCATGCGCCGCGTGCAGGGTGCCATCGCGACGCGCCTCGCAGCGGATCTGATAGCGCTCGATCAGGTCGAACACCTGACGGGGTGCATCGGCAAACAATGACACGAAACGCGGGCCGAGCTCTGGTCCAAGCCTCCGCTCGACCTCGCGCGGGGGAAGCCATAACCCCGCGTTCACCAATCCGACGTTGCGCCCGGATGCCCCGCTACCGATCTGCCCCGCCTCCAGAACCTGAACAGCCAGGCCTGCTTCGGCGGCAAACAGGGCCGTCGCCAAACCCGTATATCCGCCACCGATCACCGCCACATCGCAGGTGTTAAGCATCGGCGCGTCGACACTCAGACGCTCTGCGGTCGCCTGCCAAAGCGGAGGGTTGGCCCCGAACGGGTGTGTTTCGTTAACCTGTTTCATTCCAGCATCTCCGCACGAAACACCTGAAACACAAAGCAAAATCCGCATGCGCGAATCAAATTTTGATGCCACGTCGGCAATTTTACGCACAGGGATTGCAGACTTCGCAATAACGCAATTGCGCGGGCGCAAGTTGACAGAACAAGTGCTCAGGGCACATGTTTGTCACCTGCAAGGAGACGATTGCATGTCCGTTATCACCCACGATTCCATTCAACCTTCGGCCGGTGAACAGCTGCGCCAGTTCGTGACGTTTCGCCTTGCCCGTGTGCAGGCCAAGCTGAACGCGCAATCCAGCCGTATCCTGAAAGACCACAGCGGCATTACCCTGACCCAGTGGCGCCTGTTGTCCCTGATCGGGGCCGCAGGGTCGACCACCGCCGCGCATCTGTCGCGAGAGGTCGCGATGGACAAGGGCCTGATCAGCCGCAACATCAAAACCATGGTTGCGGACGGTTATGTCCGGGTCAGCGTCGATCCCGACGACAGCCGCGCGCAGAACCTTGAGCTGACAGAATCCGGTCTGGACATGCTCAACAACACCGCGCCGCGCATGCACGCCCGTCAGGATGCAATTCACGCCCTGATGGACCCCGAAGAAGAGGCCGTCATGAACCGTGTTCTTGACCGTCTGGAACGCGCCGCAGAAGAGCGCAACTAAACCGCCGATTTATTTCGGCAGGAACAGGCCCGCATCTTGGATGCGGGCTTTTTCATTTGCGCCGGGGGTGTTTCAGTCCGGCAGCGCAAAGGTCAACGAGGCCCATAAGCTGTGCCACGCGGGCCCATCCCCGTCAGGGTCCAGTTCCAGCATCTTGACCGCATCGGCAAGATAGCTGTGCCCCGGTTTGACATCGACCAGAACCCGGCCCTCGGGGTCGGTGGTGTAAAGGCGCACCTCGACCGTACCGTCGGGGGCCTTCTCGAACAGTTCAACCTGCGCGCCCGCGCGAGGCGCGCCCTCGAACGTCACCTGCAGCGGCAGACCGTCAGACAGATCATCGGTGTAAGGGTTCGCTCCGGCGGTGATCTCCGTGCGCAGGCCCAGCGGCTGATCCTGCCCGAGGCCATCGCCCAGCGCCACAAGGCTTTTGCCGTAGCGGGTATAGCGTTCCCGCACCACGTCGGGGTCAAGACCACGGGTATCATGCGCGGCGCAGGCCCATTCGATGGCCTTATGTGCGCAGAACCGCTCAAACGTCGCGCGGTCCTTGTAGGTCAGGGTATAATCGCGGGTCACGTGAACCACCTGTGCCAGCCCTGTTGCATTCACCGTCATGTTCAACGCGGGGCGGTCGCCCATACGCCCCGACACCGGCAGAATCTGATCACCCACAACCACGTCAAAGCGCCGGAAATTCGCTGGAACAAAGCCGAAGCCTACGCCCTCAAGGCGGTCACCCACCTTGATGTCCGCCACCAGTGGATTGTTCGGGGCGATCTGGTAGGTTTGCGGTTCGATCCAGAATTCATGCGCCTGTGCGGCGGACCATGTCAGGCTGGCAATAAGGGCGATTGGCGCCCATAAACGACGGCGCATGCCGGTCTCCTTCAAGTCGTGCGGGCGACGAAGACGCGGCAGGCGCGGCTTGTCAAACCCCGGCGTGCAAACGCCGCTCAAGCTCTTTGGCCAGAACGCTGACGCGATCCTTGAACCGGCGGTCCAGCCCGCCTTTTGCCAGCTTCAGCGATTGCACCATCAGCCGTGCTGACAGCGTTTTCGGCGCCAGAACCACACGAGCACCTATTCTGGTCCGCGCCCGCGACAAGGCCACAATGTCGAGAATCATCGTGATGTTCAGCCCGCCGCTGACGGTTTCAAACACCATCTGCTCGGGTGGTGTGTATTCGGCCAGGGTTATATCGGCGGAGCGGCGTTTGCCGCGATAGCTGAACACCGCGCGCCACGACATGCCTTCGGTGGGGCCGATGGCATCGCCGGACAGCCGCTGGACATCCACGCCACGGCGCAAGGCCTGACGTTCGACGCTTTCGAAATCGGTCAATGCGGCAAAGACCCGATCCAAAGGTGCCTCAATATCCTCGCGTGCGGTCAATTCCATATCTGCGCGCCCCTCGCCCCTGATTTGTTTGTCTGATCAAACTTTTTATAAACGGCTTGGATCATACCCCAGAAAGGGCGTCAATCCAAACGATCCGCAAGCCAGTTGTGCAGCAGAAAATGTGCAATTGCGCCTTTTCGGGCAGGCAGGATGTCGGGGCGATTGCCGGCTGTGACCTCGAACAGCTCTTCGCGGGTCAACCATCGGGCATCCTCCAGCTCGGCGGGGTCAAGGGTGATCTCCTCACTCAGCGCCTCGCCATGGCAGCCGATCATCAAGGACGACGGAAAGGCCCATGGCTGGCTGGCCAGATACCGCACCGGACCAACACGCACGCCGCTTTCTTCGAACACCTCGCGGCGCACGGCGGCCTCGATGGTTTCGCCCGGCTCGACGAAGCCCGCGAGGCAGGAATACATCCCCTCCGGCCAGCCGGGAGAGCGCCCCACCAGACAGCTGTTGCCGCGGGTGATCAGCATGATCACAACCGGATCGGTGCGGGGAAAGTGCTTCCCTCCGCAAGCGGCGCAATGCCGCTCCCACCCTGCCATGGCCATGTCCGATTGCGCACCGCAGCGCGCGCAGAACCGGTGCGAGACATGCCAGCCCTGCACCGCCTTTGCAGTGGCCGCCAGTTCTGCATCGCGCGGTGTCAGCGCGGTCATGACCCGCCGCAGCTCGGCAAAGCGCCCCTGAGGACAGGCGGGGTGGATTTGCTCGCTGGGGTCCGCAAAGCCGCCAAGCGTCTCGGCGTCCAGATCCTCAGGTGCCCAAGATGACACATCGGACGCCCAGATCAGCCCGCCGTCATCACGCCCAAGCAGGACCGGCGGGCCAACCGCGTCTGCCAAAATCGGGTGATCCATGGGCAGGCGCAGCACCCTGTCGGCGCTGTCATTGACCAGCGGCTTGCCGCGCCACATGACGATGGTCTCCCCCGGTCCGGCCAGCGCCTGTGCATCGCCACGGATCTCGGCGGCACGGTCCAGCCCGCTGCCTCCAAAGGTGACTGTCTCGGCGTGTTGCATCTGCGGCCCTCCTGCGTTCGTCTGCTGTTGTGACCTCCGCATGCGAAAGATGCAATTGCCCGGACCATCGCCACCCCAGAAGCCCAGGTTTCGGAATAATTCTAGCCCAGTGTCATAAACCCGTGCACTAATCATGCAACGACACGCCGACACACACCAAGAGGCCACCATGACCGACAAGACCTTTACCCTCAGCCGTCGCCAGTTTCTGGCAAGCTCCACCGCAGGCGCGGTTTTTATCACCCTGCACCCCTATTCGGCGCGCGCGGCGACCAATCAGGCGCATTTGCGGATCATGGAAACCACCGATGTGCACGTGCACGTCTGGCCCTATGACTATTACGGGGACAAGCCCGTCGACACTGTTGGCCTGTCGCGCGCGGCCTCTATCATCGGGGACATTCGCGCCGAGGCGACCAACACCTTGCTGGTGGACAACGGGGACTTTTTGCAGGGCAACCCCATGGGCGACTACATGGCCTATGAGAAAGGCCTGAAAGAGGGCGACCTGCACCCGATCATCGCGGCAATGAACACGCTGGGCTATGATGCAGCCACCGCAGGTAACCACGAATTCAACTATGGTCTGAGCTTCCTCGACAAGGCCGTGGCCGGTGCCGAATTCCCCGTCGTTCTGGCCAATATCGCCAAGAGCGAGGGCAGCGATCCCACCAAGGACGAAACCCTCTTCAAACCCTATGTGATCCTTGACCGCGAACTAACTGATGGCGCAGGCAACACGCACCCGATCCGTATCGGCATCATCGGGTTCACCCCGCCGCAGGTTATGCAGTGGGACGCCAAGCACCTGACCGGCAATGTCACCGCCCGCGATATCGTGCAAACGGCAGAGGCCTATGTGCCGCAGATGCGCGAAGAAGGGGCCGAGATCGTTATTGCGCTGTCACACTCCGGCATTGGCGCGGCGGATCACTCCGATGGGATGGAAAACGCCTCTGTCCCGCTGGCCGCCGTTGACGGCATCGACGCGCTGGTCACCGGCCACTCGCACCTTGTGTTCCCCTCGCCGACCTATGCGGATTATGCCGCCGTCGACGCCGAAGCCGGTCTGATCCACGGCAAGCCTGCCACGATGGGCGGCTTCTGGGGGTCGCATCTGGGGCTGATCGATCTGCTGCTGGAACGCGAAGGCAACGAATGGCGCGTGGTGTCGTCGACCACAGAGGCCCGCCCGATCTCGCAGCGCAACGAGGACCGCTCTGTGACCGCTCTGGTCGAGGATGACATGGCCGTTCTGGACGCCACCCGCGAAGATCACGAAGCCACGCTGGCCTATGTGCGCACCGCCGTGGGCAAGACGGACGCGCCGCTCTACAGCTACTTTGCGCTGGTCGCCGATGATCCTTCGGTCCAGATCGTGAGCAACGCGCAGACCTGGTACATTGAACAGATGATGCAGGGCACCGAATATGAAGGGCTGCCGATCCTGTCTGCGGCCGCGCCGTTCAAGGCCGGTGGTCGTGGCGGGCCGGAGTATTACACCGATGTCGCCAAGGGCGATGTGGCGATCAAGAACGTGGCCGATTTGTATCTTTACCCCAATACCGTGCGCGCGGTGAAGGTGACCGGCGCGCAGGTCAAGGACTGGCTGGAACGCTCGGCAGGTATGTTCAATCAGGTCACACCCGGCGCCGCCGATGCGCCGCTGCTCAACCCGGCCTTCCCGTCTTACAACTTTGATGTGATGGATGGGGTGACCTACCAGATCGACCTGTCGCAGCCGTCAAAGTTCGGCCCGAAAGGCGAGCTGGAGAACGAAGAAGCCTCGCGCATCGTGAACCTGCAGTTCAACGGGGCACCGATCGACCCCGCGCAGGAGTTCATCATCGCAACCAACAACTACCGCGCCTCGGGCGGTGGCAGCTTCCCCGGTGCGATGGGCGATACGGTGGTCTTTGAAGGTCCCGACACCAACCGTGACGTGATCGTGCGTTACATCGTCGAGCAAGGCACCGTGAGCCCCAGCGCCGATGCCAACTGGTCCTTTGCCCCGCTCGATGACACGACCGTGGTCTTTGAAACCGGCCCGAAAGCGCGTGATTACGTTGACGCCGTCAAGGGTGCTGTGATTGAGGACGCAGGGGAGGCCGCCGACGGTTTCGCCCTGTTCCGTATGAAGCTGTGATTATATGCGGGCGGGGGTATGTCCCCTGCCCGCACCACCAAGCTGCAAATGGCGGATGCCTCCGGCGGAGGTATTTGGCCCAAGAAAAAGCGCCACCTGTCCACGCCACGGGCCGCGGTTTTTAAATGAGATTCTATATGCATTTTGATGCGGTGATTTTTGATCTGGATGGCACGCTGGTGGACACCGAGCGGCTGATTTTCGACGCAGGGGTGGCGGCGCTTGGCGCATTCGGCACGCGATTTACACGGGCGCATTATGCGCGGGTGGTCGGGACCGATATGCCCACCTGTCACCGTTTGATGTGTGAGATGTTCCCTGATCTGGACATGGAACGTGTCAGTGAGGTTTGGGAAGACCGGATCAGGGCCGCCTACCAGACAGATATAACGCTGACCGAGGGCGCTTTGGCCGTGCTGCAGGATTTGCAGGCGCGGGACGTGGCCGTGGCCATTGCCACGTCATCGGGCCGGGCAGGGGCTGCGCATAAGTTGCAGGTGACGGGGCTTGCGCGGTTTTTTGACGTTGTTGTCACGGCCGATGATGTGCAGCGCCGCAAGCCTGCGCCTGATCCCTATCTGTTGGCCGCTGCGCGCTTGGGCGTTGATCCTGCGCGCTGTCTGGCTTTTGAAGATTCTGCCCCCGGTGCGCGGGCGGCACTGGCCGCCGGAATGACCACGGTTCTGGTCCCGGGCATGTCGCAGACCGGTGATGTCGCTGTGCACCACCGCGCGACGGGACTGGCAGACGGTCTGCGCCGGGCGGGGTTTGTTCCCGCACCGGCATAGCGCCTACAAGCGGGTCTGGTACAGCTTGACCGATAGCCCCCCGAAGGCGATGGGCGGGCCTGCGGTCAGAGACAAACCTGTCGCCTTGGCCAGCCCGCCATCAGAGGTCACCATGCCAAGCTGCCAACCGGCAAAGCGTTCCTGCAGCACAGTGCCAAAGGCGCCATAGAGGCCGAACAGCAGTTTGCGGTTCCCGATCCGTGCGCCGTAGGGCGGATTTACCATTACCAGACCGGGCGGCCCGTCGGGGCGTTTCAGATCGCTGACGGCGGCACGCTCAAACCGGCAGATATCGTCGACACCGGCGCGTTTGGCATTGGCGGTGGCGCCACGGATGGCGCCATCATCGCGGTCGGAGCCTGCGAACAGCAGATCAACGGGGGCACGGGTGATCGCTGCGCGCAGGTCAGTGAAACGTTTCGCGTCAAAGTTCGGGAAGCTTTCAAAGGCAAAGCTGCGGTCGCCTGCGGCGGGCAGACCTGCGGCCCAGCGTGCGGCCTCGATCACGAAGGTGCCGGAGCCGCACATCGGATCGACCACAGGCATCTGACCGGCAAAGCCGCATTCCCGCAGGAACAGGGCGGCGAGGGTTTCGCGCAGGGGCGCCTTGCCTGTGGCTTCTTTGTAGCCGCGTTTGTGCAAAAGCTCGCCCGAGCTGTCGATGGAGAAGGTAACAAGGTCGTCTTCGATGCGAACCTGAATGCGGGTTGCTGCCTCTGCCGAGACCTTGCCGCCCCAATGTTCGATGGCCCCCGCCACGCGGGCGCGGGCGGCGCGGTCATGGTAGATTTTGGAATTGCGGCAGGTCACGTCGATGCGGACCTCTGCCCCTTTGGGCAGGATCGCGCCCCAATCCAGTTTCTTTGCGCGTTTGTCCAGTTGTGCCAGATGGAAGGCGCGGAATTCGGCGAAGCGCACCAGCACCCGATTGGCCCCGCGCAAAACCAGATTGGCCCGCCAGACGTCTTCCCAGCCGCCTTGGATCGTCACGCCGCCTGCTGCGGGTGTTGCTGAAGAAAACCCCGCCTCAAGCGCTTCGCGATGCAGGGCGGGCTCCAACCCCGGTGGGGTGGCGAGAAAGATGTCGAATGTGTCCATGCCTTGCTCATAGCGAAACCGGCGGCCACGTCCAGTGCAGGCTCTTGCAATCCAGCACCGCTGCCCCTAAATACGCCCTTGAGAGGTTGTGCGGGCAGGCGCCTCGCCAACCCGGTCAGGTCCGGAAGGAAGCAGCCGTAACGAGTCTCGTTTGGGTCGTTGCAATCTCTCACCTCGAAACGCCTCTGCGCTGATGCGCGGGGGCGTTTGTGTTTCCGGCTTATGCCGCCAGTCTGTCAGGCATAGCGTGGCGAGGGGAGATGGCGCACAAACGGCACCGCGCTGCGCCGTGCCTGCAACGCCCATGCGATCTGTTCCGCTGTGCCGATTGTCTGAGGGCAAATCTGCGCGATCCGTGCCTGTGCGTCATCGGGGGCCTCGCCGGCCTCGATCATCAGCCGCAGCAACACCATGCCACAGCGCCCGGCGCCACCGGGGGATTGCAGCACGATGCGACCGCCGCCGAGCAGGGCGCGCCGTGCCTGATCCGACACCTGCGGCCAAAGATCCTGCATTGCGCGAGGGGCCGCCTGTTGTGCCGAGGCCGCCAGATGCGCCCAACGCGCGCCGCTGTCCTGCACCCGTTGGCGCAAATCCCAAGCGCCGCGCGCGGCAAGTTCGGTGGAGCTGAGCACCGAGATCACCATGGCCGGTTGCCAGCTTGCGAGATGGTCGAGATCGCCGTGCAGATCGCCCCCGCTGCCGGGCAGGGCCGACACGATCACAATACCCCCGCCAACGGGCACACCATGCATGGTCACAGGTGTCCCCGTGACCGTGGGCGTGGTCAAATCATGCACTCTATAAGCCATCACCTACCCCCATAGGCTGTTGGATGGCCAAAGCTTACACCCGTTGACGGGTTTCTCCAGTGATTCGATCTAATGGGCGATTACAGCCGGTCGGTGTTGAAGGTATCGCAGACACCGGGATTGCCGCTGTCATACCCGCGCGAGAACCACGCCTGCCGTTGCTCGGACGTGCCGTGGGTGTAGCTGTGCGGGTTGGGCACCTGCCCTGCGCGCCGCTGCAGATAATCGTCTCCGATGCGCTCAGCCGTGGTCAGCGCTTCCTGAATGTCGCCGGGCTCCAGCAGATCATCCACATATTGCGCCCAGACCCCGGACAGGCAGTCCGCCTGCAACTCCAACCGGACGGTCAGCGCATTGGCTTCGCGCTCGGACGCGCGTTGGCGCGCGGCGTGAACCTGCCCCAGAATGCCGATTTCGTTCTGGACGTGGTGGGCCACCTCATGGGCAATCACATAGGCCTGCGCGAAATCGCCGCCTGCCCCCAGCTCTGCCCGCATGAAGTCAAAGAAAGCCGTGTCGAGATAGGCCTTTTCATCCGCCGGACAATAGAACGGCCCCGTCGCGCCCGAGGCATTGCCACACGGCGACTGCGTCACACCGGAAAACAGCACCAGAACCGGCGGCTGGTATTCCATGTCAAAGGCCTGGGGAAAGATCTCGGTCCAGACGGTTTCCGTGGTGGCCAGAACCTGCGCGGTGAAATCTCCGGCCTCGCTTTCGGCGGTGGACAGATCACGGGTTTGCACCTGTCCTGAACTGGCGGTGCCCCCGTTCAACAAGGGCGTGACATCGATGCCGGTGAAATAGCCGATGGCCAGCACGATCAGAACGCCGCCAACGCCCAGTCCGCCCACGGCCGCGCCGCCGCTTTTGCCGCGCCGGTCCTCGATGTTCCGGCTCCGCCGAACGCCCTTTAATCGCATGTGCTGTCTCCCGCTTATATGCTGTGTCAACCACCAGACCTGCGGCGGGTTCCCTCGCGAGGTCTTGCGCTGACCGCAGCCGACCCATAGCTTGGCGCCGACCCAAAAGGAATCCGCATGTCTGACCAGCCCGCCTATCAGGTGCTTGCCCGCAAATACCGCCCTGAAACCTTTGCCGATCTTGTCGGTCAGGACGCGATGGTGCGTACGCTGAAAAACGCCTTTGCCGCGGACCGGATCGCCCAAGCCTTTATCATGACAGGGATTCGCGGCACGGGGAAAACCACCACCGCCCGCATCATCGCCAAGGGCATGAACTGCATCGGGCCGGACGGCAATGGCGGGCCTACAACTGAGCCTTGCGGCCAGTGCGAACATTGCGTGGCCATCATGGAAGGCCGCCATGTGGACGTGATGGAAATGGACGCCGCATCGCGCACCGGCGTGGGCGACATCCGCGAGATCATCGATTCGGTCCATTACCGCGCGGCCTCTGCCCGCTATAAGATCTACATCATCGACGAAGTGCACATGCTGTCGAAAAGCGCCTTCAACGCGCTTTTGAAAACGTTGGAGGAACCTCCCGCGCATGTGAAATTCATCTTTGCCACCACCGAGATCAGGCAAGTGCCGGTGACGGTTCTGTCGCGCTGTCAGCGGTTTGACCTGCGCCGGATCGAGCCGGAGGTGATGATTGCCCTGCTGCGCAAGATTGCCACGTCTGAAAGCGCGGAAATCACCGATGAGGCGCTGGCCCTGATCACCCGTGCCGCAGAAGGATCAGCGCGCGATGCCACCTCGCTGCTGGATCAGGCGATTTCGCATGGGGCCGGAGAGACCACCGCCGATCAGGTGCGCGCCATGCTGGGTCTGGCCGACCGTGGCCGCACGATGGATCTGTTCGAGCGGATCATGCGCGGTGACGCGGCAGGCGCCCTGCAGGAGCTGGCCGCGCAATACGCCGACGGGGCCGACCCCTTGGCCGTGCTGCGCGATCTGGCCGAGCTGAGCCACTGGATTTCGGTGGTCAAGATCACCCCCGAGGCCGCCGAAGATCCCACCATCTCGCCCGATGAGCGCACCCGTGGTCAGGCCTTTGCCGACGGGCTGGGCCAGCGGTCGCTGGGCCGTGCGTGGCAGATGCTGCTCAAAGCCATCGAGGAAGTGTCCACCGCGCCATCGGCGATCATGGCTGCGGAAATGGCGATCATCCGCCTGACCCATGTGTCCGACCTGCCCTCGCCCGAGGAGCTGATCAAGAAACTGCAAGACACGCCGCCCCCGCCCATGCCGACAGGCCCCGGCGGTGGTGGCGGTGCGGTCCATGCGCCCGCTGGATCAACGCAGGCCTATGGCAGCCCGACGCCCACGCACAGCGGCCCCTCCGGCCCGGTGGCCTCTGCTGGAAACACCGCCATTGCCGTGGCGCGGGAACAGGCGCTGGCGCAATACCCGACCTTTGACCACGTGCTTGACCTGATCCGTCACCACCGTGATGTGAAACTGCTGGTCGAGGTCGAGGGCTGCGTGCGGCTGGCCGCCTATCAACCCGGCCGCATCGAATTCACCCCGACAGATAATGCCGATAAAATGCTGGCGTCCAAGCTGGGCTCTGCCCTGCAACGCTGGACCGGTGCCCGCTGGGCCGTGTCGGTGGTCAACGGCTGCGAGGCGCAGACCGTGGTCGAGGTCCGCGAGGCCGCTGATCGCGCGCTCAAGGACGAGGCGGCAAAACACCCGCTGGTGCAGGCCGCACTCGCCGCCTTTCCAAAGGCAAAAATCACCGAGATCCGCACCCAAGCGCAGGCAGAGGCCGAAGCCCTGACCGATGGTCTGGCCGAGGTCGAGGATGAATGGGACCCGTTTGACGACGACTGAGGGAAGACGGTTTCGCCGCCCCGAACGGCTTTGGCGCACCGTTTTCATCCTATTTGGCGGGCTGTTTAATCCCGCATTGTTTCTGGCGCTCCGGTTCGATCTGCCGATCACATTGCTGTCTTGGGGGCATCTGGAACAAACGGTGCTCCTGATTTTGCCCGGCGGGATCATATGCGCTACGCTATGGGTCACGACCGCCCGCGACAGAAACAGGAAATCCTGACTTTTCCTGCGCTTGGTCCTGTGCTTTGAAAGAGGTCTGTATTCAGAAATGGACGTTTTTCATGAAATATCTTCTCCTGACCGGGCTGATCGCCCTGCCCCAGCTTGGGCTTGCCGGTGAGTTCTGCACCCTAGACGGCACCGAGCGCTTTGCCTGTACGCTCAAGGGTGGCCAAAAATATGTCGAGGTCTGTGATGCCCAATGGCTTGACGGGTTCAACGCAAGCTACGGCTATATGACGCCGGGCCAAGCTCCGGAACTGGAAATCACCCAGGACATGGCCTCCATGACGTATGAGCCTTGGAACGGCATGGGCAACCCGCCATGGGCCTCTGTCACCTTTACTGCCTCCGATCATCTGCACCGCTACCGCGTCTGGTATCACGGCGACGACGGCGGCATCACCGTGCTGAAAGGCGAAGAGGAACTGGTCACACTGGACTGCGATCCCGGCACAGTGGTGCATGATCTCGACCAGTTGATCGACAGCATCGACACCGCCCAGATCAGCCCCTAAGCGCCCCTTGTTCCCGGCGCGTTCAGTTGCGATATAACAACGGACACGCCGGGCCGGTCCCATGGCCCCCAAAAGGAGACACCAAGATGTTCAAAGGCCTCGGGAACCTTGGCGATATGGCCAAGATGATGCAATCCGCCAAGGAAATGCAAAGCAAGGTCACCCAACTGCAAGAAGACCTGAAATCCACGCTGGTCACCGGCGAAAGCGGCGCAGGTCTGGTCAAGGCCACCGCCACTGCCAAGGGCGAGCTGACCGCGCTGGACATTGATCCGTCGATCTTTGTGCCGTCCGAGAAAGAAGTGGCTGAGGATCTGATCCTCGCCGCCGTCAAGGACGCACAGGCCAAGGCACAGATCAAAGCCGAGGAAGAAATGCGCAAGCTGACGTCGGAAATGGGCCTGCCCGCCGACATGAAACTGCCATTCTGATCAGGCGCGTGGGGGCGCAACCGCCCCCACCCACCGTTAGGAGCCACCTTGGCCGACAAGACCCCCATCGACACGTTGATCGACCTGATGGCCCGCCTGCCCGGTCTCGGCCCCCGCTCGGCCCGGCGTGCGGTGCTGCACCTGATCCGCAAGCGCGGACAGCTGCTCGCCCCTTTGGCCGAGGCCATGGCCGAAGTGGCCGCAACAGCGCGCGAATGCCTGAACTGCGGCAATGTCGCCAGCGGTGATATCTGCCCGATCTGCGCCGACATCAAACGCGAGAACGGCATTCTCTGCGTGGTCGAGGACGTGGCCGATCTGTGGGCGATGGAACGCAGCGGCGTATTTCGCGGCCGCTATCACGTTCTGGGTGGCACGCTGTCAGCGCTGGACGGCATCGGGCCGGACGAGCTGCGCATCCCCCGCCTGAAGGACCGGCTTGCCACCGAACGCGTGAGCGAAGTGATCCTTGCGCTGAATGCCACGATCGATGGCCAGACCACGGCGCATTACATCGCCGACGAACTCGACGGGCGGGTCACGCTGTCCTCTCTGGCGCAGGGCGTCCCCATTGGCGGCGAGCTGGATTACCTCGACGACGGCACCATCACCGCCGCGCTCAACGCCCGCAAGCAAATATAAAAAAGGGCCGCCCGAAGGCAGCCCCGAAATGGTCGCGACCCTGTCCGATCAGGGCTGTTCGTCCTCGTCATCATCCCCGCCCGGCAGGTTAAAGAAGCTGTCGGCGTCGAGATAATCACTGTCGTCTTTCTTCTCCTCGTCCTCACGCGGATCGGACAGCGAGAACCCTTCAAGACCTTCCATGTTGGACGGCAGGCGCGGCTCTGCATCGTCCATCTCAAGGCTCTGCTCGGTGGACACCAGCTTGCGGCGCTCATCATCGGTCATGACCTTGGCCATGTCTTTTGCCGCCTTTGCAACGGCGGCATCCAGTTCGGACTGCTTGCACAGACCCAGCGCAACCGGATCGATGGGCTGCATGTTCTGGATGTTCCAATGCGTGCGCTCGCGGATCGACTGGATCGTAGGCTTCGTGGTGCCCACCAGCTTGGCAATCTGACTGTCTGCCAATTCGGGATGGAACTTCACCAGCCACAGGATCGAATTGGGGCGGTCCTGACGCTTGGACAGCGGGGTGTAGCGCGGCCCACGACGCTTTTCCTCATCCACTGCGGCGGCGTTGTACTTCACCTTCATCTTGTACAGCGGATCGTTTTCGGCACGGTCGATCTCTTCCTGCACCAGCTGGTTGTTGGCAACCGGGTCAAAGCCCTTCACGCCCACTGCGACATCGCCATCCGCGATGCCTTGGATTTCCAACTCGTGGAAACCGGTGAAATCGGCAATCTGCTTGAAGGTCAACGTGGTGTTGTCCACCAACCAAACGGCAGTCGCCTTGGGATGCAGCAGCTTGGACATATCAATTCTCCTATGCACAGACGAACGGCGATACCTGTTCCACCCCGCGAAACCGCCGATCAGGGGGCTTCGGGATACCTCGGATCAACTCCGGGGCGGGTTACCGTTGTCGGGAAACTCGCTGTGTATATAGTGCCGCCAAAGTCAAAAGGAAACGATAAAATGCGCGGCCTGCTTCTCTCTGTCCTGCTTGCCACCCCCTTGAGTGCCTTTGCCGATGGCGAACGCTCCGGCGAATTCGACTACTACGTCATGGCCCTGTCATGGTCCCCCACCTGGTGCAGCCTCGAAGGCGATGCGCGCAACTCCCCCCAGTGCGACGAAGACTTCGGCTGGGTCCTGCACGGCCTGTGGCCGCAATACCATCGCGGCTGGCCCGCCTACTGCCCCACCGTGGAACGCAATCCCTCGCGCGGCCAAACCGCCGAGATGGCCGATATCATGGGAACATCAGGCCTCGCCTGGCATCAATGGAAAAAACACGGCGTCTGTTCCGGCCTCAGCGCCAGCCAGTACTACGACCTCTCGCGCGACGCCTTCGCCACGGTCACCCGCCCTGAAATCTTCCGCAAACTCGACAAGGCGGTCAAACTCCCCGCCAGCGTTGTCGAGGACGCATTCCTTCAGGCCAACCCCGACCTTGACGCAGACATGGTCACCGTCACCTGCCGCGAGGGCTACATCCAGGAAGTCCGCGTATGCCTGTCAAAAGACCTCGACCCCGTCCCCTGCGGCCGCGACGTCATCCGGGACTGCAGCCTCGACGACGCGCTCTTCGAGCCGATCCGCTAGGCACCTCCGGCGCTTTTTCTTGGTCGAAATACCTCGGGGGAGCCCCCGCAGGGGGCGGGGGCAGCGCCCCCTGCCCGTCAAAAGACGTAGCCGAACCGCGCGATATCGGCGGCACAGATCTGCGCCACCACCTCCGCGCTTTCGTCGCTGTAATAGGTCCGGTGATCGCGCGCCCGCTCGGATCGGTTCAGATGGGTTACTTCGGGCCGAAAGCCCAGATGCGCCGACAATTCCTCCAGATCGTCTGGCAATCTTTCCAGCCGCAGGAACATCCCGCAGCGCTGCACGCCTTGGGCGTCGGTCGTATATCCCTCGTAGGGGCTGGCGCGGAGCGCGGCCACCGTCTCCCCATGTGCCACAAACTCTGCGAAATTAACCCGTTGCGCCAAGCGCACCTGCGGATGGTCGAACGTCTGCGCGCGCAGCCAGTGGTAGTAGCTGACCATCCGGTCCCACGGGTTGCGCACAACGGCAAACACAAACAGCCCCCGCAACACCTCGTCGGGCAGAACTCCCTGCACATCGCGCAGGGTGGAATGTTTCCACAACCGCCCTGCGGCCCGCGGTTGCAGCTTTTTGACCCGCCCGCGCCGCCGCACCGCTTTGGGGGTGTCGCCGATCAGGATGTCGTCGGCCATGGCGCGCGCCTCCAGCGCCGCTGCCAGCGACGTGCCCCCGGTCTTGGGTATGTGGACAAAGACATAGCCTCGCCCCGGTGAAACGATCATGGCGCGCATCCCCTTGCTGCGGGCCAGACAATCCCCCTTTTCAGCCAAGGTCAACTGCCGCAAACTCTCCCCGATCAAGGGAGGAGATCACCATGGGCTGGCTAAGCGATGAAACCGGACTGGACCGCACGGATGCGAACTACGTGGCGCTGACGCCCCTGTCATTCCTGCGCCGCGCCGTTGGCATCTGGCCAGAGCATACGGCGCTAGTCTACGGCCCGACACGGCGCAGCTATGCGGAATACACGCAGCGGATCAGCCGTCTTGCCTCTGCCCTTGCCCAGGCAGGGATCGCGCCCGGCGATGTGGTGGCCACGATCCTCCCCAATATTCCCGCGCAGGCAGAGGCGCATTTCGGCGTGCCCGCCTGTGGTGCAGTGCTTAACGCCATCAACACACGGCTGGATGCGGACACGATCGCCTATATCCTCGACCACGGCGAGGCCAAGCTGGTGCTCTGCGACCCGCAATTCCTGCCGACATTGGCGGAAGCTTTGGAACGCATGGACCGCACCGCCCCCCGCATCATCGAGGTCGCGGACCCAACCGCGGGTGTGCACGCGGGCGGTCACTACATGGAATACGAAACCTTCCTCGACAGTGGCGACCCGGAGTTTGACTGGATCCTGCCGCAAGACGAATGGGAAAGCCTTGCGCTGAATTACACCTCTGGCACCACGGGACGTCCCAAGGGCGTGGTGTATCACCACCGTGGCGCCTATCTGAACGCCATGGGGCAGGTTCTGTCGTGGCGCATCACCCTGCATCCGATCTATCTGACCATCGTGCCGCTGTTTCACTGCAATGGCTGGTGCCACACATGGATGATGCCCGCCGTCGGCGGCACGGTCGTGTGCTGCCGCGATATTCGAGCCGATGCAATTTTTGACGCCATCGCCGATGAAGGCGTGACCCACTTCGGTGGCGCACCCATTGTTCTGAACATGCTTGTGAACGCCCCCGAGGCGCAGCGCCGCCCCTTTGACCATGTGGTCGAGGTCTTTACCGCCGGTGCGCCGCCCGCCCCCGCCACATTGGCCGCGATAGAGCCCATGGGTTTTAATGTCACCCATGTCTACGGCCTGACAGAGGTTTACGGCCCCGCCACCGAATGCACATGGCAGACGCAATGGGACCACACCCAAGGGGCTGATCGCGCCGCGCTGAAGTCCCGTCAGGGTGTTGCCATGCCCTTTATGGAGCCGGTGGGCGTCTGTGACGATCAAGGCGCCCCCGTTCCCCGCGATGGCCAAACCCGGGGCGAGATCACCTTTCGCGGCAATGGCGTGATGAAAGGCTACTACAAGAACCCCGCCGCCACAGCAGAGGCCTTTGCCGGTGGGGTCTTCCACTCCGGCGACATCGCCGTGATGCACCCCGACAGCTATGTGCAGATCGCGGATCGTGCCAAGGACATCATCATCTCGGGGGGCGAGAATATCTCGTCTGTCGAGGTTGAAAACACGCTGATGACGCATCCCGCCGTGATGCTCTGCGCGGTGGTGGCCAAACCCGACGACACTTGGGGAGAGATCCCTTGCGCCTTTGTCGAACCAAAAGACGGCCACACCGCCACCGAGGCAGAGCTGATCGCCCATGCCCGCGCCCATCTGGCCGGGTTCAAATGCCCCAAGAAGGTCGTGTTTCAGGATCTCCCGAAAACCTCCACCGGAAAGATCCAGAAGTTTGAACTGCGCGCGCTTGCCCGAACGCTGTAGCACAGCGTTTGCAGGCCAAGGAACAGCTGCCAATTGCACATAATGCAGGCGCTGTGTATCGTCGCCCCAAACATCAGAGGCTGAGCAGCGCCCGCATATGACCGCATTGACCCAATTCACCCGGCTTGAGGCCACTGGCCTGTGGCGTCCCGACGCGGACACACAGCGGCGCGAGGTGATTGTCTCACTCGGCGACGCGACGCTGACCATGACCTCCACCCGTGGGGATGTGCTGGCCCATTGGTCGCTTGGGGCGATCACGCGCGCAAACGGCACGCAACTGCCCGCCATCTATCACCCCGACACCGACGACGAAGAGACGTTGGAACTGGGGGCCAACGAGACCGAGATGATCGAAGGGCTGGACAAGCTGCTGCGCGCCATCGAACGGCGCCGCCCCCATCCGGGGAAGCTGCGGTTTCTTCTGTCGGGGTCGATTGCGGCGGTGGTTGTTCTTGCAGCGGTGCTTTGGCTGCCTGACGCTATGGCACGCTATGCCACCAATGTCGTGCCCACCGTCAAACGGGCCGAGATCGGCAGCCGCCTGCTGTCACATGTGACACGGCTGACCGGACAGGCCTGCAGCACCCCCGATGCCCAAGGGCCGCTGCGCCGCCTGTCGCAACGGGTGCAGACCTCTGGCAGCGTTGTAATCGTGCCGGACGGGGCCTTTACCAGCATCCATTTGCCCGGTCGCATTATCGTGCTGAACCGCAAGGTCGTCGAGGATTACGAGGACCCCGATGTGGCTGCAGGTTTCGCCTTGGCAGAGGCCACGCGCGCCAGCAACACGGACCCGCTGGGGGATGTGCTGGATGAGGCAGGCCTGATCGCCACGCTCAAGCTGTTGACCACCGGCGCCCTGCCCGACAGCGCCCTGTCGCGCTACGCGGAAACCCTGATGACGCGCCCCGCGCAAACGCCGGACGCCGACCGGCTGTTACCTGCCTTTGCCAAGGCCGAACTGCGCTCGACCCCGTTTGCCTATGCGGTGGACATCACCGGCGAAAGCACCCTCCCCCTGATCGAGGCCGATCCCCATGGCGAGAATGGCTCGCGCATGGTGCTGACCGATGCGGATTGGGTGCGGTTGCAGGGGATCTGCGGCAACTGATCCCCAAGGACGCAAAAACCCCGCCAGTGGCGGGGTTTCTATGCTGTACTGATCGGGTTTCAGCGGATGTAGGCTTGGCGATAGCCCACCGAATGCACCGCAGACAGCGCGGCCTGCGCCGAAGCTGCGGAGGCAAACGGCCCAACCCGCAGTTTCTGCATGCTTTGCCCGTTGTGTGACACGGTCGCCGCGCGCACGGCCAGCCCTGCAGAGGCAAGCCGCTGGACGGCGGCCTGCGCCTTGGGCGCGGTCGAGAAGACACCGATTTCCACATAGCTGCGGGCGGCGTCGCTGCCTTTGGTCGACAAAACCGATGTGCGGTACTGCGCCTGATGTGCGTATTTCGCCTGAACACGCGCCGGCGGATAGGGCACATTCGCGTCGTAAGCAATGGTGGGGTCCTTGACCTCGTGCTTGTACTTGCGGGTCCAGAGGTTCCCCGGGAAGGACCGCCCCTCGTTCGCGCGCGACACCAAGCGGCGCGGCACCTGATTGGACCAGATGGCCTGCGTGTCGCGGTAACCCGCAACGGTTTGCACACCACGGTACGGGTTCAGGCGGTCGTCGCTCCACGCGGGCTTGTACCCCTGCGGCACATGCGCGATCTGCGCGCCTTTGTCTTCGAACACGGCGCGCGGCACGATCCGCGTTTGCGGCGACAGGGATGACCCCTGCCATGACGAGCGGTTGTAATGCACATTCGCCCCGTCGGTCGGCGCATCGCCGCGACGGATCACCTCGACCACGGGTCCGGTTTGCGGGCCGCAGCGCACATCCAGACGTTTGCCGTTTACGACACGGTAGGTCTTGCCCGCAGAGCAGGCCTCGCGGCTGCCAATGCGCACCGGCTGCAGGTTGCTGTTGATCGCGGCCGTGGGCGCGGGGTTGGCCACCTGCGGCACGGCACGGACCACGCGGGGTGGCTGCGCGGCAACGGGTTTGGAGGCCGGGGCCTTGATCACCTGCGGCGCGCTGCGCGCTGTGGCGACAGTCGTGGCCGTGCGGCGCACGACAGGTGCGGGTTTCGGCGCGGCGGCCGGGGCCGCAGCTGTAGCAACCGGCGCAGGCAATGTGATTTGCACCGGCTCCGCGCGGGGTGCTGGTGCGGGCTGTGCCGCCGGAGCAGAGGCCGTTGCCACGCCCCCGAATGTCGGACTTTGGCCGCAAACGTGGGTGCGTGCGCGCGTCACGCGCGGCACCCAAGTGACATTCCCGTCAAAGCCCGCGCGGACAAAAACACAGCCTGCGTTATCCACAAACTGGGACCCGTCAAAGCTGGCCGGTGGAAAGTTCACTGGCAGATCGGACTGCGCCGCCACGGGCTGCGCAAATCCGGTAAAATAGGTCAAAACTGTGGCGCAAAGCGCCATATTCTTTATCGTCATGTCTGCCCCCACAGATGTACCACACACAATGACGCAGCCGCATGCGCCTGTAAAGCTTTGAAAAATTAACACGACGACAGAACCGCCCCATCGGCGGCCATCATCAAGTGATAGTATCAGCCCGCCGCAGAATCGCCCCATTTTGGGCACAAAATAAAGCTGCAAAATGGAAACGGTCTTTTTCCGCAAGCCTGCGAACACCCCGAAACCATGCACAGATCATGTTTCAGAAGCGGGAAAAGCTCTCGGATTCCGAATCAGCAGACATAGAAAAACCGGCAAGGGCGCGATGCCCTGCCGGTTGATCCGTCAGCGTTGCAGAAACGGCTACTTGGTGCCGAACATGCGGTCGCCCGCGTCGCCAAGACCTGGGATGATGTACCCCTGCTCATTGAGCTTTTCGTCCAGCGATGCGGTGACCACCGGCACGTCCGGGTGCACCTCTTTCATCCGTGCGACGCCCTCGGGCGCGGCCAGCAGGCACAAGAAGATGATGTTCTTGGCGCCAGCAGCCTTCACCATGTCGATCGCTGCCGCCGAGGAGTTCCCCGTGGCCAGCATCGGGTCCACCACAATGGTCAGCCGATCCTCCAGATTGGAGGGCAGCTTGTTATAGTATTCGACGGGTTTGAGCGTTTCCTCATCGCGGTACAGGCCGATGAACCCCACCCGTGCCGCCGGAATCAGTTCCAGAATGCCGTCCAGCAAGCCATTGCCGGCCCGCAGGATCGACACCAGCGCCAGCTTCTTGCCCTCGATCATGGGGGCGTCCATCTCGCACATGGGGGTCTGGATCTTCACACCGGTCACCGGCAGGTCGCGCGTCACCTCATAGGCCAGCAAGTGGCTGATTTCGCGCAGCAACTGACGAAAGGACGCGGTCGAGGTGTCCTTGTTTCGCATGATCGACAGTTTGTGCTGAACCAGAGGGTGATCAACGACGGTAAGATGCTGTGTCATGGGCGCTCCAATATCTTGGTGACCGCCGCGCGGGTCGTGTCGTCGCAGAATGCGGCGTCGATGGCGGTCTTGTTCAACTCTCTGAACACCTCTTCGCCCCAGCGGAAGGTACGTGCAAGGGCTTCGTATTCCTTCTTCATGGTTGTGTGGAAAAAGGGCGGGTCATCAGTCGATACCGTCACGGGCACGCCACGGGCGCGCAGCTTCTGGATGGGATGCTGATCCAGCGCTCCAAACACCCCCAGAAACACGTTCGACCCGGGACAGACCTCTAGCGTGATGTTGCGCTCTGCCAGCAGGTCCATCAGCGCGGGGTCGCTATGGGCGTTCACCCCGTGACCGATGCGATCCACGCCCAGATCCTCAACCGCGTCGCGCACCTCGGACGGGCCGTTCCATTCGCCCGCGTGGGTCGTCAGCTTCAGGCCGGCCTCGCGCGCGCAATCGAACGACCACGCAAAATCACGCTGCTTGCCCTGTTTTTCGTCGCCGCCCATGCCAAAACCGGTGATCCAGTCGCCTGCCGTCTCGGCGGCGCAGCGCGCGGCGTCCTTGGCCTTTTCGGGACCAAAGTGGCGGATACAGGTCACGACACCGCGCATGACGATGCCATGATCGCGCCGCGCCTCAGCGGCGGCGTCCTGAATGGCGTGCAGGTATTCCTTCCACGCGCCGACATCACCGCCACCGCAGAAATCAGGACTGATAAAGCTTTCGAGGTAGACGATCCCCTGATCCGCGCTTTCGTCAAGGATGGCCTTGCACAGGCGGGCGAAATCCTCAGGCGACTTCAGCACAGATGTCGCGGCCTCGTACACTTCGAGGAAATGCCAGAAGTCGCGGTAATCATACGACCCGTCGGGGCGGAAGATCTTCGACAGGTCGACCTTCTTTTCCTTGGCCAGCCCACGGATAAAGGCAGGCGGCGCGCAGCCTTCGAAATGGGTGTGCAGCTCGACCTTTGGCAGATGCACAACCGTGTGCAGCTCTTCCTCGGTCATGGGTTCGTTCGGGTCTCTCACAAGAAGCTCCTTCCCGGCCCTTGTGCCGGTATGTCCAGATGTGCCGCAATCGAGGCCGCGACGTCCACAAAAGCCACCTGCCCCAAGGGGCCTGCACCCTGCCCCGCCACCAGAACCGGCACCCGTTCGCGGGTGTGGTCCGTGCCGGTCCATGTCGGGTCATTGCCATGGTCTGCGGTGATGACCAACAGATCATCCGCGCCCAGACGTGGCAACAGCGCGCCCAGTTGGGCATCGAACCATTCCAGATGGCGCGCATAGCCCGACACATCACGGCGGTGGCCGTAAAGCGAGTCGAATTCGACGAAGTTGGCGAAGGTGAACGACCCGTCAGGCTGCTGGTCCACCGCGTCGAACAGATGCCCCATCAGAACGTCATCTGCGCCTTTGACCACGCTGTCGATGCCGGTCATGGTAAAGATATCGCCAATCTTGCCTATGGCATGCACATGGCGCCCCGCATCCTGCGCCCAATTGGTCAGAACCGGCGCGGGCGGTGTGATGGCGTAGTCGTGCCGGTTGGTGGTGCGGGCAAAGCTGCCTTCTTCGCCGACAAAGGGGCGCGCAATCACACGACCGACCTTCATCCCGTGCAGGATCGGTGCCAGCGCCTCGCACAGGGCATACAGCCGGTCGAGACCAAAGTGTTCCTCATGCGCGGCGATCTGGAACACGCTGTCGGCAGAGGTGTAGCAGATCGGCTGGCCAGTGCGCAGATGCTCCGCCCCGAAGCGGTCGATCATCACCGTCCCCGACCCGTGGCAATTTGCCAGCGTGCCCTCCACTCCGGCGATCTCGCAGACGCGGGCCATCAGCTCGGGCGGGAAGGCTGGCTGCGCATCGGGAAAGTAATGCCAGTCCCATGGCACCGGCAGGCCGGCGAGCTCCCAATGGCCCGACGGTGTGTCCTTGCCCTTGGACTGCTCTGTCGCGGCGCCCCAGCGTCCGGTGATCGCATCGGCAGGCAGCACAGCGCGGCTGTCGCCCGTGGCCAGATCCGCGGCGTGATACAGCCCCAAAGCCGCCAGATGCGGCAGATGCAACGGACCACCGCGCCCCTCCTCGGCAGCCCCTTTTGCGCAGGCGTCGAAGATATGGCCAAGCGTGTTGGCCCCTGTGTCAGGACGGCTGTCGTTAAAGAACGCCGCCGCATCCGGCGCACCACCGATCCCGACCGAATCCATCACAACCAAGAATGCACGGCTCATCCGATACGCTCCAGAACCAAAGGGGGCTGCGCGCAGGGCGCACCATAGGTGATCGCCGCGCGCACGGCAGCGGCGGCCTGATCGGCGTGCTCTTCGCGCGCGGCGTGGATGCGGGCCAGCGGCTGCCCCTTTTCCACTTGGGCGCCAAGCCGCACGACCTCTGTCAGGCCAACAGCCGGATTAACGGGATCGGTTTCCACCCGACGCCCGCCGCCCAGATCGACCACGGCCAGGCCCAAGGCCTCGCCATCAATCGCGCTGACCGTGCCGGATTGCTGTGCGGTGACCTCGCGGATGACCGGCGCTTCGGGCAAAAGCCTTTGCCAGTTCTCGACAAAATCCACCGGCCCGCCCAGCGCGTGCACCATTTTGCCAAAACGTTCGGCGGCCGCGCCACTGTCCAGCGCGCGTTCCAGCCGCTCGGTTCCGCCATCGATGCCAGCGGTGTGCAACAGCTCCGCCCCGAGCGACAGGCACAGATCGCGCAGCGGCCCGCCTTGCGCCGTGGTCAGAACCTGCATGCACAGCTCCACCTCCAGCGCGTTGCCAAGGCTGGGCACCAGAGGTTGCGACATATCGGTGATCAGCGCCGAGGTCGGGCAGCCCGCTGCATTGGCCGTGCTGACCAGCGCCTGCGCCAAGGCGCGCGCATCTTCGGGCGTTTTCATAAATGCGCCGGAGCCGCATTTCACATCCAGCACCAAGGACTGCAAACCGGCTGCCAGCTTCTTGGACAGGATCGAGGCCGTGATCAGATCAAGGCTTTCGACCGTGGCAGACACGTCGCGCACCGCATACAGACGTTTGTCCGCAGGCGCGATATCGCCAGAGGCGCTGACAATGGCGCAGCCCACCTCCGACACCACCCGACGCAAGCGATCCTCGTCCGGGGACACAGAATAGCCGGGAATGGCCTCCAGCTTATCAAGGGTGCCGCCCGTGTGACCCAAGCCCCGCCCCGAGATCATCGGCACATAGACGCCACAGGCGGCCAGCATCGGAGCCAGAACCAGCGACACACAATCGCCGACACCTCCGGTGGAATGTTTGTCGACCACCGGTCCGTCAAGATCCCAGTTCAAAACATCACCGGAATCGCGCATGGCCAGCGTCAGCGCCACGCGGCCCGCATCAGACAGCCCACGCAGGCACACGCCCATGGCAAAGGCGCCGGCCTGCGCGTCGCTCACCCCGCCAGAGGCAAGCCCCGCCGCAAACCACGCCAGTTCCGACGGCTGCGGGTCTTCGCCGCGCCGCAATCGGCCAATCACCGTGCGCGCGTCCATCAGCCGTTGTCCATATGGTCGTTGGTAAACGCCCCCGGCAGCAGATCCGTGACGGTGATGACCTGCGTTTTCCCATCGGTCGTTGCCATGGTGATTTTCACATCTCCCTTGGCAAACTCCCGCAGCTTCTGGCGGCACCCGCCGCAGGGCGGCACGGGCGCGGGGCTGTCCGCGATCACATAGGCCTCGGTGATTTCGGTCTCGCCCGCAGCAATCATTGCCGCGATTGCCCCTGCTTCCGCGCAGGTGCCTTCGGGGTAGGCCACGTTTTCGACGTTGCAGCCTGCATAGATCGCACCAGACGGGGTGCGCAGCGCGGCCCCGACCTTGAACTGGGAATAAGGCGCATAGGCGTTTTCGCGCACCGCGCGTGCGGCATCAGCCAAAGACATAGGACACTCCAGAATTTTGATCACGGTATGTTGCTGAGCCGCCCCGACATTTGCAACCCCGCCCCCGACGGAAGGCCTGTGCAATTTTGCCCGGTTCAGCCCATCGCTTAAGGGAACGGAAATTTAATCCCTTTTGCGGCTTTTCTGCACGGACATGTCTGCTCTGCCTTGGCATTCGCCTATGGCTCCTGCTATCGCGACGTCACGTCAGATTGCGCATTTGTTCAACGCTAAACAAACTTTACCGGAGGCCCCCGATGAGCGACCAAAGCCAAGACACCGCCAAGGATACCCTCCGCGAGGCGGCGCTGCATTACCACGAAAACCCCAAGCCCGGTAAGCTGGAAATCCGCGCCACCAAGCCGATGGCCAATGGCCGCGACCTGTCGCGCGCCTATTCTCCCGGCGTGGCCGAGGCCTGCATCGAGATCAAGGCAGACCCAACCGCCGCGCGCAAATACACCACACGCGGCAACCTTGTGGCCGTTGTGTCGAACGGCACCGCCGTGCTGGGCCTTGGCAACATCGGCGCGCTCGCGTCGAAGCCGGTGATGGAAGGCAAGGCCGTCCTGTTCAAGAAATTCGCGGGCATCGACTGTTTCGACATCGAGCTCGACCAGCCCGACCCTGAAAAACTGGCCGACATCGTCTGCGCGCTGGAGCCGACCTTTGGCGCGATCAACCTCGAAGACATCAAAGCGCCCGACTGCTTTATCGTTGAACAGATCTGCCGCGAGCGGATGAACATTCCCGTCTTTCACGACGACCAGCACGGCACCGCCATCGTTGTGGGTGCCGCCGCGACCAACGCGCTGCATGTGGCCGGCAAGCGGTTCGAGGACATCAAGATCGTCTCCACCGGTGGCGGGGCGGCGGGCATTGCCTGCCTGAATATGCTGGTAAAACTGGGCGTCAAACGCGAAAACATCTGGCTGTGCGACATTCACGGACTGGTCTACGAAGGCCGCACCGAGGATATGAACCCGCAAAAGGCGGCCTTTGCCCAGGCCTCGGACAAGCGCACGCTGGACGAGGTGATCGACGGCGCGGACCTGTTCCTTGGCCTGTCGGGACCGAACGTTCTGAAACCCGAACACGTCAAGAAAATGACCGCCAAGCCGGTGATCTTTGCGCTGGCCAACCCCAACCCCGAGATCCTGCCCGACCTTGCGCGCGAGGCGGTGCCGGATGCCATCATCGCCACCGGACGCAGCGATTTTCCCAATCAGGTCAACAACGTGCTGTGTTTCCCGTTTATCTTCCGTGGCGCGCTGGACGTGGGCGCCACTACGATCAACGACGAGATGAAGATCGCCTGCGTCAAAGGCATTGCCGAACTGGCGCGCGCCACCACCAGCGCCGAAGCGGCCGCGGCCTATCGTGGCGAACAGCTGACCTTTGGCGCCGATTATCTGATCCCCAAGCCGTTTGACCCGCGTCTGTCCGGCGTGGTGTCGACCGCCGTTGCGCAGGCTGCCATGGACACCGGCGTGGCCGAGCGCCCGCTGGAGGACATCAAGGCATACAAGCAGCAGCTTGACGCCTCGGTCTTCAAATCCTCGATGCTGATGCGCCCCGTGTTTGAAGCTGCCGCCACCGCCGCCCGCCGCATCGTCTTTGCCGAGGGCGAGGATGAGCGCGTGCTGCGCGCCGCACAGGCCATTCTGGAAGAAACCACCGAAACCCCCATTCTGATCGGTCGCCCCGAGGTCATGGAAAGCCGCTGCGAACGTTTCGGCCTGAAAATCCGCCCCGGTCAGGACTTCCACGTGGTGAACCCCGAAAACGATCCGCGCTACCGCGATTATTGGGAAACCTACCACCAGATCATGGCGCGGCGCGGGGTGACACCGGATCTGGCGCGGGCCGTCATGCGCACCAATACCACCGCCATCGGGGCGGTCATGGTGCACCGTGACGAGGCGGACTCGCTGATCTGCGGCACCTTTGGTGAATATCGCTGGCATTTGAACTACGTCCGTCAGGTTCTGGGCACCAAGGCGCATCACCCGCAGGGCGCGCTGTCGTTGATGATCCTCGAGGACGGGCCGCTGTTTATCGCGGACACCCACGTCAATCAGGCCCCCACGCCGGAACAGCTGGCGCTGACAGCCCGCGGTGCGGCGCGTCACGTGCGCCGCTTTGGCCTGAAACCGAACGTGGCCTTCTGCTCGCAGTCGTCCTTTGGCAATCAGGCCGAAGGGTCCGGCCCCCGTCTGCGCGAGGCGCTGGAAATCCTCGATTCGCTGGAATGCGACTTCTGCTACGAGGGAGAGATGAACGTGGACGCGGCGCTGGATCCGGATCTGCGTGAACGTCTGCTGCCGTCGAACCGCATGCAGGGGGCTGCGAATGTGCTGGTCTTCGGGTCGTCGGATGCGGCCTCTGCCACGCGCAACATCCTGAAAATGAAGGCCGGTGGTCTGGAAGTCGGGCCGATCCTGATGGGCATGGGCAACCGCGCCCATATCGTGACCCCGTCGATCACCGCACGCGGCCTGCTGAACATGGCCGCCATCGCAGGCACACCGGTGGGCCACTACGGCTGATGAACACAGGCGCGGGGCTGGCCAAGGCAGGCCCCGCGACTCACCCGCTTTGCAGGGCAGGAAGCCAAGTTTGCAAAGTCCCAGTGACTTCGCAGAAAACCCCCACAAAACCTCCCGGTTTGCAAAATTTTGCAAGCCGTGCTCCCCGCGAAATCGCAAAGTAAAGCGCTATTCGACACTGTCATGCGCCAACACCCTTGCGAGGACGCCACGTCACATCCTAACCAAGATGTGAGGAGAATTAAGGGAGGAACACATGGGCTATTCACAGGTCTATGATGCTTGGCGCGCAGACCCAGAGGCATTCTGGACGCAGGCCGCCGAACAGATCGATTGGGACACGCCGCCGACGCGGGCGCTGAGCGATCTGGGCAACCACATGTACGAATGGTTTGCCGATGGCATGGTCAACACCTGCTGGAATGCGGTCGACCGCCATGTGGAGGCGGGGCGCGGCGAACAGACCGCCATCATCTACGACAGTCCGATCACGCAAACCAAACGCGAAATATCCTATGTCGAGCTGCGCAACCGCGTGGCATCGCTTGCCGGGGCTTTGCGCGCCAAGGGCGTGGAAAAGGGCGACCGCGTCATCATCTACATGCCCATGATCCCCGAAGCACTGGAGGCCATGCTGGCCTGCGCCCGTTTGGGCGCGGTGCATTCGGTGGTGTTTGGCGGCTTCGCGGCGCATGAACTGGCGGTGCGGATCGACGACGCCACGCCCAAGGCCATCATCGCAGCCTCCTGCGGGCTCGAGCCGGGGCGCGTGGTGCATTACAAACCGTTGCTTGACGCGGCCATCGATCAGGCCAGCCACAAACCGGACTTCTGCGTGATATTCCAGCGCGAACAAGAGGTCGCGCAACTGGTCGAAGGGCGGGACGTGAACTGGCACGGTTTCCAATATGGCGTGCAACCCGCAGACTGTGTGCCGGTGGAGGGCAATCACCCCGCATACATCTTGTACACATCCGGCACCACGGGTCAGCCCAAAGGCGTTGTGCGCCACACAGCCGGTCATTTGGTCGCGCTGAACTGGACGATGAAGAATGTCTTTAACGTCGATCCCGGCGATGTCTTTTGGGCCGCGTCTGACGTGGGCTGGGTCGTGGGTCACAGCTATATCTGCTACGGTCCGCTGGTGCACGGCAACACCACCATCGTATTCGAGGGCAAGCCCGTGGGGACCCCTGATGCGGGCACCTTCTGGCGGGTGATTTCCGAACACAAGGTCAAGACGTTCTTTACCGCCCCCACGGCCTTTCGCGCCGTCAAACGCGAGGACCCAAAGGGCGAATTCGTGCGCAAATACGATCTCGGCTGCCTGAAACAGGTGTTTCTGGCGGGAGAGCGCGCAGATCCCGACACGATCAAATGGGCGCAGACACAGCTTCAGGTGCCGGTCATCGACCATTGGTGGCAAACCGAATTGGGCTACCCCGCAATCTGCAACCCCTTGGGGATCGAAGAACTGCCGGTCAAGCTCGGCAGCCCGACGGTGCCCCTGCCCGGCTACGAGATGAAAGTGCTCGACGATGAGGGGCGCGAACTGCCCGCAGGTGAGCTGGGCGCGATCGTGGCCAAACTGCCCCTGCCCCCCGGAACGCTGCCGACGCTGTGGAACGCCGAAGACCGCTTTCGCAAAAGCTATCTCGACCGCTTTCCGGGATATTACGAGACCGGCGATGCGGGGCTGATCGACGAAGACGGCTACGTCTATATCATGGCGCGCACCGATGACGTGATCAACGTTGCCGGCCACCGCCTGTCCACCGGCGCGATGGAGGAGGTCCTGTCCTCTCACGCGGATGTGGCGGAATGCGCGGTGATTGGCGTGACAGACCCGCTCAAGGGGCAGTTGCCGTTGGGGTTTCTGTGTCTGAACGCAGGATGCAACCGACCACACGCGGAGGTGGTGCAGGAATGTGTATCCCTCGTCCGTGACCAGATCGGGCCGGTGGCCGCGTTCAAACTGGCCTGTGTCGTGGATCGCCTGCCCAAGACACGGTCGGGCAAAATCCTGCGCGCCACAATGGTCAAGATCGCCGACAATGCCGAGTTCAAGATGCCGGCCACCATCGACGATCCCGCCATTCTGGACGAGGTGCGCGCAGCCCTACAGGGATTGGGCTACGCGGCTTGAACACAGGGCAGGCCCATCCGGTGGGCCTGCGCCAATCAGTTTGACCCGATCTTAGGTGCGAACCACAACAGCAAGGATCCGGTGACCGCCGCCGCCGTCGAGGCCAGCAACACCGCCAGTTTCACGCTTTCCAGCTCGCTGCCCTCAAACGCGGCAGAGCTTATAAAGATCGACATGGTAAAGCCCACACCGGCAAGGAATCCCGCCCCGATCATCTGCGTCCAACTGATCTCGGACGACAAGCGCGCCCACCCCAGATGCGTCGCGATAAAGACCACGCCAACGATGCCCAGCGGCTTGCCGATGTACAGGCCCAGCATGACGCCAAGGCTTTCTGGTGCCAGCGGCGAGAATGTCGACCCGATGATCAACAGCCCCGTATTAAAGAACGCAAACAGCGGCAGGATGATAAAGTTGGAATAGGTTTCCAAAGCCTGTTGCAGGTGGAACCCCGGCTCGCGCAGTCGGTCCACCGCATTTTGCAGACGGCGCACGGCGGCATCGCCCACCTGTTCCGGCTCATCTTCGCCATCGACAATGGCGGCGGCCTGCATGGCCACACTGCGCCCGTCGGCGGGACGCCGTGACGGCAGGGCTGCGGCCGTCAACACACCGGCCAGCGTCGCGTGCAGGCCGCTTTCATAGACAAAGAACCACAGGGCCACGCCCAACACCAGATAAGGCGTGCGGTTGTACACCTTGCCCCAGTTCAGCGCGAACATGGCCGCCAGCACCACGACCGCCCACAAAAAGGCGTCCAGATGGAACCCGTGCCCATAAAACAACGCGATCACCAGAATTGCCCCGAGGTCGTCCGCAATCGCCAAAGCAGACACGAACACCTTCAAAGATGTGGGCACTTTAGAGCCCAGCAGCGCCATAATCCCGAGGGTAAAGGCAATATCCGTCGCCATGGGAACGCCCCAGCCGTGGATGTATTCTCCGCCATAGTTCACCGCGACATAGATGCCTGCGGGTACCAGCATCCCGCCCACCGCGCCAATGATCGGCAAAATGGCGCGGTTCCAATCGCTGAGTTCGCCGAAAATGATTTCCCGCTTGATCTCGACACCGATGAGCAGGAAAAACAGCGCCATCAATCCGTCGTTGACCCATGTCTCCAGCGGCAGGCCAAAGCCAGCCTCGCCAAAGTTCAGCGAAAACTCGGTCTCGCGGAAGGCCTCATAGGCATCGTGGAATCCGATATTGGCCACGATCAGCGCTGCAATGGTCGCAAGGATCAGCACCAGCCCCGCCGATGCGGCCCAATGGAAGAAGTCATTTCCCGCAAGCGTCAGACGCACGCCAAGGGGCTTTTCGATGGCATCGATGATGGCATCTTCGGCCCAGGCCCCTTCGTAAAACCGCCCGTCGATAAAGATCAGCGGTATATGCACATGGGATGTATCGCCCAAGGCCCGCCGGTCGAAATCAATCTTCTCGTCCGTCTCGTCCGAGCGCATATCGCGGCGAAGCCGGTCCACGTCCAGTCCCAGACCGGATGCCAGCTCCTCTATGCTTTCCTGCGTAAAGGGCGGCTTCGCCTCGAACAGGGCCGTGTGGAGTTCGGCGAATTGTCCTTGCTGGTGGGCCGCAATCGCCGCGCGAATGGCCAGCTCGGCCCCGGCGTCGTCGTGGTCTGGCAGGATGAAGCGGACCACAACCGCCGTGCTTTGCGCCCCGAACCGCGCAGGCGACCGGCGGACAATATCGCGCACCCGTCGCGTGTGCGGGCAGGTGTAATCCACGTACCAGATGATTTCGACGCTCCCTTCCCCATCAAGAAGAAAGTCACGGTCCGGCACATAGGTGCAGTTCAGTTCTTGTGCCATCTATCGGCCCCCATCATGCGCGCGCCGGGCTATTAACCCGATTGATCAGGCAAGATGGGGCAAATCGATGCGTGAACAACCCTGTCACTTTCGGCAATGCGCCGAATATCAAACGTCGGCTTCACGCGCTTGCGGCTGGGGGGCGCCCGGCGGCAAATACATCGGCATGCGGCTGCGCATACAGCGTTGGACCAAGGTTTCGGCCTTGCGCATGGACAAAACGGGGCGCGCGTGATCGCCCGGCCGCAGGCTGTAGGGGGTCCATTCCATCTGCTCGGACACGCTGACCCGTTCCGCAGACCCAAGCTCCTGCAGGGTCGACGGCTCCGGCAGAATGCTCTCTACTCCGATCCCCTCGACCAGCAACACACTGTGTCGCGCGCACGCCAGATGCAGGTACTCCAGTTCTGGCAAGGGCGGCATGACCCGAATGCCCGGCAGGCTGGTCAGCGACAAGGCAGGCACAAACGCCTCGGCGCTGCCAAGCATCCGCAAAACCTGACGCGACCGGACCAACACGCGATGCTGTGGTGAAATCAAAACCGCCTTTTGCGGCACTTGCGGCCCTAAGGCCCCACGTCCGATTCGCACGGGCCGTTTGCGCGTGTTGATCATCTGCTCGGCAAAGGGGATGCGCGACAGCCCTGCCCACAGCACCTGCTCGACCCGGCCATCTACTGTGTCGACCAGATCGCCCGCCCGAATATGCTCAATCGGGCGACCACCGCCCGGCGTCGAAATGTTGCAGCCCGCCACGAAACACATATCAGCCCCCTTTACGTGTCGCATTGATCACAGTCCGCGTATCGAACTGCCCATCTGCGGGGGACTATTCACGCAACCCGTAAAGCCGAGGTTCACAGCCATATTATTTTGCGCTGGACGGGTCGGCGGGCGGGCGCTTTTGCGTTAGCAAACAGAGCCGCCCGATGACCCTAAACGAATTGTTCCTGGATCAGACGTTCTTCCAGCCCGTGACCGGGATCGAACAAAACCCGATGCGCCACGCCCGGCTCGGAGCGGATATGCACCCGCGTGACATCGCGCACAGCGACGCTGTCCGCCTCCGCCATAACCGGACGCTTCTCCGCTTCCAGAACGTCAAAACAGACCTCTGCCGCCTTGGGCAACAGCGCCCCTCGCCACCGGCGCGGGCGAAAGGCGGCAACCGCCGTCAGTGCCAGAACATCCGCCCCGATCGGCAGAATCGGCCCATGCGCGCTGTAATTATAAGCCGTAGACCCCGCGGGCGTCGCCACCAGGGCCCCATCACAGACCAGCTCGGGCAGACGCACCTTGCCGTCTACGCTGATCCGCAGCTTGGCCGCCTGAGGACCGGCGCGCAGCAATGACACTTCGTTGATTGCAAGGCCACGGTGCTCTGTTCCGTCCGCACACAGGGCGCGCATCCCCAGCGGATTGATCACCGCTTCCTCTGCCGCTTGCAAACGCTCCACCAGCGCGTGTTCGGAATATTCGTTCATCAAAAATCCGACGGTTCCACGGTTCATACCGTAGACCGGCGCAGGATTGGCTTGTGTGCGATGCAGGGTTTGCAACATAAAGCCGTCCCCCCCAAGCGCCACGATCACATCGGCCCCCTCTTCCGCATGATCGCCATAGCGCCGCGACAATCCTGCCGCCGCCGCCTGCGCAATCGGCGCGCGCGAGGCGCAAAAGGCAATCCGTAAAGACATGGCATTCTCCAAGCCGACAAGAGAGCACGCCTGTTTCCTGTGCACCCCGAACCGTGCGGATCGAAGCACATTCACCCCAAATGAGCCAGATCTGGCGCAAGAATATTCTGCATAGTCGTTTTGCCGCCTTTGCGTCGGGCTTTCTTTGCGATACTTCACCGCGCAAAGCCATCCTGACAGGAGATCAGACCATGTCCGCCAAAGGTTTCTTCACAGAAAGCCTCGCCGACCGCGACCCCGAGCTTTTTTCCTCCATCACTGGTGAACTGGGCCGCCAGCGCAACGAGATCGAGCTGATCGCCTCGGAAAACATCGTCAGCCGCGCCGTCATGCAGGCGCAGGGGTCGGTGATGACCAACAAATATGCCGAAGGCTACCCGGGCAAACGCTACTACGGCGGCTGCGACTGGGTGGATGTGGCTGAAAACCTCGCCATTGACCGCGCCAAGCAGCTGTTCAACTGCGAATTCGCCAATGTGCAGCCGAACTCCGGCTCTCAGGCCAACCAGGGTGTCTTTACCGCACTGCTGCAGCCCGGCGACACCATTCTGGGCATGAGCCTCGACGCCGGTGGCCATCTGACCCACGGCGCGCGTCCCAACCAGTCCGGCAAATGGTTCAACGCCATCCAGTACGGCGTGCGCAAACAGGACAACCTGCTTGACTACGATCAGGTTCAGGAACTGGCCAACGAACACAAGCCCAAGCTGATCATTGCCGGTGGCTCTGCGATCCCGCGCCAGATCGATTTTGCCAAGATGCGCGAAATCGCGGACAGCGTCGGCGCCTATCTGCACGTTGATATGGCGCATTTTGCAGGTCTCGTTGCGGCGGGCGAACACCCCTCGCCCTTCCCGCACGCCCATGTGGCCACCACCACCACGCATAAAACCCTGCGTGGCCCGCGCGGCGGCATGATCCTCACGAATGACGAGGCACTGGCGAAAAAGTTCAACTCCGCCATCTTCCCCGGCATTCAGGGCGGCCCGCTGATGCATGTGATCGCGGCCAAGGCCGTGGCCTTTGGCGAGGCGCTGCGCCCCGAGTTCAAGGCGTACCAAAAGCAGGTCATCGCCAACGCGCAGGCGCTGTCGGACCAGTTGATCAAGGGTGGTCTGGACACCGTCACCCACGGCACCGACACCCATGTGGTGCTGGTCGACCTGCGCCCCAAAGGCGTCAAAGGCAATGCCACCGAAAAGGCATTGGGCCGCGCGCATATCACGTGCAACAAGAACGGCGTTCCCTTTGACCCGGAAAAGCCGATGGTCACCTCGGGGATCCGTCTGGGCTCGCCCGCTGGCACCACCCGTGGCTTTGGCGAGGCAGAGTTCCGCCAGATCGCCGACTGGATCATCGAAGTGGTCGACGGCCTTGCCGCCAATGGCGAGGACGGCAACGCCGAGGTCGAAGCCAAGGTCAAAGCCGAAGTCGAAGCGCTTTGCGCCAAATTCCCGATCTACCCCGACGCATGATCGGCACGCACTGAAACGACGTAGGGCGGGGATCTTCCCCGCCCTTTTCATATGCGCAAGTTTTAAAGTGTTACGCCGTCAGCCCGTCCGGTTCGGTCAACCCGTTGGCGCGGCAGCAGGCGGTGACGGTGTTGGCCAGCAGACAGGCGATGGTCATAGGGCCGACGCCGCCGGGGACCGG